>NZ_SMKX01000100.1 GCF_004349055.1 Kribbella antibiotica
GGGCATGCGAAAGGCCGGTCCCGGGGGACCGGCCTTTCGGGGTGGTGCTTAGAACTTGTAGGCGTCTGACGCGGCGTCGCCGTGGCAGCGCTTGTACTTCTTGCCGGAGCCGCAGGGGCAGGCGACGTTGCGGGGGGTGCCCGCGTACATCAGGGAGCCTTCGTCGACCGCGTCGCCCATGACGGAGACTTCGTCGTCACCGTCGATGGTGGGTGCGGAGTAGGTCAGGCGCTGGGGCTTCTTGTCGCCGGTCAGGCCCTTGGCGCGCAGGCGCGGGGTGTCGCGGGGACGCTCCTCGTCCTGGACGCGGCCGGGGAACTCCGCCACCGGCGCACCGGGGGTGAGGATGTCCTCGACACGGCGGCCTTCGAGGCCGGCACCGCTGAGGTCGAGGTTGACGCCCGCGGCCTCGGCCTGGGCGGCGGACTCCATCTCGGCGCGCATGGCCTCGATGTCGACCTCGACGTTGAAGATGAAGGCGACCGACTCTTCCTTGATCGACTCCATCATCGTGGCGAACATGTCGTAGCCCTCGCGCTGGTACTCGACCAGCGGGTCGCGCTGCGCCATCGCGCGCAGGCCGATGCCTTCGCGCAGGTAGTCCATCTCGTAGAGGTGCTCACGCCACTTGCGGTCGAGCACGCTCAGTACGACGCGGCGCTCGAGCTCCCGCATCGCGTCGGTGCCGAGGAGCTCTTCGCGGCGCTCATAGGCCTCGCGGGCGTCCTCGTTGAAGCGGTCGATGAGGAAGTCCGAGGTCAGACCGGCCTTCTCGCCACCGGCCTCCTCGATCAGGCTCTCTTCGGTCAGCTCGGTCGAGTAGAGCGTCTTCATCGCGGTGAACAGGGCGTCCAGGTCCCAGTCCTCGGCGAAACCGTTGGCGGTCGCGCCCTGGACGTAACCGGTGACGGTCTCCTCGAGCATGTCCGAGACCTGCTCGCGCAGGTCGGCGCCCTCGAGCACGCGGCGGCGCTCGTCGTACACGACGTGCCGCTGGCGGTTCATCACGTCGTCGTACTTGAGGATGTTCTTGCGGGTCTCGAAGTTCTGCGACTCGACCTGGCCCTGGGCTGACGCGATCGCCTTGGTGACGATTTTGTTCTCCAGCGGCTGGCTGTCGTCCTCGTTGCGCGACATCGCCCAGTCGACCATCTCGCGCTTGAACAGACGCATCAGGTCGTCTTCCAGCGACAGGTAGAACCGGGACTTGCCCGGGTCGCCCTGACGGCCGGCGCGACCGCGCAACTGGTTGTCGATCCGCCGGGACTCGTGCCGCTCGGTGCCCAGCACGTACAGACCGCCGGCCTCGCGGACCTCGACCTGCTCGTCCTTGACCTGCTTCTCGAACTGCTCGAGAACCTTCGGGTACTCGTCTTCGTACTGCTCCGGGAACTCGGCCGGGTCGATCCCGCGGGCCCGCAGGTCCTTGTCGGCCAGGTGCTCGGGGTTGCCGCCGAGGATGATGTCGGTACCACGGCCGGCCATGTTGGTGGCGACCGTGACGGCGCCCTTGCGGCCTGCCTCGGCGACGATCGCGGCCTCACGCGCGTGCTGCTTCGCGTTCAGCACCTCGTGCGCGATGTTCTCCTTACGGAGCTGCGCGGACAGCCGCTCGGACTTCTCGACGCTGGTCGTACCGACCAGGATCGGCTGCCCGGTCTCGTGCACCTCGACGATGTCCTTGACCACCGCGTCGAACTTGGCGTCCTCGGTGCGGTAGATCAGGTCCCGCTCCTCGACCCGGATCATCGGCTTGTTGGTCGGGATCGGTACGACGCCGAGCTTGTAGACCTTGGAGAACTCCGCGGCCTCCGTCATCGCCGTACCGGTCATGCCGGCCAGCTTGTCGTAGAGGCGGAAGTAGTTCTGCAGCGTGATCGTCGCGAGGGTCTGGTACTCCTCCTTGATCTCGACCTTCTCCTTGGCCTCGATCGCCTGGTGCAGACCCTCGTTGTAGCGGCGGCCGTGCAGTGTCCGGCCGGTGTGCTCGTCGACGATCAGCACCTCGTCGTCGACGACCACGTAGTCCTTGTCCTTGCGGAACAGGTCCTTGGCCTTCAGCGCGTTGTTCAGGTAGCTGATCAGCGGGGTGTTGGCCGACTCGTACAGGTTGTCGATGCCGAGCCGGTCCTCGACCTTCTCGATGCCGCGCTCGAGGATGGCCACGGTGCGCTTCTTCTCGTCGACCTCGTAGTCGGCGACCGGGCGCTGCTCCTCGGGGATCTTGTCGTCGGCGATCCGCGGCTTCAGCACGGTGGCGATCTTGGCCATCTCGACGTACCAGCGCTGGGAGTCCTCGGCCGGTCCGGAGATGATCAGCGGGGTCCGGGCCTCGTCGACCAGGATCGAGTCCACCTCGTCCACGATCGCGTAGTTGTGCTCGCGCTGGACGCAGTCCTCGATGCTGGAGGCCATGTTGTCGCGCAGGTAGTCGAAGCCGAACTCGTTGTTCGTGCCGTAGGTGATGTCCTTGGCGTAGGCCACCCGGCGCTCGGCCGGCGACATGTCCGGCAGGATCACGCCGTAGTCGACGCCGAGGAAGTGGTACACCCGGCCCATCCACTCGGCCTGGTACTTGGCCAGGTAGTCGTTGACCGTGATCACGTGCACACCGCGGCCGGACAGCGCGTTCAGGTACGTCGGCAGCGTGCCGACCAGCGTCTTGCCCTCACCGGTCTTCATCTCGGCGATGTTGCCCAGGTGCAGCGCGGCCCCGCCCATGATCTGGACGTCGTAGTGGCGCTGGTGCAGGGTCCGCTTGGCGGCCTCCCGGACCACGGCGAAGGCCTCCGGAAGCAGCGCGTCGAGGGACTCGCCGTTCTGGTGGCGTTCCTTGAACTCCGCAGTCTGACCCCGCAACTCCTCGTCCGTCATGTTGACGAAGTCGTCCTCGATGGAGTTGACCACTTTCGCGATGCCCTGGAGCTGACGCAGGATCTTGCCTTCACCGATCCGCAGGACCTTGTCGAACACCTTCATGGTGGGGAGTTCTCTCCTTGCTGCTGTCGCCTGGTTGCGGCCGATGCCGACGGGCACGACCGACCCGCTGGAACGGCGTGCGCCCCCTATCGTACGGGGCGAGGTGTGCCAAGCCACGCCCGCAGCGTGCCCTCGCCCGTAACACACCCACGCTCAGGCGTGCCCAAAAGTTCCCGTTGCCGCGTCAACTACCCCGCAGAGCGTCACTCAGCGCTGGCGCCAAGTCACCGCCACCGGCCACCCAGACCTGGTCCAGACCCATCCAGCCCGCCATCTGCACCAGCTCGGCCGCCAACTCCTCAGCGGTCTCGGCCGGCGCCTTCGGCTCGGCGTGGGCCGACTGGACCAGCAGCACCCCGGCCGCCCGGTCCGCCTTGAGGTCGACCCGGGCCACCAGGCGGTCCCCGAGCAGGAACGGCAGCACGTAGTAACCGTGGACCCGTTTCTCGGCCGGGACGTAGATCTCGATGCGGTAGCGGAAGTCGAACAGGACCTCGGCCCGGGTCCGCTCGAACACCAGCGAGTCGAACGGGCTGACCAGGGCTCGCGTGTTCACTCGCCGCGGCAGCCGCGCATCCCGGTGCAGGTACGCCGGGCGCTTCCACCCGTCGATCTGGACCGGCAGCAACTCCCCCTCCTCCACCAACTCCGCGATCGCCTGCGCGGTCGGAGCAGGCGCCGTACGGAAGTAGTCCTTGAGGCACTGCGCGGTCGCAACGCCGTGCGCCCGGGCTGCGATCGACACCAGCCCACGGTGCGCCTCGTCCAGGGTCGGCGTCGGCGTCTCGATGACAGAGCGTGGCAGAACCCGCTCCGGTACGTCGTACTCCCGCTCGAACTGCTGGTTCCGCCGAGCGACCGTGACCTCGCCGGCGAAGAAGAGGAACTCGAGAGCCCGTTTCACATCCGACCAGTTCCAGCCCCAGTGCTCGCGGGACCGCTCCACGTCGTCGTCGATCTGCCGAGCGGTCAGCGGACCGTGCTCCCGGACGTCGGCCAGCACCTGCTTGACCAGATCCGGACGCTCCTTGGCGATCGACCGCGGCCCACCCCACGCCTCCGTGGCCGCGCGTGCCATCCGCCACCGCATCAGCGGATGCGTCTCGACCGGGATCAGCGATGCCTCATGCGCCCAGTACTCCACCAGGCGTCGCGGTGACTTCCCGGAGGCCTTGTCCAGCACTTCCCGCGGATACGGGCCCAGCCGCGAATACAACGGCAGGTACTGCGCTCGGCTCAGCACGTTCACCGAGTCGATCTGGATCAACCCGATCCGGCCGAGCACTCGCCCGAGCGCTCGCGCGTCCGGAACGCCCTTGGGGCGCGGGTCCATGAACCCCTGGGCAGCCAGCGCCACCCGCCTGGCTTGGGCCGTCGACATCACCTGGGTACTCACCCGAAAGATCCTGCCAGGGGCCGCCGACAAAATTCCGCTCGCCTCAGGGCGGGCGGGTTCAGGCTGGCGGGTTCAGGCGCGGACGACGGCGTGGCCACCAGGTCCGTGGCCACCACCGACGAGGCGGCGAACCCGCCAGCACCGCCAGATGGACCGCCGCAATCGGCATCGAAATGAAGAGCATGTCGAATGGCCAATCGACGGTCTCCGGGGCGAAGAGCCACCAGACTCCGGCGACCAGGTAGCCGGCGGCGGGGATCAGGAGCCAGGGGTTCCGGCGCTGGACGGTGAGCGCAACCATGGCCACCCAGCTGCCCAGTCCGATGGTGACGACGGGGATCAGCGCGGCCCCGGCCTTGATGGCCACCTTGCGCCACGAGGACGGCGGCGCCAAGGGCACCGCCGGGAGCGGGACAACCGCGGGCCCCGGAGTGAAGGGCAGCGCCGGAATATCGCCGGCGGGGCGCCTGGCGAGGTCCGCGGCTGAGGTCGGGCTCGTGAGCAGGGTCGGGTCCTCGCGAGCGATCCGAGCGGCCAGCTCCCGCAGCTTCAGCGACGGCTCGCGACCCTCCACCCGCTGCAGCCGGGCCGCAATCTCCTCGAACTGCCGCAAAGCGTCGTCCCGGCGTCCAGTGCGGTACAGCGCAAGCAGGAAGGTGGCGCGCGCATCCTCTCGCAGCGGGTTCCGGGCGACGTGGTTGGCCAGCTCCGGCAGCAGCTCGTCCTGGAGACCCTGGCCCAGCTCGATCTCGAAAAGCTCGTCCAGAACGTCCAGCCGGGTCTCCTCCCGCTGGATGCGCGCCGGGTCGAACAGCGGGCCACGGTACCCCTCCAGAAACTCACCGCGCCAGAGGTCGAGACCAGCGCGGAGCCGGCCGGCTGCGTCGAGAAGGTGGCCACGGGCATGCGCGGCCCGGCCGCTGCGCACGGCGTCCTCGAAAGCGAGCACGTCGACGTTCTCGCGGTTGGCGCAGAGCATGTAGCGGCCATCGTTGAGCTGAATCAGCGCGCCCTCGGTGCCTGGACGGCGTTCCGGGTCGAGCAGGTCGCGCAGCGCCGTGATGATGGCGCGGGTCTGCTCCGGTCCGTCGTCCGGGATGGCGTACTGCCAGCCGGCCTCGAGCAGGTCGGTCATCGGCACCGGTGCATTCGGGGCGAGCAGCAAGCCCGCCAGGACCCGTCGCTGCAGCTCGGAACCGACATTCAGCACGGCGCTGCCCCGACGCACGGTCAGGGGGCCGAGGACGTCGTACCGGATCTCGTTCATCGCTGCGAAGTTTAAACGGGCGGGAGGATCAACAGCCGCTCACGCAGTTCGCTGGAGACGCGCATCAGGCCGCGGGTCTGCAGTTCCTGGACCGACCAGAACGGCCACCAGGTCCGCGACTGGATGATCAGCGCAGCCTCTCGGGCGCCTACGCCCTTGATCGTGATCAGAACCTCGACCGGGGCAGTGTTCAGGTCGACCAGGCCGCCGTCGTCGGTCCCCAGCATGAGATCGGGACGGCCGATGCCAGCCGTTCGCAGTTGATCCGGAGCCCGGCGAGCGATCTTCCGCCAGCGCCGCCGTAGCTTCGCTGCCTCGCGTGTCCACCGACGGCGTGGCCACCAGGTAGACGGCCACCAGCGCTGGTCCGGAGAACCCACGATCGCGACCAGATAGCAGGATTCGGCGAGGAGCACGATGCCCAGGGCTTCGTACCGGCCCGTTGCGAGCGGTACGACCGAAGCAGCCAGCGAGAGCACCGCCGGCACCACTAGGCGGTAGTCCTTCCGCTGGTGCCCCATCACGGCCAGCGCGAAGGGCGTACCGAATCCGCACGTCACGAACGGCAGCACGGCCGCCAGGAGCCGCTCGAAGAGCAGGCCGGACAGCTCACGCTCGGGTTCAGGCGCAGTGGACACCTGAGGCACCTCGGGGTCGGCCTTCGGGACAACCGGCAGGATGAGGTACGGCTCGAAGTACTGGATGCGGTCGCGCAGCGTCCTGAGCGCCGCCGACGGTGGGAAGTTGCGGGCCGCGGCCAGCCGGGCCTCCAGCTCGGCGTACTCCTGGAGTGCTTCCACCTGCCGGCCCGAGCGGTACAGGGCGACCATGAGCGCGCCCCTGACACGCTCACGCAATGGGAACTCAGCCGTGGCCGCATACAGCTCCGGCAGCACTTCGAAGTGACGCCCACAGGCCAACTCGGCCTCGAACAGGTCCTCCATGGCCGCGAGCCGCAGTGCACCCAGCCGTCCCCGGGCCACGTCGAGTAGCGGATCGGTCAGCCCTTCCAACGGCAGCCCACGCCACAGCTGCAACGTCTTCCGCAGCATCGCAGCTGTCTGCTCGCGCAGGTCCTGTGACCGCAACCGGCGGGCCGCCGCAATGCCGTCCTCAAAGACGAACGTGTCCAGGTCGTTCCGTGCCACCGCCAGCAGAAAGCGACCGTCGCTGAGCTCGATCAGCGAGCCGTCCGAGCCCGGCGGCCGATGCGGATCCAGCAGATCCCGTAGCTCCGCCAGCGCGGCCCGAACCTGTACGGCGGGGTCCTCCGGCTTGTTCGACCAGTCCGTCTCAGTGAGCTGCGCAACGGCAACAGGTGCATTCGCGTGCACCAGCAGCCGACCCAGGACACGTCTCTGGAACTCGCTGTGGAGCGCGAGCTCACCGGACTGCAGCCGAACGGCCAGTCCCCCCAGGATCCGGAACCGCATGACCGCGGAGTCTACGGGGCCAGGCGGTCAGGAGGCAGCGTCAGCACTCGGCCGCGCAGCTCCGCAGCGACGGCGACGACACCTCGGGTCGCAAGCTCGTCGACACTGGCGAAGGGATTCTCCAGGCGCTCTTGAAGGATGCGGCCCGCCACTTCCGGTGTGACACCTGGCAGCGTGGTCAGCACCTCGGCCGGCGCGCTGTTCACGTCAACCAGACCTCCGTCATCGGTCCCACGGCCGAGGTCTGGGCGGCCGACGCCGGCCAGGCGTGCAGCATCCGGGTCGTGCTGGGCCCTCCGACGCCAGTGCTTGCGCATCCGCGCCGCTGCACGGTCTCGGTGATTGCGGGGCAACCAGGTGCGCGGCCACCAACCGTGTGGGGGCGCGATCAGCTCGAGGAGCAAGTGGGCCACGGACAGGAGGACCAGCGGGCCGGCGATGAAGACCTCGTCTCCGCCCAGTGGGGAGGTGACGAGCAGAATCGGGGCAGCGGCGTAGCCGACGGCTGTCAGTAGCGACCACCTGCGCTGCTCGATGCCGCGGGCAACCAGATAGACCGCTGCGCCGGCACCGCAGGTGAAAGCCGTAAGTACCAGGGTGAAGACCACCTTGCCCAGCACTTCCGGAGCGGATTCCTCCGGCAGCGGCTCGGGTGGCTGTGCCACCGGCGGCGCCACTGGCAGCATCAGCAGGGGGTCGGATCTGCGGATGCGCGCCCGGAGCACCTTCAGGGCAGTGGGCGGACGAACCCCGAGTGTCAGGAGCTCGTCGTACGCGGCCAGGGCCTGTGGCTTCCTGCCAAGCCGGTACAGGGCGACCATCAGGTCGGCCCTCAGACGGAGCCGGAGCGGAAACTCGGCGACCAGTGCGACGAGCTCCGCCAGGACCTCCTGGTGGCGGCCGCGGGCGAGCTCCACCTCGTACAGGTCGTCTACGACGGTGAGGCGCTGTTCCTCGAGGCGGCGGCGCGCCCGGTCGAAGGGAGGGCCGTCCAGTCCGGCCAACGGCTTGCCGCGCCAGAGTGCCAACGCCGCCCGGTAGGCCTCGGCCGACTCGTCGCGGCGATCTCTGTCCCGAAGCTTGCGCGCCCGGGCGACGGTGTCCTCGAAGCGGAGTAGATCCAGCTCGTCACGCTCCATACAGAGCATGTATCTGCCGTCGCTGAGTTCGATCAGTGCACCGTCGGCGCCCGGCGATCGGTGCGGGTCCAGCAGCTCTCTCAGCTCGTCGACGAACTGATGGGCCCTTGGCCCGCCAACCCTGGCCGGCGCATTCGGATGCAGGAGCAACTGCGCCAGCACCCGACGCCGGTCTCCCACTGGGACTGCAGCCCCGTCGCGGCGTACGGCGAGCGGTCCGAGCAGCTCGTACTCAACAGCTCCCATCCAGGCCCCCCAGGTCTGTTCCGGAGCTGGATCCTACGACGCGGGCAGGACCACCAGGAACGTTGCGACGGCGTCCGGAAGAGGCGACGGGAAGAGTTCTCGGTCGGCCAGGTCGTCGACTGTGCTGAACCGGCCTTCGCGTTCGCGGCTGGCGACGATGAGGGCCGCGTGCTGGGCGGTGATGCCGGGGATCCGGGTGAGGACGCCGGCCGGTACGTCGTTCGGGTCGACCAGGCCACCGTCGTCGTACTCGCGCTGCAGATGCGGGCGGCCGATTCCGAGAGTGCGGGCGTGCTCGGGGTCACGGGCAACGACCTCTCGGGCGCGCTGGCGCTGGTCGAGAGCGGCGAGACCGCGGATGCGGCGTACCGAGATGGGTGCGACGGCGGTGGCGAGCTGAATCGAGCCGACGACCGTGACCAGGAGGACGAGCACCAGTCCGAGGTTGTTGGCGACGCTGGCATCGTCCACAGCGCCGGTGAAGAAGAGGACGACGCCGATCAGCCAGATGACCAGATAGAGCGCGGCCAGTTGGGTGAGCCGACGGTTACGGCGCAGGTAGGCGACGACCCCCAGCAGGACGGCAGTGCCGAAGCCGAGCGTCACCAAGCCGATCAGGACGGCGGACGCCTTCATCAGCACGCGTCCGGCCAGTGGCCGCTGCGGCGGGATCACATCGGTCAGGCTGACCGGCCAGCCGCGGCCGAGCGCCCAGCTACGGCCATCCCGGCGACCGGCCGCCGTACGGTCTGCAGATTGCTCACGCACGATGTCGGCACGCTCCTCGGACGCCGCAGTACGGCGTTCTTGCAGTTTCTTCCGGGCTTCGTCGAACAACGGCCCGCTGTGACCCTCGAACGGGTCTGAACGCCAGAGCTGCAACGCTTGTTCCAGCTCCCGCGACGCATTGTCCAGCCTGCCCGCCTTGCGCTCTTCGAGCGCTGCTTGCAGATGGACCTCGAACTCATCGACGTCCGAGCTACCAGGAGCCACCACCACCCGGTAGCCACCGTCTTCCAAGGGCAGCAGGTTCCCGGCGGCCCGCGGTAGCCGGTCCGGCTCGAGGACGCGGCGCAGGCCGGCCACATACTTCTGAACGACGTTCGTGCCGTTCACCGGCGGTTCGTCACCCCACACAGCGGCAATGATCCGAGCGGTCGGCACTACCTCGTTGGGCGCGGCCAGTAGCGTCGCGAGCACCGCCTGCTGCTTGGCCGGACCCAGTTGCAACTGTTCCTGGCCACGGGTGACTCGCAAGGGCCCGAGCACCTCGAACCGGACCGGCGCGTCGCTCACCGGCGCAGTCTAGCGGCGCGAGGTCATAACTCCGGTATTACCGCAAGTGAGAGGTGCGCTACCTGTCGTAGCCGAGAGAGGGTCATCGCAGAGGTCGTGCCGCCCGCACGTCCGCTAACCCCTGGAGTGTGAGGCATGACAGGAAGACTCGTACGCGCCCTTGTGGCCGCTGGAGCCCTGACCGCAGCGTCGCTCGGCGCAGTGGCGACCACTGCGACCGCAGCACCGGCCCCGGACGGCCCGAAGACCCGCATCGTCGGTGGAACTGTCGCCCACACCGCGGACACCCCGTGGGCGGTTGCGCTCAACAACAGCGGGTCGCCGTCGCCGAGTGGTCAGTGGTGCGGCTCGACACTGGTCGCGGCGAACAAGATCGTCACCGCCGCGCACTGCGCCGGGGAGGCAGCGTCGACGTACACGGCTATCCAGGGACGTGACGTCCTCACCGCGGCCGGAGGCCAGGAGTCCAAGATCAGCAGCATCTGGGTCGACCCGGAGTACGGCAAGCAGGCCGGCCACGACGTCGCCGTACTGACGCTTGCGACGCCGTTCACCGGCGTACCGACGCTGGCGCTCAACACCGACAAGGCAGCGGACGCTGCCGGCGCCGCCTCGGTCGTGTACGGCTGGGGCGCCACCGAGGGCACCGGCCCGGAGGACACCTTCCAGAAGGTCGACGCACCCGTCCTGGGTGACGCGTACTGCGAGAAGGCATACGCGAGCCAGGGCTACTCGGCCGAGGGTGAGATCTGCGGCGGCTTCGAAGCCGGCGGCAAGGACTCGTGCCAGGGCGACTCCGGTGGCCCGCTGGTGCTGAACGGTCGTCTGTTCGGCGTCGTCTCCTGGGGCGTCGGCTGCGCGGACGCCGGTAACCCCGGTGTCTACGCCGAGGTGGCGACGTACGCGGCCGAACTGCAGGCGCAGATCGGCTAGTACCCAAAAACCTTCACAGGCCTAGTCTCGACAGCACAGGGCGAAAGGCCCGGGTTCCGCGAGGAGCCCGGGCCTTTCAGTGGTAGGTCAGACCGCTAGGCGGATCACGCCGTAGTCATAGCCGCGTCGCCGGTAGACGACGCTGGGCTGGTTGTCGTCGGCATCGACGAACAGGTAGAAGTCGTGCCCGACCAGTTCCAGCTCGTAGAGGGCCTGGTCAAGGGACATCGGCTTGGCGGTGTGCGTCTTCTCGCGCATCACCAGCGGACCGTCTCCGGTGACGGTCAGCGAACCGACCTTGTACGTCGCCACCTCGTCCTCGGCGGCAGTGTCCTCCAGCACGGGCGCGTTGCCGGTCACCGGCTGCTTCGCGTTGAGGGCCCGCAGACCCTCCGGGGTCCGTCCACCGTGCACGCGGCGGCGGTCGGCCGCCTTGCGGACCTGGGAGCTGAGCCGGTCCAGGCACACATCGAAGGCTGCCTGCTTGGTTTCACCACATGCCTCGGCGCGGACCACCGGGCCCTTCGTGTACATCGTGAGCTCGACACGCATCGCGCGATCGTGCTGTCGCGGGTTCTTCTCCTGGCTGACTTCCACCTCGCACCGCAGTACCCGGTGGTCGACCTTCTCGATTCGCTCGAGTTTTTCCTCGACGTACTGCCGGAAGCGGTCACTGACCTCGCAGTGATGACCCTTGACAACGACGTCCACGGAAACCTCCATCGATCGGCGACTTCTTCTTACGTCTCCGGACCCCCGACGGTTCGGAACACGACTCCTTGGTCTGATTACGGATGCTGGGGAGCCCGAAACGAAAGACACCCGTGATGAAGCCGGTCGGAGCCCGTGGCCAGGAATCCGGCTGATCCGGTCCTGCGCCACTCGACTGCTCGACAAGCCCAAGCGGGTGTCATGCACCAACGCTAGTCGGCTTCGGCGAAAACCGGTAGAGAAGTTCTCATGAACCAGACGGCAACCGTCTCGCGGTTGCGGCGATCACGGCGCAGCCGAGCACTGGAATTCCCCGTGTTTCCACGGCGCGGCAGGCTTCCGCGAGCGTGGAACCGGTGGTGATCACATCGTCGACGACAATGATCGGTTGATCCGTCAGGGGTTCAGCCCAGCGCGAACGAAGCCGGAAAGCCCCGTCCAGGTTGGCGGTACGGCGTTCTGCGGACAGGCCGGCCTGGTCGTCAGGCCGCCGTACGAGCCGTAGTGCCGGAGCGAGCCGGGCGTTGATCCCCTGTCGCCGCAGGGCGCGCGCAGCAGCCCTCGTGATCCGGCTGAGCGGGTCATGCCCGCGCTGGCGAACTGTTGCCCCAGCCGACGGGACCGGCACCAGCCAGACGCCCTGCTGCTCCCCCAGCACCGCCTGCACCGCAGCCGCGAGCGCTACGCCGAGCGGACGGGCCAGTGGATACCGCGCGTTCTCCTTGTGAGCGATGACGAGTCGCCGGACCTCATCGCCGTACGGCGCGGCCGCTGTCGGCGGCGCGAGACCAGCCGGCGGTGGATCCGGCCAAGCACGGAACGGAGTCACTCGCCCCAGGAGACCCCGGCAACCATCACACAACGTCACACCGGGCGCTCCGCACCCGGCGCAGTCCCCGCCGAGCAGCAGATCGACCGCAGCACTCCACACCCCACCACCTTGACCACTCCGCAGGCCGTCCACAAGCGACATCCGGCCGCCTGTGGAAAACCTCGGGAATTCAGCCGGGGTAGTTCGGGATCAGACCGTTGGCGAGCTTCTCGTCAGTGGGGTTGACCCACTGCAGGTCACGGCCCTGCCAGTGCAGGCTGCCGTCGACGTCCTCGAACGCGGGCAGAATGTCCGGATTCGGGTTGGAGGCGATGGTCTTGATCCCGAACGGTGAGCTGCTGCCGGGCAGCGGCTGCGGGTTGGAGCCGTCCAGGTTGACCAGCCAGGGCTGCGCGAGCGGGTTGGAGGCGACCTTGCCGGCGACCAGGACGCCCTTCTTGTACCAAGCCGCGTCGGTAATGTTGGTCAGCGGCATCTGGAGGTCCCGGAACTGGTCGAGCACCAGGCCCTTGCCGTCGTCGGCGGGCCGCACCGTGGCAGTCTGCACGGTGTTCTTGCCGGTCTTGGCCGACTTCAGCACCAGCAGGGCGCGGACACCGTCCGGCGCCATCCGCAGCACCTTCGGTACGTCGCCACGGAAGTTGGCCCGCACCACCTCGACCTTGTTGTCCCTGGTCCGGACCCGCAGCCGCGGCGTTGCGCCGTCGGCCCGGTCCAGGATCCACAGGTTGTCCGAGTTGTCGTAGCTGGGCCGCAGCGTCCGGCCCTCGATCAGGGTCGTCAAGGGATCCGCGGCATTGCTCTTCGGCGCCGGCTCGGCGAGTTTCGCCACGGCGACCACGCGCTTGCCGTCGCTGTTGGTGGTGACGACTGCGCCGGTGTCACCCTTCAGGTTCACGGCGAAGGACTCGGCGTCCAGGTTGTAGAGCGGGCTTTCGTTGAGTGCGCGCGCGGCCTGCTCGGAGGCACCGTCGAGCCCCTCGACCCGCTGCACCTTCCCGGCGAGCAGGCCGTACAGGTTTGCCGAAGCGTTGGTCGGAGCCGCCGGATCGGCGTCGGTGACGGTGACGGCGGAGAACTGAATCACGCCCGGGCTCTCCGGCAGCAACGGTGCACCGTTGACCGTGATCTTGACCTTCAGACCGATCTGGTTCAGCGTCCAGACGATCTGGGCGGCCAGCTTGTGCCGATCGTCGTCCACCAGTTGACCGGCGGTGTCGTTCAGGGCCACGGTCGCCTCACCGAGCTCGACCGGCACCGAAACCTGGAGGGCCGCTCCCGGCGGTGCGATCGAGACGGCACCGTTGCCCAGCCGCTTCGTCGGGCCCTTCAGCAGCTCCTGGATCAGCTGGGTGGCGGCCTGGCCCGGGGACAGGTTGTTCTGCGGCAGGTAGACCGGGTCCGGGACCAGGGTCTGGCGGTCCCGGTTGAAGAAGTACAGGTCCCGCGGTGCGAGCTTGGCCGCGACCTGGTTGGTCCCGAGCAGCACGCCAGGCGGCACCGAGTCGACCCGCCACTGCCCGCCCACCTTGACCATCGTGAAGGGGAACTCGAACTTCTTCGGGGTCACCGCGGCCGGCAGCCACTCCCCGCGGTCGTCGATGGTGGCGACCTTGGTCGCCGTCAGGACGAGGTTGGCTTCCTTCGGCGTGATGGTGTCGTCGCCCTGGTCGTAGACGACCGTGCTGGCTTCGGGCTTCCACTTCGCTGCGGCCGCCGGCGTCATGTACAGCCGGGCCTGGCCGAAGGACTTCCTGGAGTCCGACATGGCCTCCAGGAAGCCGTCCACGATCGTCTGCGCCTCGGCACCCTCAGGTGGCGGTTTGGCCTCGACACCGACGCCACCCGGATCCGATGCCAGGCCCTCCCGGCTGCTGTTGCGGATCGCGCCCTTGGTCGGCACAGTCGCGCAGCCGGTCACCAGCAGCAGTCCGGCCAGCAGCACTGCGAGCAAGCGGAGCCTCACAGCTCCTCACCACCTGTCAGCTTCTGGTACGGCGCTCCGACGTCCACCAGCGACTTGTCCGTAATCACCCGTACGGCGTCCGCCGGGCGCGCCGGAAGCGGTGAGCCGGCCAGTGCAACATCAGGCCGGCGCGGAATCGTCAGCCGGAAGTATGCGCCCTCGCCAGGTGCGCCCCAGGCATCCAGCCGGCCGCCATGCAATCGCGCGTCCTCCAGCGCGATCGACAGGCCGAGCCCAGTGCCGCCGGTGGTACGGGCACGCGCCGGGTCGGCCCGCCAGAACCGGCTGAACACCATCTCGGCCTCATCGGTCCGGAAACCGATGCCGTGATCGCGAACTGCGACAGCCGCTGCGTCGTTGTCGAACGCCGTACTGATCCGGAGCGGCAGGCCCTCGCTGTGCTCGATGGCGTTGCCGATCAGGTTCCGCAGGATGCGCTCGATCCGCCGGGCGTCCACCTGGGCGCGGCACGGCTCCGGCATGTCGAGCTGCACCTCGCAGCCCTTGCGCTCCAGCAGGGTCTCGTAGTTCTCCAGCACGCGGTTGACGATGTCGCGCAGATCCACGTCCTCCAGATCGAGTGCGGCCGCACCGGCGTCGAACCTGCTGATCTCCAGCAGGTCTGCCAGCAGCTCCTCGAAGCGGTTGAGCTCGTTCTGCAGCAGCTCGATCGACCGGCGGGTCAGCGGGTCGAACTCGTCGCGGCTCTCGTGCAGGAGGTCAGCGGCCATCCGGACTGTGGTCAGTGGCGTGCGCAGCTCGTGGGAGACGTCGGAGACGAACCGGCGCTGCAGCCGGGACAGATCCTCGAGCCGACGAATCTGACGCTGCAGGTTGCTGGCCATCTTGTTGAACGAGACCGCCAGGCGCGCCAGGTCGTCGGTACCGCGGACTTGCATCCGCTCCTCGAGCTTGCCGGCCGCAAGCCGCTCTGCGATCCGCCGGGCCATCCGGACCGGCGTGACCACCTGTCGGGTGACCAGCCAGGCCACTGCGCCGAGCAGAACAACCAGGAGCAGTCCCGCTGTGACCAGTGCGCGCTGCACGACGTCCAGGGTCTCCTGCTGCGCAGTGAGCGGGAACAGGAAGTACACGGCGTACCGGTCCTGGGTGCTGGTGACTCGCAGCTGGGAGCCGATGACCAGACCAGGCGCACTGGTGTTGTCGTTGTACTTGATGACTGTGTAGGTGTCCCAGAGCTTGCTGTCGTTGCTGTTGACCGACGACTCCAGAACCTGCGGCACCGACTCGCTGTCGACCAGACCGGTGTAGCGGATAACGTTCGAGCTGCTGTTACCGCTGATCGGCGACAGCACCACGTCGTACAGGCCGGGGCGGTTCGCACCGAGGACCAGCTCGGACAGCCGCTGGTTGATGGTGGTCGGGTCGGCCGAGTTCAACGTGGAGGTCAGCGACGAGAGTTGCGCGACGGCCTCGGCCTGGGCACTGGCCCGACGGGCCTCCAGGACGCCGTCGGTGACCTGGCTCATCATCACCCAGCCGACCAGCAGCAGGACGACCGTCGACATCAGCAGGGTGCCGGTCACGATCCGGGCCTGGATGGAGCGTCGCCAGATGTCCGGCCAGTACTTCGGGTGCGTACGCCACAGCGGCTGTGGGTAGGCATGCCATTCAGCCGCTGCGGTCGTCAGCTCCACCTCGGTACCGCGCGGCTCGGCCACCACCTGCTCAGGCGGGACCGTCTGCTCCGGCCCCACCTGGTTGGCGGGGTCGAAGACAGCCTGCGACTCTTGGTCGCGTCCGTACTCGATCAGTCTGCACCGGCCTTGTAACCGACACCGCGGACCGTCACGACGATCTCCGGGTGCTCCGGGTCCTTCTCGATCTTGGAGCGCAGCCGCTGGACGTGCACGTTGACCAGGCGGGTGTCGGCGGCGTGCCGGTAACCCCAGACCTGCTCCAGCAGCACCTCACGGGTGAACACCTGCCACGGCTTGGAGGCCAGGCAGACCAGCAGGTCGAACTCCAGCGGCGTCAGCTGGATGGTCTCCCCGCCGCGCTTCACCGAGTGGCCGGCCACGTCGATGGTGAGGTCGCCGATGGTCAGCGACTCCGGGCCGGGCTCGTCCATCCGGCGCAGGCGGGCCCGGATCCGGGCCACCAGCTCCTTCGGCTTGAACGGCTTGACCACGTAGTCGTCGGCCCCGGACTCCAGGCCGAGCACCACGTCGACGGTGTCGCTCTTGGCGGTCAGCATCACGATCGGCACCCCGGACTCGGCCCGGATCGCCCGGCAGACGTCGATACCGTCCATCCCGGGCAGCATCAGGTCGAGCAGCAGCAGGTCCGGCTTGAACTCCCGGAACGCCGGCACCGCCTTGTCACCGGTCGCGCACAGATAGGTGTCGTACCCCTCGTTGCGCAGCACAATGCTGAGCATCTCCGACAACGCAGTGTCGTCGTCGACGATGAGAATGCGACCCCGCATCGTCCGGTTACCATCTGCCACGCGCTGCTCCTTGCCGTCCGACTCGTCGTGCGCCCGGTGAATGCCGTCCGTACGCACTACGGATAGTGTCCCATTCCCTGGGTAGTGCACACGCCGGATCGCCGATTGACCCCGGTTTGGGCTGTGATCATGGTGCACAGCCCGGCGACGCGACAACTCGGGGTGCATCCACAGGGCGGAGGGAGGCGGACATGAGCGACGACATCAGGCTGCATGAGGACGCTGCAGCCGAGCCGCTGCGACCCTGGCTGCCGGCCGATCTGCTCGACAACGCAGCCCGGACCATCTCCGACAACAAGACAATCATGCTCGGTCTGCCGGTGCTCGCGGCGGTCGCGCTCCTGGTCGTCCAGGCCGCGCTGACCGAGGTCGCCGTACCGGGTGGCATCAGTGGGTTCTTCGGTGCGGAGGACCCGTTCGAGCAGGCCGGTGGGGCATTACTACTGACGTACGGCGTTCAGCTGGTGCTGTTTGCGGTTGTGTCGAGCACGCTGGCCGGGATCATCGCTCTGGCCGCAGTCCGCAGCCAGCTCGGTCATCGGGTCAGCCCTGCTGAGCTTCTGCGGCTGGTGCGGCCCACACTGCCCGCACTGGCAGCGGTGGGGCTTCTGCAGTCGCTGTCGTTCCTGGTACTGATCGGTGGCTGGATGCTGGCCGTGTTCGGGATCGGAGCCGGAGCGGAGTCGGCGATCTCAGGTGCTGCGGCCGGTGTGGTCGCCGTGGTGCTGATGATGGTCGGCGGAGTGCTCGTGCTGATCTTCGGTGTCCGGCTGGTGCTGGCCGGGACGGTCGTTCTGATGGAGGGCAAGCACGCCCCGGACATCGGGCTGTACATCCCGGCCCGCGTCGGCATCTGGGGTGCGCTGCGGCGTTCGTGGCAGTTGGTGAAGGGCAAGTTCTGGCGAGTGATCGGCATCCTGATCTTCGGCAGTGTGGTGGTCAACATCGTCAGCTACGCGCTGCAGTTCGGCGTCACGACGCTGGTGATCACCGTGGGCTCGTGGGCCGACTCCAGCGACAGCACCGGCGGCACGGTGATCGCCATCGCGGTCGGCGCGGCGGCTGGTGTCGCGACCGTGCTGACGCTGATCGCGAGTCTGGCGTTCATGTCCGCCGTACAGGCTCTGGTCTATCTGGATCTGCGGATCCGGCGTGAGGGCCTCGACCTGTGGATGCGTCCGTCCCTGCGCTCGGGAGGTACTGCGTGATCTTCGCCGAACCGCCGGTCGACATACTGCGCGACCAGGCTGCCCGCGAGGCCGCGGAGGAGCTGTCCAAGTCCGCCTACCGGCAGTCGGGTGGCTCGCTGATCGAGCGCGCCCTCAACAAGCTGGTGGAGTGGATCGCCGACCTGCTGGACGGCGTCACCGGCGCCTCCCCCAACGGCCATGCCGGGCTGGTTCTCCTGGTCGCACTGATCGCTCTGATCATCGTGGTGGTGCTCTGGCGAGCCGGAGTGCTCCGGACCAGCAAGCGCGGCACGAAGCAGCAGTCCGTGTTCGACACCTCCAGGCCTCGGAGCGCTGCGGAGTACCGGGCACAGGCCGAGCAGGAGGCGTCGGCCGGCAACTACACTTACGCGGTCCGCAGCCGGTTCCGGGCCTGTGTCGCCGAGCTGGTCGAGCGGACCATCCTGGATGATCGGGCCGGACGGACGGCGTACGAGGTGGTTGCAGATGCCGGGCGAGTTGCGCCGACACTACGTGACGCCCTGCAGCCGGCTGCACTGACCTTCACTGAGGTTGTCTACGGCAACCGTCCAGGCAATCCGACCCGGTACGCCGTAGTGGTGCGTGCTGATGATGCCGCCCGTACTGCGAAGCTCAAGGTGGCTGGATGAGCACGAGTGTTGCCGTGGGGCGGGGTGCTGCGGAGAGTTGGCGGGCGTTGCGGAAGCCGCTGCTGATCACAGGCGTCGTCGTACTGGTGGGGTTGATCGTGCTGGTCTTCAGCGTTGCCAGTACGTCGGGACCGTTCAGCCCGGACTCGACTGAGCGCGACGGTGCGCGTGCGCTGGCGAACCTGCTGAAGAAGCATGGCGTGAATGTGCAGGGGACGGAGCGCCTGGACAATGCGACGGAGCCTGGTGCCGGCAAGGCGCTGCTGATCGGACCGAACGGTTCACTCGATCGCGACGACTGGCAGCGCATCAAGGCCGCCGGGTGGAGCCACCTGATCCTGATCCGGCCGGGCGCTCGTGAGCTGGACGCGCTCGCACCAGGAGTGAAGACCGCTGGTCCGGTGCTCAGCTTGGCCAGCCGGGAGCCGGACTGTGATCTCAGCGCTGCAGTAAAGGCTGGGAATGTGACGGCCGGTGGGACGACGTACTCCGCGCCGGCCGGCGCCAAGGCGTGTTACGGCGACGGAATCAACCACACCGTGATCCGGATCGAGTCCGGCGGCCAGATCGTCGATGTGGTCGGCACGTCGCGCTCCTTCACCAACAGCGAGCTTGCCGACGACGGAAATGCCGCACTGGCGCTCAACCTGATCGGTACGCACCAGGAGCTGACCTGGTACCTGCCGCAGTGGGAGAGCAGCGGTGCGGACGACGAGGGCAGCGACGGACCGCCGCTGGTCCCGCCGGACATCCGCTACATCGGCTGGGCGCTGGCGTTCGCCGTACTGGTGGTTGCGGTGTGGCGTGGTCGCCGGCTCGGACCTGTGGTGATGGAGCGGCTGCCGGTGATCGTGCATGCGGCCGAGACCACCGAGGGTCGTGCGCGGCTCTATCGGCGCGCGCGTGCTCATGACCGGGCCGCTGCGGCGCTGCGAGAGTCGGCGCTTGCCCAGCTGCACAAGGCGCATGGCATCCCGCGGCGAGCCGAGCCGAGCGCTGTGGTGGCCACACTGGCCGCACGCACCGGCTGGGACCCGAACACCTTGTACGAGGCGCTCTACGGCATGCCACCGCAGGACGACGCCGCACTGTTGCACTTGTCCGACGTACTCGACGTACTCACGCAGGAGGTACGACACCCGTGACCACTACTGAGGTCAGTGCCGACCAGGCCAGGCAGGCGCTGGTCGCGCTGCGGACCGAGATCGGCAAGGCCGTCGTCGGGCAGGAGACCGCGGTCACCGCACTCGTGCTGGCGCTGCTCTGCCGTGGCCACGTGCTGCTGGAAGGCGTACCGGGTACGGCGAAGACGCTGATGGTGCGGGCGCTGTCGATGGCGATGCGGCTGGAGACCAAGCGGGTGCAGTTCACTCCGGACCTGATGCCTGGTGACGTGACCGGGTCGCTCGTGTACGACGCCAAGACGAGTGAGTTCGAGTTCCGGCCGGGTCCTGTCTTCACGAACATCCTGCTGGCGGACGAGATCAACCGGACGCCTCCGAAGACGCAGGCCGCGCTCCTGGAAGCCATGGAGGAGCGGCAGGTCACTGTCGACGGTGTCTCCCGCAAGCTGCCGTCGCCGTTCGTCGTGGCGGCTACCCAGAACCCCATCGAGTACGAGGGGACCTATCCGCTGCCGGAGGCGCAGCTGGACCGGTTCCTGCTCAAGGTGACGCTGGACATCCCGCCGCGTGACGCTGAGATCGCCGTACTGACTCGTCATGCGCAGGGATTCGACCCGCGCGATCTCGAGGCGGCCGGACTGCGGCCGGTGGCTGGGCCGGAAGACCTGCTGGCCGGACAGAACGCCGTACGGCGAGTTGCAGTCCGCGAGGACGTTCTCGCGTACATCGTCGACCTGTGCCGCGCGACTCGGCAGTCACCGTCATTGCAGCTCGGAGTGTCGCCGCGTGGTGCCACTGCGCTGCTGCACGTCTCGCGGGCGTGGGCCTGGCTGTCTGGCCGGGACTACGTGATTCCGGATGACGTGAAGGCGATGGCGCGTCCCTGTCTGCGACACCGCGTGCAGGTGCGCCCGGAGGCCGAGCTCGAAGGCGTCAGCCCGGATGCGGTGCTGGAGAGCGTCCTCGCGACCGTGCCAGTGCCACGCTGATGGTTCTCACAGGCAGGGCTGGGCTTCTGGCTGGTCTCGGGGTGGTGTTCGTCGCTCTGGTGATGCCTAGCTGGTCCGGTGTCGGTGTAGTCATCGGCGTGGTCTTTCTGGTGTGCCTGGTCGACCTGTTGCTGGCTGGGTCGCCACGACGACTACAGCTCAGTCGCGAGGGCGACACTGCCGTGCGGCTTGGTGAGCCGGCTGCGGTGAACCTGCTCGTCACCAACCCGGGCCGGCGGATCCGCGGGCTGCTGCGCGATGCGTGGCCGCCGTCGGCCGGCGTACAGGATCCGCCGCACAAGCTGGACCTGCCGAATGGTGAGCGGCGTCGGCTGACGACGCATCTGGTACCGACCCGACGTGGCGACCGCCATGCGGATCGAGTGACGATCCGTTCGATCGGTCCGCTCGGTTTTGCGGGTCGGCAGGGCGGCCATCAGGTGCCGTGGACTGTGCGGGCGCTACCGCCGTTCAACAGCCGCAAGCACCTGCCGTCGCGGCTAGCGCGGCTGCGCGAGCTAGACGGCCGTACGGCGCTGATGGTGCGCGGGCAGGGGACAGAGTTCGACTCGCTGCGGGACTACGTGCCGGGTGACGACGTGCGGAGCATCGACTGGCGTGCCACGGCCCGCCGCGGCAACGTCGTACTGCGCACCTGGCGCCCCGAGCGCGATCGCCAGGTCGCCATCGTCATCGACTCCGGCCGCATGTCCGCCGGCCGCGTCGGCGACGCCCCCCGCCTCGACCACGCCATGGACGCAGCCCTACTACTCGCTGCCCTCGCAACCCGCGCAGGTGACCGAGTCTCCTTGCTGGCTTGCGATTCCGCCGTACGAGCCGACGTACGACGCCCTGCGCCCGAGGACGTCCTGCCGTCGTTCGTGAACGCCCTGGCCAATGTGGACGCCGAGCTGGTGCAGACCGACTTCCGCGTCGTCGTCTCCCAAGTCCTGGAGCGCCTAGGCCAGCGCTCCCTGATAGTCCTCCTCACCGGCCTCGACCCCGCCGTCATCGAGGAGTCCCTCCTCCCCGTCATCGGCCCCCTCCTGAAGCGCCACGTCATCGTCCTGGCCTCAGTAGCCGACCCACGCCTGACCGAGCTCGAGGCCACCCGTAGCGACCTCATTGAGGTCTACAACGCCGCCTCCGCCGCCAGAACCCGCCTAGACCGAGACCGCGTCACCGCAGTCCTCACCCGAGCCGGCGTCACCGTAGTAGACGAAAACCCGGACCAGATAGCCCCCGCCCTCGCCGACACCTACCTAGCCCTCAAAAAGGCCGGCCGCCTGTAGGTGGGCCTCGAAGGTCTTGCGGTGGGTGCTGGTGAAGTCGTGTTCGCGGCGGGACCAGGCGATGCGGTCTGCGCGTTGCTCCGGTGTGACTGCGGCGCTGGTTTCGGTCCAGAAGCGGACGTTGCGGGACTGGCGTTCCAGGACTGCGTCGACGAGGGCGTTGCGCTGGGGTGGGGTGGCGTCGTAGGCATCAGCGAGGGCTCGGACCTGGGCAGCTTGGCGCGCTGGGTCGTTGTGTTTGGAGGCTATGCACCAGGTCCAGGCGGCGTAGCCGAGGTCTTCCAGCGGACTGCCGGGAGCTGCGGTGTCGAAGTCGATGAGCGCGACCGGGAGATTGTCTTGGAAGACCGCGTTGTTGGGGCCGGGGTCGTGGTGGCAGATGACCTTGTTCGGGCCGGAGCGGGTGGCGTCGTGGAAGGCTCGGAGGAGGCGGCCGAAGGCGGCTAGCTGGTCGTTCTGCCAGCGCTGGAAGGCTCCCACTTCTCCTTCGAGGTAGCTGAGGATGTCCCGGCCTTCCTCGTCCAGGCCCAGGTAGCGGGGCGCACCGGCGAAACCGCGGGCCTCTAGGAGGTGCAGGAGCTCAGAGGTTCCAGGGGACGCAGGGCGTCGTACGGTGTTGCCAATCCGTACGACGCCTGGGGTGATCCGGCCGGGTCGCATCTACTGGGTCGGGCGGGCCTGGGCGAAGGTCCAGTGGTGGCCCTCTAGGTCTTCGGTCTCGTACTTGCGGTAGCCGTGCTGGTGGATTTCGGAGAGGATCTTGGCGCCGGACTGCTGGGCCCGGGCGAAGTGGGCGTCGAGGTCGTCGACGTAGATCCAGGTGCTGTGGTCGTGTTGGGGTGCGCGAGTTCCGGAGCGCTGGAACAGGATGACACTGCGGTCGCCGACGTTGAGCTCGACCCAGGATGGCGTGGCGCCCTCAGAAGGGATGCTGGTCCACGAGGTGAGCCCGAAAGCGGTGTGGAGCCAGCGGGCCGCAGCTGCGGGGTCTTCGTAGTACAGGGCCACTCCTAGCCGATCGAGCTCGCGGGGCGTGTGCGGAGCGGTGTCGCGGCGAGCGAGCCAGGTGGGGAACCAATGAATGACATTGGTCCAGAAGTAGAAGGCCTTAGAGCCGTCGGGGAGCAGGGTCTGTACGACGGTGACGCGGGTGCCGTCGCCGACGGGCTCGAAGCTGATCCGGGTCTCGGTGTCGTCGACCGAGCTCCGGTAGGCGAACAACGAACCGGGCTGCCAGTCGGTGATGCGGCCGAGCTCTAGGACATCATCCGGCGGCGTGTAGACCTCCAGGAGGCGGCCGCCGACACCCGGCTCGATCTGCATGGCGGTGGCCCGAGCGGCGTCGAAGAAGTTGATCGGGCCGCGCACCCACCACAGGTCGATCTCTTCGGTAAAGATCCGGAAGGCGGTCGCCGGATCGGCCGAGACCTCCACAGTCGCTGTCGCTGACAATTCGGTCATGAGTTCTCCACATGTCGTTTGAAGGCGCCCAGCTGCTCGCGCCAGTGCGCTTGGACCTGGTCGAGCCACGCCTGTACGGCGACCACGGGCTCGGGGTTCAACCGGAACAGCCGGACGCGGGCGTCGTCGGGCACCCGCTCATCGGCGACCAGTCCAGCCTCGAGCAGGATCCGCAGATGCCGGCTCATCGCAGGCGATGACGACCCGGTCGCCGACGCCAGTTGCCCAGCCCGCTGCGGTCCCTCGCCGAGCAACTGAACGACCTGCCGCCGGGTCGGATCGGCGAGGACCTCGAAGAACCGGTCGACCTGAGCTTGCGTCATACCGCAATAGTTCTATCATTCGTTAACTATTGTCAACCCCTCGAAGGACCCTCGGAGTTTGATTGGATAGCCCCATGAGTGAGAGAGATGTTGAGAAGGACTACACCGTCGCCGAGTTCGCCGCCAAGCTCCGCCGGCTCGCCGACGCCCTCGAGACCGGCAAGCCGTTCCGGATCCAGATTGCCGGTGAGCGTTTCACCGTCCCGCAGAACGCGAAGATCAGCGTCGAGCACGAGCGCTCCGAGGACGAGGAAGAGGTCGAGTTCCAGCTGAAGTGGTCGCTCGCCGACGCCGACGAGGAGCCCGCGGACGACGACGAGGTGTGACCCACCCGCGCCGTACCGGTCAGCTGATCGAGCTGACCGGTACGACGTGGCACGCGACCTGTGATTCCGCCGCAGCCGGGAGGATCGGGAGCAGGGTTGCGTGGCAGGCGTCGATGCCGTTGCCAGACGCAACCACCTGGCAGCGCGGATGGAACCGGCACCCGGAGGGGATGTGGGTCGGGTCGGGTGGTTCGCCGGTGAGGATGATCCGGGCGGGCGACTCAGGCAGGACCGAGAGCAGCGCCTGAGTGTAGGGGTGCTGGGGATTCGTGAGGACGTCCTCGGTGGGGCCGGACTCGACGATGCGGCCCAGGTACATGACGGCCACTCGATCGGCGATGTTCCAGGCGAGGCCGAGGTCGTGAGTGACGACTAGCGCGCCGAGGCCCAGGTCGTCGCGGAGGCGCAGGAGCAGAGCGAGGATTTCGCCGCGGATCGAGGCATCCAGGGAGGCGACGGGTTCGTCGGCGATCAGGATCTTGGGGTTCAGGGCGAGGGCGCCGGCGATGACGACGCGTTGGCGTTGGCCGCCGGAGAGTTCGTGGGGGTAGCGGAGGAAGAAGCGCTCCGGAGGACGTAGGCCCGCGCGCGCCAGGGCTGAGGTGACGACAGCCTCTTCGTCGGGGAGGCCGTGGATTCGGGGGCCTTCCGCAACGGCTTCATAGACGGTATGGCGAGGGTTGAGCGAACCGGTGGGGTCCTGGAGAACCAACTGGACCTGGCGACGGAAGGCGCGGAGAGCGCGGCCGGAGTAGTTCAGGGGACGACCGTTGTAAGACACCGTGCCGCTGGCCGGCCGCTCGAGGCCAAGGAGGGTGCGGGCGAGCGTGGTCTTGCCGCAGCCGGATTCCCCAACCAGGGCTACGATCTCGCCAGGCGCGATGGACAGGTTGACCCCATCGACAGCCCGCGCCCGTCCGAACTCCACCGCCACATTTGTTGCCTCTAGCATGTTTCCTCCACCAGAACGCAGGCGGCAAAGCGATCGGAACCCGCGGATCGAAGGTCGACCGGGGTGACCGAGCACGACTCCAAAGCAACTGGGCAGCGAGGGTGGAACGAGCAGCCACCAGGCAGTGACTGCGGGTCCGGCGGATCACCGGCCAGACCGCGCGGCGCCAACCGCGAGGCGGGATCGCCGACGGTCGGAAACGCGGCAGACAGGGCCTGGCTGTAGGGATGCCGAAAGCCCGATGCCGCCGGCCCGGTCTCCACGAGGCGGCCGGCGTACATGATGGCGAGCCGATCGCACACATCTGCCAGCACAGACAAGTCATGCGAGATCATCAACAGCGAAATCCCATGCGAGGCAATCAACTGCCGGATCAGCGACAGCACCTGCGCCTGCACCATCAGGTCGAGCGCAGTCGTCGGCTCATCCGCGATGATCAGCTGCGGCGAGCACGCCAGCGCCATCGCGATCATCACTCGTTGCCGTTGGCCACCACTCAGCTCATGTGGATAGCTCCGCGCCCGCCAGGCCGGCAACCCCACCTGCTCCAACAGTTCACGAACGCGCGCCTGAGCCTGCGAGGCCGACGCCAGCCGATGCACCAGCAACGGCTCCGCGATCTGCTCGCCAATTCGTCGTACCGGATTGAGTCCGTGCTGCGCGCCCTGGAAAACGATCGATGCCTCCGACCACCGCACGGCCCGCAGACGACCCCAGTTCATCGTGACGACGTCCTCGCCACCCAGCAGGATCCGTCCCTCGATGCGAGCGGTCCGCGGCAGCAATCGCAGCAACGACAGTGCGATCGTCGACTTCCCCGACCCGGACTCCCCCGCCAGCCCGACAGCCTCCCCGGCCGCCACCGACAACGACACACCCCGTACGGCGGGTACGTCGCCGCCCGCCAAGCGGTAGGTCACCGACAGCTCATCGAGTTCAAGCATCAGGCCGCCCGGGTTCGCAGTCGAGGGTTGAGCACCGTCTCCAAAGCCCTTCCACACAAGGTGAAAGCCATCACCACGAGCACGATGCAGAGACCCGGGATGAGGATGTACCACCATGCACCGGCCGTCGCGGCACCCCAGTCGTAGGAGCCGCGCAACATGGTCCCCCATGACGTTTTGTTCGCGCTCACACCGAGGAACGCCAGCGTCGACTCGGTGACGATCGCGCTCGCGACCTCCAGCGTCGTACTTGCCAACAGCAACGGTGCGACGTTCGGCAGCACATGCCGGGTGGTGATGTGCCAATGCCCGGCACCCAAGGCTAGAGACCGCTCAATGTAGGGCCGAGCCTCAACCGCGAGGGTCTGCGCGCGGATCAACCGGGCCGTCGACGGCCACGACGTCACCCCGATCGCGATGATGATGGTCGCCGTACTGCCGCCGAGAATCGCGGCCAGCACCAGCGCAGTCACGAGCGACGGCAACACCAGGAACCAGTCGGTCACTCGCAGCACGATCGCGCCGGCCCAGCCGCGGAAGTGACCGGCCGCGATGCCGAGCACAGTCCCGATCACCATACTCAGCAGGGCCGCGAGGAATCCGATCAGCAGCGAGGTCCGCGAACCCCACCAGATCATCAGCAGCACCGACCGGCCGGATTCGTCGGTTCCCAGCGGCGCATCCAGGCTCGGCGGCGCCATCTTCTCGCCCGTCCCGCTCACCACATTCGTCACGCCGGCATCGATGAACAGCGGCGCGATCAACGCGAGCACCACCGCCACGACGAGCACGCCGAGACCGATCATCCCGGCCTTGCGCGTCCGGAAGTCGCCCCAAAACCGTTCCACCGAACGGCGACGCCGTACCCAGGTCAAGCTGCTCATACCGACCTCACCCGCGGATCGAGCACGTGATAGATCACGTCAGCCAACGTGTTCATCAGGATCACCGACACCGTGATCAGCAGGAACGTCCCCTGCATCAGCGTGAAGTCCGGAACCCGGATCGCCTGGTAGAAAAGTTGCCCAAGGCCCGGCCAACTGAAGATCGCCTCCACCGTCACCGCGCCGCCGACCACAAACCCGATCCGCATGAACACCAACGTCACCGTCGGCAGCAAAGCATTCGGTACGGCGTGCCGCCGCCGGATGTCGTCGTCCTTCAGCCCCTTGGCCCGCGCGGTCGTGATGTAGTCCTGCTCGACCTCATCGAGCACCGACGACCGCATCACCAGCAGGTACTGGGCGTAGACCACGGCAACCAACGTCAAGCACGGCAACACCATGTGGTGCGCAACATCGAGCACATACCCGAAGCCGTCAGGTGCATCGACGCTGGAGATTCCGCGGGTCGGAAACAGACCCGGGATCGGACCGATGCCGGCGGCAAACACCATCAGCAGCAACAGCCCGAGCCAGAACGTCGGCACCGACCACAGCACCAACGACACCGCGGTCGAGAACCGATCGAACCGGCTGCCCGGCTTCCAACCGGCCCGCGCGCCCTGCCAGATTCCGAGGCTGACCGCCATCACCAGCGCGGTCCCGGTGAGCAACAGCGTCGGCCCGATCCGTTCACCGATCAGGTCGAGCACCGGCCGTTTGTACTCGTACGACGTCCCGAGGTCGAACCGCAGCGTCTGCCCGACGAAATGCAGGAACTGCTCCGGAATCGACTTGTCCAGACCCAGCCGAGCACGCTCCAGATCCAGCTGCGCCGGTGTCATATTGCGCCCCTGAGCCAAGGCGCGCACAGGATCGCCGGGCAGCATCCGGAACAGGAAGAACGTCGCCACCACGACCATCGCGATACTCAGCAGCGCCCCGCCGGCCTTGGCCGCCGCATACCGCAGCAGCCCGTGGCCGGCCGGGGCCGCGTCAATCTCGGCGACAACCGTCATTCGCGCTCGTCGGCAGCGCCCTGCCGCCGCCGCGCCAGCACGAAACCACCCAGAGCCAGTACGACGACCGCTCCCGCGATCCCCGCGATGAGCCCGGTACTGGAGCCACCGCCGTCCTCCGCCGCAGCGTCTTGCGACACCGCCTCGACGGTGTAGAACGGCCAGTAGCCGCTGCCGCCGTACAGGATGCCCTTGTCCTCGGGGATCGGCGTGATGCTCGCGATCCGGTCCTTGCGATAGCCCTCGAGGTCGTTGGGATAGTAGAGGGCGATCACCGGCGCGTCGACGTACAGGCGCTGTTCCATCTTCTTGATGATGTCGGCGCGCTTGGTGCGGTCGAGTTCCTTCTGCTGTTGCTTGTAGAGCGTCTCGTACTGGGGGTCGCAGTAGAACGATTCGGTGCCGCCGCCCTCGCCGGACGCGGTCGGGCGCCGACTGCACAGGTGCGTGCCGAGGACCTCTTCGGGATCCGGGTTGACCGACCAGCCGCTGATCGCGATGTCGAACAGGGCCGTCGTGCCGGTCTCTTCGGTGAACTTGCTGGAGTCGAGGCGGCGGGCGGTGAGCTGGATGCCGAGCTCCTTGAACCAGCCGGTCAGGTACTCGGCCAGCTTCTCCTCGCTCGGCGCATCGGTATGAATGCTGAAGCGGAACTGGAGTTTCTTCGAGCCGTCCGGCATCGTTCGGATGCCGTCGGCACCTTTCTTGTAGCCGGCGGCATCGAGGATTTCGTTGGCCTTGGCAACGTTGTACGTAATCTTCTCCGCGCCGGAGGCCTCCCAGAAGAAGCTCTTGTACAGCGGCGGAATGATCGAGCCGTCCGCCGGCCGCGCCAGCCCGTTCTGCGTCTCGTCGACCAGCTTCTGCTTGTCGATCGCATAGTGCAGCGCCTGCCGAACCCGCGGATCCTTCAGCGCCGGATGCCCGTCGCCGATCGGCTTGTTGTCGCTGGTGGTGGCGCCGTGATTCACCTGCAGGTACGTCGCTCGCCGGCCCTCGGCGTTCCACTGGACCAGATTGTCGTCGCCCTTCAGCGATTCGAAGTCCGGCGGTGCGAGCCGGCCGATCAGGTCGATGTCGCCCTTCTTCAGCCCGACGATCGAGGCGGCCGGGTTGTCGTAGAAGATCATCTGCAGCTCGTCGATCTTCGGAGCTCCCCGCCAGTAGTCCTTGTTCGCGGCGAGCCGGACGAACTGATCCTTCTTGTACTCGGTGACGACATACGGGCCACTGCCCACCGCCGGGACCTGGTCGGCCTCGAACTTCCCGATGTCCGGGACCTTCTCCCAGACGTGCTTGGGCACGATCGCGACCGGGATGTCGAGCATCGACGCCTGCGGCGCCTTCAGCTTGATGGTCAGGTCCTGGCCGCTCGCGGTGACACTGGCGAAGTTCTCCACCGCCGGGCCGTTCCCGGCCTTGGCCGCATCGTCGGTCATCATTTTGGTGAACGTCCAGGCCGCGTCGTCCGCGGTGATCGGCTGACCGTCGGACCACTTCGCCGTACGGATCTTGAAGGTCCAGGTCAGGCCGTCGGGCGATGTCGTCCAGGACTCGGCGAGATCGGGGCTGGGCTGCAGGGTCTTGGCATCGGGGACGGTCAGGAACGCGTAGGTCCAGCGCTGCAACTGCCCCGACACCAGGCGCACGGCCAGGAACGGGTTCATCGAGTCGACCGCCTGGGTCACCCCGACCTTGACGACTTTACGTCCCGGCTCGGCAGCGTTCGCCGTACCGGGCAGGCTCAGCAGGCCGATCGCCGCGAGCACGGCGAGACACTTCCTGATCATCCCCACGCACCTTCCGCCTCAGGGTGTTTGGGGAGAGAGCACACCAGCAAGCGCTGTCCCGGTCAATGAACTACGAACCTTTGTCACATATACGTCATCAACTTTCCTCTTGACTACACGAGCGTGTAGTAGTTTGCTCGACTGTGTAGCCGAGGAGGATGTTTGATGAACGACGATCTGACAGCGCGGGCCCGGATCCGGGATGCGGCGATCAAGCTGTTCACCGAGCGCGGGATCGAAGGCGCCTCGATCCGTGACATCGCGACCGAGGCCGGGGTGTCGTCGGGCCTGGTCCGACATCACTTCGGGTCGAAAGAGGCGTTGCGCGCGGCCTGTGACGAGTACGCCCTCGGCCGGATGTTCGAGCTCGGCCGTGAGCTGGTCGACGAGCAGGGCCTGGAGAACGTGAACGTCGCCACGGTCCAGCCCGTTGCGTTCCCGCTGCAGACGTACCTGGTCCGCTCGATGATGGACGGCTCCGAAACCGCCTCCGCGATGTTCCTCCAAACAGTCTCGTACGGCGAGGAGTGGGCGCGCACGCACGGTGTCGTCACCGACGACTACCGGGCCTGGTCTGCGGTGATCGCGGTGATGAAGCTCGGGGTCTACGTGCTCCGCGAGCAGCTCGAACTCGCACTCGGCGAGGACATCGCGTCCCCGGCCGGCTACGCCCGGATGAACCGGGCCTTCGTCGACATCTTCTCCCAGCCGCTACTCACCCCCGAGCAAGCGGCGAATCTGCGAAAGGACAACAGCTGATGTCCGCTGCGGCGATCCACACCGAAGGCGTGGTCAAGACCTTCGGCCGCACCCGCGCACTGGACGGTCTCGACCTGACCGTCCGCACCGGCGAGGTGCACGGTTTCCTCGGCCCGAACGGCGCCGGCAAGACCACCACGATCCGGATCCTGCTCGGCATGACCCGCCGCGACTCCGGTACGGCGCGCCTTCTCGGCGGCGACCCGTGGTCGGACGCGACCGCCCTGCATCGGCGGCTCGCGTATGTCCCCGGCGACGTGACGTTGTGGCCGAACCTGTCCGGTGGCGAGGCGATCGACCTGCTCGGCCGGATGCGCGGCGGTCTCGACAAGAAGCGCAAGGCGGAGCTGCTGGACCGGTTCGATCTCGACCCGCGGAAGAAGGCTCGCGCCTACTCGAAGGGCAATCGGCAGAAGGTCGCGTTGGTGGCGGCCTTCGCTTCGGACGTGGAACTGCTGCTGCTCGACGAGCCCACCTCCGGGCTGGACCCGTTGATGGAGGAGGTGTTCCGCGAGGTCGTGCAGGAGATTTCGGCCGGCGAAGGCAAGACCGTGCTGCTGTCGAGTCACATCCTGTCCGAGGTCGAGGCGCTGTGCTCGCGGGTCACGATTATTCGCGCGGGGCGAGCAGTCGAGAGTGGGACGTTGTCGGGGTTGCGACATCTGACTCGGACGTCGATCACCGCTGAGTTGGCGGGACCGCCGAACGGATTGGCTTCGCTGGCCGGTGTGCACGATCTGCGGGTCGAGGACGGGTTGGTGCGATTCGACGTCGACACCGAGGAGATCAACGCCGTACTGGGTCAGCTGGTTGCGGTTGGCGTACGCAGTCTGGTGAGTCAGCCGCCGACGCTGGAAGAGCTGTTCCTGCGGCTGTACGAACCGGAGGCTGCGCGATGACTGGGACTCTTGGTCTCATTCGTCTCATCCTGCGCCGGGATCGGATCGTCTTGCCGCTGTGGATTCTGGCGCTGGCGCTGATCCCGATGAGCTTCGTCTCTACTTACGGAGATCTGTTCCCGACGGCGGAAGCGCGAGCGAGCTATGCGAACAACGCGGGCTTCATCACGTTGTATGGCTCGTTGTCCGGGACCTCGCTGGGTGAATTCGTCACGTGGCGGCTGGGGTTTGTACCGCTGATGGTTGGGCTGATCGCTTTACTCACGGTGATTCGGCACACCCGGGTTGAGGAGGAGACTGGCCGCTCCGAACTGCTTGGGTCGAGTGTCGTCGGGCGGCATGCCGGGCTGGCCGCTGCACTGGTGACGGTCTTCGCGGCGAACTTGATACTTGCTGTCTTGATTGCCCTGGGCATGCATGGTCAGGATCTTCCGTGGGCCGGATCGGTTGCCCTGGGCCTCGAATTTGCGAGCACTGGCTGGCTTTTCGCGGCGGTCGGCGCGGTCGCTGCGCAACTGACGGCGAACGCGGGGACTGCGCGCGGGACCGCGATCGGGGTGCTCGGCGCGTCATTCATCCTGCGTGCGGCCGGCGATACCAGCGGTCACACCGACGGTCCGCTCGCCTGGCTGTCGTGGCTCTCCCCGGTCGGCTGGGCGCAACGCATCCACCCGTACGGCGCCAACCAGTGGTGGCTGGGAGGATTGATGCTCGCGGCAACCGTCGTACTGGTGGTGGCTGCTGTTCAGCTCGCCGTACGGCGTGATGTCGGCTCGGGGTTGTTGCCGGCTCGGCTCGGGCCTGCGGAGGGTCGGCTGGGGTCGCCACTGGGGTTGGCCTGGCGACTGCACCGCGGGCTGCTCGCCGCATGGACCTCGGCGTTCCTCTTGCTGGGCTTGCTGTTCGGCGGGGTTGCCGAGGGGGTCGGCGACATGATGCGGGATGACCCGAAGATCCAGGAGATGTTCCAGCGGCTGGGCGGCGCGGGTGCGTTGATCGACTCGTTCCTGGTGGGTGTCATGACGATCACCGGGCTGATCGCATCGGCGTACGCAGTGCAGGCGACCCTGCGGTTGCGTGCCGAAGAGGCGAGTGGGCGCGCCGAGCCGGTCTTAGCGACCGCAACTAGTCGCCTGCGTTGGGCGCTGAGCCACCTGATCTTCAGCCTTCTCGGCCCGGCCGTCGCCCTATTCGCCGCCGGCGCCGCCGCAGGTATCGCCTACGGCCTAGCCATCGACGACCTCAGCGGCCAACTCCCCCGCCTGATCGCTGCCGCCCTCATCCAACTCCCCGCCGTCTGGCTCCTGGCCGCCCTGACCCTCGCCCTTTTCGGCCTCGTCCCCCAAGCCACCCAAGCCGCCTGGGCCGGCCCCACGCTCTGCCTCCTCATCGGCCTAACCAGCGCCGGCATCCAACTAGCCCCTTGGCTCAAGGACATCTCCCCCTTC
>NZ_SMKX01000101.1 GCF_004349055.1 Kribbella antibiotica
GGTAGGGGCTGGGGCCGTCGAGGGGGTAGGTGTCGGTCACGGACCCATGCTACGTTTAGGTCTAAACATTTAGGTCTAAATGTGAGGATGGCGTGATGCGGACAGTGCTGGTGACCGGGGGAGCGACGGGGATCGGACGGGCCACGGCGGAGCGGTTCCGGGCGGACGGCGACGAGGTGGTGATCACCGGCCGCCGGGCCGAGGTGCTGGCGGAGGCGGCGGCTGAGATCGGGGCGCGCGGAGTGGTGTGCGACGCGACCGACCCGGGGCAGGTCGAGCGCTTGCTGGCCGAGCTGCCGGACAGGATCGACGTACTAGTCAACAATGCCGGCGGGAACACCGACTTCGGCAGCATGGAGGACAGCCTTCAGCAGGTGAAGGAGAACTGGCTGGCCAACCTCGAGGCCAACCTGATCAGCGCCGTGCTCACCACGAGCGCACTCGCGCCGCGGCTGACCACTGCTGTCGTCAACCTGGGGTCGATCGCCGGGGCGCGCGGCGCAGGCTCGTACGGCGCTTCCAAGGCGGCGCTGGCGATGTGGAACGCCGATGTCGCAGCCGAGCTCGGCCCGCGCGGCATCACGGCGAATGTCGTGGCGCCGGGCTACACCGCGCAGACCGAGTTCTTCGGCGACCGGATGACGCCGGAGCGTCGTCAGACCTTGCTGGAGGCAACTTTCACGAAACGCGAGGGGCAGGTCGCGGATATCGCATCCACCATCCACTTCCTCGCGTCGGCCGCAGCGCGCCACGTCACCGGCCAGGTTCTGCACGTCAACGGCGGCGCGCTCATCACTCGTTAGTCCTTGAGGCCGGCGCCGATGTCCGCGCTCATGACGTACTTCTGGAAGACCAGGTAGAGCGCGACCAGCGGGATCATCGAGAGCACCGAGGCGCCCAGCAGAACCGACCAGTTCACGTTCTCGGCGCCGACGATGGTCGCGACGCCGATCTGCAGGGTGTACTTGCTCGGCTCGTTCAGGACGACCAGCGGCCAGATGTAGTCGTTCCAGCGCCACTGGAACGAGAAGATCGCCAGTGTCAGCATGATCGGCCGGGACAGCGGCAGCATGATCCGGAACAGTGTCTGCAACTCACTGGCCCCGTCGATACGGGCTGCCTCCAGCAGGTCGTTCGGCACGGTGAGGAAGAACTGGCGGAACATGAAGGTGCCGGTGGCCGTGATGACCGACGGTACGACGACGGCCGCGAGACTGTTGTAGAGGCCGAGGTCGCGCACCACCAGGAACAGCGGCGCGAGGATGACCTCGCCGGGCAGCATCGTGGTCGCCAGGATGCAGATGGCGAAACCCTTGATCCACCAGTTGGTGTACTTGGCGAGTGCGTAGCCACAGGCGGCACTCGCCACGATCGTGAGTGCCGTGGCCGAGACGGCGACGATGAGCGTGTTCACGAAGTAGTGCGCGACGTCGAAGCTCGTCCAGGCCTGCGTGAAGCCCTTGATGGTCGGATGCTTGGGGAAGATCGTCAGCGGATACGAGAACAGTTCACCGGCCGGCTTGAACGCGCTGAGCAGGAACCACAGCACCGGAACGCCGTACACGGCGACCAGGAGCCACATGAGTGCGGTCGCCCAGATCTTCTTGGGGAGTTCGCCCGTCGCGGAGGTCGCTGTGGAGTTGGCGGTGGCGGCCATGTCAGGAGTCCTTCCGCCGGTTGAGGGCGAGCTGTATCAGGGCGATCACCATCAGGATCAGCATCAGCACGAACGACGCCGCGCTCGCGTAGCCGATCTGGGCCCGCTGGAAGCCCTTGGTGTAGATGTACTGGACGACCAGGTTGTTCGCCGTCCCCGGGCCACCACCGTTGATGGCCTGGATCAGCGCGTACTCCTTCATCGAGCCGAGCACGCTCAGCAAGACGACGATGAACGTCGTCGGCGCGATCGCCGGCAGGGTGATGTGCCGGAACTTGGCCCACCCGCCGGCGCCGTCGAGCGACGCCGCCTCGTAGTACGCCGTCGGTACGTTCTTCAGCGCGGCCACGAACAGCAGCATGTTGAACGCCGTACCGCCCCAGGCCGCGGCCACGATGACGACCAGCATCGACAGATTCGCGTTCGACTGCCAGGGCACCTCGCTGCCGCCGAGCGAGGTGATCAGGTAGTTGACCAGCCCGAAGTTCTCGCCGAACATCCAGCGCCAGATGACGCCCGCGATGATCGGCGAGATGAGCCACGGCAGGAAGAAGATGACCCGCGCGACGGACTTGCCCTTGCTGTAGTTCGTGACGAGCAGGACCGCGGTGCTCAGGGACAGGAACAGCGTCAGCGGTACGACGCCGGCCGTGAACACCAGGGTCCGGACCAGCGCCGCGTAGAACGCGTCGTCCTGCAACAGGCGCTGGTAGTTGTCCAGTCCGACGTACGGCGCGGTGCCGATGCCGGTGTAACTCGTGAACGAGTACAGCAGGCCGGTCACCGCCGGCCAGACGAAGAACGTGATGAGCAGCAGCAGGTTGATCGAGATGAGCGCCAGCGGTGCTGCGGTGTAGCGGTTGAGGCGGCGTTGCGGCCAGAGTCGTCGCACCGGCGTCAGCCCAGCGAGGCGTTGAGGCCGTTGACGATGTTGTCGACCGTCTTCTGCACGTCTTGCTGACCGTTGACGAACTTCGCCAGCTCACCCTTGGTCGGGTCCTCACCGGCTTCCTTGCCCGCGAGCAGCAGTTTCGTCCCGGCGGCCTGGCCCGACGACGAGATCGGGTCGGCGAGCTCGATCTCCTTGGTGTAGAGCGTGTAGGCGTCGAGGGCGGCCTTGGACTTGAACGGGTACGTCAGCGTCAGACCGGACTCGACCGGCAGGTAGCCGTTCGACTGCGCCAGCTTGGTGTAGTTGTCGCGCTGGAATAGGAAGTCGACCCACTTCTTGGCCGCGGCCGCGGTGTCTTTGTTGTTGAAGGCAACGACCTTGCCACCGAGGTTGATGTCGGTGGCGTGCACCGGGCCCGGGGTCGGCGCGCTGGCCCACTCGAAGTTGGTGATGCCCTCGGCGAAGTCCGGGACCTGCCAGACGCCGGAGAAGTACGCGACCACCTGGCCGCTCTTGAACAGCGCGTTCGGGTCGCCGCCCGAGGTCCAGACCGACTTCGGCATCACCTTGTCGTCGTTCATCGCCTTGAACTTGGTCAGCGCGGCCACGGTCGCGGCGTCCGGCGTCTGGTACTTGTTGTCGGCGCCGAGCTGGAAGCCCTTGCCGCCGTTGTTGTAGATGAAGGCCCGGATCCGGGCGGCGGAGTTGTCATAGACCAGGTCGTACTTCGCACCGGTCGCGGTCCGCACCTTGGTCGCGGCCGCCAGGAACTCGTCCCAGGTCCACGTCTTGCTCGGATCAGCCGGTACGGCGACGCCGGCCTTGGTGAACAGGCTCTTGTTGATGAACAGGCCGGCCGCGGTGAGGTCGGACGGGATCGCGAGCACCTTGCCGTCCTGCTCGGTGACCAGGTCCTTACGGATCTTGTTGGTCTCGTTGTTCGCGGTCGCGCTCAGGTCCTGGAGCTGGTTGATCCACAGCGCGTCGAGCGAGGGGACGCTGGCGACGTCGGGCAGCGAGTTGGCCTGGGCCGACTGCCGCAGCTTGTCCTGGTAACCGTCGTACGGCTGGTTCACGACCTCGACGGTGATGCCTTCCTTGGCCTGGAACTCCTTGGCCAGGTCGGTGTAGCCCTGGATCTGAGCGGCCGTCGAGAGCCAGAACGTGATCTTCTTCGCACCGTCTGAGGCCGAGTCGTCGGAGCCGGAACCACAGGCGGTCAGTACCGCCGCGGTCGCCACCACTCCTGCCAGCCAGCGCCACCGCCGAAGGGAACCGGTCATCGTTTTTCTCCTTGTGTTCAACGCAGCCTGGGTAGGCGACGCTCGGACGCTAGGAGGCAAGCGCTTACCGCGTCAAGGGCAAATGATGTATCGATATACATTTAAGTCCTGACATAAGTCCCCTGAGCGTGAGGACAGTGCGGTGGACCAAGAATTCCTCGGATTGCTGACGGCCGCGAGCGAGGCGCAACTGGCGCGCACGCTGCCGGCTGGGACCGATCCCAGGCGGGTGGGCCGGGAGGTCCGGCGGCTGGTGGCCGGGTATGTGGGGGAGTCGAAGTACCGCGACGATCCGGCGATCCTCAAGCGGTTGCAGCAACTGTCCTCGGAGCTCGCGGAGCGGCAGCACGCGGACGGGACCTACGACATCGGCAACCTGCACTCGCCGCCTGACACGGCCTTCCTGATCCAGGACCTGTGTGTGGTCTGGGAGTTGCTGGCGGGCAACGAGCCGGCGGCAACGGTTCGCTCGGTGGTCCACAAGATCCTGGAGAAGGCCGGCCCGGCGTTGGCGAGCGGTGGTGTGCACACCCCGAACCACCGATGGGAGGTGTCGGCGGCGCTTGCCCGGATCAACCACATTCTTCCCGACCAGCGGTACGTCGACCGGATCGACGAATGGCTGGCCGAGGGGATCGATGCGGGGCCGGACGGCATCTACAGCGAGCGGAGCGCGATCTACGCCGCCGCGGTGACGAATCCCTCGCTGCTGACCATCGCGTGGCTGCAGGGCCGACCCGAGCTGATCGACTTCGTCCGGCGCAATCTGGAAGCGACGCTGTACCTGCTGGAGCCGAACGGCGAGGTCGACGTGATCGCGTCCCGGCGGCAGGACCAGCTTCACATCCGCGAGGTCTCGGACTACCTCCTGCAGTTTCGGGAGCTCGCGCTGCTGGACGGCGACGGCAGATTCGCTGCTGTTGCGCGCGGCATCGAGCGTCGCGGCGACGGTGAACTGGGAGACTTCCTGGCCGAGGTTCTCGAACGCCCTGAGCTGGCAGCGCCGCTACCGCAGGCGACTGAGCCGCCGACGGAGTTCGTCCAAGAGTTTCCTTCGCAGGCGTCGGTGCGGATCCGGCGGGGGAGCCGGACGGCCACGATCTTCGGTGGGTCCGACGTGCCTGAGGTGGGGGCGATCGCCTCCGGCCTCTCGATCAACCCGACGTTCTTCAAGCTGCGTCAGGGGGACGCGATCCTCGACTCGGTCCGGCTCGCGCCACAGTTCTTCGGTACCGGGCACTTCCACAGCGAGTACCTGCGCCGATGGTCGCCGTCTGTTGTCGAGCTCGGTGCCGAGGTTGCGGCGCCGTACTACCAGCCGTTGCCGCCAGAACGCCGTACGGCGGACGGCCGGTACGCGCTGACGCCCGACGGCCGGTTCTATGCGGCGATGGACTTCGGTCAACGGTCGAAGGACTACCGGACACTGCGGACGGCGATCACCGTGGCCGAGGTCGAGAACGGATTCGATCTGACCTTCGAGCTGGCCGGATCCGAGGCGCCGTACGCGATTGAGCTGTGTTTCCGGCCAGGTGGGGTGCTGTCGGGCGTCGTGGCGATCGAGGGTTCCGACAACTACCAGTTGGAGTCTGGTATCGGCGTGTATGCCGTGGGCAACGACCGGATCGAGTTCGGTCCCGGTACGGGAACGGCGCGGGTCGCGATGGATCCCGGCGAGCGGTATCGCATGCTCAACGGCTCGCTCATGCCCGACGGACTGCGCGTCTACCTGACCGGTTCCGCACCGTGTAGGCAGAGACTCGAGATCAGGACGGCGTAGCGGTCCTTGACCCCAGGGTTGTTACCGCGAACACTGGCCTCTTGATCCACGCACGCAGTGCTCAGGGGGTTCGGATTGACCAGCGGTAGCCTTCCGGGGCGTCAAGCGAGCCTGACCGACGTCGCGGTCCTGGCCGGCGTCTCGCACATGACGGTCTCCCGGGTGGTCAACAAGACCGGCCCGGTGAGCGCGGCGACCCGGGCCAAGGTGCTCGCGGCAGTGGAGAAGCTGAGCTATCGGCCCAACTCGGCGGCGCGCGCTCTGGTGACCGGCAAGTCCGGCATTCTGGGCGTCGTCACGCTGGATTCGACCCTCTATGGCCCGGCCAGCACGCTCTACGGCATCGAGCACGCGGCCCGCGAAGCCGGCTATTCGGTCACGATCACCAGCGTCGGTACGCCGAACAGTTCGGCGATCGCGGAGGCGATCGAGACGCTGCGGCGGCTGGCGGTCGAGGGCATCGTGGTGATCGCCCCGCATGCGGCCGCGAGCAAGTCGCTCGAGGGTGCGCCACTCGATATCCCGCTGGTCGCAGTGGGCGGCGGTCAGGAAGCGCCGGTCCCGATGATCGCGGTCGATCAGGCCGACGGTGCGCGCCGCGCCACGGAGCACCTGCTTGCCCTCGGGCACAAGACCGTCTGGCACGTGGCCGGGCCGGTCGACTGGCTCGAGGCTCAGGATCGTGAAACGGCCTGGCGGCAGACGCTGAAGCGGCACCGGGTCAGGGCGCCGCGCATCATCCGCGGTGACTGGAGCTCGCGCTCCGGGTACGCCGCGGGTCAGGCGCTGGCTCGCGAGAAGGATCTGACCGCGGTGTTCGTGGCCAACGATCAAATGGCGCTCGGTCTGCTCCGCGCCTTCACCGAAGCGGGGATCGCGGTGCCGAAGGACGTGCATGTCGTCGGCTTCGACGACATCCCGGAAGCGGCCTACTTCAGTCCACCGCTGACCACGGTCCGGCAGGACTTCATCGAGGTCGGCCGGCGGACGTTCCGCCAGCTGGCCGAGCAGATCGATGGTCGCGAGCCGGCTGCTCGCGACCTCGTGCCTGCTGAGTTGATCGTGCGGGAAAGTACCGGACCCAGATAACGTCACCGTCCCCGGAGGCCGACGAAGATCGGGTTCGCATAGAACCACAGATCTTCCCAGGGGTTGGAGTTCCCGAGCACGTCCATCACTGGTCCGGCGGGGTCGACAGAGGCGCCGTACGGACCGGGCGCGTTGCGTTTGCCGTCGGTGCCGCGCAGACGGAAGTAGCAGGGACCGTCGATCTTCAGGGTGTGGGACAGCGTCAAGGTGCCGGCGGTCTGCGTGACGTCCCATGACTTGATGACGCGGGCACCGGGCGCGGTCATGGTGTCGGGGTCGGTGACTGGGCCGGTCACGGTGCCCATGATGAGGTCGACCCGAGCGAGCTCAGGGTGAAGCTGGGCGTAGTTCCCGTCCTCGGTGAGATCGATGTCGATGGACAGCCGAACGGAGGACCCGCGCTTGACGTTCAGCCGCCCGCCCAGTGGCGCCTCTTCGCCGGTGCTGGCGGATCGCAGGCGGACGTCGAGACCGGAGATGAGATCGCCGTGGCAGGCCCAGATTCGGCCGGCCCGGATGGCATCCATCACCGGGCGATGTCCACGACCGGTCGCTCCGACCCAGGTCTTGGAGTAGGCGCCGGCCGGGAAGCCGCTGTAGGTGGTGACGGGCCGCCCCGCGCCGATCGGGTCCGGGAACTTCCCGGTGGTCATGAACGTGCGGCCGCTCTCGTCGTACGGCGTGTTGTCGTAAGAGCTCTGGTCGAGTGGGTCCACCGGGTTCCGCACCCAGTCGCCGCAGGCCTGATGGCCGTCGGAGCTGACCGTGATCCAGAACGGCTTGCCCTCCGCGAGCAGGCTGTCCCACACACCGCCGACGGTCGCCGTCATCCAGTCGAAGCCGCCGTGCGTTCGGTACGCCTCCTTCGGGAGGCCGGGGAACGAGTAGGTGCTGGGCGCGCTGTCGTACAGGCCGCGTCCACGTGCCATTCCGGGAGCGGGCACACCGGCAGCCTGGTGGCCGGGCGCGCCTTCCATGCCGAGGACGATGCCCGGAGCGGCGTCGCGCCAGGCGCGGAGCTCATGGGGTGAGTCGATGCCGAGTCGACACGGGTGGTTCGCCAGCACCAGCGCGTCCGGGATCCGTCCGTCCCGCACACCGCGGTACAGGAACTTGATGGCTTCGATCGCCAGCGCTTCGTTCGCGGGCGTGCCGTCGCGGGTGTTGGTGACCCGGGCGTCGTACTTGCTCACGAACTGGTTCAGGAACTCGGCCTCATCCTTGCCGGGGGCAAGCATCAGGGTGGCGTGCTCGGCGCCGGGCACGTTCCACTCCATGCCGAGGAAAACCAGGATGTCCTCGAGGCTGGCCTTCCGGGCGGCCCGTACGTCGGCAGCCAGCATCGGCACGCTGTACGACGAGAAGGCCGCGTTGCCGTGATCCGTGATCACCATCCAGTCGAGCCCGTGATCGATCGCCCGCTGGACCTGGTCGTCGACCCGGAACATTGCGTCGTTGCTGTACTGGCTGTGCAGATGGTGGTCACCCGCCAGCCAGAGATAGCCGCCGCGCCGGGGCCGGCCGGGACGGGCAAGTGGAGCCGCTGCTGCCGGCGTACCGAGCGTGGCCGCCGCGGCGACGCCTGCGCCCGTCAGGCCTGCGTTGCGCAGAAAACTCCTGCGTGGGCTACCGCCCGGAACATCGCTCATGGGTTCGTCGATCCCTTTCATCGTGCCTGGCGGCGATGAATGTGAGGCCTTGACGTTGCCGGTCGACTCGGCCACAGTACGACCACTGTTAACGTTAACACCCTGGTGAGGTCGACGTGAAGATCAGCATCCGCCCCGCTCTTTTCGCAGTCATCGCAGTGATCGCTGTCTTGTGTGGACAGCTCATGATGCCCGCCGCCGAAGCTTCCCGAAGCAGTCCGGCAGCAGCGCCGTACGCCGGTTATGTCTTCACCTATTTCACCGGCAACTCGATCGCGGGGGAGAAGATCTACTTCGCCGCCAGTCGTGGCAACACCGCCCTCAAATGGGACGAGCTCAACAACGGCCAACCCGTGATCGAGTCCACCAAAGGCACCCTCGGTCTGCGCGACCCGTTCCTGATCCGCTCTCCCGGCGGGGACAAGTTCTTCCTGATCGCGACCGACCTGTCGATCGGCCGCAACGGTGACTGGGATGCCGCGCAGCGCAAGGGCAGCCGCTATCTGGAGGTCTGGGAGTCGACCGACCTGGTCGCCTGGTCCGAGCAGCGCCATGTTCTGGTGTCGCCGGAGACCGCAGGCAACACCTGGGCACCCGAGGCCTATTGGGACGATGCACTCCAGTCGTACGTCGTTTTCTGGGCATCGAAGCTGTATGCCGCGAACGACCCTGGGCACACCGGTTCGACGTACAACCGGATGCTTTATGCAACGACTCACGACTTCCGGACCTTCAGTGCACCGGCGATCTGGCAGGACCGGGGCGAGTCCCGGATCGACTCGACGGTGATCAAGGAGAACGGCGCCTACTACCGCTTCACCAAGGATGAGGGTGGTGGCGGCACGGGCTGCTCGGACATCATCCAGGAGAAGTCGGCATCCCTGACGGCCGTCGATCTCCCGGGCAAACCGGCGTGGGCGATGCAGGACTCGTGTATCGGCAGGGATGCGGGGACATCGGCGGTCGAGGGGCCGACGGTCTTCAAGTCCAACCCTGGTGACACTTCCGGCTCGAAGTACAACCTGTTCGTCGACGAGTACGGCGGCCGTGGATACATCCCGCTTGGCACGAACGACCTCGAGGCGCCGAACTGGAAGGTTCCGCCGAAGTACTCGCTGCCGGCCAGCCCGCGCCACGGCACCGTGCTGCCGGTGACGCAGGCCGAGCTCGACCGGCTCCGTAACGGCTTGGTGCTGCCGACTCCGGTGCGGGCGGATGCGAACGGGCTGGTCGCGCACTACCCGTTGAACCAGACCAGCGGGACGAAGGCGACCGACGTGACGGGTCACGGGTACGACGGAGTGGTCGCCGGTGACGCGAGCTGGGCCGGTGGCGCACTCACTCTCGGCGGCACCAACGGACACGTGAAACTGCCGAACGACCTGATGGCCGGGCTCGGCGCGATCACGGTCTCGGCCAAGGTCTGGATCGACCCCGGCCAGGCGACGCCGTACTTCATCTGGGGGCTCGGCAACACCGCAAGTGATATCGGCAACGGCTATCTGTTCACCACCGGCAACAACTACCGTACGTCGCTTGCCTCCGGCAACTGGTCGACCGAACAGACGGCCGCTTCGTCCAGCGCCGTACCGCGGGGAGCCTGGAAGAATCTCACCTACACGCTCACGCCACAAGGCGTTGCCACGATCTACCTCGACGGAGTCCAGGTCGGTCAGAAGACCGGGGTGACTCTCGATCCGGGTGATGTCGGCGGTGGCCGCACGACGGCCAACTACATTGGGCGTTCGGTCTACACCTCCGACAAGTACCTGAAGGGCAAAGTGCGCGACTTCCGCCTCTACAACCGGGCGTTGTCGGTCACCGAGGTGCGCGATGCGGATGCCGATCCGCGGGCGATCCTCGGCGCCGATCTGGCGAGCCTCAAGGTGCCCGCGATCATCGACGACGCGTCGTCCACCGTGACGCTGCCGGTCGTCCCGGGGACGAATCTCACCAAGCTGGCACCGGCCTTCACGCTGGTCTCCGGCTCGAAGATCAAGCCCGCCGGCCGGGTCGATCTCAGCTCGCCGAAGACGTTCGTCGTGAAGGCCAGGGACCGGACCATGCGGGCCTGGAAGGTCAAAGCCGTCGAGATGCGCTCGCCCGTGCTGCCTGGCTACAACGCCGACCCGAACATCGCGATCTTCGGCGGCACCTATTACCTCTATGTCACCAACGACGGATTCCCGGGCTGGGGCGGGAAGGATTTCTACGTTTGGAAGTCCAAGAACCTCAGGGACTGGAAGCGATCGGAGAAGCCGTTCCTCACTCTCGACGGAGCGAACGGCAACGTGCCGTGGGCGACCGGGAACGCGTGGGCGCCGACGATCATCGAGCGCGGTGGCAAGTACTACTTCTACTTCTCCGGACACAACCCGACGTACAACCGGAAGACGATCGGCGTCGCGGTGGCCGAGAGCCCGGAGGGACCCTTCACCGCGCAGCCGACCGCGATGATCCTGAACAACGAGGCCGTCACATCCGGCCAGACGATCGACCCGGCCGCGTTCCGCGATCCAGCAACAGGGAAGTACTACCTGTTCTGGGGCAACGGAGCACCGGTGTACGCCGAGCTGAGCGACGACATGCTGTCGATCAAGGCGCCGAAGCCGATCAGCGGTCTGACCAGCTTCCGTGAAGGGGCCTTCGTCAACTATCGCCAGGGGACGTACCACCTGACCTACTCGATCGACGACACCGGTTCACCCGACTACAGGGTCGGCTACGCGACGGGCCCGAGTGTGGACGGGCCCTGGACCTACCAAGGCGTCATCCTCGAGAAGGACCCGGCCCAGGGAATCCTCGGGACCGGGCACCACTCGATCATCCAGATCCCCGGCACCGACGACTGGTACATCGCCTATCACCGATTCGGCATGCCCGGCGGCGACGGCCAGCACCGCGAAACCACGATCGACCGCTTGACCTTCGCCCCGGACGGCACCATGGCGAAGGTCAAGCCGACCTTGAGCAGCATCACCCCACGCAAGATCTGACCGGGATCGGTGCCGACTGGTCGGTCATTCCGCTCCGACCGACCGTCGGCACCTCGTGTCGGAAACCAATGCCGGCCAACGGTGGGGTTGCTAGTTTTCGAGACACGCTCTCCGGCCGAGTGTGGGTCACCGGGTGGGCAGGTAGGTGCCGGTGCGGAGCGGATCGAGCACGAACATCGTTGTGTAGCGTTTGACGTTGGGCGCGTCCTTGAACAGGTGTTGGGCGAGCTCGCTGTGGCGCGCCATGCCGATGGTGGCGAGCACTACGACGTAGTCCCAGTCTCCGGAGACGTCGTACGCCTGCTGCACCTCAGGCACCGCGAGGAGCCGCTGCGCGAACGCGTCGTGGTGACCACTGGACTCGCGTTCGAGGGTGACCAGGACAACCGCCAGGACGATGTCAGCAGTGCGACGCGCCTCGAGCACAGCGACGTGACGAGCCAGCACGCCTGCCGACCGGTACCGGTTGATTCGTCGCTGCACCGCGCTGGCGGACAGTCCCACATCCTCACCTAGTGCCTGCAGCGTCCGGCTCGCGTCCCGCTGCAGGGTGTCGAGCAAGCGATGGTCGATTTCGTCGAAGGTCATGCGGCGAGGGGGCACGCAATAATCTTGCGTCCGAAGGGGAAAAGTTTCAAGATGCACCACTTGATTCGCGCTTAAGGTCGTAGCGAAATGAGAACCGAACGACCGGAGTGTGAATAATGCTGAAGACCGCGATTGACTTGGATCCTGCCCAGATCTCCAGGGCGGTGGGGGTCATCGATGAGGTATTCCTGAACAGCCCGCAGTTTATCGATCCGATGATCACCGAAGCATTAGGTCGGCAGATCGTCATGAAGATCGAAACGGCAAACCCACTGCGTAGTTTCAAGGGCCGGGGTGCAGAGTTCCTGCTCCATCGGCTCGCCGAAGACGGCCTGAGTGCGTCTCATCTGGTCTGCGCGTCGACCGGGAACTTCGGTCAGGCAGTGACCTATGCCGCGCGCCGCCGCGGCAAACAGGTCACCGTGTTCGTGCCGGCGGACTGCAATCCCACCAAGCGCATCCGGATGGAGCGACTTGGTGCACGAGTGATTCTCGCCCGGGGCGACGGAGACGATGCAGCAGACGAGGCGCGCTCCTTTGCCGCTGAGCGGCACGACACCCTCCTGATCGAGGACGGCAACGAGCCCGCGGTCGCCGAAGGCGCAGGCACCATCGGGATCGAACTGCTCGAGCAACCGATCGACACAGTCGTCGTTCCTGTCGGTGACGGTGCGTTGATTACGGGTATCGGATGCTGGCTGAAGACGCACGCACCGCATGTCAGGGTCATCGGGGTGTGCGCCAGCGGAGCGCCTTGCATGATGGATAGTTGGCGCGCGGGAAAACCGGTCGCCACCGAGCGCGCCTATACGATTGCCGAAGGCATCGCCGTCCGGGAGCCCGTGCCGGCATCCGTCGCGCGACTGGCGGCCGTTGTCGACGACATGGTGCTCGTCGACGACACCGCGATCCTCGACGCGATCGAACTCGCCTCGCGCTGCCTCGGAATCAAGGTCGAACCGGCCGGTGCCGCAGGGCTGGCGGCGCTGACCGTGCACGATCTCCCCGGCAAACTGCCCGCCACTGTCATCACCGGGGCGAACCCACGCCCGTGACCGCGCCGCCGGCCTTTACAACCCACTGGGTCACGCGGGTGAAATGCCTGCCTGGCCTCAGTTGGAGCGGCGAGGAACCCCGCCGCGCCAACTCCCGAAGCAGTCGGTAACGTCCGAAGAATCGGAGGGCGTGGTCTTCGGTTCTGACCGGAAAATAGATCCGGATGCGACGCCTGGGAAATGGTCAGGCGATTCGCGGTCTCACAGACGCCACCGTTAGACGGAACCTCGCAACGGCCGAAAAACCGGAGACCACGCCCCCCGCGGTCAATCATTTCCGCGGGCGATGGATGACTGAGCGGTGCCTCAGGCTGGTCAGGGCTGGTAGATCACACCGAACTTGTCGACGCCGTCGCCTGCTCGGCCGGTGAAGCCGGTGATCTGCCAGCCAGCGGGCGCGGTATAGGTGACTGTGTCGGCGGTCGGGGTGCCTGCTGACACAGTCCGGTCAGTGCTGGTGACGACGCTGGCGGAGAAGATTCTTGTCCGCTGGTTGTACTTGCCTTGAGACAAGGTGATCCGGACGATGCGTTCGTTCGCGGCGAGGGTCAGCGCGGACTCGGTCCCGCCGCTCCCGCCGTGGGTCACAACCGTGCCAGTGCTCAGCGTCAGGCCGATCCGGTCCAGGCGGGCACCACCACTGAGACGGACCGACCGTACGGCGGTGCTGCCGGCGATCCGGTCGACATCGGTGAACGGGGTGCCGTGCGGGCCGCCGTACTGGTCGCTCATCTTGAGCTGGTCGTTGAGGGACCAGTTGAAGCGGACCAGGTGCGGGTAGTGGTCAGACAGCGGCTTGCCGGCGCTGTCGAGGAACTTCGAGTTCTCGTTGTTGTACTGGGTTGCCGTGAGGTTGATGAACCTGTTGCCGCGGTAGAAGACCTTGTCGACCACCTCGCAGGTGTTGGTGACCGCGTTGGGATCGCACACCAGCGCGGGGCTGCCGAGGGGCGGTGCTTGACCGCCGCGAATCAGCTGGACCCAGGCATCGGTCAGGCCGGCACCGGTGACGAGCTCGCGGACGTTGTCCTCGGTCCTGGTGTAGCGGGTGTTGGTGTCGCCCATGACGATGACGGCGTTGCCGGCCGAGTTGGCGGCGATGTACTGGGTGAGCTGCGTGATGTTCGCGCGGCGTGCCGCCAGATCGGCGGTCTCGACGCCTGCGTTCGGGTGCAGGTTGTAGAGATCGACGTACACGCCCTCGGCCAGCCGGATCCGGTTCAGGCTGAATCCCTTGGGGGTCAGGCAGTCCGTGCCGTTGCAGTTCGCCCACTTGGTTCGGTCGAAGTCGTCAAACGGGAACCTGGACAACGTGTTGAGGCCGTCGCCGAACGGTACGCCGCCACTGGTCGCCGTACGGTAGGGATGGTTGTCGCCGGCATAGAGCGCGGCGTGGTAGTTGAAGTCCTCTTGGACGTTGACCACGTCGTACGCGGCCAGTCGCGGGCTGATCAACGGCGTATTGGTGGCCGGATCACTCGACGAGATGCCGTCGGGCAGTCCGGCCACGTTGTAGGTCAGGACCGAGAAGGAGTTCACCGCCGCCTGGGCCGTCGGTGCTGTGGCGGTCACGGTGCCGCTGGTCAGCAGGACGGCCGTCAGGACGGCCAGGATCGATCTGCGCATGGAGTTTCCCCTGTGCTCGCTTGGGACGGAAGAGCGTATGTTCACGCTAACTTTCCGTGACTGGCAGCACAATGGCGGATCGGGTGAACGCTGAGTTTCCGAAAGGTCAGTACTCAGTAGGTCCAAGGTCGGGAACAGTGCTGAATCGGACGGCAGGGTCGGGGAGAGTGTCCAACTCAAGAACCACAAGCTCGTTGGCGCCGGCGCGAAGGACCGGCCCCGGGATGTAGAGCGTGTGCTGGGGGCCGCGGTGCCAGTAGCGACCGAGGCAGAAGCCGTTGACCCACGCAAACCCCTTGCCCCAGGCATCAGTTCGGACGAACAGATCGGTGGCTTCGGTCAAACTGAAGGCGGCTCGGTAGGCAGTGGGCCCGACGCCTGCGGTGGTCGGCAGGGTCGCCGTCCACAACTCCGGTACGGCGTTCAGGTCGATCGCCAGCGTCTGCCAGCTGGCGGGCGTGGTGGCGCCGACCTGAAGCGGCCCGATCAGGCCCTTCGGTTCGCCGATCCGGGGACCGTAGTTGACGCGGCCCTGATCCTCGACGATCAGGTCGAGACGGCCGCGGCCGCGGGGGAGTGTGATGGCTCGGTCGTGGTCCGCCCGGCTCAGAACTCCGACCGGATCGCCGTCCAGGAAGACCTGCGCGCGATCGCGGACCTCGCCGAGCTGAAGGATCGGGGAGCCCTCGAGGTCGAGAGACGTGCGATACAGGGCGAATTGAGCGTCGATGTCGTCCAGCGTCGGCAGGCTGTCGTGCCCGCGCCACGTGCCCCAGCTGTCCGGGCGGTCCAGCAACCGAATCGGCTCACCCAGTGTCGCGGTGATCTCCGGCGCAGCCCCCGGCTCAGGGAAGTCGGGGAGGGGCGGGACCGGTGCGTGCCGAGCGATGACATCCCGGAAAGCATGGAACTTCGCAGTCGGCCGCCCGGCTTCGTCGAGCGGCGCGTCATAGTCGTACGACGTGACTGTCGGCCGGTAGACGCCCTTGTCGTTGGCGCCGTTGGTCAAACCGAAGTTCGTCCCACCGTGAACCATGTAGATGTTGACCGAGGCGCCCGTCGCCAGCAGTGCATCCAGCTCGGTGGCGGCCTCGGTCGCGGAGGTGGTGTGGTGCGGTCCACCCCAGTCGTCGAACCAGCCGTCCCAGAACTCCATGCACATCAGTGGTCCGGTCGGTTGATGGTTCCGCAGTGTGGCCAGGCGCTCGACACTGCGGGATCCGAACGAACCGGTCCGGTGGACTCCGTCGATCCCGCCGGCGGACAGCATCTCGTCCTCCGGCTGGTCGACGGTGACCAGAGGCACCGTGATCCCCTGGGCGCGAAACAGCTCGACCAGCCACTTCAGGTACGTCGAGTCGTTGCCAAAGGCCCCGTATTCGTTCTCCACCTGGAGCAGCAGGACCGGCCCGCCTTGGTCTGTTTGCAGAGGACGCACGATCCGCAGTACCTCGGTGAGGTACTCGCCGACGGCGGCGAGGTACTGCGGTTCGTACCGGCGAACCCCCACGCCTGGCTCCCGGAATAGCCAGGCGGGGAGGCCGCCGTTGTCCCACTCGGCACAGATATATGGGCCGGGCCGGACGATCGCATGCAGACCCGCTTCGGCCACCCGGCGCAGGAACAGCTCAAGATCGAGCATTCCGCTGGTGTCGAACACACCGCGCCGGGGTGAGTGCGCGTTCCACGGCACGTAGGTCTCGATGGTGTTGAGACCCATCAACCGTGCCTTCTCGATCCGGTCGGCCCACTGGTCCGGATGGATCCGGAAGTAGTGCAGTGCGCCGGAGATGATCTGGAACGGCTTCCCGTCGAGCAGGAAGTCGGACTCACCGATTGCGAAGTCTGGCATATCTCCCTCTTGTAGTTAGTGCTAGCTAGCCGTTGACCTGCCTAGCCATTCACAGTGAAACCTTGCTGGTTGCCATAGGCCACCAACGCGTCCTGCCAGGCTTTCAGTCCGTCGTCCAGGCCGCTCTTGGACTGGTAAGACTTACCCACCGTGTCACCGAAGATGCTGTTCGCGTAGAGCTGGTACGGCAGGTAGCTCCAGCCCGGAGCCACAGTGCCCGCAGCGCCGGTCAGAACCTCGTTGATCGCCTGGCCGCCGAAGTACGCGCTCTTCTTGCTCACGAACTCGGGTGCCTTCAGATCAGCCGTGGTGGCAGGGAAGCCGCCACTGGCCAGGAACGTCTTCACGCCATCACCATTGTTGAGCCACCGCACGAACGCCGCTGCGAGGGCCGGGTTCTGGCTCTGCTTGAGGACAGCCTGCGTGCTGCCGCCATTCTCCGCCGTCACCGGCTGCCCGTCGTACGTCGGCATCGGGGCGACCCGCCACTTGCCGGCACCGGCCTTCACCGAGGACTCCATCACGCCGGGCATCCAGGCGCCAGTCGGCAGCGTGGCGATCGTGCCGTCACCGAGCGCCTTGAACCACGCGTCGGACCAACCGGGGATGCTGGACACGAGTCCACCCTGAACGAGCTGGTTCCACTCGCTGGTCCACTTCTTGGAGCCGTCGTCGGCCAGGTTGATCGTGACGCTCTTGCCGTTGGTGGTGAACGGCTTGCCGCCGGCCTGCCAGATCATGCTGGTCGCGAATCCGGCGTCACCACTGTCGTTGGTGATGAACTTCTTCGGATCGGCCTGGTGCAGCTTCTTGCCTGCGGCAACGTACTCGTCCCAGGTCTTCGGCACGGTCAGGCCGTACTTGTCGAAGACCTCCTTGTTGTAGAACAAGGCCATCGGGCCCGAGTCCTGCGGCAGCCCGAACAGACCCTCACCGGCGTGCACTGCTGCCCAGGTCGACGGCGTGTACGCCGACTGGAACTGGTCGAAGCCGTACTGGCGCAGATCGATGAGTGAGCCGGGCAGCGCGAACTGCGGCAGTGCCTGGTACTCGACCTGCGCGACATCGGGAGCACCCGAACCGGCCTTGATCGTGTTCTGCAGCTTGGTGTAGTGGTCGTTGCCGGTTCCGGCGTTGACGTAGTTCACCTTGACGTTCGGGTAGGCCTTCTCGAACGCGGTCACCTGCGCCTGGGCGGACGGCGTCCAGCTCCAGTAGGTGATCGTGCCGCCCGCCTTGAGCGCCTCGTCCACGGCAGCGGGGGAGCCCTGCTGCTTACTGTCGCCTCCGGTGCCGGAGTCCTTGCTCGACCCGCAGGCGACCAGGACCAGCGACATCGCTGCGATCATGGCGCCGGCGGCCACCAAACGACGGTGGGTTGACTTCATGGCCAATCTTTTCATTGTTGATGCTGCCCTCTCACTTTATGCTCGCGCCCATTGCTGGTTCGGTTGGCCGTTGCAGGCCTGGAGCTGAACCGGTGTTCCGTTCGCTGTTCCGGCCGCCTGCAGGCAGAGCGCCGGGTTGCTGATGCTGGAGATCGTCTTGTTCTCGTTGAGCTGCCAGGTCTGGTTGGCGGCGCCGGTGCAATCGGTGATGATCGCTGCGCTGTCGGCGCCTGGGGTCACGCACTTGTCGGCATAGATGGTGAGCTGCTTGCTCGCCGTCAGGTTGAAGCTCTGGTTGCCGCCGCCATTGCAGTCCCACAGGTCAAGCGCCGTACCGTTGGTGGTCGAGAAACCCGGTACGTCGACGCACCGGTTGCTCTCGACTCCTCGCAGCGGCTCGCCGGGCGGGGCCGGCGGCAACGTGTTGACCGGCTCCTTCTTGAGCAGGCCCCAGCCCCACTGCAGCTGCGCCAGCCCGCTCTTGCTGTTGACCTTGAGATCGCGCTCGCTGACCTGGGTGGTCATCGAGTACGAATCACCGTTGCGTAGACCGGGCCAGTACACGACGCCCATCTTCTGGGCGCGCGCTGTCTCGGTGAGGGCACCGAGGTACGCCGTGGAGACGTTGCCCTCGTGGTTTCCGTAGTTCAGGCCGATCGTCATCGGGGAGCCGGCCTCGTCGATGATCGTGCGCCAGCCGTACTCACCGATCCGGGGCTTCAGGTTCGCGAGCCAGGCCGCCTCGGTGGTGTCGGACGCCCAGAAACCATAGAAGTGCAGCGAGAGCAGCGTGCCCTTCAGCTGCGGCGCGGCACCCACACCCGTGACGTTGTCGTTGTAGCCGCTGCCGGAGATCACCAGGCGCCCGCGCGGAACGTTGTTGTGCCGGTCCGCCCAGCCTGAGGCCAGCGCGACCCAGTCGGGGAGTGAATACCCGAACGGCTCGTTCATCGGCTCGAAGTAGACCTTCGGGTTCTTCCGGTAGGTCTTGAAGACGGTGTCCCACATGGTGTTGAACGCGGCGGTGTCGTCGACCCGGCCGTCCTTGGCGTTGTCGGCCTCCCAGTAGCTGAGGATGACCTTGAAGCCCTGGTCGGTCGCGGCGTCGATCGCCGCGCGGTAGGACGACCACCAGTCCGTCCCGACGCTGGAGGGGTTGATCGGCAGCCGGATGGTGTTGGCCCGCAGCTCCTTGCGGAACTCGCCGAGGATCCCGGTCGACTTGCGGTACGTCGTGCGGTAGCTGTCCGCCGTACTGAGCCCGGACGGGACGACTTCGTCATCGGCGTAGTTGTCGCGCGGATCGGCCCAGTTCACGCCCCGGAAGTCGGCAGTGTTCTGGTGGTGCGGCGGCGCGGCGCTCGCGGGGACGGTGAGGGCGGTGGCCAGGGTGGCGAGTGCCACGGTGGCCCGCCAGAGTGCGGATCTCATCGGACTCCTTTACTTGACGCTGCCGGCGCTGAGGCCGGACTGCCAGAAACGTTGGAGCAGCAGGAACGCCACGACGAGCGGCACGATCGTCAGCAGCGACCCGGTGATCACCAGGTTGTAGATGGGGTTGGCGCCGACTCCGGTGGCCTGGTTGTTCCATTGGGTCAGGCCGACCGTGAGCGGATAGAGGTTCGGTTTGCTGAGCATGATCAGCGGCAGGAAGTAGTTGTTCCAGGTCGCCACCACGGCGAACAGCAGCACCGTCACCACGCCAGGTGCGAGCAGCCGCAGCGCCACCGTGAAGAAGATCCGGACCTCGCCGGCGCCGTCGATACGCGCTGCTTCCAGCAGCTCGTACGGGATGGCTTCGTTGGCATAGACCCACATCAGGTAGAGACCGAACGGGCTGATCAGCGAGGGGATGATGATCGCCCACACCGTGTTCGTCAGGCCGAGCTTCGAGAACATCAGGAACGTCGGTACGGCGAGTGCCGTGCCGGGGATCGCGATCGCGCCGAGCAGGACTGCGAAGACCGCCCGCCGGCCCACGAACTTGTACTTCGACAATCCGTAGCCGGCCGCGGTTGCGAGCAGCGTCGCGCCACCGGCCCCGACTACGACGTACAGGACGGTGTTTCCCAGCCAGCGCAGGAAGATGCCGTCGTTGTAGGTGAGCGTCTGCTTGATGTTGCTGAACAACGCGAAGCTGTCGCCGAACCACAGGCCTGGCGTGGACAGCAGGTCGTCCTGGGTCTTGGTCGCGCTGATCAGGAGCCAGATCAGCGGCACCAGGGTGTAGATGAGGTACAGCACCATGAAACCGGTCAGGAGTCGCGACGATTTAGTCCTCTTCACAGCGCCTCCCGGGAGCCGCGGAGCTGCACGACGTACGCGATGATCGCCGTGAAGACGCCCATCACGATCGCGACGGTCGCGGAGTAGTTGAACTGCTGCCCGGCGAACGAGAGGTTGTAGGCGTACATGTTCGGCGTGTAGTACGTCGTGATCACGTTCGGCGCGAGGGTGCGCAGGATGTTGGGCTCGTTGAAGAGCTGGAAGCTGCCGATGATCGAGAAGATGGTGGCGATCACGATCGCGCCGCGCAGGGCGGGCAGCTTGATCGCGCGGATCGTCCGGATCGCTCCGGCGCCGTCGATCGCGGCGGCTTCGTACAGTTCACCAGGGACTGTGCGCAGTGCCGAGTAGAAGATGAGCATGTTGTAGCCGACGAACTCCCAGGTGACGATGTTGGCGATCGACGGCAGCATCCAGGACCCGCTGAGCGGCTGGACGGCGTCGGTGCCGAGCAGTTTGTTGAGATCCGCGGCGAGGCCGAAAGTGTCGCCGTACAGGAAGCCCCACATCAGGACGGCCACCACACCCGGTACGGCGTACGGCAGGAAGAGCGCGATCCGGAAGAAACCGGCGCCGCGCAGCCGGGCGCTGTCGATCGCGAGCGCCGCCAGCAGCGCCAGACCGAGCATCACCGGGACCTGGACGACGAGGAAAGCCAGGACCCGGCCGGCCGACTCCCAGAACTTCGCGTCCCGCAGCACCTCCGCGTAGTTGTCCAGGCCGACGAACACGCTGCCGCCGAAGAACGCCTGGTCGCGGTAGAGGCTCAAATAGATCGCATAACCGATCGGGGCGAGAAAGGTGAGTGCGAAGACGGTCAGGAACGGGCCTACGAAGACCCACCCTTTCGCCTCCTGGCGCCGCGCCATCCGCAGCCTCCTGACCCCCGAGGTGGGGATTGTTTACGTTAACAATGCTGGCCGGGACGCTAGCTTGTTAACGTCAACATGTCTAGACTTCGGCGAACGGAGGTGACGAAGTGCGCAAACGAGGGTCCTCCATGGCCGACGTGGCCCGCTTGGCCGGAGTGTCCGGACAGACGGTGTCCCGGGTCGCGAACGACCGTCCGCACGTCGATGCCGCCACCCGGGACCGGGTGCTGGCCGCGATGCGTGAAGTCGGATACCGCCCCAACAGCGCGGCGCGGGCGCTGCGCAACGGACAGTTCCGCAGCATCGGCGTGATCGTCTTCGAGCTGTCCAGCTTCGGCAACACCCGCACGTTCAACGCCGTCAGCGAGGCCGCCACGGCGGCCGGCTACGCGATCACCCTGATCCCGGTGCTCAATGCCGATCAGGGCAAGGTGACCGGCGCGTTCACCCGGCTCCAGGAGCAGGCGGTCGACGGCGTCATCATCCAGATCGAGGCGCACCAGCTCGACGAGGCGGAGATTCATCTTCCGGACGGGCTGCCGGTCGTGGTCGTCGACTCCAACTCGTACTACGACTATCCGGTCGTCGACACCGACCAGGCCCAAGGCGCCCGGATCGCCACCGAGCACCTGCTCGACCTGGGCCACGAGACGGTGTGGCATCTCGGCGGCCCTCCCACGTCCTTCGCCGCCACCCGGCGTCGCCGCTCGTGGGAGGAGACCCTGATCGCGCGCGGACGATCGGTCCCGCCCGTACTGGTAGGCGACTGGTCAGCAGCCTCCGGGTACGCCGTCGGCCGTCAACTGGCCGCGGATCCAGCAGTCACAGCGGTCTTCGCCGCGAACGACGAGATGGCCCTCGGCCTACTCCGCGCCCTCCACGAAGAAGGCCGCGACATCCCCGGCGACGTCAGTGTCGTCGGCTTCGACGACCAGGAATCCGCGTCTCAGTTCTGGCCGCCGCTGACCACGGTCCGCCAGTCCTTCGCCGATGTAGGCCGCCAAGCCGTCGCCGCCCTGATCACCGAACTCGACACCAACGAACACCACCACCAACCGGTCTCCGTTCCCACCGAACTCATCATCCGCGCCAGCACAGCTCCCCCCAACCGGCCTTGAGCCCCCACCAGTCATCCAGCCCCCGCCAAAACGACTGAACCGTGCTCAAGGCCGAACTGGCCATACCGGTTCACCTCTTGTTATGGCGGTGCTCGGGGATCAAGGTCAGGTTCTGAATTGCGGCGAGCGCGTACTGCGAGGCGTCGTTCGTGCTGACGAACGCTGCCTCGTCGGCCGGCATCAGCGCGCCGGTCACCGGCGTGGTCCGCCACTTCGTCTCGCGCTGCAAGGCGTTGCGGTTGAGCTGGTCGCCTTCGTCGACGAAGAAGGCGCGCCAAGCTAGACGAGCCAGCTCCACATCACCGGTGCGCGCCGCGGCGTACGCCGCCAGTCGGCTGTGCGCCTGGACGAGCGAGATGCCTTCCAGTGGCGCGCCGACCTCGGCAGCCTGCTGCTCCGGCGGCGACAAGTAGAGCCGGCAGTAGTCGAGCCACGCCTTCTCGAACCCCGGTACGTCGAGGTCCAGGTCGATGAGTTCCGCGCAGATCTCGGGGAGCCCGAAGACTGCTGACAGGTGGGAGACCGAGATACCCCGCCGACCGGTGTCGAAGCGCCCGGTCGACAGATCGAACTCGGCGTTCCCGGTCAGGAATCCATTGCGGAGTACGGCGATGTCGGCCATGGTCCCGACAAGCCGGGAGCGAGCGCGCTCATCGCCGTACCGTTCCCAGCGCGTGAGCCAGTTGGCCGCGAGGGCGCCCCAGTCCACGCCGAGTCCGATCGACAACGCCTGCGGGTCGGGGGAGTAGGAGTCGGTGCGCACTTTGCGCAGCGGATCCACCGCCAGGAAGGTCTCCTCGGCGGTGGCCAGCTCGTCCAGCAGGTCACCGGTGCGTTCGTCGGCGGTGAGGTAGTAGTAGATCCGCCGATAGATCGCACTGGAGATGCGAAGCTGTTTGCAACTGCAGCCCCAGTGCTGCACGTTGTGCCGCGAGCCAAGACCCTTCCAGCGCCCCAGATGATGGACGTCGACCTCGCCGGTGTGTCGTGTCATCGCTTCCGCGAACCGGAACACGTCGGCCCGGCCCGTGCGCAGGTACTGATACCAGAGCCACAGGTCCGGCGAGAGCTCCGAGTTCGCCCAGGCGTAGCCACCGACGTCGTACCGCCAGGTGTGCCGGTCGCGGTCGTAGGTGTGCATGACGTCGCCGTAGTCCCAGAAGCCGTACCACCGGCGCTGCTCGCGCTGGCCGACGTAGTACTGGAAGAGGAAGTGCAACCGGGACTCGATGTCCAGATGATCGGAGGTGGGCAGGCTCCAGGTGCCGAAGACACCCGCCGCCAGAATGCGGCTGGGGGAGGCGGTGAGCAGGCCGGGAGTATCGAGTTCGGCGGTGTGCCGGGCGAGGTCGTCGGCGGTCGGGGTGCTGTCGTGGACCCGCAAGGTCAGTTCGTGGGTGCGAGCGACGCCGTGCGCGTTCCCGAAGCCTGGTTCGTAGTCCTCGTAGGTGATCTCGAGTCCTTCGAGCTGTTCGGCGTGGCTGTCCTGGTCCATGCCGTCGTGCCAGAAGCGGACATCCATGGCCGGGGCGCTCGGTGACCACATCCAGACCGTCGCAGTGGCGAGATCCGTGGCGGCGTTGCGGATGTCCAGCCGAGTCGGATGGAGCTTCCAGAAGTCGCGTAGGCCGAAACCCAGGCCGCCGCCGGCACCGCCGACGTACCCGTATCCCGGCGCCCTGGTCCCGGCGGGCACGGTCACCCAGGCATGGTCGGGACCGGTGCGTTTGCGCAGGGTGAAGCCGTCGGCGCTGCTCTGGTCCAGGGTGTAGTCGTTCCACTGCGGGATCAGGCCGAGGCGGTCGGCCACCTCGGCGTTCGGGATCTCGTCGACCGCGCGGCCTGCTGTCTGTGCCTGCCTGACCTCCGCGCCGGGATCGCGACGCAGCCCGGTCAGTCCCCGGACTGCCTCGTTGAGGAAGCCCGACGGACCGGCCAACCGCACGTGTCGGTTGTGGGGCTCGTCGCGCATCACCACATCCGCGCTGAGCCCGAGACCGGCCAGGAAATCCCGGTCGGGGTCGCCGTCCCACACGAAGCTGTGCACGACCCGTACGTCGGTCGCGTCGGCGTAAAAGTAGAGGCGCACGGAGAACGGGAGCCAGTCACCGTGTTTGCCGTCGAGCTTGACCACCGCCCGGACAGGACCGGCCTGCTCGACGGTGATCGTGTCCACGGTCGCGGTCGTCCGCTGCCGGACCCGGCTCTCATCCTCGTCCGGTGTGTCCTGTCTCAGGCTGACCAGCCGGACGTCGCGCACGACCTCGCGGCCGGCGATGCCGATCGACGCGATAACCATCGGAGCGCTCAAGACCCAGGAGACCGCGCCGGTGGTCACTCGGACCTCGGCTCCCGTCTGCTCGACCCGCACGGGCTCTGCCGGTACGGCGGGCTTGCCCGTGATCAGGTCGTACGATGCCACCGGGTGCTCGGACGGCCCGATCGCATGGGCGGACCACTTGATCGATCCGTCCGGCCAAGTCGCGGTCGTCCAGCTCTGGATCGCCGTGCCGTCGGTCAGCGCGAACTGGGTGCCATCGGCAACCGTTCCACGCGGCCAGGGGACGCCCCAGGTCACGCCTTGCTGGGCTGGGGTTTCGAGCCAGTGGACCGTCGTCGTCATTCCTTCACCGATCCGATCAGGACCCCCTTGGCGAAGTGCTTCTGCAGGAACGGGTAGAACAGCAGGATCGGCAGCGTCGCGACGACCACGACGGCGAACTTCAGGCCCTGCTCGGGGAACGTGACGGTCTCCAGTTGCTGCAGCACGTTCGCCGAGTCCGCGTTGGTGGCGGTCAGCTGGCGAACGATCATCTGCAGCGTCCACTTCTTGCTGTCGTCGATGTAGAGCAACGTCGACATGTAGTCGTTCCAGATCCCGACCGCGTAGAACAGCGAGAACGTGGCGATGATCGGCTTCGACAGGGGCAGCACAATCCGCAGGAACACGTTGAGCTCGTTGCAGCCGTCGATCCGCGCCGCCTCCTCGAGCGCCTCGGGCAGTTCCTGGAAGAAGCTCTTCACCACGATCAGGTAGAACGGGTTGATCGCCAGCGGCAGGATCAGTGCCCAGTAGCTGTCGAGCAGCCCCAGATCACGGACCACCAGGTAGGTCGGGATCATGCCGCCGCTGAACACCAGCGTGAAGATCACCAGGTTCAGCACCAGCGTGCGGCCGGGCAGGAACTTCTTCGCCAGGGGATAGGCCATGGTGAGCGTGAGCACGAGCTGCACCACGGTGCCGACCGCGGTCACGCCGATCGTGGTCAGCAGCGCGCGGACGAACGTGTCGGTGGAGAAGATGTACTGGTAGGTGTCGGTGACGAACTTCTCCGGCCACAGGAAGAACGGACGTGAGCTGATCTCGGACTCGGTCGCGAACGACCCCGCCAGGACATAGACCAACGGCAGCACGGTGACGAGCCCAAGAGCGCAGAGCACGACCACGTTGATGACGTCGAACGTCCGGCTGCCGAGCGAGTCGTAGTACCGGACGGATCTCTTGTTGAGCATGTTCGCCTCCTCAGAACAATCCGCGCTGGCCGAGGCGCTTGGCCAGGAAGTTCGAGCCGAAGATCAGCACGACACCGACCAGACCCTTGAACAGACCGACCGCGGTCGCGTAACTGAACGCACCCTGGGTGATCCCGATGGAGTAGACGAAGGTGTCGAACACATCGGCGACATCCCGGTTCAGCGAGGTGGTCATCAGCCAGATCTGCTCGAACCCGGAATCCAGCAGGTTGCCGGAGGTCAGGATCGCCATGATGACGACCGTCGGCGCGATCGACGGCAGGGTTATGTGCCAGAACTGCCGCCACCGTCCGGCGCCGTCCACCCGGGCCGCCTCGTACAGCTGGGAGTCCACTCCGGCCAGCGCCGCGAGGTAGATGATCGTGCCCCACCCGGTCTGCTTCCACAGCAGCTGCGCCACGATCAACGGGCGGAACCAGTCGGCCTGCGCCACGTAGTCGGTCTTCTGGCCGCCGACCAGGCCGTGGATCCAGTTCGCGATCACGCCGAAGTCCACCGAGAACAGCAGGTAGGTGAGCGAGGCAACGATCGTCCAGGACAGGAAGTGCGGGATGTAGATGAGTGACTGCACGGACCGCTTCACCACGTTCACGCGCAGCTCGTTCAGCAGCAGCGCGACCACGACCGGCGCCGGGAAAATGAACACGATCGTGAGTAGGGCCAGCAGCATCGTGTTGCCCATCAGCCGGCCGAAGTCCGGTCCGGTGAACAGCTCCTCGAAGTGCTTCAGCCCGACCCACTCACTGCCCGAGTAGCCGAGGAACGGCACGTAGTCCTTGAACGCGATGGTGAGGCCGTACATCGGCAGGTACTTGAAGACCAGGAAGTACACCAGTCCGGGCAGGAGCAGCAGGTACAGCCAGCGGTAGCGGAGCACGTCCTGCCACAACGGCCTGGTACGGCGCCTGCGCTTCGGGGCCGGCGCCCGCCGCGAGACCTTCGCGGCGGGCCGGTCCACTTCGGGCACCAGATCGGTGGCCACAGGTCAGCCGCCGACCTTGGCGACCAGGTCGTTGACCTCCTGGGCGACCTGCGTGCCACCGGCGTCGTACCAGCGCTTGATCTGCGCCTTCAGCTGGTCCTCGGTGATCGCACCGGACAGGTACTTCATCCGGGCGTCCGGAACGATCGTGTCCAGGGTCTGGCTCTTGGCGGTCGCGGTCGGGGCGAGGACGCCCTGCGCCGGGTTGAACACCGCAGTCTTCAGGTCCTCGTTCATCAGGACGTCGAACTTGTCCCGCATCTTCCGGCTGGCCTCGTCGGCCGGCCGCAGCTTGTAGGCACCGAGGCCGACGCTGGCCCGGGTCCCGAGCTGGATGAAGGCCTTGTCCACGTCGTTCTGGATCGCCTTGATCTTCGGATCGTCCTGGTTCACCGGTACGGCGAGCTGTCCGTCGACCGTGAAGTTGCGGCCCTCGATCCCGTTGGTGAGCAGGACCGAACCCTCCTTGGACTGCAGCTTGTCCAAGGTCTGCAGGACCTGGTCGAGCTGCTCCTCGGTCCGCACCCGCTGCTTCGAGACCGCCATCACCATGTTGTAGCCGGTGAACGGATAGGAGAACTTCTCGCCGTCCGAGCGCTTCAGGTTGCCGACCAGGGTGACCTTGTCGAAGTCCTTCGGGTTCTTCTCCTTGAACAGGTCGAGCAGCTGGGTGGCGCGGACGTTGACGTCGATGATCATGCCGCCCTTGCCCTGCACGAACGGGTTGTTCCAGTTCCCGCTGTCCAGGGTGGCGAAGTCGGGGTTGACCAGGCCTTCGGAGACCCACTCGCGCAGCCAGCGGTTGGCGGTCAGGAACTCCGGGGTGTCGAAGCCGGGAACCAGCTTGCCGTCGCGCTCACCCCAGCCGTTCGGCGTACCGAACCAGGTCTCGATCACGTCGTACGGGCTGGCGCTGCCGTAGCCACCTGGCCACTTCGGGATGATCAGGCCGTAGGTGTCCTTCTTGCCGTTGCCGTCGGGGTCCTGCTCGGTGAACGCCTTCGCGACCGCGCGCAGTTCGTCGACGGTCTGCGGCTCCTTCAGACCGAGCTTGGCCAGCCAGTCCTTGCGGATCACGATGCCGGAGCGCAGCAGCGGCCGGACCCGGTAGATCCCGTAGGTCTTGCCGTTGGTCATCGAGTTCTTGGCGGTCTGCTCGTTGGCCGGCTTCAGGTTCGGGTACTTGTCGAGCTTGCCGGTCAGGTCCCAGAACGCGCCGGCCTCGGCGGCCTTCACGAACGACGAGCCCTTCTCGCCGACCACCATCACATCGGGCAGCTTGTCCGAGGCCAGCGTGACGTTGGACTTGTCGCCGTACTCGGCGTTCGGCACCCAGGTGACCTTGAGCTTCTTGCCGATGAGTTTCTCGACCGCCTGCTGGAGCTCACCCCCCGGATCCGGTGCGGTGCCGAACAGCGGCGCCATCACCGTCAGCTCGTCGGCGGCCTGGCCCTTGGTGTCGTCGCCACCAGAACAGCCGGCGACGGCCAGCAGTGCCAGCGAGGTGGCCAGGGCGAGGCGCCGTGGGGAGAAGATCGTCATGAGATTCCTTTCAGGGACAGGCGGGCCTCGTTCTCGGCGAAGAAGCGCAGGCAGAGCCAGGTGTTCAGCTGGATCCAGGCGCCACCGGCCAGCAGGATCCCGAGCACCGGAAACTTGGCCGAGACGTAGGCGATGGTGACCGCGGCGAAGAGCAGGACCACGGAGGAGGCCGGCCGTGCCAAGGCGAGCAATGATGCCTTGGGCAACAACTGGCGGCCCCGAAGGTTGTAGTGCACGGCCATCGGGAGCAGATAGGCGGTGATGACACCGAGGACGGCCAGCGCGAGCAGGCTGCCCAGCCGGGGGAGCGAGGCCTTCGCGCCGAGGGACGCGAAGAACAAGTAGTTGCCGATCAGCACGACCGCGGCAGCGGCCGCCGGCAGCACCAGCAAGGTGCCGCGGCGGAACTCGCGACGGAACGTGGCGTGGAAGGCAGGGAAGATATGAAACGATTCACCGAAAATCCTGCGTCTGGCCAGGGTGTACGCCGTAAGCGTGGCCGGGCCGAGGCCCAGCACAACGCCGCCGAGCAGCGTGAAAGCGAGCCAGCAGCAGTTCAGCCGAACTGTCCACATCGCTTCGTCTGCTGCGTCGTACAGCTTGATCGACCATCCGGTGCCGCTCATCATCACTCCCTGGCCGACCTGATCTGCGGGCGAAAAGTGATGTGACCGTATGGTTGAATCGTCTCAATGTCAAGGCTTCGGAAAGCGCTTGTCAGTGTCCGATTGTGGCCGTAACGAGTGCAGCTGAGGCTGGTGTCAGCGGCTGAAGTTGCTGGAGTCGCGGACGATCAGTTCCGGCTGGAAGATCACCTGACGGTGCCGATGACCGTCGGCGGCCTCGACCTCTTCCTGCAGCAGTTCCATCGCTGTCCGGCCGAGCAGCTCGGCCGGTTGCCGCACCGATGACAGCGGTACGGCGGCGGCGCGGGCGAAGTGGATGTCGTCGTACCCGACGATCGCCATGTCGTCCGGCACCCGCAGGCCGGCGACCGCCATCGCCTGCAGGAATCCCAGTGCCAGCAGGTCGTTGGCCAGGAAGGCGGCGGTCGGTCGTGATCGGGCCGGCAGGCGGGCGATCTGCTCGCCGATGGCCAGCCCCTCGCTCACGCCCATCACCTCGACCTCGTGACACTGCAGCTTGACGTTGCGCGCCTGCTTCACGGTGGTGGTGACGCCGGCCATCCGGTCGGACACCTGCTGCATGCCGAACGGTCCGCCGATGAACGCGATCCGTCGATGCCCGGCCTCGAGCAGGTGCGTTCCGGCCAGCCGGCCGCCGAGTTGGTCGTCGACGCTGACCGAACACAACCCCCGGTCCGTGGTGCGGTCGACCAGCACCACCGGCGTACCGCGGGCCGCCATCGCTGTCAGCCGGGGATCGTTGCCGTCCAAGGGTGTGATCAGGACGCCGAGGACCCGCTGCTGCTCGAGCTGATCCAGATGGTTGGCCTCACGGACCTGGTCGGTCTTGCTGTTGCACAGCATCACCAGGGTCTCGTGCTCCTGGGCGCAGGTCTCCGCGCCCTCGGCGATATCGGTGAAGAAGGGGTTGGCGACGTCGAGAACGATCAGGCCGACAGTCCGGCTGCGGCCTGCCCGGAGATGCCGGGCCGCCTCGTTCCGCACGAACCCGAGGGCCTTGATGCTGTCCTGCACTCGCCGCCTGGTCGCGGCCGCGACGATCTCGGGACGGTTCAGCACATTGCTGACCGTTCCCACCGAGACGCCTGCGCGCTCGGCGACCTCCTTGATGCTGGGCGCCGCCATCGTTCTCCGTCCCAGCGACCGGCACTGTCGTCGCGCAGTCTACAAGGACCGCGCCTGCATCAGGTCGACTCCCGGCGGATCAAGGCGGTGGGGAGGATGATCGCGGCGGGTCGATCGTCGTCCAGTACAACTTCGTCTATGGCTACGGAACCAGCCTGCAAGGCACCTACCGCCTCTGGAACAACATCTTCTACTCCACCCGAGCAGGAGACTCGTTGACCACCAGCTCGACCATCGACTACAACGCCAACCTGTACGGCGGCGCCTCGCTCCCCGTCCCGTCGTCGGACCGACGAGCGAAAGTCGGCAACCCACGCTTCCTCGGACCCATCACCGGCCCCCACGGCACCCCCGAAACCGGCCCAGCCCTCAACGCAGCACTGCCACTCGGGATCGGAGCGGGTTCACCGGCCATCAACACCGGTGTCACCGCCACAGACAACGGAGGCGCCGACTACGCCGGAGCCCCTGTCTACAACGGTTTGCCAGACATCGGCGCCTTCGAATACCGCACCAACTGAATCACGCGACAACCGCCGACGCCCGGAGGGGTGGCGTCCCCGGTTGCGCAGCGCTCGTCATCCGGCCTTCGCCCTTTCAGGGGAGATCCCCTCAGTCGCCCCTTCTCCGGTCAAAAGACGAGCAGAGAACCAGCAACTGGCACTGAGGTCCGACCACGATCTGCTGCCAGAACGCGATCGCCGACGGCACCTCAGCAACCCCAGCCACAGCCCGGAACCTCAGGCAACGGTCACTTGAGTCGCGGCCTGCTTTTCTGGGCCGCAACCAAAGCCCGGAAGCTCAAATGGCGTGAGCCTCGGTCGCCGGTCTCGCTATCTCGCCTCAGCCACCGCGGCGACCAGCCACCCGCTTTTCGAGTCGGCCGGTCGCGGCGAGCAACCAGGCACCCACGCCCCCGGCCGAGTCCTTGCCGGACCTTAGCCGGGGCTGCGGAACCCCGCCCGCCCCAAGGGCGATCGATTGAAACCTTCGGGCGCGCCCCGGTAGATGGCTGAGCGGGATGGCGAGGTCGGCGACCGCGTGGCCGTTTGTCTGAGGTGCTCGCTATGGCTGAGGTTCACGATCCTTCGAGACATCGGCCGGGTGTGGGCTGGGGTGTGGGCTGGTGTGGGCTGACAAAGTAGCCCACAGCTCACCATGTAAATAAGGGCTTTCCGGCCAAAAAGTGTCGGTGGCTGTGTCTATGCTTTTGGGTATGGAGATCGTGGGGATGCGCCCGGTGTACTTGCAGAGTGCCAGCGAGTTGGTGGCTTCGCTGGACGCCATGCATGCCGCCAAGGCTCTGCTTGACACCGCCATCCTGCAAGCCTCGGGGCGCCTCGACGAGATGGGTGCCGCGCAAGAGCTCGGTGCCCGTGACACCGTCGACTTCCTGTCCGAGCGGTACCGGGAGGCTCCTGCCGAGGTTCGTAAGGCTCTGGCGTTCATGGCTGCTTTGCGTAAGTACCCGCTGGTGGCGGGCGCGTTGCCGGATCCGACAGATCCGGCCCGGCCGTGGACGATGCGTCCCGCGCAGGGCATGGTGATTGTCGAGACGCTGGAGAAGGCACCGTCGACTGTTGCGATCGAGACACTTGAGCTCACCGAAAACCAGATGGTCGGTGTCGCCAAGGACCAGGACCCTCGTCGGCTCGCCAAGTTCGGCAACGATGTCCTCGCACGCCTCGACACCGACGGTGCAGAACCTTCCGAGGAAGAGGCGCACGCGAAGAGGTCGTTGCGGTTGCGGCAGGTCGATGGCGGGGTGAAGTTCTCTGGGTTCCTGCCCGGTGCCGACGGTGAGCAGCTCACCACTCAGATCCATACGTTGTCGAAGCCGCATAAGACTGTTGATGGTGAGCGTGATCCGCGGCCACAGGACGTGCGTCAGGCCGATGCTTTGGTAGCCACCATGGACGCGGCAGCCGGCAACCCTGACCATCCGGGTGTGCCGCATCTGACCGTCACGATCGACTTCGACGACCTCAAAGCTGCTCTCGGCGAGACGACGGGTGCTGTTGGTGAGTTGGTGTTCGGGAACAACCTGTCCGCCTCGGCGGTGCGGTTGCTGGCGTGTGATGCCGCGATCTTGCCGATTGTTCTGGGTGGGGATTCGCAGCCGCTGGATGTTGGGACCGAGCAACGGTTCGTGAACCGGTACATGCGGCGGGCGTTGATCAAACGCGACAAAGGCTGCGTGGTGTGTAAAGCACCGCCGTGGATGTGCCATGCGCATCACATCATTCATTGGGCCAACGGCGGGCCGACCAGCATGCACAACCTGGTGCTGCTGTGTGCGTCGCATCACCGGGCTGTGCATGCGGGGCAGTGGGCAGTATCGATCACCGGGGGCATCGTCCAGGTGACTCGTCCGAGCTGGGCCGACCCATCACCAATCGACCCTGCTGTTCTGGCAGCCGCTCTCAGCTGGGCGACGCCTGCGGGCAGCACCAGCAGTGGTGGCTCTGGCCTCAACGGCGGGGCCGGTGTCAGCAGCAACCCGGGACACGAGCAACCGGACGGGCTCACGACAGTCAGCGCCCTGGCCAACTCGGAACGGGACGCTAAGCGCGAGGCCTTCCGCGCCCGACTACTCGCACACGTGCCCAACTACACCGACCCCTGGGCAACCAACGCCACCCCAGCAGCAGGCCCCTAAAACCTCTACCACCCCTGAGTGATCCACGCGGCCATGCCCCGTGGATCACTCAGCCATGCCCTAAGCACGCAGGCCCGCCCCGCCCCGGCT
>NZ_SMKX01000102.1 GCF_004349055.1 Kribbella antibiotica
GGGTGGGTGCAGACGTGGTCCCGCAGCGAGTCGACCGACAGATCCAATTGAAGACCCGAAGTCAGTGAGTGGGTGAGTCAGGAAGACCGCTGCGGGACCACGCCAACCATTCTCACTGTGAGTGGGGGCGGTCCGGCTCTGCTCACCGACTACGGCTGGACGATGAGTTTGCCTTGAGCGTGGCCGTCTTCGCTGATCTCTTGGGCCTTGACCGCGTCGGCCAGGCTGAAGGTGTCGGCGACGCGAACCGTGAGCTTGCCGGAGGCTGCTGCGGCGAGCTGGGCGTCGAGGCCGGCGCGCACCTCTTCCGGGGTGGCGGTGCCCGAAGCCGAGGCGTGGATGCCGAGCTCACCGGCGCTGAAGTCAGCGATCGTGATGACGCGCTCGGGGCCGCCGAGCAGTTCGATCGACTCCTTGAGGCCGCCCTGGCCTGCGGTGTCGAAGGCTGCGTCGATGCCCTGGGGTGCGGCTGCGCGGACGCGATCGACGAGGCCGTCGCCGTACTCGATCGGCGTTGCGCCCAGCGAGCGGACGAAGTCGTGATTGCGCGGGGAGGCCGTGCCGACCACAGTCAGGCCTGCGGCGGCCGCGAGCTGTACGGCGATCGAACCGACGGCTCCTGCTGCGCCGTGGATCAGGATGGTTTCGCCGGACTTCACGCCGAGCAGGTCGAGCACGCGTTGGGCGGTTTCACCTGCGACCGGCAGAGCGACGGCCTGCTCCCACGAAAGACCCGCGGGCTTCAGCGTCACGTTGTCGGCGATCGCATACTCGGCGTACGCGCCGGTGGCGCCCCAGCCGACGACCTCGTCACCGACCGCGAAGGCGGCGCCCTCGCCGGCCTCGTCGACCACACCGGCGACCTCGACACCCGGCGTCGCCGGGAAGGTGACGTCGATCATGCCTTGGAAGTAGCCGCGGCGGATCTTCCAGTCCAGCGGGTTCACGCCGGCGGCGTGGACCTTGATCCGAACCTGACCGGCCCCTGCGTGCGGCTCCGGTACGTCGCGGACCGCCAGTACCTCGGGACCGCCGAACTCCTCGAACACAACCGCCTGCATGATTCCTACCTCCAGAAGATTTGCTTGATGCTTCAATTGAATGCTCTACCAGGGAGCGTTATTCCCGACTGGCCGAACGGACAGTTGTCCACTGCCCGAAAGGCGAGCCGGGTAGATGCATCAACCGACGTACGCTCGAAGCCATGCATGATGTACTCGCGGTCGCGGCGCAGATCCTCGACGGTCCGCCGGACGAGCTGCTGCACAGGCTGTCGGCAGCGCTCAAAGACGTGATCCCGCACCGCGCGGTCGCCCAGCTGGCCAGCCAGTGCGCCACCACCCCGGTCTACACGTACGGCGAGCCGACGCTCGCCCGGGCGATCACCGGTGCCGAGCTGGCCGGTCTCCTCGGTACCGTGACCGCCGGCCGCCCCTGGCACGGCGTGCTGACCATCGCCGACGAGGAGCACCACGCGCTCGCTGTCGCCAGCGATCGCGCCCCGCGCGGCTCGGTCCTCCTGCTCCTGCAGAAGAACGCCACGCCTGACGTGGATGCGTTGATCCAGCCGCTGTGGGACCTCATCACGATCCACATGTACCGCCTGACCTTGAGCGGCGAGCCCAGCGTGACCGCCCAGTCCCGGGCCGTCGCGGGAGCGCGGTTCGAGGTTGCCGCGGAACTGGGCGAGGCCCACGCAGCCACGCTCGCCACCCTCCTCGGCGTACTGCGAAACCAGCGGGTCGACGACGCGACCGCCCGGAACAACGCGGTCGAGCTGGCCCTCAACGCCTTGTCGGAGCTGCGGACCGACACTCGGCAGGACCAGCGCTACCACGGTGAAGAGCCGGCCGGTAAGGCGTTCGACCGGCTGGCCGATTCGCTCCGCGGCCTGCTCCGCCACACCACCGTCGACCTGGAACTCGATGCCCCGGGCAACGACAAGCTGGTCCCCGGCGAGCTCGCCCACTCCGCCCGGGTGGCGGTCCGCTCAGTCGTCCTCGCCATGCTCACCCAAGACCCGGTACGGCGAATCCGCGTCGGCTGGCAATGGGACGGGACCGACCTCCATGCGACGGTTCGCGATGACGGTCCCGGCGAGCTGAACGGCGTACTGGTGCTTGGTCAGCTCTCGGAGCGACTCCGCTTCGGCGACGGCCAGCTAGAGCTGGAGGCTGTCCCCGGCTGGGGCCTGACCGCCCGCATCGCCCTCAAAGCCAGCGCCACCCCACAACCGCTCGAGGACCCGCTGGCCGCTCTCGGCTCCCGGGAAATAGAGGTTCTGGAGCGCATCGCGGAAGGCTCGCGCAACCGCTCCATCGCCGACGAACTCCACATCAGCGAATCGACAGTGAAGTTCCACGTGGCCAACATCCTCACGAAACTGGATGTGGCCACGCGAACTCAGGCCGCTGCGCTCTATCACGCAACAACCGTGGCTTAAGCCTCTTCGAGCCTCGGGAAGAGCGGGTCGCCCTTGGTCAGCACTGAGCCGGCCGGGAGCTGGCCCCAGGTGCCGGCGTCCTGGACGCGCTGGTCGGCCAGGGAGCCGAGCTTCGCCTCCGCACCAAGGAGGTGCCACAGATTGGCGGCCGCCTTGGGCATCGTCGGGTTGTGCAGTACGGCGACCGCCCGCAGAACCTCGGCGGATGAGTACAGGATGGTGGCGAGGCGCTCCCGCTGGGAGTCGTCCTTGGCCACCTTCCACGGCTCCTGCTCGGAGACGTAGCCGTTGACCGCGCCGACCAGGTCGTTGATCGCGGCCAGCGCGTCGTGGAACGCGAGGGTCTCGATCGCCTGCTCAGCCGTCGCAACCGCCTGGGCCATCTTGTCGGCCAGCGCCTGCTCGGCCGGTCCGTGGTCAGTCGCCTCGGGCAGCGAGCCGTCGAAGTACTTGCCGACCATGGCGGCGATGCGGCTGGCCAGGTTGCCCAGGCCGTTCGCGAGCTCGGAGGTGTAGACCGCGCTCAGGTGCTCCCAGGAGAACGAACCGTCGGAGCCGAACTGGATCGTCCGCAGGAAGTAGTAGCGGAAGGCGTCCGAGCCGAAGTGGTCGGTGATCTCGTGCGGGGCGATCGCGGTGAGCTTCGACTTGCTCATCTTCTCGCCACCGACGAGCAGCCAGCCGTGCGCGAAGACCTGCTGCGGCACCGGCAGTCCCGCGGCGATCAGCATCGCCGGCCAGATCACTGCGTGGAAGCGCAGGATGTCCTTGCCGACCAGGTGAACGTTCACCGGCCAGAGCTTCTCGAAACGCTCCGGATCAGCGCCGTACCCGGCGGCCGTCACGTAGTTCAGCAGCGCGTCGACCCAGACATAAAGGACGTGCTTCTCGTCCCACGGGACCGGGATGCCCCAGTCGAAGGTCGAGCGGGTGATCGACAGGTCCTGCAGACCCTGCTTGACGAACGCGATCACCTCGTTGCGCGCGCTGCTCGGCGCCACGAAGCCGGGCTGCGACTCGTACAGCGCGAGCAGCCGGTCGGCGTACGCGGAAAGCTTGAAGAAGTAGTTGGTCTCCGAGAGCGTCTCCACCTCGGTGCCGTGGATCAGGCACAGCTGGGTGCCGTCCTCGGCGGTCTTGATGTCGGCCGGGAGCTTGAACTCCTCGCAGCCGACGCAGTACAGGCCCTCGTACTGCCCCTTGTAGACGTCGCCCTGGTCGTACAGCTTCTGGACGAACTCCTGGACGCGCTCGGTGTGCCGCGGCTCGGTGGTCCGGATGAAGTCGTCGTACTGGACGTCGATGTCGACCCAGGCCGGCTTCCAGGCCTCTTCGACGAGCTTGTCCGTCCAATCCTGCGGCGACATGCCCTGCGCCTCGGCGCTGCGCAACACCTTCTCGCCGTGCTCGTCGGTACCCGTCAGGTACCACTTCTGCTCACCGCGCTGTGCGTGCCAGCGCGTCAGGACATCCCCGGCGACCGTCGTGTAGGCGCTGCCGATGTGCGGCGGTGCCGTGACGTAGTAGATCGGGGTGGTGACGTAATAGGCCTTGTCGGACATGTCTCAAGGGTAGTGGTGCGAGCCAGTCCTATTTACCGGGGTCTCGCGCAGCCAGTACGGCGTCGTACACCGTCCGCTTCGGGACGTTGAACCGCTTGGCGACGTCGGAGATCGCCTGCTTACGCGGCGTGCCCGCCTCTTCATCGGTCGCGACCTCGCGCGCGAGATCCTCGGCCGTCAGGATGCGATCCGGGCTCGCACCGGCGACAACGACGGTGATCTCACCCCGTACGCCGTCCTTCGACCAGGTGACGAGATCCGCGACCGGGCCGCGCTTGACCTCTTCATACGTCTTCGTGAGCTCACGACAGACCGCCGTACGGCGATCGCCGCCGAACGCCTCGGCCATCGCCTCGAGCGACTGGGTCAGCCGGTGCGGCGCCTCGAAGAACACCATCGTCCGCGGCTCGTCCGCCAGCGCCGCCAGCACCTTGGACCGCTCCCCCTGCTTCCGCGGCAGGAACCCCTCGAACGTGAACCGATCCACCGGCAACCCACTCAACGCCAGCGCGGTCAGCACCGCCGACGGCCCCGGTACGGCGGTCACCTCGATCTCAGCCTCGATCGCCGCCGCAACCAGCCGGTAACCGGGATCCGAAACGCTCGGCATCCCCGCATCGGTCACCACAACCACGGTCTGCCCAGCCTGCAGCGCCGCCAGCAACTCCGGCGTCCGCTCCCGCTCGTTCCCCTCGAAGTAGCTGATCACCCGCCCGCTCAGCGTGATCGCCAGATCAGTCGTCAACCGCCGCAGCCGCCGCGTATCCTCCGCAGCCACCACATCCGCCGCACTCAACACCCGCGCCAACCGAGGCGAAGCATCCGAGAAGTCCCCAATAGGCGTCCCCGCCAACACCAATCGCCCGGTCACACCGGCCATCATCGCAGCATTCGTTCGAGGGGAGGAGGCGGTGTGACTCCGGGCTCCGTACGATGGCGGGCGTGACTGCCTTGATCGAGGACGGGACTGCGCGGCGGGAGGACACTGCCGAGGAGCGCGAGGCGCTGGGCAGGGATGTGCTCGGACGGCGGTTGCCGTCGCTGCGGGAGCGGTTGTATCCGGCGATGCCGAAGGACTTCGAGGGCGGGTGGATCGCGACGCTCGCGATCACCGTGCTGGCCGGGTTCCTGCGGTTCTGGAACCTGAGCAACCCGGTGAAGTTCGTCTTCGACGAGACGTACTACGCCAAGGACGCGTACAGCCTGCTCAAGTTCGGGTACGCGCGGCAGTTCATCAACAATCCCGAGGGTGCCGCCGACAAGGCGATCCTGGCCGGGAACCTGAACGTCTTCGAGCCGACTCCGAGCCTGACCGTGCACCCTGAGGTCGGCAAGTGGATGATCGCGGCCGGCGAGCAGCTCTTCGGTATGACGCCCTTCGGGTGGCGCTTCATGCCGGCGCTCTTCGGCACGCTCACTGTTCTCCTGGTGATCCGGACCGTACGGCGGATGACCCGCTCGACACTGATCGGCGCGATCGCCGGTCTGCTGCTCGCGGTCGACGGTCTGCACTTCGTGATGTCGCGGGTCGCGCTGCTCGACGTGTTCCTCGCGTTCTGGCTGGTCGCGGCGGTCTCCTGCCTGGTCTGTGACCGCGACTGGACCCGTCGGCGGCACGCCGACTCGCTGCAGCCCGACGAGCAGGGCAAGTTCGGCCGCTGGCTGCTGATCCGGCCGTGGCGGATCCTGGCCGGTGTCTGCTTCGGGCTCGCGCTCGGCACCAAGTGGTCCGCGGTCTGGGTGCTCGCCGCCTTCGGCATCCTGGTGTTCGCCTGGGACTTCGGCGCCCGTCGCGCGCTCGGCGGTCGGTTCGCATTCGTGAAGTCGGTGCTGGTCGACGGCGTACCGGCGTTCCTGAGCATCGTGCTGGTCGCGATCATCACCTACACCGCGACCTGGACCGGCTGGCTCCTGCACGACAACGCCTACGACCACGACTACGCCTCGAAGAACCCAGCCACCGGAATTATGAAGGTCGTCCCCGACGACTTCCGGTCCCTCCTGCACTATCACCAGGAGGTCTACGAGTTCCACACCGGCGACTACATCAAGAAGGCGACCCACCCGTACTCCTCGAACCCGGCCGGCTGGCCGATCATCGCCCGCCCGATCGGCTTCGACGCCGTCAACGACATCAAACCCGGCACCACCGGCTGCAACCCGCCCGCCGGCTCGAACTGCCTCTCGGTGATCTCCGCCATCGGTACGCCGGTCCTGTGGTGGGCCGGCTCCCTGGCCCTGCTGGCCGCCGTCGTCCTGTGGATCGCTCAACGCGACTGGCGTTTCGGCATCCCGATCATCGGCTTCGTCACCTGCTGGGTGCCCTGGTTCGCCTACGACGACCGGCCGATCTTCTTCTTCTACGCCGTCACGATGATCCCCTTCACCGTGATGGCGGTGGCACTGGTCCTAGGCAAAATCCTCGGCCCCGCCAAAACCCTCGAAGGCACGGCCGCCCCCCGCCGCCTGATCGGCAGCGCCATCGTCGGCGCCTTCGTCGTCCTGGTCGTCCTCAACTTCGCCTACATCTGGCCGATCCTGACCGACCAGGTCCTCCCCCACCCCGACTGGCTCAGCCGGATGTGGTTCAAGACCTGGATCTAAAGGTCAGTGGCCGAGTTGGCCGTGGCCTTTGAAGCGCTTCTTGTGGCGTTTGGCGGCGGACTGGCCGCCGACGCCGCCGAAGAGGGCCAGGCCCTTGACGACGACGGTGGGTGCGTCGGGGTGCGGGGTGTCGCTGCCGTTGGCGGCGAAGCCGCCGAAGATGCCGACGCCTTCATTGCGGACGGTGACACCTTCGGGGACCGTGACGTCGATCCCGCCGAAGACGGCGAAGGCCCAGATGGTGACTTCGCGGCCCTCGAAGACGGCATCGGTCATGTCGAGGTCCTGGCCGCCGAACACCGCAAAGGCATTCGTACGGCGCTTCACCCGCCAACTGCCCTTGCGCTCCACGCCACCGAAGATCGCGACCAAGGTGGTGAAGCTGTCGTCGGGGTTGGCCGGCTCCTCGATCGGGACCGGGCTGTTCGACGCGACCCGGGCCGGCACGGGCGGTGCGCTGAGCGGCATCGGGTGCTGCAGGAGGTCACTGGTGATCGGCTCGAGCTCGCCGAGGGTGCGGGCCTGCAGGGCATGCTCGAGCCGTTCGGCGTGCTCGTCCTGGGTCAGCCGGCCCGTCATCAGCGCGTCCCGCAGTACGTCGACGACCTGGTCACGGTCGATATCGGACGCGCGCAGATGCGCATGCGGATTCGGGCGGTCGGGCAGATTCTCCATAAGACAGGACGATATATCGCCTAACGGCGCACGCGCAGTGCGCAAAGGACCGCAACCAGGGTGATTGAGGCGAAAGTCAGGGCCGTCCCGGGGTAACCACCGAGGCCGAGCCCGAGTCCGCCCAGTCCGGCGCCGAGGAACGTCCCCATGCTCATCCCGGCCGCGTTCACGCTGAGCGCCGATCCGCGCAGGTCGCCACTTCGCCGTACGAGCAGAGTGGTGACACAGGCAGCGACGGTGGCGTGACTGGCGCCCATCAGCGCGGTCAGCATGAGCGTCAGCGGAAGGGTCGGCGAGAAGTAGAACGCCGCGATGCTGACGAGCGCGACGCCGAGGCCGAGCAGCAGCATCCGCTCCGGCCCGATCCACGGCCGGTCCGTCGAGAGGTAGCGACCGATCAGCAGGTTGCCGAGGAAGAACGAGGCCCCGCTCAGCGACCACACCAGCGCGAACCAGCCCGGCGCCAGGTCGAACTTGTCGTCATAGAACGCCGCCAGATACGCCAGATACCCCATGAACGCAGCCGTCCGCAGCATCGCGACAACAAGCAGCGGTACGGCGCCCGGAATCCGCCCCAGCTCGCGATACGTCGCGAGGTAGCTCATCCGCGGCGCACCGTCAGCACGCAGCGGCGCCTTCCGGCCACGACCGCGCCAGAAGAACGCGGCCGACAACGTCAACGACACAACCGCCGCAGCGATCAAGTTTCCACGCCACCCCCACAACATCCCCGGTACGGCGAGCACCGGCGCAGCGAGCATTGCCATTGCCGACGTGGTCGCGGACACCAAAGTCGCCGCCCGCCCAGCCGCGGCCGGGGTGTTGAACCGGTCGGCCGCCGCCGCCCCGATCGACGGGCCGAGGATCGAGGTCGATGCCCCGATCAACAAACAGAACGCGGCCAAGGCCCAAACGTTGCCGATAGCACCCAATAGCGCGGAGACGCCGAGCAACGCCAGCCCACAGGCCGCCACCAGCTCACGCGCCAAGCGATCGATCAACGGCGCCAATGCGAACCCGACAACCAAAGCAGCCAGACCACCGAGCCCCCGCAGCCCGCCGATCTCCGCCACCTTGCCGTCCGCCGCTGCCGCGATCGGCACCAGATACATCCCGAAGACCGTGAACGGAATCAGACTCACGGTCGAGGCCAGCAGGAACGGCCAGAGCCGCCGAGCCATCCGCCAATCGCTCGGCACTTCTGTTTCTTGCAGGGAAGAGGTGGTGGTCATAGATCGGTCCTGTAGCGGTAGAGGGACGTGGGGCGGGCGGAGAACTGCGAGAAGGGGAAGGGTTCCGCCGACAGGGCAGTGACGCCGAAGCCGAGGAAGGCGCGGGCCACGGCGCTTCCGGTCTGAGCATAGATGGCGAGTGGCTTCGATTGCTCACGGCAACGACTCAGGAGGATGTCGAAAGAGCCGTTGGACAAGGTCATTCCGGTCGCGACAACAGCATCGGCGGCATCGATAACCTCGATCATGTCGCGGGAGACCGGCAGTCCGGAGGCAGTCTCGCGGAGGTTGAAATCGCAGGGCAGACAAATGCCGCCGCGTTCGGTGATCGCATCGACGAGCGGGTTGACGACCCCGATCAGCGCGACCTTGGTGCCGTCGGCAACGTCGAGCAGGCCGGCCACTGCGGCATCACGCGCGCGGGCGCGGATGTCCGGCGTACCGGCTGGAAGGATGACTTCCTCGGCTCTCGCGGCCAAGTGGTGAGGCTCGACTGCGGCGAGGTAGGCGTCCAGCGCGGCGATGCGGACGGGCAGTGGGTCATCGGATTCCAGTACGTCGGCCAGCGTGCGACCGGACGTCTCTGCGCAGTAGGCCGGATCGAGCTCGCCGGATTCGAAGGAGCAGGCGCCGAAGACCTCGCCGACACGGAGCAAAACGTAGTAGTTGCGATAGGTGACGTCGGCGCCCGGGAGGCGTGTTGTGTGGTGCAGCCAGAAGGCGCTGGTGATGGAGAGCGTGGCCGGGTCGGGACCGTGGTGACCGGCAAGGACGGCTTGGGTGAGTTCGGAAACGGTCATGGCAGGGCGGCCAGCCTTTCGGGGTCGTACGTGAGGGCGGACAACTCGGGGCGACCAGTTGGCTGGAAGCAGTACAGGAGTGAGCGGCGGTCGGAGGCAGTGCGGTTGGGCGCGGACCGATGCACCATCAGCCCGGGGAACATCAGCACCGAACCGGCCGGCGCCTCGACAGTGACCGCGCGGGACACGTCGACGGCGGTTGGGTCGACGAGCAAACCGGTCGGCTCGAGCGGATCCCGCCGTACCGGGCCCTCGGCAGGGCTGTCGGGGATCAGCGTCATGGCACCGTTCGCCACGGTGTTGTCGTCGAGCATGACGATCGCGGTGGCGATGTCGTACGCGGCGTCGCCGGCGCAGCAGTACCAGTACGGAAAGTCCTGATGCCAGGCGAACTCCGAGCCGACCCCGGCCCGCTTGAAGTTCAGCTTCGCCACGAACCGACCGGCCCGCGCCCCGATCAGCGCACTCATCGGGTCAACGAGCCGCGACTCGTCCCACAAGGCATCCAGCGCCGGGTGCAGTTGCGACACCGGCGACAGGCTGCGCACCGCCTTGCCGACCGCATCCGGCTCCCAGTGGATCGTCGTACCGCGGACTTTCTCCAGCCGGTGCCCGTCCGGCCACACCGTCACGTCGGTCTCACCCGCTTCGGCTGCGGCAACGACGTCGACATGCACCTGCTCGGCCACCGCGCGCAGGCGCTCGACTTCAGTGGCCGTGAACAACGATTCGAGCAGCACATACCCCGTCACCTCACCTACGTTAATGCGACGGGGTCGCGGAAGGAAACTCCTCGCGCCGCAGCGCCGCAGGCTGCCGGCGATCCCACGACATCGCGGACCACGGCACGGCGAGCTCATCCAGCGAGTCGATCTCCTGCGGCCGCATCGACGCCATCGGCAACGCCTCGGCATACCGGGAAAAAGCAGAGTCGACGTACCGGGTGCCGGTATCGGCGGCCAGGAACACGTGGGTGCGCGCGCTGTCGCAGTTGTGCTCCCACAGCGCAGTCAGGTACGCCGCTCCGGCCGACAGCCCGGCGAAGACACCGGAGGTCCGGAGCAAGTCCACGGCCGCGGACATCGCGTAGTCGAACGACACCCAGTGCAGCCGGTCGTACAGCTCATGCCGCACATTGCGGAACTCGATCGAGCTCCCGATCCCCGCGATGATCATCTCCGGATCCTTGGTATGCCCGGCCCCGAACGTGATGCTCCCGAAGGGCTGAACGCCGACCAGGTTCACGTCGCGCCCGCGATTGCGTAGATACTCCGCGATCGCGCCGGTCGATGCGCCGGTTCCGACGCCGCCGACCAGGCAGATAGGACCGTCTGGAACGAGATCCGCGACCAGGTCGGCCACAGCGCCGTACCCGAGGTAGTGGATGTCGTCGTGATACTGCTGCATCCAGTGGTACGACGGGTTGTCGCGCAGGATCTCGCCGATCCGGCGAACGCGCAGGTTCTGGTCCAGGTGCAGGTTGTTCGAGGACGGGACCTGTTCGACGGTCGCGCCGAGGATCTCCAACTGGATCTTGAGGGTCCGATCCACCGTGGTCGAGCCGACGATGTGACATCGCATCCCGTAGCGATGACAGGCCAGCGCGAGCGCATGCGCATAGATCCCGCTCGAACTGTCGATCAGCGTGTCCCCCGGCCGGACCGCACCGGTCTCCAGCAGATGCCGGACGGCGCCGAGCGCGGAGTGCACCTTCATCGTCTCGAACCGCAGGCAGATCAGGTCGTCCCCGACCCTGATCGGGTCCGGGTCCTTGATCGCCTCGGCCAAATGGTCGTGCAGTCGCGCAGACTTCATCGCCGCGGTTCGCTCCTCGTGTCGGCAGTATCGGAGGGCGGGGTGGGCGGAGTCTCGCTCCGACCCAGCTGGGCTGCGCTCACCAGCCGCTGGGTCAGTTCATGGTGTGGTGCGGTCATCACGGTCGCGGGTGGGCCTTGCTCGACGATCCGGCCGTCGTCGATCACCAGCACGTGATCGGTGACGGCGGCCACCAGGCCAAGGTCGTGCCCGATCCAGACGAGCGCCGTACCGCGGCTCTTCAGTTCGGCGAGCAGGTCGACGACGAGCGCCGTACCGTCGTCGTCGAGTGCGGTGGTGATCTCGTCGCAGATCAGTACGTCGGGCTCGGCCAAGACTGCTCGCGCCAAGGCCGCGCGTTGGAGTTCGCCGCCGGAGAGTCGACTGGGTGGACGGGCCGCCGTGATCGCCGAGACGCCAAGTCTCGCCAGCGTGGCAACGGCTTCGGCGTGGGCGCGGTCTGGGGCCAGGCCGCGGAGGCGCTGGGCTGTGCGGGCGACTTGTTGATCGACCGTACGGCGCTCGTCGAAGGAGCCGCGGACTTCCTGCCAGACGTACTGGACCCGGCGATTCTGCTCGCGGGTGCGTTTACGAAGGACGGGGAGTGGTTCACCGTCGAGTTGTACTCGTCCTGTGCTGCGCTCGTGCAGACCGGCGAGGCAGCGAGCGAGGGTCGTCTTGCCACTACCGGAGCGACCGACGATGCCGACGCTGCTGCCTGACTCGACAGTCAGATCGATTCCGTGCAGGACCGGGATGCGGCCCCTCGGGCGGATCGACGCAGACAGGTTCATTGCCTGGAGCAACGGTTGGCCGGGGGTGGTGGTTCCCGTTGACTGCGGTTCCCAGCTGGGTGGGAGAACCTCGGTGCCGCCGGAGGCGATCACTTGGCCGGCATTCAGTACGACGACGTGCGTCGCGAGCTCGCGGACCAGCCCGAGATCGTGACTGAGCAACAGGATGCCGAGGCCGTTTTCGGCGAGCTCCTTCAGCTCACCGGCAAGCTGCAGCCTCGTGATCGAGTCAAGGCCGGTGCTCGGCTCGTCCAGCACCAGCACCTTGGGGCGGCAGGTCAACGCCTGCGCCAGCGCCACCCGCTGCCGCTGCCCGCCCGAGAACTGATGCGGAAACCTTTTGAGCGTCCCACGGTCCCCGGGAACCTGCGCTCCCCTGAGCGCATCCTCCACGGTGGATTGCCCCGGATGATGCAACCGCTCGAGCTCCTTGAGGGTCGCCCCCACTCGCCGCGCCGGATTGAGCGCGCTGCCGGGATGCTGAGGCATGTAAGCAACGATCCGCCCCCGAAGCCGTGAAGCCGCCGCAGTCACACCGTTGCCGTCAACAACAGTCTCGCCGTCGACAATCACCTCGCCCTCAAGCCGCACGCCGCTACCGCTCTCCCCCAAGAGAGCAAGCGCCGAAGTCGTCTTCCCCGACCCGGAAGCGCCCACGAGTGCGGTCACCTGACCGGCGTAAACATCGAAGGAGACGCCGTCCACCAGAACCGCCGAGCCCGCGAAGGCCCCGAGCCCGCGCACCCGTGCGACCACAGCAGGCGCTCCCGCCTTCTCCGACATGTTCATGCGGGGCTCACCGCCAGACGGCGGGTTCGGTGAACCAGGCGGTCGGCTAGGAGGTTGAAGCCCAGGGTGAAGGAGACTAGAAGGAGGGCGGGCGCTAGGACCGACCACGGCTGAAGGAGCAGTCCTTCGCGGTTGCGGGAGACGCTGACGGCCCAATCGGAGGCGGTCGGGCTCAGCCCGAGACCTAGGAAGTTGACCGAGGCAACCAAGAACACGGCGAGCGTGATGCGGGTACCGATGTCGGCTGCGACTGGACCGATGACCGCACGACCGACGTACCCGAGTTGGATGGTCACCCACGACTCACGCTGCATCCGCAGCGCCTCGACCACCGGCGAGCTTGCAGCGTCCAGCGCGGCCGCCCGCACCAACCGCGCGACGGTCGGCACATTCACCATGGCAACCGCCACCGTGATCGCCAACGCGGACGCCTGCCATCCCACCGCAACCACGCTGATCACCAGTAGCGACGGCAACGGCAGCAACACATCCAGCGGCCGGATCAAGAGCTCGTCCAGCCACCGATGCCGGGTGGATGCAGCCACCAGCCCGATCAGCCCGCCAACCATGTAAGCGATCACTACAGCTCCGAACGCCATCCCCAGCGCCGTCCGCCCACCCACCAGCAAGAGCCCCAGCACGTCCCGTCCCAACCCATCCGTCCCGAGCATCCCGTCAGGTGCGTACGGCAGACCGGCCTTGCTGGCGTCCACCGAGATGAGCGGCCCGAAGAGAGCGATGAACAGCGGCACGACGACGAGTACCACCGAGATCGCCAACGGAATCCGGGCCCTCATCGGAGCAGCTCCGTTCGCGGGACCAGGCGGTTGCAGACCAAGTCGGCGACGAGGTTGATGAGGAGCGCGGCGACGGCGAGAACGAGGGTCAGGCCTTGGACTGTTGGGATGTCTCGGGTTTCGACGCCGTCCACCAGCGCGGTCGCGAAACCTGGGATGGCGAAGATCGCTTCGACGACGAGGACTCCGCCGAGCAGTGTGTCGCCGGTTCGCGCCAGCTCCTGCACCCCCGGTACGGCGGCATTCGGCAGCACGTGCCGCAGCAACAACCGGCGTCGCGGGATACCCAGTCGGCGGGCCTGGACGACGTACTCGGCATTCAACGCGGTGATGGTGCCGGCGCGGACCTGGCGGGACAACAGGCAAACTGTGCGACCCAGCAACACTGTCACCGGGAGCACCAGCAGGATCGGGGACGCCAGCAACGAACTGCCGATCCAGGTAGCCGGGAGCCAGCCGAGCTTCAGCGAGAACACGGCGATCAGTACGACGGCGATCACGAAGTCCGGGATCGCGCTCAGCGCCAGCGTCACCGAGGTGATCGCGCGATCGAGCCGCCCGTTCTCGCGCGTTCCCATCAAGATGCCGAGGGCAACAGCCAGCGGAACCACGACAGCCAGGGTCGCCAACGTCAGCACCAGCGTAGCGCCGACCGAATCCCGCACGATCGAGCTGACTGGACCGCCGCTGATGAGCGACGTACCGAGATCCCCGGACAGGACACCGGAAAACCAGTGTACGAAGCGCTCAGGGGCAGGTTGATCCAACCCGAGCTGCTCGCGCAACCGATCCACTTGCTCCGGCGACAGCGTCTCGGTGAAGCGCAGGTCAGCCGCGTCCCCCGGCAGCAATGACGTGAGGATGAAGACGAGCACGGACAGCACCGCGAGCTGGACGACGGCGAGTGCGGCCCGCCCAGCGGCGTACGACCGCATTCAGGCCAGCCACACCTTGTCGAACCGGCCGAAGTCCACGGTGTTCGGCGGCACCGCCTGCACCCCCTGCACCTTCGGCGAGACCGCGACCAGGTAGTCCGGCAGGCCCCACGCCAGTATTCCGCCGTCGTCATGCAGAGTCCGCTGCAGTTCGCCGTACTTGGCCGACCGCGCCGCCTCATCCGTCTGCACCTGCGCGGCGGCAAACGCCGCATCGAACGCCGGCTTGCGCCAATGCGTCACATTGAACGGCGACTTCGACAGCAACCGATCGACGACGTACTGCGGGATCGGCATCGCGCCCGACCGGTGGTTGCCGATGGCACCCTTCGTCAGCAGGTCCTTCGCGTAGGTCTGCGGGCTCCCGGTGGTCACCTTGAGCTTGACCCCGGCCTCCGCAACCTGCTCGGCAAACAGCGTCGCCGCCTCGACGAATCCCGCCGACGCATCCGCCGTGAAGATCTCGATCTCCTTGTTGACCAGCCCGGCCTTCTTCAGCAACGCCTTGGCCTCGTCAACATCCCGCTCCCGCTGCGGCAAATCCTCGGGGTAGTACTGGAATCCCTTACCGAACAGGTCGTTCCCGACAGTCCCCCGCCCAGCCAGTACGACGTCGACCAGCCGCTGCCGATCCGCCAGCAACTTGAACGCGAGCCGCACATCCGGGTTGTCGAACGGCGCCTGATCCACCTTCATCACGAACGCCTGCATCGTGCTCGCCTTCGCAGCCACGATCCGCACCGACTTGCCGGCCTCGGCGGTCCGCGCGAACGTCGCGGTCATGTCGTTCGCATACTCCGCCTGACCACCTTGTACGGCGTTCGCCCGCGCCTCGGCATCGGCCGACAGCACGTGCAGCTCCTCGATCCGTGCCGCGCCATCCCAGTAACCGTCGTACCGGCTGGCAACCATCGACCGCCCGGCGTCGAACGACACGAACTTGAACGCGCCGGTCCCGTTCGGCTTCGTCGGATCATTGAACCCGTCCCGCACGATCTGCGTCCCGATCCCGGCCAGCAACGCCGGAAACTCCGCATTCGGCGCCGCCAGCACCAGCTCGACCGTCCGCGGATCAACCGCCTTCGACCGCCGCAGATCCAGCGTCGCCAACGACGACTGCGCCACCCGATCCGGTACGGCGGGATCCGCGATCCGCGCGAGGCTGTACAGAACGTCCTCCGCGGTCAGCTTCGCGCCGTCATGGAAGGTCGCGTCCCGCAGCGTGAACCGCCAGGTCAGCGCCTTGCCGTCGTGCTCCCACTTCTCCGCAAGCCGCGCGACCGGCTTCAGATCCGGCCCGAGCTCAACCAGCTTCTCGTACATCGCCTTGTGCCGCGCAATGTCCACGAACAAACTCTGCACATGCGGGTCGAGCACCTCCTTCGCCCCACCCCCGGCGTACACCGCCCGGAGGCGACCACCCGCCGTCGGCTGCGAGGACGCAGAACCGCCCCCACAACCACTCAGAGCCGCCACCCCCAACGCGCCGGCCAGGCCCAGAAATCCACGTCGATTCAGCGCATCAGACACGCAGACCATCCTCACGATAGTGAAAACGATTGTCAATTCAGCGCGCATCTGAACGGGACGCCCTCATTCTTTCCGCCGCAGCCGCCGACTGCTCTCCGTGACGGCGTGTCCCAGACTTTCCGTCCGCGACCACTCCCCGTCACCACCCCCGCCACGCCGCCCGACGTCAGCCGCGAGGGCGGACCTGCGCCACTGATCAACCCTCCGAATCGGCACCCGACGATGAGTTGCTGAGCGTGAATCGGGGATGGGCGGCCCAGTTGGTCAGTGCTGGCGGTCCGCCGCTACTGGACCGACAGGACCTTGAATCCGTACGCCGGAAGCTGGACCTGGTACGTCGTTCCGGTGATCGGCGGCCCTGGTTGCGACTCGACGAGATCTGTCGGGGTTTGCGAGGTGGCGATCCCGGTGCCGGTGAGGTCGACAGAGACCGTCTGCGGGGTTCCCTGGAAATTCAGCAGGACGAGCGCTTTCGACGTACCGGACTTGTCGAGGCGTTTGTAGGCGTAGTACTTGTGATCGTCGTTGGTGGGGATGCGGACGCGCAGGCCGAGCGGCGCCAGCGCCGGGGAGGCGTTCTGGGCGCGGATCAGCTTGTCCAGCAGAGCGCGTTGGGCGGCCGACCAGTTGGGGATCTCCTGCTCGTCCGGGAGGATCGTGTAGTAGTCGTTGTGCAGGTAGAACAGTGTGCCCATCGAGGTGAGCATCGCGATTTCCAGCAGGCGGCGGTCGACGGGGTAGTTGGTGCGGCCCCAGTTCGGCGCGGTCTGGGTGATACCGCCGGCGTTCACCATCAGGTCGCGGTAGTTCTTGAGCGTGTTCTCGAGACCGCTCGGATCACCGGAGTCGATCGCGGACAGAATCGCGCTGGAACCTTGGCCCGGCGGAACCGCCCATTGCGTGATGCCGTAGTCCTGCAAGCTGTTGTAGTGCCAGTCGGAGATGAACTCCGGCGACCGCACCCCTTCACCGTTCATGAACGCGTCGTAGTTCCGCAGTACGTCGGTGATCGCGTAGTTGTTCTTCGGTAAAGTCGTTGTGTGGTAGACGTTCGGCGCATCGAGAGCGATCCCGTCGACGCCCTTGTCCATCCAGAACCGCAGGTACTTGCGCGCCTCTTCGAGCCAGGCCTGACTCGAGTAGTTGAACGACGGCGCCTTGGCGTCCCACGTCCCCCAGTAGTACCCCTGAGCCCGCGAGCTGTAATGCCACAGCTCCGGATACTCACCCCGCTGCGGCCGAATGTCGAACCACGATCGCTCAACACTCTGGACGCCGTTCCGGAAATCGTCCTGCGCCTTCTGGAAGTACGGCGAGTTGATCGACGCATACCCGGGATTCGTGAAGATGATGACCTTCAGGTCGCGCGCATGCGCAGCCGCCAGCAACTCCTCGAAGTCCTGCATACTGCCGATATCGGGGTCGATCGCGTAGAGATTCATCACCGGCAAACCGGCCCACAGATCGCGGTCGCCGTCATTCACCGGGGAGAGCTCGATCGCGCGGAATCCACGCGCCTTCAGGGAATCCAGCTGCGCGGTGATCGTGTCGAGCCGCAGGTTCTGCCAGATCGGGTAATACCGCATCACCCCCGAACGGCTCTCCCACCACTTGGTCGTAACAGGTTCGCCGGAGCCAAAGACCTTGAGCTCCTGACTGCATGCCCAGTGCCCGGCACCGCTGCTCAAAACAGTGAGCTTGACATAGCGGTAGGTGCCATTGACGTCCTGCCCGAAGACCCGGCCGGTTTCGTCCTTGTCCATCAGGGTTTGCCAGCTGACCTTGTCCCGCGAACCCTCGACGCGGAACTTCCACCGATCGTTGTCGACGAACGACTGCTCGATCCGGCTGACCGCAATATCGTTGCCCAGGTCAAGCATCAGCCACTGCGGCATGCTGGACTTCTCCGCACCCCAGTACGACGCGGGGTCGCCGTCGACCGCCTTGAACGGTTCGTAACCGGGGCCGAGCGAGGAAGAGGTGGCCGACACCCCACGAGCGAGATTGCGCGGCTCATCGTCGTACCCGGTGATGACGAACTCGGCACTGCCGGCCCAGTAGCCGGCGGCCGAGCCAGTAATCGTGAGCCGCAGATACCGGTACGAGCCGGTGACCGGTTGCGTGAAGACCTGACCGCGAGCACCGGTACGGCGATCCAGCAGCGCCGACCAGCCGTTTCCGTCGACACTGCCCTCGATCAGGAAAGAGTGCGTGTCGACGTCCTTGAAGTTCTGCTCGACCGAGGTCAGCTGACGAATCCGGCCGAGGTCGACCCGCAACCACTTCGGCTTGGCGCCGTCCGAGGCAGCCCAGTACGTCGAACTGTTGCCGTCGATTGCTTTGCCCGGCTCGAATTTCGCGAGGCTGTCACTCGCGGTCGCGGTGGCTCCGACCGCGAGATTGCGGACCGTTGCCACGACACCTCCCGCGGGAACGACCAGAGCCGACGTACCGATGAGAACTGCCAGAACCAGGGCGGCGATCCTGCGCATGAGCACTCCCTCCGTGCCCAGTCACCGTCCCACACCACCCTGGTCGGCAGCACCCATTTCCATTCAGGTCAAAGCCAGCGGACCGTGGCCAGCGCGTTGGACCAGCTGACGACCTCATCGAGGGTGGTGTCGAGGGCCGGCTCCTGGTGCGGGAGCGGAGTGAACTTCGAGTAGTTCTCGAAGTCGGTGGCCAGCGCGAGAGTGACCTGGGCGCGGACGGTGGCGACCTTGAGCTCAGCCATCACCAGACGCAGGTGCTCGACGGCGCGAGCGCCGCCGACGGCGCCGTAGCTGACGAAGCCGGCAGCCTTGTTGTTCCACTCGGCGAACAGGAAGTCGATCGCGTTCTTCAGCGCGCCGGAGGTGGAGTGGTTGTACTCCGGGGTGACGAAGACGAAGCCGTCGAACGACGCGATCTTCTCGGCCCAGGCCAGCGTGTGCGGCTGGGTGTACTGGCCCATAGCGGGCGGGTATGCCTCGTCGAGGTGCGGCAGCTGGAACTCCGCGATGTCGACCAGTTCGAACTCGGCGTCGGAGCGCTGCTTGGCGCGGTCGAGCACCCAGTGGGCGACGGCTTCGCCGTTGCGGCCCGGACGGGTGCTGCCGAGGATGATCGCGATCTTTGGCATGAGATTCCTTCACGAGAGAAAGTTTGATGACGCGTCACCAAAGTACTCCGATGAGATGACATGTCAACTCATCTGTGACGGAGCTCTCCCCTGAGCAGGGGCGAGCGGGATTATTCGGTGCAGTCGGTGGCGGGGTCTTCACACTCGGCGGCCGGGCAGGCCGCGGAGGGGATTCCGCCGAGAACGCGATCGAACAGCGTGGTCAACTGCTGCTGCTCGGCGGTCGTGAGGTGGTCGAAGAAGTACGTGCGAACGGCCTCGACATGGTCGGGCGCGGCCGCCTCGACGGCCTTGCGGCCGAGGTCGGTGAGCCGGACCATCGAGCCGCGCGCATCCGATGCGCAGTCCTCGCGGCTGACCAGCCCGCGCTTCTCCATCCGGCTGACCTGATGCGACAACCGGCTCCGCTCCCACCCGACCGAGCGGCCGAGATCGCGGGTCCGCAGGATGCCGTCCGCGGCGATCGAGAGTGGATGCAGCAAAGCGTAATCAGCTCCGGACAAACCGGAGTTGCTGATCAGCCGGCCCTCCAGGACCCGAGTCAGCTCACGCTGCGTGTCGCGGTACGCCTGCCACAGCTGCGCCTCGCGCGCATCCAGCCAGCGTGGTTCCGTCATGAAGCCATAGTACGGACATCTGTTGACATATCACCGACTCCGAACGCTATGGGGTTCGCGACAGGGCGACCGCGAGTCCGACCGTGGCAGCCATGATCACCAGTTCCACGGCCGCCAAACGCCGGAACGCCGCTGGGTTTCCGGTCGCGAGCTCGGGGAGGGTTGTCTTCCGATGCCACCAGCCGACCGTGACGAGAGCTGCGAAAGCCACGGTTTTGGCGAAGACCAGAGCGCCGTACCCGGTGGTGACCCATTGGGTGATCAGGCCCCAGCCCTCCTCGCGGCCGCCGAGGTGGATCTCGGCGGTGATGAGCCCCGTGACGCCCATCGCGATCGCGCAGACGAGTGCGAGGGTGCTGAAGCGCTCGACGGCGGTTCGGTCGCGGGCATAACGCAGTACGCCGGCCAATCCGCCGATCCAGGCGGTCGCGGCGAACACGTGGAGGACGAGCGAGGTGGTCGCGGTGACGGACCAGAAGGTGGTTCGCTCGATCGCGCCGTGGCCGGTGAGAAGCGGTGGGATCAACGCCAGCACCGCCAACCCCAACCCCACCCGGGCACCCCGCACGGTCCGAACCCCACTCAGCACAACAGCCAGCACGGCAGTCAGTACGACGGTCACCGCGAGCGCTCGCACTTGAGTCAGCCCACCGGCGATCGAGGCGTGCTCGGCCAAGTGGGACAACGGGATCCCGAGGATGACGGCTGCTGACGTGATCAGCCCGGCGACACTGGCGAGTGCCCAGATTCCCGCAGCCATCGCGGCATCCTGGGCCGCCCGCAAACCATTTGCCGGCAGCAACCAAGCAGCGGTGATCAACCCGCCCCCGACCGCAATCGCAGCTCCATCGGCAAGCAATCGCAGTACCGGAACTGCCCAAGACAAGGGCAGTCCCGCCCCGATCAACCCCTCAGGCTGCCGCTCCGGTGCTCCACCAGCCAACACCAAAGCCACCACCAGTACGACGACAGCCGCCGCGATCCCGCCGACGATCAACCGCAGGCGCGGCGTTTCTGTGGGGTTGCTCATCGGGCTGGGCGGCGCCGGACGATGACTACGGCCAGGGCGACCACTACCAGCATGACCAGGAACATGGCGACGATGGTGACCACGTTCGAGTTGTCTGCGGGTTGGGGGGTGGTGGGATCGATGGGAGGTGCGCCGGGAGCGTGACCGGCGTGGGTGATGGTGAAGGTGGTGGAGGCGGTGATGGGGTGGCCGTCGGCCGACACCACGCGGGCTTCCACTTGGTAGCGGCCGGTTTCGATCATGGCGCCGACGGGCTGGGTGACTTTATTGTCGAGGACCTTGGGGTTGCCGAGGGCAACATTCACGCCGGCTGGTGACTTCACCTGGATCTGGGTGCCGTTGCTGCCGACGGGTTCGTTGAAGGTCAGCACGACCTTGGAGGGTGGGGCGGCGTTGGTGGAGCCGTCGGCGGGGGTGATGGACTCGAGTTTGGCGTGCGCCGCGGCCGGCCCGGCGGAGAACACCAGGGCCAGCAGCGACGCGACGAGGAGAGCTGTCAGACGACGCACGACTACGACTGCACCTTCTTGCGTGGGCGGAGACCGAGGCCAAGACCGATCAGGCCGAGGAGCAGCCCGGCACCGCCGAGCCCGCGGGCGAGCGGGTCGGACGAGTCCTTGGACGTGTCAGTGGCTGCGGCGACCGGGGTGATCGCAGCGGCCAACTTCAGAGTGGGCGCGGGGTGTTCGGGCTCTTCGCCACCTTCGGTGCGGGCGGCATCCCACTTGACGACCTCGCCGTCACTGTAGGTCTGAACGGCCGGGAAGCTGAGCGCGTCCACCTTCTCGGGCAACCGGCCGACCGACAGCGCGAACTCGTCGAAGTCGTTCGCCGGGATACCGCCCTTGAGCGCGGTCCACGTGACCGTGGTGATCGCCTCGGACAGAGTGACGTCGCCGACCTTGACGGGGGTGGCGAGCTTCTCGGTGGTCTTCTCGACCTTCCAGCCGTCCTTCACCAGCGCGCCGACATGGGCGAACGGGGTGTCCTTGGGCAGCGAGACAACCAGCTTGGTGGTGGAGGTGTTGTCGGATTCGGTCGGCACGCGGAAGATCAGCTTCGCGTACCCACCGGGCTTGGCATCAGGCGAAGACACCGAGACGTGAGCGGACGCGGAGCCGGCGGCGCCGGTGAGGACAAGGGCGGACGCGGCAACGATCGCCCCGGCCCGCAGACAGTGCTTCTTCGACATGGGCTTCTTGGACATGGCGGTAGGAACCTTTCGCGGTCACACGGGATGAACCCGACCGCGATGCGACGCGGCCGGTCAGAGCAGAACTGGCTCCGCCCAAGGCGGCCCGCGCCGCGACACGTTCGACCCGGCCCAGCGCCGTACGGTCCGCGGCGCCGGCTCAACAGTCACCAGTACGGCGCTCAGCACCCGAACGACCGTGATCACCGGAGCCACCGGCCACAACCGGGCGAGGATCCGGACCACCCGCTGACCCCAGTCGTGGGCCCGGCCAACCGCCAGCACCCCAGCGCTCAGCGCGGCCAGGTGGGTAACCGTCATCAGCACACTGCCGCTCACCCCGGCCGACATCGCCATCGAGTGATCTGTGTGAGCCGCATCGAGCGTCACATGGACGAACAGCTGCACACCGGCCAGCACCACAGCGATCAGCACCGGCTCATCCGCCAAGTGCTCACCAAGCAGCCAGCAGACTCCCGTCAACGCCAGCAACGGCGCAACCACCGCCAGCGGAACCGGACCGCCACCCGCAAGCACGTGTCCGACAGCAGCGACCACGACGCTCAGCGCCGCGACCACAGACGTCGTACCGGCTTCCGCGCGCATGGGGCCCTCCTCACTGGCTTACGTAATCACTCTACGATTTAGCCAGATCGACTGGCTGCCTTCAATGCGTGGCGACAAAATTACGTACGGTATCGCGAAAGAGCTCCGGCTCCTCGACATGAGCGAAGTGCCCGCTCTCCTCGAACACCACCAGCTTGGCCCCTGGGATCCCCGCAACCAGCTCCCGGGCCGAGTTCAGCGGGCAGATGAAGTCCGCCGTACCGACGATCACCAGCACCGGTACGGCGATCTCGCCGAGGCGCGGGCGGATGTCCCACAGGTCGCTCCGGCGGTTGGGGTCGACCGTGATGTCGACCAGCTTCTTCCACTCGGTGATCGACGGGTCGATCGCCTCGAAGTCCTTGAAGTAGACCGGCAGCAGCCGCCCGAGCGCGTCCAGCTCCTCGTCGTGCCCTTCCGGCGAATCGTTCCACGCGTCAAGCACCTGCTGGGCGAGCGCATCGCCGGCCGGCCGGGAGGCGACGTACTTCTCGATGTTGGCGAAGGCCTGCGCACCGAGCTCCGGCCCGTTGTAAGCCATCGAGTCGTAGACGATCACTCCGCGCAGCAGCTCGGGATAGTCCAGCGCGGTCTGCAGCGCCACGAAGCCACCGTGCGAGTGGCCGAGCAGGAACACCTTCGGCTCCCCCAGATGCTCGACCAGCTTGGCGACGTACGAGGCGTAGACCTCCATCGAGTAGTCGCCACCCGGTTGGAGGTCGGAGCTCCCGGTCCCCACCGGCTCGAGGTAGACCATCGTCAGGCGGTCCTCCAGCCACGGCATCCGCAGGTACGGCCAGTGGACACCTGGTCCGCCCGAATGGGCAATGCAGACCGGTCCCGTCCCGTGAACGTGGTAGGTGACCCGCACGCCGTCGACCATGAATTCAGCCACGAAAGAAAGTGTGCCGCATCGTGCAACCGGGGCCCGCGGCCACCACGTTCACTGCTGCATGGGTGGGGAGGCGAAGAATGAAGAGTGATGTCGAACAGGACTACGTGGACTTCGTGCGCCATCAAGCCAACGCTCTGTGCCGAACCGCTTACCTGCTGTGCGGGGACTGGCGGCGGGCCGAGGACGCGACCCAGGAGGCACTGATCCGGTTGTACCGCGTCTGGAGCCGGATCCAGCGCAAGGGCAGCGTCGGCGCCTACGCCCGCAAGGTGGTCGTCTCGACCACGATGGACGCCCTGCGCCGCAAGTCCAGTACGGAGGTGGTCGGCGGTGAAACCTACTTCGCAGGTGAACAGGAGCGCTCCGACCCACTCGGCGTACTGGAGAACCGGCTCGTCATCACCCAGGCCCTCGCCACGCTCCCACCCCGCCAGCGCGCCTGCGTCGTACTGCGGTACTTCGACGAAATGTCCGTCGAAGTACCGCCCTGGCCCTCGACTGTCGTCCCGGAACAGTCAAGAGCCAGACCCTGCGGGCGCTCGAAAAGCTGCGCGAGAATCCCGCGCTGGCTCATTTCTCCGAACTCGCCGGGGTAGGGAGGCTGACATGACCCGAGAACTCAAGGCTTTGATGGACCAGGAGACCGATCGCTCGGACAACTACTTCAGCCCCGACCCGGCGGTCATCCTCGCCGCCGGCCGCCGCCGCCAGCGGGTCCGGAACCTGGGCCTCGGGGCGACCCTGATGACGGTCCTCGTGTTGCTCGCCGGTGGACTCGTCCTGGTGCTCCCGAACCAGGAGGCCCAAGTGGCCGGCCTGCCAGGGCGGTCCCAGGACGCCTACAAGCAGTGCGACACCTCAAGCGGCCGCCGCCTGGGCAAGGACTCTTGGTCCTGGCCGGAGATCGTGACCCTGACCGACCAGTACGGCTCGGCCTCCTTGCGCCGCAATCCGGGCGAGCCGAGTCAGGTCGCCTTCTGCGTGACTCAGCCGAAGGCACCGTCCCTCAAACTCCCACTGGGCCAGCACTCGGGACTCGTCGTCCGTAAGACCGAGCTCTCCTCCGGGAGCAGCGTGGTCTCGGTCTTCGGCCGGGTCTACGACAAGGGCGCGACGGTCCTGGTCAGCGTCAGCAACGACGGGGGCCTCTCGACCAACCCGCTCCACCTGCAGACGCTGCCGCCGGGGACCGGCAAGGCGACAATCGCGACGACGTACTGGGTGTATCGGTACGCCAACTCCGCGATCACGCCGGGTCTGCGCCCGACCGTCCAGTCGATGATCGTGCGAGCGAACGGATCCGTCGCCGGTTTCGGGCAGTGGTGATCGCGGCAGTCATCCGACCTCATGGATCCTGTGTTCATGGATGATGGCCGCATGTATGTGCCGGTTCTGGAGGTCGGGGGCAGTCACGTCACGGCGGCAGTGGTAGCGCCGGACGGGTGGCGGGTCGAGGTGGTGGAGCGGATCGATCTCGCTTCGCAGCAGGCGGCTGAGCAGGTGGTCGAGCAGTTGGCGGCCGCAGCCCGGAGGCTGCCGACGGTCGAGGGGCTCGCGATCGCGATCCCCGGGCCGTTCGACTACGAGACCGGCGTCGGCTGGTACCAGGGCCAGACGAAGTTCGACGCGCTTTACGGGTTCCAGCTCGGCAAGGCGCTGCGCACCGAACTCGGCCTCGACCGCCTCGTCTTCGTGAACGACGCCGAGGCCTTCGCCGTCGGCGAGTGGACCGCGGGTCTCACCCGCGACACCGCACGCTCAGTCGGCGTCACCGTCGGAACAGGCATCGGTACGGCGTTCCTGGCGGACGGCCACGTGGTGCGCGAGGGCGGCAGTGTCCCGCCCGGTGGTGAGCTTTACCTGACCGAATATGACGGTCACCCGCTCGAAGACTCGATCTCCGGCCGAGCGCTCCTGCACCGCTATTTCGCCCGCACCGGCTCCGACGAACCCGGTATCGGCGTCAAGGAGATCGCCGACCGAGCCCGCGCCGGCGAGTCGGCCGCGTCCGAATCGCTCCGCGCCGGCTTCGCCGTACTGGCTGAGGCTCTTTCCCCGTGGATCGACCGCTTCGGCGTCACCCGGACTGTCCTCGGCGGTTCCATCTCCGGCGCCTTCGATCTCGTCCACGACGTTTTCCCGTTCGAAGTCGTCGCCACCGCCGACACCGAGCACGCCGCCATCATCGGCGCCGCCGCTCACTCCCTCCGCACCGCCTGACCCATTTGGTGGGCTGACCCATCCCGTTGTGGGTGGGCCAGCCGCATGCGATTGGCCCACCCACACGCCCATGGGCCCGCCCATCAAATGCGGCTTGGCCGACCCCGCAAGCTCGTGGGTCCGGCCGGCGGATGCGGTTCGGCTGTCGGTGGGGCCGGATACCTTCCTCGCATGGTTGCTCGGAAGATTGCTGTGCCCAGATTGCGTGCTCAGTTGGATTTGGTCTTGCCGGAGGAGATCGAGGACGAGACTCGGTTGCTGGATCTGGGGTTGGAGGACGTGGATCTGAGCGATCTGACGGCTGAGCATCTGGAGATCAGTGGGTGCCGGCTGACGAAGGGCAAGCTGGCCGGGTCGGATCTGGAGAAGCTGATCCTGGTGGACACCGAGCTGCTGCACTGCGATGTGGCGAATGCGCGGTGGCGGGATGCGGCGGTGACCCGGGTCGCGATCGTGTCGTCGCGGATGACCGGGTTCGCGGGATCGGGGATGAGCCTGCAGCACACGACGGTGCGGGACACGCTGCTCGACTACGCGTCGTTCCGGTTCGCGAAGTTCCAGAAGGTCGAGTTCAGCGACTGCCGGCTGCAGGGTGCGGACTTCGTCGCGGCGGATCTGTCCGGGGCGGTCTTCCGCAACTGCGATCTGAGCGGGGTGGAGTTCTCCCAGGTCAAGGCGGCCGGGTCGGTCTTCATCAACTGCACCTGGGACGGGACGAAGGGGTTGTCCGCCCTGACCGGCGCGACTGTGGCCGCCTCCTCCCCCATCGACACGCTCACCTTCGCCACCGCGGTCACCCAGGCGGCCGGAATCACGCTCGCCCACCCGGACGACCTTGACGCTGTGTAACCCCACCACCCCGGTCAGGAGGTGAGCCTCCCCACGTGACGCCGGACCCGGCCTAGAGGCCTACTAAGGTGGGGTCTGTGACTGACTCGACGATCATCTACACCCACACCGACGAGGCGCCCGCATTGGCGACGTACTCGTTCCTTCCCGTGATCCAGGCTTACGCCGGGCAGGCTGGTGTCGGGGTGGAGACCCGCGACATCTCGCTGGCGGGCCGGATCATCGCGCTGTTCGGTGAGTTCCTGAAGGAGGACCAGCGGATCGCGGATGCGCTGGCCGAGCTCGGTGAGCTGGCCAAGACGCCGGGCGCCAACATCATCAAGCTGCCGAACGTCTCCGCCTCGATCCCGCAGCTCAAGACCGCCATCGCCGAGCTGCAGGCCCAGGGCTACGCGCTGCCGGACTACCCGGACGAGCCGAAGACCGACGAGGAGCGGGAGATCCAGACCCGCTACGACAAGGTCAAGGGTTCGGCCGTCAACCCGGTGCTGCGCGAGGGCAACTCCGACCGCCGTGCGCCCGCCTCGGTGAAGAACTACGCCAAGACGCACCCGCACCGCATGGGCGCCTTCGGCTCCGACTCCAAGACCAACGTCGCCACCATGGGCGAGAACGACTTCCGCTCCACCGAGAAGTCGACGGTCATCGAGGCCGACGGCTCGCTCCGGATCGAGCATGTCGCCGCCGACGGTACGACGACTGTCCTGCGCGAGAGCATCCCGGTCCTCGCCGGTGAGGTCGTTGACTCCTCGGTCATGCACGTGGCCGCGCTGCGCGAGTTCCTGACCGCCAAGGTCGCCCAGGCGAAGACGGACGACGTCCTGTTCTCGCTGCACCTGAAGGCCACGATGATGAAGGTCTCCGACCCGATCGTCTTCGGCCATGCGGTCCGCGCCTTCTTCCCGAAGACCTTCGCCCAGTACGGCGAGACGCTGGCGAAGGCCGGTCTGACCCCGAACGACGGTCTCGGCGGCATCTTGGCCGGGCTGGCGAACCTGCCCGAGGGTGACGCGATCAAGGCGTCCTTCGACGCCGAGCTCGCCGACGGACCGGCGCTCGCGATGGTCGACTCCGACAAGGGCATCACCAACCTGCATGTGCCGTCCGACGTGATCGTCGACGCCTCGATGCCGGCCATGATCCGCAGCTCGGGCCACATGTGGGGCCCGGACGGCGCCGAGGCCGACACCCTCGCCGTACTGCCGGACAGCAGCTACGCGGGCATCTACCAGGTCGTCCTGGACGACTGCCGCGAGCACGGCCAGTTCGACCCGGCCACCATGGGCTCGGTGCCGAACGTGGGCCTGATGGCTCAGAAGGCCGAGGAGTACGGCTCGCACGACAAGACGTTCGAGGTCGCTTCGGCCGGCGTCGTCCGCCTCGTCGACGGCGAAGGAAACGTCGTACTGGAGCAGGATGTCGAGCCCGGTGACATCTTCCGCGCCTGCCAGACCAAGGACGACCCGATCCGTGACTGGGTGAAGCTGGCTGTCACCCGGGCGCGCGCGACCGGCGACCCGGCGATCTTCTGGCTGGACGAGACCCGCGCCCACGACGCTCAGATCATCACCAAGGTCACCAAGTACCTGACCGAGCACGACACCGAGGGCCTGGACCTGAAGATCCTGGCGCCGGAGGCCGCGATCAAGGTGTCGCTGGACCGGATCCGCCGCGGCGAGAACACCATCTCGGTGACCGGCAACGTGCTGCGTGACTACCTGACCGACCTGTTCCCGATCCTCGAGCTGGGCACCAGCGCGAAGATGCTGTCGGTCGTCCCGCTGATGGCCGGTGGCGGTCTGTTCGAGACCGGCGCGGGCGGTTCGGCGCCGAAGCACGTGCAGCAGCTCGTCAAGGAGAACTACCTGCGCTGGGACAGCCTGGGCGAGTTCTTCGCGCTGGCCGCGAGCTTCGAGCACCTGGCGCAGTCGACCGGCAACGCCAAGGCCCAGATCCTCGCCGACACCCTCGACCGGGCGACCGCGACCTTCCTGAACGAGGACAAGTCGCCGACCCGTCGCGTCGGTGGCATCGACAACCGCGGCAGCCACTTCTTCCTGTCCCTGTACTGGGCGCAGGAGCTGGCCAAGCAGACCGACGACACCGAGCTCGCCGCGGAGTTCACCAAGCTGGCCGAGGCGCTGGCGACGAACGAGCAGACGATCGTCGACGAGCTGAACGCCGTCCAGGGTTCGCCGGTCGACCTCGGCGGCTACTACCAGCCGGACCCGGCCAAGGCGGCCGCGATCATGCGCCCGTCGAAGACCTGGAACGACGCCTTGGAAAGCATCTGATTTAAGGTGCGTTAAGGATGCCTTGAGTGTGGTTGCCGCCACTATCCGTAGCCCGGAGAGTGGCGGCAACTTCATGTTCGAGGAGGCATCGTGGATTCACGGCGAGTCGTCAGCAACATCTTCAAAGGCTCCATGGGCAACCTGGTCGAGTGGTACGACTGGTACGTCTACACGGCATTTGCGCTCTACTTCGCCCCGGTGTTCTTCCCCAAGGGCGATGCCACCAGTCAGCTGCTGAACACCGCGGGCGTCTTCGCGGTCGGCTTCCTGATGCGGCCGGTCGGCAGCTTCCTGCTCGGCCGGTACGCCGATCGGCACGGCCGGCGGGCGGCGTTGACGCTGTCGGTGACGTTGATGGCGGGCGGGTCGCTGGTGATCGCCTGTACGCCGGGCTTCGCGACCATCGGAATCGCCGCACCTGTGCTGCTGGTGACAGCGCGGTTGCTGCAGGGCCTGTCCGTCGGTGGTGAGTACGGGACCTCGGCGACGTACATGTCCGAGGTCGCAACCGAGGGCCGGCGCGGCTTCTTCTCCAGCTTCCAGTACGTGACGCTGGCATCCGGTCAGTTGGTGGCGCTCGCCGTACAGATCGCTTTGCAGCAGACGCTGTCGAAAGAGGACCTGGCGACGTGGGGCTGGCGGATCCCGTTCGTGATCGGGGCCGTGGCCGCGGTGATCGTGTTCTGGCTGCGGCGGTCGATGGACGAGTCCGCGGAGTTCGAGGCGCAGCCGAAGAACCGTCGCTTCAAGCAGGGTTCGCTGCGCGAGCTGGCCAAGCACCCGCGCGCGGTGCTGACGGTCGTCGGACTGACGCTCGGTGGGACGGTCGCCTTCTACACGTTCACGACGTACCTGCAGAAGTTCATGGTGAACACGACCGGCCTGGAGAAGTCGCAGGTCACCTGGATCAACTTCCTTGCCCTGCTGATCTTCGTGCTGCTGCAGCCGGTCGGTGGCCTGCTGTCGGACAAGATCGGGCGCCGTCCGCTGCTGATCTTCTTCGGCCTCGGCGCGACGCTGCTCACCGTGCCCATCCTCACCGCCCTCGAGGATGCGACACCGGTGACGGCGTTCCTGCTGATGCTCGCCGGGCTCGTGATCGTCAGCGGGTACACGTCGATCAACGCGATCGTGAAGGCCGAACTGTTCCCGACGTCGATCCGCGCGCTCGGCGTCGGCATGCCGTACGGCGTCACGGTCGCGATCTTCGGCGGTACGGCGGAGTATGTCGCGCTGTGGCTCAAGGACGCCGGGCACGAGTCGTCGTTCTACTACTACGTGAGCGGCTGTGCCCTGATCAGCCTGATCGTCTACCTCACGATGACTGAAACCCGCGGACGCATGAAGTCGGCCCTGCCGGTGGAGCGCCCCCGGACGCCGACGGCACAATGACCCCATGCGCACACTCATCGCCGAGGACGACGAAACGCTCGGTCGTTCACTGCGGGATGTGCTGAGCGCCAACGGTCACGAAGTCACGCTGGTCGGCCGCGGCGAGGACGTTCTGCTCCGGCACGCGGAGGCCCAGGTCATCCTGCTCGACCTGGGCCTGCCGGATATCGACGGTCTCGAGGTGCTCCGCAAACTCCGCCGGGTCGACGACGTCGTGGTGATCGTGCTCACCGCTCGCGACGACGAACGGTCCGTCGTACTGGCGTTGCGGTTGGGCGCCGACGATTACCTGACCAAGCCGGTTCGGCTGGCCGAGTTGCTGGCGCGGATCGAGGCCTCGGCTCGCCGGTATCGGCGGTCGGCTCCGGACAGTACGACGTACGAGGTGGGTGGACTGCTGATCGACTTCGGGCTGCGGTCGGTGACCTTGGACAGTACGACGATCCACCTGACGCCGATCGAGTTCGACGTACTGGCTGTGCTGGCGCGCCGGGCGGGGACTGCGGTCAGCCGGGAGATCATCCAGGACGAGGTCTGGGGCGACGCGTTCGTCACCAAGTCGAAGGCGCTGGACGTGCATCTGCATCAGCTCCGCGGCAAGCTCGGGCGACCGGTGATCACCACGATCCGCCGGTTCGGGTATCGGCTCGAACCATGAGAGCCCGGCTGATGGGGGTGCTCGCGGTCGTCTCCTTCGTGCTGCTGGCGGCGCTGGTGATTCCCTTCCTGGACTCGGTTTCCGACACACGGACGCAGGGTTTGCAGCTGGCGCGGAACGCGACGCTGGATCGGTTCGCGGGATTGGCCGGGCGGGCAGCAGCCTCCGGGGACTATGCCGAGGTGCGGATGGAGGCCGCCCGGCACTTCGAGCTGTACGACGAGTCTGTCGTGGTGGCCGATGCGTCCGGGCAGGTGGTCGTGTCGACTGGCGGTATGACGACCGCCTCGCCTGGAGTGGGCGCGATCGCGGAGCTCGCGGCTCGGGACCTGCCGCAGTTGACGGTCGACACACTGCGGCCGTGGAGCTCGTCTCATCGTTTGATCGCAGCTCCGGTTGGGTCGCCGCAAGAGCCGGCTGGTGCGGTGGTGCTGGCGGTGGATGCTGGATCGGCTCTTGCCGATGTGCGGCGGTCGTGGGTGATCATCTGCGCTGCGGCCGTGGCGGCTCAGTTGTTGCTGCTGTTCATGGCATCGAAGGCTGCTCGGTGGGTGATCCGGCCGGTGGGTCAGCTGGAGGACGCGGTCGTCGAGTTGGGGCGGTCGGGTGGGTGGAATCAGTCGCTGGAGGCGAGCGGGCCGCCGGAGCTGCGGCGGTTGGCGCGATCGGTCGAGGTGATGGGGGCAACGGTTCAGCGCTCGATCGACGTCCAGCGGCAGATGGTTGCCGACTCATCGCATCAGCTGCGGAATCCGTTGGCGTCGTTGCGGTTGCGGGTCGATGCGATGGATCCTGGGACGGCTGGGCTGGCTCATGTGCAGCATGATCTGGAACGGCTGGAGGACGTGCTGGCGGGGTTGCTGAAGCTCGCCGCGATCGAGAGCCGGATCACCGACGGTCTGCGCGAATCCTCTTCGGCAACCTGTTTGGTCGAGGCCGTTCTGCAGGAGGAAATCGACATCTGGCAGCCGACTGCTGCTGACATCACGCTTTCGCTGGATGTCACGGAGGGGCTCGTCGCCGCCGTTGACGACCATGATCTCGGTCAGCTCGTCGGAGTGCTGCTCGACAACGCCATCAAGTACGGCGGCAACCAGGTGATCGTCTCCTCAACCCGGGGTGATGACGGCCTGCTGATCCAGATCTCCGACAACGGTCCTGGCCTACCCGCAGCCGACTTGCCGCTCGCCACCCAGCGCTTCTGGCGCGGCACCAGCAAGACGCAGGGAACCGGCCTAGGGCTGGCGATCGCCGACCAGACCGCCATCGCCATCGGCGGCCGACTGGAATTGTCAGCGACCGTCCCCCACGGCCTGACCGCGACCATCCAGTTGCCGGAGGCAACATGAAGCGGCGGGCGGTGCTGGTGGGGGCGGCAGGTCTGGCGCTGGCGGGGTGCGGTCGGGGGCCGGCGGTTGAGCGGCTGACGAT
>NZ_SMKX01000103.1 GCF_004349055.1 Kribbella antibiotica
CCCGTCGGCTCTTCGCCCGCCCCCGCAACCGCCAGTGCCGCCCAGACACCACATCGGCGAGCATGCTCGGATCCAGACTGCTAGCCGCCCCGGCCAGCCCGGCCAGCAGTTCCCCACCCGCAATCACGCTGGTCCGGCTAAGCCGCCCAAGCGTCCGCGCGGTGAGCACCGCGAGCACCAGTACGACGACCAGCGCCGCAACCCCGATCAAGAGCACCCGCAGGTCGTCCGATGTCACCGCCGGCGCCTGCTCCGCATACAAGGGAGGCGCAAATCGGCTGCCTTCGGGGACGTCGAGCCCGATGAAGACGTTTGCCGTCTGGAAGTTCACCGAAGGCCGGAAGCGCTGCACCGCCAGCCACACCGCGGGGACAACCGCCACCACCAACAGCAGATCGGCTACGCGCAGGGTCCACCAGGCACGCCGCTCCACCTGCTGTGCCCACACCGTCACGCACGCGGCACAGACCATCAGCGCCGTCGTCACGATCGACGACTCGGCCAGCGACGTGAACGGCGGGCCAAGCACCGCCCAGGCGACCGTCGACACCACTCCGCCGATCAGCGCCGTACCAACCATGGCCTTCCAGTACGTCGGCCTCAGCGTCGCGCTGCGGTTGACCGGCGTACCGAGCAACCAGAACCCGGTCGCCTGCGAAGCCGACACCGGACCGATACTCAGCAACAACCGCAAGGTGGTTGCCACCAGCAACGGGATGAGGATGTACGGGATCACCTGCCACAAGCGCATGCAGTGCAGCGAGTCGCAGGTGGCGATGTCGGCGTTCAGGTGCTTGACGACATTCCCGCCAGTGGCGCCGAGCATGGCGAGCGTGAAGATGACCAGGTAGACATCCTCGAACAGCTGTCCGAACGACCGGTCCGCGTGCTTGCGCCGCGTCTCCCGCATCCACTTCCGCAGCGCCCGCGGCGTCGGGATGGCGCCAAAGTCAGCGGGGTTGAAGGTGACCGGTTCGCTCATGGCAGCGGAGTGAGCGTGACGATGGAGTCCGCGACCGCCTCGACCAGGGACGGCTCGTGGCTGGCGAACAGGATCGCCGTACCGGACTTCTTCTCCTGGATCAGCCGCTCGGCCAACCACTTCACGCCGTCGACGTCCAGCCGGGCCTCGGGCTCGTCGAGGACCAGCAGCTTGCGCGGGCGCACCAGCGTGGTGGCCAGGGCGAGCCGGCGGCGCTGGCCCGACGACAGCGACCCCGGCAGCTGGTCGGCGGCCGCGAGGAGGCCGATGTCGTCGAGGAGGGTGTCGACCAGGTCCTCGGGAGTAGCGTTGCCGTGGGCACGGGCGAGCAGGTCGAGGTGCTCGGCCGCGGTCAGGTCGGGGAAGAAGTCGAGGTCGTCGAGCAGGGTGGCGACGTCGCGGCGGACGGCCTCGGCCCGTTCGTCGATCGGCGTCCCGTCGAGCAGAATCTCGCCTGCTGCCGGTTCGGCGCCGCCGACGATGCACTTGAGCACGGTGGTCTTGCCGGCGCCGTTCGGGCCGACGAGCGCGATCGCCTGGCCGGCTCGCAGGGTGAAGGTGAGCCCCTCGATGACCGGCCGGTCGCCGTACTTGTGCTGCAGATCCTTGATCGCCAGCCGCGGCGTCGCCTTGCTCACTTCTTGCGAACCAGGGTCAGTCCGTCGCCGATCCCGAGGATCGTGACGTCGACCCGGTCGTCGGCGGCGATGCGCGCGTTGAACTCCTTGCGGTCCTCCGGACCGTCCGCGTCGATCACCCGTCCGCCGGCAAGCGTGTTGTCGAACAGCAGGATGCCGTTCGGCCGGATCAGCGGCACCAGCTTCTCGAAGTAGTCGATGTACCCGGGCTTGTCGGCGTCGACGAAAGCCAGGTCGAACGAGCCGTCCAGCTCGGCCGCGAGCTCGTGCCCGTCGCCGATCCGCAGCTCGATCTTGCCGTCCACCCCGGCGCGCTCCCAGTACTTGCGGCCGATCGCGGTCCACTCGTCGGATGCGTCCAGGCAGATCAGCTGCCCGTCGTCCGGCAGACCGCGGGCGATCGCCAGCGCGGAGAAGCCGGTGAAGGTCCCGATCTCGACCGCGCGCTTGGCCGAGGTGAGCCGGGTCAGCGTGGTCAGCAGCCCCGCCTGGTCGGCGGTCGTGAGCATCTCGGAGTCGTCGCCGAGCTGCAGGGTCTCTGCAACCAGCTCGGAGGCGATCTCGTCCAGCGGGGTGCCGTGCGCCACCATGTAATCGTGCAGCTCGCCGGTCACCTGTACCTGTGAACCCATGTGATTCATGCCCTCCATGTATTAAGACGGTCGCCTGTAGTCTCTATGGGTTGTCCGAACGCCGCACAAGCACCCCACCCGAGGAGCACCCCGCATGCAGATCGCCGTCGCCGGATCGATCGCGACCGACATCCTGATGACCTTCCCGGGACGGTTCAAGGACCAGTTCCTCGAGGAGCAGATGCACAAGGTCTCCTTGTCGTTCCTGGTCGACGAGCTGGTCGTGCACCGCGGTGGCGTGGCCGCGAACATCTGCTACGGCATGGCCCAGCTCGGGCGGCCGTCGCTGCTCGTCGGCTCGGTCGGTTCGGACTTCGCCGAGTACGGCGCGGCGCTGACCGAGGCCGGCGTGGACGTCTCCCACGTGCGTATCTGCGACAACGTCCACACCGCCCGATTCACCTGTACGACGGACCTCGACGCGAACCAGATCGCCTCGTTCTACACCGGCGCGATGGCCGAGTCGCGCGAGCTCGACCTGGGTGCGATCCATGCGGCCACCGGCGGTATCGACCTGGTGCTGATCGGCGCCGACGACCCCGCGGGCATGCTCAAGCACACCGAACTGGCCCGCCAGCACGGGATCGCGATTGCCGCGGACCCGTCGCAGCAGCTGGCTCGGATGGACGGCGACGCCATCCGCAGCCTGATCGACGGCGCGGCATACCTGTTCAGCAACGAGTACGAAGCCGGCCTGATGGTGCAGAAGACCGGCTGGAGCCACGACGAGATCCTCGCCAAGGTGGGCGTCCGCGTCACCACGCACGGCGGCGACGGCGTCATCATCGAGAACGCCGACGGCATCATCACCAAGGTCCCGGCCGTCCCCGCGCCGGGTCTGGTCGACCCGACCGGCGGCGGCGACGCCTTCCGCGCCGGCTACCTGACCGGCCGCGCGAACGGCCTCGAGCACGAGGTCTCGGCCCAGATCGGCTGCACCCTGGCCACCACCGTCCTGGAGACGGTCGGCACCCAGGAGTACACGCTGGACCGCGCCAAGTTCCTCGAGCGCATGTCCAACGCCTACGGCGCCGACGCGGCCGACACCGCCGCCGCGGCCCTCAACCTCGGCTGACATTCAGCCGCTCCAGCACGCCGGTCTGCGCGAGCAGGGCGAATCGGTCCGGGCACCCCCAGTGCTCGACGATTCGCCCGTCGACCACCCGCGCCATCTCGAACAACGCCATGTCGATCGGCGCATTGCTTGGCGGACCGAAGAACGCGCCGGTCGCCGTCCCCCGCGCCCGGCCGCGCGCCCACACCACGTCGCCGACGACGACAGCGTCCTCCACCGTGTAGACGAGATCCGGCATCATCGCGTGCACCTGCCGGATCGCCGCCTTCACGTTCGCCCGCGCCTCCTCCCCTGCCCCGGCGAGCCCGAACTGGTGCTCCACCATGTCCGGCGCACACACCTCGTCCACGATCGCGTCGTTCCCGGTCGCGAACCCTTCGTGCAGGATCCGCTCGAGCACCGCCAGCGGCCCCATCGCCGTACCGCTCGGCATTGTCTTGTACGCAGCCATGTCTCCCCCTCAGAGTTTCGATGCACTCATCATGCACTCGTTGCAGTATCACTGCACTGAACACAGTGATAGTGTGCCGACATGGCCGCAGCTGTCAAGTCCTATCGCCAGGTGCAGGCGGAGGAGACCCGGATCCGGATCGCCCAGTCCGCCCGCCGGCTGTTCGCTGCGCAGGGCTACGGCGCGACCAGCATCGAGGCGATTGCGAAGGACGCCGGCGTGGCCACCCGGACCATCTATTCAGCCTTCGGGACCAAGCGAGAGATCCTGTCGCTGATCTGCGACCTCTGGCTGGCCGAGGCCGGAGCGATGGAACGCGCCCAGCAGGTCTTCGCGATCGAGGACCCCAGCGAGCGCCTCCGCGGCGCCGCCGGCTGGCTCACCAACCTGTACGCCGCGGGATTCGACGTCGTACTGATCTTCGAAGCCGCCACCGACGAGAGCCCCGAAACCAAAGCCCTTCTGCGCGCGAAACTTGCCGGCCGCAACCAAGTCATGGACGCGATCATCGAGTCCCTACAGCCAGAACTCAGCGTCCCGCTCAAGCAGGCCCAAGCCGTCTACCGGGCGCTCGCTGCGCCCGGTGTCTATCAAGAACTGGTGGACGAATCCGGCTGGGCCCCCGCCGAATTCGAGATCTTCGTCGCCGACTCCCTCATCCGCCAAGTGCTCTAGAGCCGCGGGTCGACTGGCTCGGACTCGAGGGCCAGTACGGCGAACACGCACTCGTGGATTCGCCAGAGGGGCTCACCGCGGGCAGCGCGTTCTAGGGACTCCAGCCCCAGCGCATACTCACGGAGTGCGAGTGAGCGCTTGTGACCGAGGTTGCGGTCGCGCAGCCGCTCGAAGTTGGCGGGCTCGGTGTAGTCGGGGCCGTAGATCAGCCGCAGGTATTCCGGGCCACGCACCTTGAGCCCCGGCTGGGCGAGCCCCTTGCCGGTCCGAACGAGGTTAAGAGCCGGCTTCACGACCATGCCCTCACCGCCCGCACCGGTCAGCTCCTCCCACCAGGCCACACCCTCATCCCAACCATCGGGCCCGACAAACAGCCGACGGGTCGGCGTGATCACATCAGGGCCTGCGGCAACCATCCGGTCCGCGATCCCCAGGTGCCAAGCATGCGGTCGATTCTGGTACGTCGCTCCCTCCGAAGCCAGCACCTGGAACGGGGCCAGCCGAACGCCGTCGAGACCGTTCGTGGGCCAGCAGTACCGCCGATACGCCTCAGTGAAGCGCCCGGCGTTGACCGCGCGCTGCTCCATCGTGGCCAGCAGCTCGCCGACATCCAGCCCGGCGGCCACGGCTGACGACAGGGCCGCCGTTGCGGCAGGCAACGACGTACGGGCAGCTGCGCCGACTGCGGCGTACTGGTTGCGCAGCAGGTCTTCGGCCTTTGCGCTCCACGGCAGGAGCTCGGCATCGAACAGCAGCCAGGATGTGTCGAGCTCCTCGAACAGGCCGGCCTCCACAGCGACTGCACGGAGCCGCGAGAGCAACTCATCGGTCAGCGCAGGATCGAAGAACGAGCGTCCGGTCCGCGTGTGAATCGCGCCGCGACCGGCCAGACCGAAGCGCTTCAGGGCAACATCGTCGTCCCGCGTCAGCAGCACGACCGCCCGCGAACCCATGTGCTTCTCCTCGCACACCAGATCAGTGACGCCCACGCCCTGGTAGGTCTCGAAGGCCTGCAGCGGGTGCTCCAGCAGCCCCGGCAGCTTGGAGGTGGCAACCGGGCTCATCGTCGGCGGCAGGTAGAGCAGGAACCGTGGGTCGATCGCAAACCGGCTCATCACCTCCAACGCCGCCCCGGCCTGCTCGGCGCGAACACTCAACCGCCCGTGCGACGACGTCTCGATCACGCGCCGCCCGGTGACATCGGTCAGCTCCAGTACGTCGGGCTCGCGCTCCGGGGCCGATGCCACATGCAACGGTTTCGCCGGGGCGTAGTACTCCTTGGCCGCCTTGACCTGGACCAGCTCGCGCTCCGGATACCGCAGCGCAGTCAGCGATCCGCCGAAGACCGCGCCGGTGTCCAGACAGATCGTGTTGTTGATCCACTCCGGCTCCGGCGTCGGCGTGTGCCCGTAGACGACCATCGCGCGACCGCGGTACTCGTTCGCCCACGGGTAGCGCACCGGCAGGCCGAATTCATCGGTCTCGCCGGTCGTTTCGCCGTACAGGCAGAAGGAACGGACGCGACCCGAGGCGCGGCCGTGCATGCGCTCGACCAGACCGGCGTGCGACACGACCAGCTTGCCCTCGTCGAAGACGTAGTGCGAGATCAGCCCATCGATGAACGTCGCGACCTCGGCCCGGAACTCGGGCGTCTCGTCCTCAAGCTGCGCCAGCGTGGTCTCAAGACCGTGGCTGACCTTCACGTTCTTACCCTGCAGGGATCGCAGCAGCTTGTCCTCGTGGTTGCCCGGCACGCAGTAAGCGTTGCCCGCAGCAACCATTCCCATCACGAGCCGCAGCACGCCCGGGCTGTCCGGACCGCGGTCGACCAGGTCGCCGACGAAGATCGCACGCCGCGACGGGTGCGCCGCATCCACCAGCCGGCCCGCCGCGTCCCGCGTCAGCGTGTAACCGAGATTGGTCAGCAGCTGCTCAAGCTCCGGGAGACACCCGTGGATGTCGCCGACGATGTCGAAGGGACCAGAGACATCGGTGAGGTCGTTGAAGAGCCTAGTCCGTTCGATGCTCACGGCATCGATCTCCTCGACACTGCTCAGCACGTGAACCTTGCGGAAGCCCTCACGTTTCAGCGAACGCAGCCCGCGCTTCAGCTGCCCGAGCTGCCGCGTCACCACCTTCGATCCGAACTGCCGATCCGCCCGCTGCTCGTTGCGCTCGACCGCAACCCGCTCCGGCGGATCAAGCACGATCGCCACCGGCAGTACGTCGTACTCGCGGGCCAGCGCAACAAGCTCACGCCGAGCCTCCGGCTGCACGTTGGTCGCGTCGATGACCGTCAGCCGCCCGGCCGCAAGCCGCTTCGCCGCGATGAAGTGCAGGACCTCGAACGCGTCCTTCGTGGCTGCCTGGTCGTTCTCGTCATCCGACACGAGACCCCGGCAGAAGTCGCTCGAGATCACCTCGGTCGCCTTGAAGTGCTTCCGTGCGAAGGTCGATTTCCCCGACCCGCTGACGCCGACCAGGATCACCAGAGACAGCGCTGGTACGTCGATCTTCATGCCGCCACCTCCATCCGGCGGAAGAGCGCGAGCTGCGTCGGCGGACCAACCTCGGGGTCCTCGGGGCCGACCGGCCGATACTCGACCGCGTATCCATAGCGATCGGCAACACCCGAGGCCCAGGTCTGGAACTCGGCGCGCGTCCACTCGAACCGGTGATCCGGGTGCCGGAACTTGCCCGCGGCCAGGGACTCGAAGCGCACGTTGTACTCACTGTTCGGGGTCGTCACGACAACGGCAGCCGGTCGGGCCGCCCGGAAGACGGAGTGCGAAAGCGCCGGCAGCCGCGGCGGGTCGACGTGCTCGATGACCTCCATCAGTACGGCGGCATCCAGCCCGGCCAGGCGCTCATCGGCGTACGTCACCGACGACTGCAGGAACTTGAGCCGATCCCGCTGCCGATCCGGCAGATCGTCGTAGTGCAGCCGCCGTTTCGCCGAGATCAGCGCCCGCGCGGACACGTCGGTGCCGATCAGTTCGCCGATCATCGGGTCCTTCAGCAGCTCCCCGACCAGCGCGCCCTCACCACACCCGACGTCGACGATCCGCCGCGCCCCGAGCTCCCGCAGTACGGCGGCAACCGTCGTACGGCGCTCTACTGCCAGCGAGACCGGTCCTTCCGACTCAGGCGCCTCGTCGGCCACCTCGATGCCGTCCGCCTCGGCCAGCCGCTCAAGCGCATCATCCGACAAGTAGCGGCGGTGTGCGAGGTAGCGGTGCGAGATCAGGTCCTTCTCGGGGTGCGCGCCGAGCCAGCCAGAGCCGGCCCGGACGAGCTTGTCGACCTCGTCGGAACCGACCCAGTAGTGCTTCGCGTCATCCAGCACCGGGAGCATGACGTACAAGTGATTGAGTGCATCGGCCAGCCGTACGACGCCGGTCAGCCGCAGGTCGACGTACCGGGAGTCACCCCAGGTCGGGACCTCGGGGTCGAGCGGGACCGGGCGCGCGTCGACAGCCCAACCGAGCGGGGCGAACATGCGCTCGGCCAGCTCGGTACCGCCGCGGCACGGCAGCGCCGGGACGTGGATCTCCAGCGGGATCGCGGCGGCGGCGAGCTCGGGGCGCGCATCACAGCGGCCGATCATCGCTGTCCGGAAGAACTTGCTGAGCGCGACCGCGAGCAGGCTGGAGGCGGCGTACGGGCGGTCGTTCACGTACTGGCCGAGGGTGAAACCCTCCGAGGATTTACCGCGACCGGCACGCACGAGCGCGATCGGGTCGATCTCGAGCAGGACCGCCGCCGTGCAGCGCTCGGTAGTTGCTTCGGGGTAGAAGACATGGGCTGTCCCACCGGTGATATCGGTCCGCTGCGGTCGTCCGGGGTTCTTGTGCAACAGGAACCCGAAATCACTCGCGGGAAGGTCGAATCCGGTCAGGTCGGTGGTCAGCGTCAGGAACACCGGCCCATTCGATCATGCGTTCCGTTCAAACCCCTTGTGCTTTAACGATCGGAGCTTGAGACACGCGTAGTCATGCCTGGCGTGTCGGGGGTTTTGGTTCTAGCTTGTTGTGCAGAACAGAGTCGCTACAGATCGTTCTTCCCCGCTGACACTCAGTTTCTGTCCCCGGTTTGTGGCGAGTGCCCAACCGCGCCCACTCTGGGCCCGCAACGGGGAAAGGACCAATGAAACCCCAGACCTTCGAACTCCTGCGCTACACCGACATCAGCGGCATCTCCGGCACCGGCATCGTCGCTGAAGGCTGTGTCTTCACCGACGGCTCGGTGGCGCTGCGCTGGCACGGTGCCAACCCATCCACGGCCGTCTGGCCGGACCTGGACTCGATCCTCGCCGTCCACGGCCACTGCGGCGCCACCGTCGTGCGCTGGCTGGACGTCTCCGAGATGGAGACCGTCCCGGGCACCGACCTGCTGCCCGGCGAGGTCGCGCACATCCTCGCCACCGGCAGGCTCACCCACAAGGCGGCCGCTTCCGCCTGATCGCACGACCTTCGGCTGGCCGCCGGACTACGGGGTGAGGCCGGTCAGCGCGAAGAACTCCTGCCGCGAGCTCGGCTTGTCGCGGAGGATGCCGTGCAGCGAGGACGTGACGGTCCGCGAACCGATCGCCCGCACACCGCGTAGCGACATGCACTGATGCTCGGCCTCGATCACCACACCGACGCCCTTCGGCGCGAGGTGATCCTGCAGCCAGTCGGCGACCTGCTTGGTCAGCCGCTCCTGAACCTGGAAGTCCCGCGCGAACAGCTCAACCACCCGAGCCAGCTTCGACAGCCCCAGAATCCGGTCGCCGGGCAGATACCCGACATGCGCGACGCCCTGGAACGGCAGCATGTGGTGCTCACACAGCGACTGGACCGGGATGTCCTTGGCCAGCACCAGTTCGTCGTACCCCTCGTCGTTCGGGAAGGTCGTCAGCGAGAACTCCCGCGGCGTCAGCATCTCCTCGTAGGCGTGCGCGACGCGGCGCGGGGTGTCGGCCAGATGCACGCTGTCCGGATCCCGGCCCAGCGCCCGCAGCAGGTCCGCGACCGCGCGCTCGGCGGCCGGCAGATCGATGCGTTCGCGGCCCGCGACGATCCGCAGCGGCGCAACTGGTTCCAGATCGGCGGAGATCGCCATCGCACTCACTCCCTGAATGGTCAACGAGCGGACATCATACTGTTAAGCCAACAGAAGTTGTCGATAGAATCATCTCGTGGACAACCGCTGGAAAGCCGTCGCCGCACTCGAGGAGCCCACCCGGCGGCGCCTCTACGAGTACGTCGTCGCCCAGCCCGGCCCGGTCAGCCGCGACGACGCAGCCACCGCCCTCGGCATCCCGCGCACCACCGCGGCCTTCCACCTCGACCGCCTCACCGACGAGGGCCTACTCGCCTTCTGCTTCGAGCGCCGTACCGGCCGCACCGGCCCCGGCGCCGGCCGCCCCGCCAAGCTCTACCACCGCTCCGACACCGAGATCGAGATCAGCCTCCCCGAGCGCCAGTACGCCGTCGCCGGCCAACTGCTCGCGGCCGCCATCGAAGAGGCCGAGTCCACCGAGAGCTCTCCGCGAGCCGCCCTGGACCGCCTCTCCCGCACCTACGGCGAGACTCTCGGCCGCGCCGACGTGCCCCTGATCGATCTCCTCCAGCAGCACGGCTTCGAACCCCACCCCGACGGCGACGACATAGCCCTCGCCAACTGCCCCTTCCGCCGCCTGGCCACCGACCACGGCCAACTCATCTGCCACATGAACCTCAACCTCCTAGCCGGCCTCGCCGTAGGCACCGCCTTCGAAGCCCAACTGGCCCCACAGCCCGGGCACTGCTGTGTCCGTCTCGTAGGCTCAGCACGTGGCTAAGAGCAAGCAGGCGGCGGGGACGCCGGCGACCGTGGCGCTGACCAAGGCGAAGATTGCGTTCACGACGCATGCGTACGACCACGACCCGGCGGCGAAGTCGTACGGGCTTGAGGCGGCTGAGGCGCTCGGGCTGGAGCCTGGGCAGGTGTTCAAGACGCTGCTGGTCGAGGTCGACGGGAAGCTGACGGTGGGCGTTGTGCCGGTGGACAGGCAGCTTGATCTGAAGGCGATCGCGGCCGCGGCCGGTGGGAAGAAGGCCGTGATGGCCGACCCGGCCGCCGCCGAGCGCACCACCGGGTACGTCGTCGGTGGGATCAGCCCGATCGGCCAGAAGCGGCCATTGCCGACGGTCGTCGACAGTACGGCGGCCGACCACGCGACTGTCTATGTGTCGGGTGGCCGGCGAGGGCTGGACATCGGTCTTGCTCCCGCCGACCTGATCACGATCACGAACGCCCGTACGGCGGCTATCGCACGCTGACGTTCTGGACCAGCGCGGTCCCGTTGTAGACGTTCATCCCGAACTGGCCCGACTTGTGTTCGGTGTCGACGGCGTCGATGACTTGCTTGCCGTCCAGCGACACCTTGATGTTCGAACCGGCGGTCTGCACGGTGAAGTGGTAGTTCCGACCGCGCTCGACCTGCAGGGGCACGGTCGCGATGTCCCGACCCGGTCGCCACAGCTTCACGACATTGGCCGACGCGTCGACGTTCACCGTGTAGTGCTGCGAAGCGTCCTTGGTCGCCCGGAAGGTCAGCGCGGCCGCGACACCGTCGACCAGCCGCACGTCGCCATCCAGGGTGAAGTCCGCACCGCTCGCCGTACTGAGGTAGAAGGCGTCGCCGGGCGACTTGCCTTGTTTGCCGTCGGCAACGTCTGCCCACTGACCACGAGCGGCATACCAGGGGCCGTTCAGGTTGGTGTGCAGCGTCGCCTCGCCGAGCGGCCGCCAGATCGAGGCGAGCTCGTGGATCGTCAGCGAGTCGAGCCGGAGCCGGCCCTCGGTGAAGAGTTCGAGACCGTCGCCACCAGGCAGGCCGTCAAAGTTGACGTTGTAGCTCTGGTAGACCTCGCCGTCGTTGCCGAAGACATCGAGTTGGCCACGATCAACGAGCAGCCGCACGCGAACTTTGCCACCGCTCGGCTTCAACGCAACCCCGTTCAGCTGCTGCGCGCGGGCGTCGTACGCGATCTCGCGGTCGAACCATCCCCCAGACCCGGTGTGCAACCGGAACCCGAAGCGCTGAACATCCCGTACGTCGACCACCACCTCGAGCTCGTAGGTGTTGACCCGCACCCCGGACAGCAGTTCGCGGGCAGCCTTCGAATCCAGGCTCAGGTTCTTCCAGGTCCGCGTATTCTCCCGCAACGTGTCGATCTCCGGGACCGGAGCACTGACCACACGGATGCCATCAGCGGTCCGCCGCAGCTTCAGGTCGACCGCGAACGAGGCGTTACCGGTCCAGATCGAGCCCGAGTTCTCGCCCTGCCAGGCCATCGACACAACGCGATCGCCCTTGAGGTTCGAGAAGTTCAGCGCCGCGTAATACCCGGCTCCGGCGTGCGTAGCGGTCTGGTTGATCTTCTGCGGCGCAGTCCAGTCGCTGTGGAACGCCGTACCGTCCCAGGAGCCAACGTAGTACTCACCACTACCGGCATGCAGAACCCAGTGATAGCTGCCGTCCAGCGGCATCCGGATCATGTTCGGGCACTCGAACAACCAGCCGGCCGTGAACCGTGAGGCGAACGACCACCGCAGCAAGTCATGCGAGGTGAAGAAGTCCACTCCGTTGCCCCCGGCATCGGACCAGACGACCATCCCCCACTTCTGCGACACCGGATCCCAGAACACCTTGGGATCACGACTGTCACCAGCCGGTACGACGACCTTCCGGCCACCGTCGTACGTCTGGAAGGTGTTTCCGCCGTCCAGACTGTAGAAAACCGTCACCCCGCGAGTCCCGGAGTACACGAGGATCGGGTCGTGGTCGCCGTTCTTCAACCCACTGACGTTGCCGCAGTCAACGACTCCACCACCCGACCACAGATCACCCGGATGGATCGACGGGTCAAGCGCGATCGGCCGCTGCTGCCAATGCACGAGGTCCGTGCTCGTCGCGTGGCCCCAATGCATCGTGTCCCAGTGCAGAGCATTCGGGGCATGCTGGAAGTAGAGGTGATACACGCCGCGGTAGTACAGCGGCGCGTTCGGATCGTTCATCCAACCGCTGCGAGGGCTGAAGTGAAACTGCCCGCGGTTGTCTTCTTGGTAGTTCGTACCGGCGTAAGGAAATGAATTCATGAGTCCACCAGGTTGGGCGGGGCGTCTGGGTCGCCGGGACGCAAGGCCCCGGTCATGAGAGAGACCACCTGGCTCATCGACGCGTCCGCCGGACGTACGACGGCAGTGCGGCGGCCGAGCCGGTGGACGTGGATACGGTCGGCGATCTCGAACACCTGCGGCATGTCGTGACTGATCAGCACCACCGGCAGTCCGCGGTCGCGGATCCGCCGGATCAGGTCGAGCACCTGGCCGGACTCCTTCACCCCGAGCGCGGCGGTCGGCTCGTCCATGATCACGATCTTGCTGCCGAACATCGCCGCCCGGGCGACGGCGACAGCCTGGCGCTGGCCACCGGACAGCGTCTCGACCAGCTGGCCGATGTGCTGCACGGTTTCGATGCCCAGGGCATCCAGTTGGTCCTGGGCCTGCGACCGCATCGCGTTGCGGTCGAGCAACCGGAACACACTGCCCAACGGCCCGGTACGGCGTACTTCGCGGCCGAGGAACAGGTTCGTGGCGATGTCCATCGCGGGGGCGAGGGCCAGCGTCTGATGAACGGTCTCGATTCCGGCGTGCCGGGCATCGAGCGGCGAGTGGAAATGTGTCTCCACCCCGTCCAGCAGAACCGTGCCTTCGTCCGGGATCAGAGCTCCGGACAGAGCCTTGATCAGGCTGGACTTGCCGGCACCGTTGTCGCCAACCACGGCCAGCACCTCACCGGCGTCCAGGTCGAAGTCGGCACCGTCGATCGCGGTCACCTGGCCGTAGCGCTTCACCAGCCCACGGGCCTGCAGAGCGGGTGTCGTCATCGGGACCTCCTCCGAACGACCTGGTCGAAGGCGACGGCGGCGATCACGAGAACGCCGGTCGCGACATCCTGGTACAGGCTGTCGATCCCCGCCTGGGTCAGACCACTGCGGAGGACCGCGACGATCAGCGCACCAACCACCGTGCCCATCACACTGCCCCGGCCACCGAACAGGCTGGTGCCACCAATGACGACGGCGGTGATGCTGTCCAGGTTGCCGGTCTGGAAGGCGTTCGGGTCCGCGTTCGGGATCCTGCCGAGCGCCTGCCAAGCGGCGAAGGCATAGATCACGCCGGCCACCAGGTAGACGCTGAAACGGGTCCGGCCGACCCGGATACCAGTCAGCCGGGCCGCCTCGGGATCGTTGCCCAGGGCATACACATGACGGCCCCAAGCGGTCCGGGTGAGCGCGTACCAGGTGACCGCGAACATCACCACGGCGAGCGTCATACCGTGGGTCACTTTGATTTGGCCGAAGAGATAACCGCCCTGGCCGAGAATGCCGAGCAGGTTGTCGGTGACCGGGTACGAGTTGCCCTCGGAGTACAGGCGGCCGGCCGCGAGGATGACCGTCAGCATGCCGAGCGTGACGATGAACGGTGGCAGGTTGAGCATCGTGACCAGCCCACCGGAGATCGCGCCGAGGGCCGCACAGACGAGGAAACCGGCGATCAGCGCGACCACCGAGTTGCTGCCGTTGATCACCAGCCGCGCCAGCACCATCGTGCCCAGCACCATGATCGCCGCGTTCGCGAGGTCGATGCCGCCGGTCAGCACGATCAGCGTCTGGCCCAGCGCGAGCGTCGCCACCACGAGCGACTGCTGCACCACCAGCGAAAGATTGTCGACGGTCAGGAAGGTCGAAGTCGTCGCCGAGAACACGATCATCGCCAGAATCAGCGCAGCAAGCGGTCCCAGCGCGGGGTTGTGCAGAAGCGCTTCGGTCGATCGGTTCCGGAGCGACGGGGTTGCTGTTTCGCTCACCTCAGCCCCAGCAGTTCTCGGCGCCCCAGGCGGTGTCCTTGCTGTCCAGCCCTGGGAGCGGCTTGTCGGTGATCAGCTGGGCGCCGGTGTCCTGGAAGCCGGTCGGCTTCGTGCCGTCCTTGGCGAAGGCGACGACTGCGTCAACGCCTTGCTCGGCCATCTTCTTCGGGAACTGCATGACCGTGGCCAGGTACTTACCGGCCTTCACGTCGGCGACACCCTGACAACCGCCGTCGATCGAGCCGACCGCCACCTTGCTGGTCAGGCCCTTCGCGGCCAACGCGGCTACGGCGCCACGAGCAGCGGGCTCGTTCAGCGTGTAGACCGCGTTGACCGTCGCGTCGCGCTGGAGCAGGTTCTCCATCGCGGCCTGGGCCTTGTTCTGGTCGCCGTTGGTCGGGGCGGCCCCGATGATCGCCGGGTCACCGTCCTTCAGACCCATCCCCTGCAAGAAGCCCTTGTGACGCTGCTCGTCGACCGTCCCACCCGGCGTACCGTCCATCATCAGCAGCTTCGGCGGGGTCGACCCGAGCGTTGCCTTGATGTACTTGCCTTCCAGCTCCCCCGCGGTCGTGTTGTTGGTCGCGTACGTCGCGTCGACCGCATCCTTGGGGTCGGTCTCGGTGTCGAGGGCGATCACCAGAACGCCCTTTTCCTTGGCCTGTTTGAGCGCCCCGAGGATGCCGGTGGAGTTGCTCGGCGTGATCAGGATGCCCTTGACGCCCTGCTGGACCAGGTTCTCGATCGCGGCGACCTGGCCCTCGTTGTCGCCGTCGAACTTGCCGGCCACTGCGATCACCTCGGCCCCCGACGTACCGGCGTGCGCCTTGGCGGACTCGCGCAGCTTGACGAAGTACGGGTTGGTGTCGGTCTTGGTGACGAGGCCGATCTTGACCGGACCGCTGCTCGCACCACCGCCGCCGCTCCCGGACTTGGTCTGCGTACACGCTGCGGTGGCCAGCACGGCCACGGTCAGCAGGACGACGGGGACGGTTTTTCTCACGGGTCTGCCCTCCGGAGCAAATGTGTCAGCCCGCGCCACCAGGACCCGGGCGCGGGGGTCTGACACCGGAAGGTAGACCAGGGCGAACACTGGTTTCCTGCTTTGCGCAAAGACTTGCGCAAAGCACTCTGGGCAACGACCATACGACGAATGGTCACCATGACCGAGGTCGCTCGTGCTGCCGGAGTGTCGGTCAGCACGGTTTCGCACGTGGTCAACGGCACCCGGCTGGTGGCCACCGCGACGCGGGAGCGAGTCCAGCACGCGATGGACATGCTCGGCTATCAGCACCAGCCGACCGCGCGCTCGCTGTCGGCCGGCACCAACCGGACGATCGGCCTGGCGATCACGGTGGCCACCAATCCGTACTGGGTGGAGCTCATCCAGGGCATCGACCGCGAGGCCACCCGGGCCGGACTGAACCTGATCATCGTCGACACCCGCGACGACGCCCGGCACGAGTCGGTGGCCGTCGCGAATTTACTTGCCCACCGCATCGAAGGTCTGATCACCGCCCCGGCCGACGGCTGGCGCGAGCTGACACTGCCGATGCTGCGCGACCATGCGCTGCCCTACGTCCTGGTGGACCGGATCACGCCCGATCTGCGGGTCGACCAGGTCGGCGTCGAGAACGAGGCGGCCACGATCGCGATCATCGACCACCTGATCTCGCTCGGGCACACCCGGATCGGCATGCTGAGCGGCATTCCCGGTCTGTCGACCAGCACCGAGCGGGTGCACGGCTACCACGCGGCTCACCAGCGGGCCGGTCTGCCGGTCGACCCAGAGCTGATCCTGGTCGGGTCGTCGACCACCGACGGCGGCCGGAAGGCCACCTGGGAGTTGCTCCAGTTCGACGACCGGCCGACCGCATTGTTTGCCGCGAACAACAGTATGGCCATCGGCGCCTTGGCCGCGCTCAGTGCCGCCGGGGTGAAAGTCCCTGCAGACATGGCGTTAACGGCCTTCGATGACTTCCCCTGGGCCGACCTGTTCAGCCCAGGCCTGACCACCGTGGCCCAACCGTCCGCGGCAATCGGTGCCCGGGCTGTCCAGCTGCTACTGCGCCGGATGAACGATCCGGACGCGCCTCCGCAGACCGTTCGGTTGCCTGCGGAGATCATGCATCGTCAGTCCTGCGGTTGCGTCAGCCGGTAACTCCGGCGTGGCCGGTCTCCAGGTGCCCACTCAATCGGCGCCGGTACGACGAATCCTCGACGACCGTGACCTCGACGTCGTACCAGCCGTGGTCGGTCGGCCAGTCCACCTCGCTGGTCTGCTTGCCGCGGAGTGTGACGGTCGCGGACTTGCTGCCGTAGCCACGTGCCTTCAGCTTGAGCGTGAGCGGTTTGCGGGAAGTGTTGACCAGCGCGAGCTCGAGGCCGCTCCCCCGCTGGCAGATCCGCACGTCCAGCCCGGCCGCAACACCATCCGTCGACCCGGCCAACTCGACCCAGAACCGATTCGGACCCTGTACGGCGACCTCGTACGGACCGGCGACGGCGATCGCCTCGGTGTGGTCGCGGCGAACGTCGACATGCGCCGGTGCGGGCAACTCACCGCCGTACGGGTAGATGGCGAAGTGTGCCGCCTCACTCCCTTCGTTGCTGAAGGCCACCTTCAGCTTGCCGTCAGCAATGAAGCCTGAAACCGTAGGCCGGTAAGGCAATGGACGCGCCGGCCGACGACCGTTCTCCTGCTGCGGGATTGCCTGGTCGACGGGCGGCGTCGGCTTCCAGCGCGCAATGGGCGCCGGGATCGGGCCGGGCGCGTCGACGGACGGCTGCCGGTAGGACCGCTCGAAGTCGAAGGCCGAGGTGAGGTCGCCACAGGCGGATCGCCGCCACTTGCTGATGTTCGGTTCCTGGACGCCGGTCCAGCGCTCCAGGAAGCGGATCACCGACGTGTGGTCGAAGACCTGCGAGTTCACGTGGCCGCCGACCGTCCACGGCGAGATGACGGTCATCGGGACGCGCGGGCCGAGGCCGATCGGCTGGCCGTTGTACCAGTCGTCGTTGTTACCCGAGGCCGGGCGCGGCGCCACCGGCGGCGGGACGTGGTCGAAGTAGCCGTCGTTCTCGTCGAAGTTGATGAACAGCGCCGTCTTCGACCAGGTCTCCGGGTCAGAGGCGATCGCGTCCAGCAGTTCGTAGACGAGATTCGCGCTGGCGACCGGTGTCGACGTACTGGGGTGTTCGGAGTCGACCGCGGACGGCACCAGCCAGCTGACCTTGGGCAGCTTGCCCGCCTTGATGTCGGCCTTGACCCGGGTGACCAGCGACTCCGGCTCCGAGCGGTACATCGCCTTGTGGAACAGCTTCTGGTCAGCCTTCGGCTGCTTGGCAACGGCCGCCGCGAGTTGCTTCAGCGCTTCGGCCTGCTGCTCCGGCGTCTTCTCGAAAAGCTTGTCGTAGAACTCTTCGGTGGTGCGGTACCCGCCCGGCACCGAGGCGAGGATTCGGGTCCCGATGTCCTTGAAGGTCCGGAAGTACTCGACGGCGTTGTCGGTGAAGTTGTCCCACTCCTGGTAGATCTGCCAGGAGACGCCAGCCTTCTCGAGCCGCTCCGGGTACGCCGTCCAGTCGTAGCCCTTGTGGTTGTAGTCGTACGCCGCGTTCGTCACAGCGCGCTGCGTCGAACCGGGCTCGTTACCGACGGTGCCGGACCACAGATAGTTGCGGTTCGGGTTCGTCGAGCCGTTCACCGAGCAGTGGTAGGCGTCGCAGATCGTGAACGTCTCGGCGAGCTCGTACTGCAGCGGGATGTCACGACGGTCGTAGTGCGTCATCGTCGCGGCCGTTTTGGCCTGCACCCAGTTGTCGTTCCAACCGTTGCTCCAGGCCTGGGTGGCGTCGGTGAAGCCGTGCGCGAGGGCACCGAGATACTGAATGTCGTCCGGTTTGCGTCCGGCCGCGGCGGCGGCTACGCGCAGCGAGAACGGCAGCACCTCGCCACCTGCGGTCTTCGGCTGATGGAAGACACTCTGGCCGTTGCGCAGCCGCAGTGGCTGGCGGTCGCCGTACCCGCGGACTCCGCGGAGCGTGCCGTAGTAGTGGTCGAAAGAACGGTTCTCCTGCATCAGCACGATCACGTGCTCGATGGCCCGCAGTCCGCCCCGTCTGGCTGGTTGCGCCATGGCGGTGTGCAGCGACGGCGGGAGCAGCGACATCGCTGCCCCGCCGGCCGCTGAACCGAGAACAAGGCGCCGGGAGATCTCAGTCATGGTCCGGACCTTATGAGCGGCCGATGACCACCGCAAGACCCCCGGGTGAACTCCCTGCACTGCTCATAAGTGATCAGCCGCGACGCTTGAGTACATTGTCGCGCAGTTCGGTCAGGACGGCCTCGGTGGTTTCCCAACCCATGCACGCGTCGGTGACCGATTGGCCGTAGGTGAGCTCACGGGTCGGGTCGAGGTCCTGGCGACCCTCCTGGAGGAACGACTCGAGCATCACGCCGACGATCGCCCTGTTCCCGGCCGCGACCTGAGCACCGATCTCGGCCGCGACGATCGGCTGCCTCTTGTGGTCCTTGCGGCTATTGCCGTGACTGGCGTCGACGACCACGCGCTCCGGCAGGCCCGCCGTACGGAGCAGGTCGGTGGCGGCAGCCACGGACTCGGCGTCGTAGTTCGGGCCGGCGTCGGAACCGCGCAGGACCAGGTGGCAGTCCGGGTTGCCGCGGGTGTGCAGGATCGCCGGGGCGCCGTCGTGGTCTATACCAGTGAAAACATGCGGTACGGCGGCCGCCTTGATCGCGTCGACCGCGGTCGCGATGGAGCCGTCGGGGCGGTTCTTCATCCCGATCGGCATCGACAGACCAGAGGAGAGCTGCCGGTGGACCTGGGACTCGACGGTGCGCGCGCCGATGGCACCCCAACCGACGGTGTCCGCGATGTACTGCGGCGTGATCGGGTCCAAGAACTCGCACCCGACCGGCAGACCCAGCTCGGTCACCTGCAGCAGGAGCTTGCGAGCCAGCCGCAGCCCGCGGTTCACATCACCGGAGCCGTCCAGACCCGGGTCGTTGATCAGGCCCTTCCAGCCCAGCGTCGACCGCGGCTTCTCGAAGTACACCCGCATCACCACGACCAGACCGTCGGACAACCGCTCAGCCACCGGCCGCAGCCGCTCGGCGTACTCAAGCGCCGCATCGGCGTCGTGCACCGAGCACGGCCCGACCACGACCAGCAGCCGGTCATCAACGCCGTTCAGTACGTCGACCACGGCCTGTCTGCCGTCGATCACGGTCTGCGCCAGCGCATCGCTCAACGGCAACTCGTCATGCAGAGCCAACGGTGTGATCAACGGGACGGTCTTCTCGATCCGCCGGTCGACGACAGCGGCCTGCTCGGACCGCCGCGGGAGGGTGTTCATCTGATGGAACCTTTCCGCCGGTACACCGCGGAAGGTCGCAGTCAGCCGGCTGGGAACAAGAAAAGGCAAGGACGGTAGGTCCTTGCCTTCGGGCCGGCTGGAGAGTGCTATCAGGGCGTCAGCAATTGGCTGAGCTACCCGGCACAACCGCCGGCCACTCAAAAAATCGCCAATAGCAACGCGTCATGGAGGGAACGATAGCACCCGGCCAAATCCGGTCGCATCCATCCCGCGGTCATGGTTGTCTCAGCCGGTGACCATCCGCCCTGCCACCGCAGCCGAACTCCCCGGCCTCCAGGACCTCGAGGTTGCCGCCGGCGTCCTGTTCCACGCCATCGGCATGACCGACATCGCCGGGCACCCGCCGCCACCCCTGGAGGTCTTCGAGCACGCCCGCGCGGCCGGTCACCTGTGGGTGATCACCGACGTCGATGAACAGCCTGCCGGGTTCGTGCTCGTGCAACTCATCGATGGGTCCGCCCATATCGAGCAGGTCAGCATCCACCCCGAGCATCAAGGGCGCGGCCTGGGGCGCGCGCTGATCGACCACGTCGGGTCGTGGTCCGCCGCCGAGGGCCTGGCGGCCTTGACGCTCAGCACGTTCCGGAGCGTGCCGTGGAACGGCCCGTACTACGCCCGCCTCGGATTCGTGGAGTTGTCGCCGGGCGAGCTGACGGACGGGCTGCGCGGGGTTTTGGCCACCGAGACGGCGTTCGGGCTGGACCCTGCGAGCCGGGTGTTCATGCGCCGACCGGTAGCGAACCAGTAACCAACCCGTCCTCGGGATCGTTGAGGGCTGCAACAACGGGTCGACATCTGAGGGGTGCTGGACAGTGAGGCCGCGGGTCTTCGAGCTGGTGCGGTACCGGGATCCGAGTGGGGTCTCCGGGACCGGTGTGGTTGCGGAGGGCTGCGAGTTCAGCGACGGGTCAGTTGCTTTGCGGTGGCGGGGTGCGAATCCGGCGACTGCGGTCTGGCCTGGGCTTGAGGCTGTGCTTGCCGTGCATGGTCACCAGGGTGCTACCGAGGTGCGCTGGCTGGAGCCCGAACCCCCGACGACGACAAGCCCCCAACCGCCCGGAGGCATCGATCAACTCTTCGACGAGCTTCATCAGATCCGGCCACCGTCCGCTCCTCAGGGGTGGGCCGGCGCCCGACATCTTCGCTAGGCCGATGAACGTCACGCAGGTCTACCTGATTCGGCATGGAGAGCCCGACTACGCCACGATCGACGGCCAGGGGCTGCGGGGAGCCGCAGCCGACTCGGCACCGCTGACACCGGACGGGGTGCGGCAGGCCGAAGAGCTGGCTGACCTGCTCAGCGGGATCGGGGCGACGTACCTGGTCAGTTCACCGTTCACGCGGGCGCTGCAGTTCGCCGCGATCGTCGGGCACCGGCTGGCGCTCGGCGTTCGGGTCGACCACGAACTGCGGGACTGGCTGCCCGATCATTCGGGTTCGTGGCGCGGGATGGCCGACGTACAGGCTGCTCGGGCTGAGTTCGAGGCGTACGGCGGCGAGTGGCCGGATGCCGACGGGGAAGGGTGCCGCAAGCGGTCGTGGGAGCCGTTGTCCAAGGTGCGTGCGCGAGCGGAGACGGCGCTCGACCGGCACGCGGCCGGCACGGACGGGCCGGTCTTGGCGATCACTCACGCGACGGTGATCCGGGCGCTGACCGGCCAGACCGGGACTGCGCACGGACAGCACGAGTACTACCGCTACGCTCCGGCGGTGTGAGCGAGGTCAGACAGCCTGGGCTACCGCGCGTGCTCGGCGCGGTGGCCCTCGGCGGAGTCATCGGCTCGCTGGCCCGCTACGGGCTGGCGACGGCGATTCCGCACACCGAGGGTGGATTTCCCTGGGCCACCTTCATCACGAACGTGGTGGGCTGTCTGGCCATTGGAATCCTCTTCGCCCGGCTCACTCCACATTCACATCCACTGCTCCGGCCGTTTCTCGGCACCGGAATTCTCGGCGGCTTCACGACCTTCTCGACGTACGCCGTCGACACCGAGCGGTTGTTGCACAGCCAGATGCACGTGCATCTGCTCGTTGCCTTTGCCTACTTCTTCGGCACGGTCGCAACAGCGTTGCTGGCAGCAACACTCGGCGAGTGGCTGGGACGCCGCCGATGAACATTTTTCTCGTCGCCCTCGGCGCCGCGATCGGCGCACCGCTGCGGTACATCGTCGACAAACACCTTGTGGCACAGCTTTTGCGGACCAGTGGCCAACAGGTTCGGTTGCCGTGGGGCACCTTCACGGTCAACGTGCTCGGCAGTTTCCTGCTCGGCCTGATGACCGGCGTGACGGATCAGAACTGGACGCTGCTGATCGGCGTCGGCTTCTGCGGAGCGTTCACGACGTACAGCACCTTCGCGGCCGAGACGACGGCGCTCGCGACTTCGGGGCATCGGGCAAAGGCTTTGCTGACAGTGCTGCTGAACCTCGCCATTGGTCTGCTGGCAGCCCTTTTGGGCGCATCCCTCACTAAGTGATTCACATCACACAAAGTAAGTCCATGATCACGCTCTCCGCGTGAAACAGCCTGATCACAGGCTGCAACGCCACGTGCCGATAACGAATGGACCGAAGTTCATGCCAACAAGGGTTGAACTCGCCACGAGTTGAGCATAGTTTTCACCGAGCGCCCGTCCGCGCTCACGGTGAGTCATAGGAGGTTGCCATGTCGAGAGGGATGCCTCGCCTACCCCGCCCGCTCATGGATTTGTGGGACTGGCAGTCGCAGTCTGCGTGCCGCGACGTCAACCCGGAGCTGTTCTTCTCGCCCGAATCGGAGCGTGGCGTCCGTAAACGCGCCCGTGAGATGGTGGCGAAGTCGCTCTGCGGCACCTGCCCGGTTCAGCCGGAGTGCCGCCAGCACGCCCTTGCGGTCGGAGAACCGTACGGCGTCTGGGGTGGGACCACAGAGTCCGAGCGCGACAACGCCCCCTTGGAGCACCGCAAGTCGGCGTGAGCGAACCGCGCCCCCTCCGCCCGGCGCAACGCCACTAGGACTACGGGCGCGGTCTCACGGTTTGTTGTCGTCGGTCTCGGCCGGCGGTGAGTCTCCGGTCGGCTGTTCGTCGACCGGCGGGTCCGGGTCTTTCGGCTCGGGCGTTCCTTTCGGCTCGTCGGCCGGCCGTTTCGTCGTGCGCGGGTCCCGGTAGCGGTCCAGTGACTTGAGAAAGTCCGGATCGTCATCGGGCGCACTCGAGCGCGACGCCGGCCGCGACGGACCGCTCGCCGGGCGCTCGCGCCCGATCCGCGCGTTGCGCTGCATCAGCAGCCAGACGATCGGCCCGACGAACGGGACGAACACGATGATCACGATCCACACCAGCTTGGGCAGGTGTGGGACCTCGTCGTCAGGTGTCTGAATGCAGGAGAAGAGCGCATAGATGCTGAGCACCAGGCTGATCAGGAACGGCAGATATCGACCCACGTCCCCCACAGTACGGCGCCCAGCCGAACCAGGGCCGCGACGCGGGCCCCAGTTGCCGAGCCGTAACCCTGGTGAGCCTGCCTAGCGGACTGCGCTGGTGAGCCCGCGGGCCTTCAGTACCGAGTTCTCCAGCGGGCGGAAGACGAGCAGCTCGATCCCGACGCCGACCACGAAGATCAGCAGGATGCCGGCGAACACCATCGAGATGTCCGACAGCGACATGCCGTCGTGCAGGAACTGACCGAGCCCCTTGCCCAGATCCGGCGAGGTCGCGATCAGCTCGGCGGCCATCAGCGACCGCCACGAGAACGCCCAGCCCTGCTTGAGCCCACCGAGGAATCCGGGCAGCGCGGCCGGTAGCAGGATGTACCTGATCCCGTTCAAGCGACCGGCGCCGAGCGCCTTGCCGACGCGCGGCAGGATCGGCGGCACCTGGTCCAGACCGGAGACCAGTCCGTTCGCGATCGACGGCACCGCTCCGAGCAGCACGACCCAGTAGATCGCGCCATCGGTCAGACCGAACCACAGGATCGCGGCCGGCACCCAGGCGACCGACGGCAAGCTCTGCAGACCGGAGACCAGTGGCCCGATCCCCCGCCGTACGACGCGGATGTTGGCGATCGCGAGGCCGAGCGGAATCGCGATCACCAGCGAGATCGCGAAACCGATCACGGCGCGGTGGACCGAGACCCAGAACAGTTCGATGATCTGGCCCGTGGTGACCAGCGTCCAGATCTGCGCCCAGACATCAGCCGGAGCCGGCAGTTTGAACTCGGGCCAGAACGCGGCCGCCCACAACACCTGCCAGACGGCGACCAGTAGCGCGACCGCACCGATCGGCGGCAACGCCCGAGCCGCGATCCGGCGGGCCAAGGACCCCTCGGTCGTGGTGATGGGCGTATCGAGTGCATCCAGCCCGGCCTCGACCGAGCCTTCTTTCACATCAAGCTGCGGCATGACTGCTGATCACCTTGCGCAGTTCGGCGTTGATCTCGTCGATAGCCCCGGCCTCGTCGGCTCCGGCCAGTCCCTGGACATCCCACTCGCGAACGACGCGGCCGGGCCGCGACGACAGCAGCACGACGCGCTGGCCGAGCCGCACTGCCTCACGAACGTCATGCGTCACGAACAGAATCGCCGTACCGGTGGCTTCCCAGATCCGCAGCAGCTCACCCTGCAGAACATCGCGAGTGATCGCGTCGAGCGCAGAGAACGGCTCATCCATCAGCAGCAGCGACGGCTTGCCCGCGCCGGAGCCGGTGTTGTCGGTGGTCGACGCGAGCGCGCGGGCCAGCGCGACCCGCTGCCGCATCCCGCCGGACAGCTCATGCGGACGCTTGTCGCCGAGACCGGACAGCCGCACCAGATCAAGCAGCTCGGCTGCCTTGGCCCGACGCTCTGCCTTCGGTACGCCGGCCATCCGCAACGGCAGCTCGATATTTCCGGCCGCCGTCAGCCACGGCATCAGCGCAGCCTCCTGGAACACGACCGCCGGCCGGGACGAGCTGAGCTCGATCCGGCCGCTGGTCGGCGCATCCAGACCCGCCACCAGGTTCAGCAGGGTGCTCTTACCGCACCCCGACGCCCCGAGCAGGCAGACGAACTCACCGGCGCGGACCTCAAGGTCCACACCGTCCAACGCCACGACCGCCTTCCGGCCGGTCCCGAACGCCTTCCCCACTTGATGAAAACGCACCGGACGCACCACGTTCTCACTCACCGTGCGGGCTGCCTCGACTGTCGCGGTCATGGGGCCTCCAGGCCTGGACTGAGGAGTGTAGGGAGCGAAGCGACTGGAGCGACGAGGGAAGGACTGGAGTTAAAGCCCCATGAGCCGCCGCGCCGGAGGCGTGGCATGTGCACAGTCATGGTCTGCCTCCTCGATCTGGGGTGGGTTACTTGGTGTCGAGACCGGCGGCGTCGACGGTCGGCTTGCCGGCCTTGGCCAGTACGTCGTTCAGCGGGCCGAGGTCGGCGAAGCCGGAGACCTTCGGTGCTTCCTTGGCGATGCCGGCCGCGACCTGGTCCTTGGCCAGCTGCGGGAAGGTCGCCGAGATCGGGTCCGCGGTGATCTCGATGTTGCTGAACGCGCGGTCGATCACGGCCGGCTTCAGGGACTTGCCGGTCAGTTCCTTCAGTTGCTTGTTCACCGCGGTCTTCGCGGCGGCCTGGTCCTTGTTGGCGAAGTCGATCGAGGCGACGAGCCCGCTGAGCAGCGCCTTCACCGTCTCCGGGTGCTCCTGCAGGAACTGCGTGCGCACGATCAGCACCGTGGTCGGGAACTTGCCGTCGGGCCAGATGGTCTTCTCGTCGAGCAGCACCTTCGCACCGGCGTCGAGGACGAGCCGCGACGACCAGGGCTCGGGCAGCCAGGCGGCGTCCACCTTGCCCTCCTTGAACGCGTCCAGCGTCTGGGCGTTCTCGAGGTTGGTGACGGTGACCTTGCCGGTCAGGCCCTTCTCGGCGAGCCACTTCTTCAGCGACACGTCTTGCGTGTTGCCGAGCTGCGGGGTGACCACGCGCTTGCCGATCAGGTCCTCGGGCTTGTTGATCCCCGGCTTAACCACCAGCTGCGCGCCGCCGGACGTCGCACCGGCGATCAGGCGGACGGCCTCACCGTTCGACTTCGCGAAGGCGTTGATGGCCGGGCCGGAGCCGATGAAGCTCGCGTCCAGCGAACCGCCGAGCAGCGCACCGACCGCCTCCGGACCGGCGTTGAACTTGGTCGGCACCAGCTTGGTGCTCCCGAGGTCCTTCGTGAACAGGTTCTGGTCCAGGCCCACCAGCGCGGCGGCGTGGGTGACGTTCGGGAAGTAGCCGAGCCGGAGCTCGGTGGCCGGGCCCTTGCCGGTGGCGGCGACGGGCGTGTCCTTGCCCTCCGCCCGGCTGCAGCCCGCGGCGACTACTGCCAGGGACAGGGCAACCGCGGACGCGGCAAGCAGACGGCGACGGGCAGGACGGAAGCTGGAGATGCGCACAGGAGACCTTCGGTGGATGCGGGCGGCCGGAAACGGCCACGGGCGAGCATGGAGCTGAGTGCAACGCCGAAGGTCAACAGGTCGCAGAGGCGACGCGGAGCAGGTCGACATGCCGACGGCGCGTGAGCGCGTCGGCTGGCCGGTTGGCGGTGACCTGCATGTGTCCATGAAAGCGGACAAAGTCCATCAACAGCCTGTTATATCGCCATTCGAGACAGAAATTCAGGAAGTGAGACGGATCAGGCCGGGTACGGCGGCGTCTTCGCTCCGTAGATCCAGTCCTTGACGTACGACGTCAGGTCCTGGCCCGACACCTCGTTGACCACATCGATGTAGTCCTGGGTCGACGCGGCCTGGTTCCGGAACCGGTTGAAGAAGGTCTTCTCGATCGTTTGAAAGGTCGTGACGCCGAGCTTCTGGCGCAGCGCGTAGAGCGCGACCGCGCCACCCGGGTTCGTGCCGAAGAGAATTCCGTTCAGGTCGGTCACTCGCCCGGGCGGCCCGTACTTCGGTCGCTCCTCGGAGTCGAACTGCCACGCGTCCCGCATGAAGTCGTCGAGCTTCCGAGCGCCCTTCGCGTCGTGGTAGAGCCCGGTGTAGTACGCCGCGTGGCCCTCACTCAGCCACATGTCGTCCCAGCTCTTCACCGACACCGCGTTCCCGAAGTACTGGTGGACAAGCTCGTGAATCATCGTGCCGTCATTGCCGTCGGCCGGGCCGGTCAGATAGTCCGCGTTGAACATCGACAGCGTCGCGCTCTCCAGCGCGTACCCCGTGACGCCGCCGACGCCCAGGACGCCGTACGTCTCGAACGGGTACGGCGCTCCGATCGCCTGCTCGACCCATTTCAGGTGCTCGTTGACGAGACCCACGCGGGCGCCGGCGTCCTTGGCTTTCGAGCTGTCGACAAAACTGCGCAGCGGGAGTCCGTGCGGCCCGGTGGCCTTGAACTCGGTCAGGTGCCCGACCGCGAGCTGCGCGACGTGGGTCGGAATCGGGTCCCGCGTTCCGAACACGTACGTCGTACGGCCGGCCTTGGTCCGCTGTGATCGCAGTGTCCCGTTGGCGACCGCCTGGTATCCCTTCGGAACGCTCACCCGGAAGCTGACCTTCGCCTTGTCGCTCGGGATGTCGTTCATCGGGAAGAACAGATGCGAGCGGTTCGGCTGGCCCATCAGCTCGAAGCCACCATCCCAGTCCGTCCAGTGGTCGAAGTTGTCCTGCTCCGGGAACGACGGCGACTTCGGCTCCAGCGAGCGGTCGGCGACGAAGGTGATGCGCGTCCGGAACGGCAGCCCCCTGAGCAGCGGGATCCGCGGCGAGACGGTCAGCTTCTCCAAGGTGTTGTCCAGGCGGAACTCGGCAGCGAGTCCGTTAACGGTCACCGACTTCACTTGCCGCGCCACTGCATCGAGGGTGAAGGTGGACAGGCCTTGCTCCGCGCGAGCGACGATGTCCACCGAGGCCGGCATCTTCGGCTGACCGGGGTAATAGTCATAGGCGACGTTGTACGACTGCACGTCGTACCCGGTGTTCCCGAGTCCGGGCAGGAGGCGTTCCGCTGCCTGTGCTGTGGTGGACGACGTGAACAGCATCACTCCACACAGTGCAGCGAGACCGAACTTCCTCATGAGCTTTCCTCTCAGGCTTGCTGATGGGTCATGCAGCAGGTAATCAGGGAGGACATATCGTCCCCGTAGACTTTTTGCTGAGGAGCCGCCGCCGATGCTCGTCGCGTCACTGAAGGCCGAGTACGCCGTCCGTCCGCTAGGGACCGATGTCGACCGGCCCCGATTCAGTTGGATCGCCAGTGCTCCGGGGTATGGGGCTGTCCAGACGGCGTACCAGCTGAGAGTCGGGTCCTGGGACTCCGGCAAGGTGACGTCGTCGCGATCATTCGGGGTCGAGTACGACGGTCCGGCGTTGACGCCGCGGACTCGGTATCAGTGGAGCGTTCGGGTCTGGGACGGCTCGGACCGTGCGAGTGAGTGGGCTGCTGAGGAGTGGTTCGAGACCGGGCTGCTGGGCGAAGGTTTCGGGGCGGCTCAGTGGATTGGTGGCGAGACGTCTTCTGCTCCCCTGCTCCGGCGCGCATTCAGCGTCGACGGGACGGTCCGGAGCGCTCGGCTGTATGCGAGCGGCCTCGGGTACGCCGAGCTGCGGATCAACGGTCAGGCGGTGACTGACGCCGTACTGGATCCGGGGTTCACCGACTACGGCCGCACGGTTCTCTACGTCACGCACGATGTGACCACGTTGCTGCAGTCTGGTGAGAATGCGGTCGGCGCTGAGCTCGGGCGCGGGTTCTTCGGGATGAACACCCCGAACGTGTGGCGGTGGCACACCGCGCCGTGGACTGCCGAGCCGCGGCTGATCGCGCGTCTCGTCATCGAGTACGACGATGATCGCGTCGCCGAGGTGGTCACCGACGAGGCCTGGCGCATCACGGGTGGGCCGACACTGTCTGATTCGCTCTACACCGGCGAGACGTACGACGCCCGTCGCGCGCTGCCGGGGTGGGACTCGGCCAGCTTTGCCGACTCCGCCTGGTCGCCGGTCGACGTGGTTGACGCGCCTTCCGGTCAGCTGCGGGCGCAGGAGCATGAGCCGATTCGGGTGGTTGAGACTGTTGCCCCGGTTTCGGTTGATCAGGTGCGGCCTGGTGTGTGGATTGCTGACTGCGGGCGTACGACGGCTGGGTGGGTCCGGTTGCGGGTGAGTGCGCCGGCTGGGACGACGGTCAGCCTGACGTACGGCGAGACGGTTGCCGACGGCAACGTGGTTGCGGTGAACGGGCATGTTGAGGGTGACCGGATTCAGCGCGACGAATACATCGCGGCAGGGTCCGGGGTTGAAGTGTGGGAGCCGCGCTTCTCCTACAAGGGCTTCCGCTACGTGCAGATCGAGGGCGCGCAACCTGAGGTGGAATTGCGGGTCGTGAACTCCGACGTGCGGTCGGTGACGGCGTTCGCGTCAACAGAGCCGGCGTACGAGCAGTTCGAGCAGGCGATGCGGCTGACGGTGCTGAGCAACCTGCATGGGATCCCGACCGACACGCCTTTCTACGAGAAGAACGGCTGGACCGGGGACGCGCAGGTTGGTGCGCCGACCATGCTCGCGACGCTGGATCTGGCGCGGTTCTTCACCAAGTGGCTGGGCGACATCCGCGACAGCCAGGCGCAATCCGGGCAGCTGCCGGTGATCATCCCGACCAACGGCTGGGGTTTCACCGAGCTCTCCCCCGCGACCGAATGGCCGACCGTCTACCCGATCCTGCTGCACGAAATGCACCGCGCGTACGGCGACGAGCGGCTGCTGCGGGAGCACTGGGACTCGCTCACTCGCTACCTGGAATGGGAGCTTGACCGGGTCGAGGACGGGCTCTCCGTCAGTGTGCTCGGCGACTGGCTCCCACCCGGCTACAGCGACGGCCCGGCGCCGGAAGACCGCCGCCTGACCGGTACGGCGTACCTGTATCGCGCCATGCTCGCGGCTGCGGAGATCGGGGACCTGCTGGGCAAGCCGCACGACTACCGCAAGGCCGCGGCGTCGCTGGCGGACGGGTTGAACCGGACGTTCCTCGATCGGGAACTGGCCGTCTATCGAAGCGCTGACGATCCGGACTACCGGCAGACGTCGAACGTCGTACCGCTTGCCTTCGGCATCGTTCCATCAGATCTGGCCGACCGGGTTGCGGCCAACCTGGCGGCGGATGTCGAGTCGCGTGGGTTCCACCTGAACACTGGGTGCCTCGGGGTCGGCGTGCTGCTGCCGGTATTGACGGCGTACGGATATGGCGACGCGGCAACAAAGGTGGCGCTGCAGCGGAGCTACCCCAGCTGGGGTTACTGGTTCGACCAGGGCGCGGACACGATGTGGGAGATGTGGGAGGCCGACTCGCGGTCGCGTAACCACTACTTCCAGGGGACGGTCGTGCAGTGGATCCTCGAGAACGTCGCCGGGCTGCGGAACGGCGGTACGGGCTGGGAGCGGATCGTCGTGCGGCCGGATGCGCGCGGAGAGACTGGCTCGGCGAGTGTTCGGACGTCAACGATTCGCGGACAGGTCGCCGTGATGTGGCGACGGAAGAGCCGGGTGTTCGCGCTCGAGGTGCACGTGCCGGTCGGGGTGACGGCGGAGGTACATGTGCCGTCCGAATCCGCCTCCGACGTGGCCGCCGTACCGCAGTCGTTGGCGGGTGAGGCGACATACGAGGACGGGTACACGATCTACACGGTGGGCGCCGGGATCTGGAACTTCACGAGCCGGACCGCTTGACGTAGATCAGGTCGCGCACCACACGCCCCTCGGCCTGCGCCCGCGACTCGAACTTGGTGACCGGTCGCCATTCGGGTCGCGGGGCCCAGCCGTCGTACTGGTTCTGCAGCGTCGGCTCGCCGTCGCACACCGCGAGCATCTGGTCGGCGTAGTGCTCCCAATCTGTTGCCAAGTGCAACGTTCCACCGGGGCGGAGGCGCGAGGCAACGAGCGCGATGAACGCCGGGGCGACCAGCCGCCGCTTGTGGTGCTTCGTCTTCGGCCATGGGTCGGGGAAGAAGATCCGGACGCCGTCCAGCCCAGCGGGCTCCACGCGATCGGTCAGGAATTTTATGGCGTCGCCCTGCAGGAGCCGCAGGTTCTCAAGGTCGTACTTCTCGGCCAGCATCATCAGCTGACCCAGCCCAGCCGTGTACACCTCGGCCGCGAGGTGGTTGACCTCCGGCGCCGCCACCGCGAGCTGCGCGGTCCCCTCGCCCATCCCCGAGCCGATCTCCAGAATGGTCGGCGCCGCGCGCCCGAACCACTTCGCCAGATCCGTCGGCCCCGCAGGCAGATCCTCCAGCTTCGAGCCCAGCGCGGACCAGTGCTCATCCCAGGCTCGCCGCTGCCCGGCCGTCATCCGCACCCCACGCTGCGTGGTGCTAGGCACACCCCGCCGCGTCTTCCGCTCCGTCATCTCCACCAGCCCCAGTTTACGAGAACCCCGGCCGCCCACCTGCCCCGGTCTCCCGCCCTCGCCTTGAGCACCCCTCAGTCATTTCGCAGCCCGGATAGTGGCTGGTGGGGACACAAAGCACGTTCGCCCGTCAGCCTTGAGCACCCCTCAGTCATCTGGGCAGGCGAAATATGGCTGATGGGAGCACAAAGCGCCTCGCCGTACGGCGAGGCTGCCCAAGGTGCACGGATTCCCCGACATGTGTCGCCCTCCCGGTCCCTCACCCCGCTAAGGGGATGTCCCCCGGCTCCAGGTCGCCCCGACTGAACCCACTCGCGCTCCGCCCCGGCCCGCGCCGTACCGACTGAACCCACTCGCGCCCACCCGCGCCGTACCGACTGAACCCACTCGCGCCCACCCGCGTCGTACCAGCTCCCCACTGAACCCACTGGCGCAGAAACCACCGAGTGTGCGCACCGCGCCGCCGGCAAACCTTTGACACCGACAATCTCCCACCACTCGGCCCACTGGGTTCACTCGACGCCGCCGCTGCGTCGACTGAACCCACCGTGCATGAGCCGAGTGAACCCACCGGGCGGGAGAGGCGCGAGTGTGCGGAATCTGCCGTAGGTAAGGGCTTGCCGACGACCCGGTCCGCACACTCGACACGGTGAACCCACTCGGTACGGCGGGGATTGGCGCGAGTGGGTTCAGTCGGCACGGCGGGGATGGACGCGAGTGGGTTCAGTCGGCACCGCGGGGCATCGCGCGAGTGGGTTCAGTCGGCACGGCGCGGATGGGCGCGAGTGGGTTTAGTCGTCCCAGAAGAGGTGGGCGACGGTGTTGTGGGCTCGGCGGGTGATGCGGAGGTAGTCGTCGGAGAAGCGGCTGGATTCGCCGGGTGGGTAGCCGCAGATCTGGGCTACGGCGGCGAGGTCGCGGGGGTCGGTGGGGAGG
>NZ_SMKX01000104.1 GCF_004349055.1 Kribbella antibiotica
GACCCGCACCCCCACCGGCCTCCGCCTAGCCGCCCCCGCCCAAGTCCTAGCCGACCTACTAGCCGCCGAGGAAGCTCACGCAGCCGCCCTCCTCCGCACCTGGATGCGCAACAACCTCCTGCAATGGCGCTACTGACACCCACTGCACCTCGGGCCTGACCTGCCCCAGAAACAGCAAACCCCCGGCTGCCGTAGCTACACCGGGGGCCAACCTGACTCACTCACCGAGGGCGAGAAGCCTAAGCCTTTGCTGGTAACAGCTTACTAGGCTTTCTCAGAGGGTGCAGTTCACCAGGACTGGTTCGTTGACGAGGGTGATGGCGAAGGCCTGCTGGACCTGGGAGCGGACGTGGGTGGCCAGGGAGAGGATGTCCTTGGCCGTGGCAGAGCCTCGGTTGGTGAGGGCGAGGGTGTGCTTCGAGGAGACTGCGGCGGCGCCGAGGGCGAAGCCCTTGGGGATGCCGGAGTGCTCGATCAGCCAGGCTGCGCTGGTTTTCACGCGGCCGTCGGGCTGGGGCCATTGGGGGGCACCGGCGGGGACCTCGGCGGTGGTGTCGAGGAGGGGGTTGGTGAAGAAGGAGCCGGCGCTCCAGGTGTCGTGGTCGGCCGGGTCCAGGACCATGCCCTTGCTGCGGCGCAGGGCCAGAACAGCTTCCCGTACGTCGGCCATGGGGGCGCGCGAGCCGGGGTCGACATCGAGCACGCGGGCCAGTTCGGCGTACCCGATCGGGGCCGACAGGTTGCCGAGCTTGAGCTGGAAGGCGACCTCGAGGACGACGTAGCGTTCCGGGGCGGCCTTGAACATCGACGACCGATACTCGAAACCGCAGTCGGCCGCGAAGATCGTCCGGATCCGGGACTCGACCCGGTCCCAGACGCGGACAGACGCGATCGTCGCGGCGACCTCGTGACCGTACGCGCCGACGTTCTGGACGGGCGTGGAGCCGGTCAGCCCGGGAATGCCGGACATCGACTCGATGCCGCTCCACTCCTCGGCGATCGCGCGCTGGACGACGTCGTCCCAGTCCTCACCGGCCTGGATGTGGATCATCGCGCCGGAGCAGGCGTCGGCGTCGACCTTGATGCCCTTGGTCGCGACCTTGACGACCGTGCCGCGGAAGCCGTCGTCACCGATCACCACGTTGCTGCCGCCGGAGAGCAGCAGCACGGGCTCCTCGGCCGCGTCGGCGTCGCGGACGGCGGTGATCAGCTCGTCCTCGGTGGTCACCTCGACGAGTTTGTCGGCCGGCCCGCCGATCCGGAGGGTGGTGAAGTCGGCCAGCGGCACCTGGGTCCTCACGAGACGCGCACAACCGCCCGCGACCGGCCGAGGACTTTCTCGCCGTTGAAGACGGCGGTGATGTCGAACTCGGCAAGACCGTCGGCGACCTTGTCGGCCTTCGCCGAGAACGTCACCTCGGCGCCGTCCGCGTCATCCGGTACGACGATCGGCTTCGTGAACCGGACGCCGTACTCGACCAGGTCGGCCGGGTCGTCGAGCCAGTCGGTGACGACGCGGACCGCGGTGGCCATCGTGAGCATGCCGTGCGCGATCACGCCGGGCAGGCCGAGAGCGGCCGCCATCCGGTCGTTCCAGTGGATCGGGTTGAAGTCGCCGCTGGCACCGGCGTACCGGACCAGGTCTTCCCGGCGGAACGTCACCGTCAGCTCGGGGAGGACTTCACCCGCTGAGATGCTGCTCATGAGTCCGCCCGGTTGTGCGAGATCGTGGAGGTCGAGGTGGCGATCGGCTCACCGTCGACCGTGGTCAGAGCGGTCTCGTACATGATCACCTCGACGTCACCGGCCTTGCGGACGGTGGTGATGGTGGCGGTCGCGGCGATGTCGTCCCCGGCCTTGATCGGGCGGGTGTAGCTGAACTTCTGCGCGCCGTGCACGATCCGGTCGAGCCGCAGCCCGAGCTCCTCGTCGTTCAGCAGCTGCTCCAGCGCGCGGCTGCCGAGCATGAACGCGAACGTCGGCGGGGCCACCGCGTCGTCGCCGGTGTACGCCGGGTTGTCGTCGCCGATCGCAGCGGCGAACTCCCGGATCTTCTCCCGGCCGACCTGGTAGCTCTCGGCGGCCGCATAGCTCCGGCCGACCATCGTGGCGTCGATCGTCATATCGCCAGAGCCTACTGGCAGACTGACCCTCGGGACGCCGCCACCCAGGTAATCGTGAGACCCGACTGGGGAAGGTTGAACGTGACGGCAGTAGCGGCGCTGGCCAGGTACGCGCCTCGATACAAGCTGGAGATCGGTGCGCCGAGCGGCCCGGAGTGGCTGCGGGTGGATCACATCCTCGAGCAGGACGGCCCGGAGCTCACAGAGCTGCTCAAGCGGGACCATGACGCGAGCGGACACGTCTCGGAGCATGCGAATGCGCTGAGCCTGATGTCCTTTTACGCAGGCCGCGCACCGGCGGCCGCACTGCTCCTCTGGGCCCTCGAGGGCCACGTGCTCGACATCCGGCCGCAGAACGTGTGGGTAAGACCACACGACGGCCACGGGCTGGCCGCAGTCGCCATCCGGTCCGCCGACTATCTCCCGGGCGGATTACAGACCCTGTACGACGTTGTGCTCAGCCAGCACCTGCTTCCGCTGTCCGAGGAGCTGCACCGTCGGACCAGAGCCGGATTGCGCCAGGTGCACGGCGGAGTGGCGGCCGGCTGCGCCATGGCGTTCTGCGCGGCGACGCGGGAGGAAGAGACTGTCGACCCGGCGTACTTGCTGGAGCGCTGGCAGACCTTCGTGGCGAAGGCGCCTGGCGGGCTCAACAAGCTGGGCGACGTGGAGCTGGCCGGCGGGAAGCTGGTCTATCTGCGGAAGACCTGCTGTCTCTACTACACGAGCGAGGTCGGCGACGGCGCGCTCTGCGGCTCCTGCTGCCTGACCCCGCGCGACGAGCGACTGGCGGCGTACGAGGCTGGTCGGCCGATCATCAGCGTCTAGACACACGAAAAAGCCGCTCCGGGGAACCGGAGCGGCTTTCGCGAAAGACTGCTGAGATCAGCGGGTCTCGCGGTGGTCCGTGTGGTCGTTGCAACGCGCGCAGTACTTCTTCATCTCCAGGCGATCCGGGTCGTTACGCCGGTTCTTCTTGGTGATGTAGTTGCGCTCCTTGCACACCGTGCACGCCAACGTGATCTTCGGACGGATGTCGGTTGACTTGGCCACTGATGCCTCTTCTGATCAGGAGTGCGCAACTTGGGTGATCGCACTCTCAGGTACTGCGTTTGGTGGGTAGCGGGGGCGGGAGTCGAACCCGCGACACCACGATTATGAGCCGTGTGCTCTAACCACCTGAGCTACCCCGCCGGGAGGAGTTCTTCAGGCCACCCGGCGGACCGGGTGGCCTGTCGATCTCTGAGCCCCTTTACGGAATCGAACCGTAGACCTTCTCCTTACCATGGAGACGCTCTGCCGACTGAGCTAAAGGGGCGGAACGAGGAGAGAGATTACACGGTCTTCCGCCCTGATGTGAAATCGAGGCGGAGGCACTGTGCGCCCCCCTCTGTCCGACTCAGAAATCATACCGGGTCCGGAGTAGTGCTTTTGACCAACCCCCGATGTCGAGATCGCCGGATCTGATTCGTCGTACCAGTGAAGGCATCCGGCAAGGAGAGGACGATCGACATGACCGCACTACCGACAGTGGTGTCTGCCGAGGAGTGGGAGAAGGCCCGCGCCGAGCTGCTCACAGCCGAGAAGGCGGCGACCCGGGTCCAGGACCAGCTCGCGGCCCAGCGACGGCAGCTGCCGATGGTCCGGTTCGACGACTACACGTTCGAGTCGCCGACCGGCCCGGTGACGCTGCTCGACCTGTTCGGCGATCACCAGCAACTGGCGGTCTACCAGTTCATGTACACCGGCCCCGAGCGCTTCTGCTCCGGCTGCACGCATTTCACCCAGCAGGTGACCGACCTGGACGGCCTGGCTCGAGGTGGCGTGGCCTGGGCGACCGTCTCGGACATGCCCCTCGACCAGATGCGTGGCTACTGGGAGCGGATGGGCTGGACCATCCCGTTCGCCTCGTCGGCCGGTACGACGTTCTCCGCTGACTGTGGAGCCGACGGAGGCTTCCTGCTGAGCCTGTTCCTCCGCGACGGCGACACCGTCTATCAGACGTACACCACCGGCTCGCGTGGGGTCGATCGGCTGCTATTCGTCAACAACATCCTCGACCTCGCACCGTACGGCCGGCAGGAGGACTGGGAGGACTCCCCTGCCGGCTGGCCACAGCAGCCGACTTACGGCTCCAGCGGCCGCTAGTCGGTCACTCGGTCCAGACGCGACTGGGGTACGCAGCACGCAGTACGGGCATGACATCTGTGACGAAGGTCTCCACCGAGGCGCGGTTGTCGGCCTCGGGGAGGCCCGCCACTTCGAGGGAGACGCCGGACAGCTCGTGGCCGAACGCCTCCTGGTAGCGACCGAACTTGTCGATCACCTGTTCCGGTGAGCCGACCAGCACCGAGCCCTGCTCGAGGAACTCCTCCAGGGTGTTGAACGGCAGCTTGTTGTGCTTGGCACCCGGGGAGTCCATGAACGCGTCGAAGATCGGCCGGTAGCCGTCCAAGGCGTCTTGGGAGCTCTTACGAACGTAGAGCCCGTTGAAGCCCGCACCGACCACAGCGTCGGCCGGATCGTGCCCGTACGCCTCCCAGCGCTCCCGGTAGTGCCGGATCAGCCCGGCGTACTTCTCCAGCGGGTGGAAGCCGTTCGCTGAGAACAGCGGGTCGCCAAAGCGAGCCGCCAGCTCAGTGGACTCCTCGGATGAGGCAGAGCCATGCCACAGCGGAATCCCTGAGGGGCGGAACGGCCGCGGCTGCGTAGTCGCGTCCACCAGGTCGGGCCGGTACTGACCGGACCAGCTCACACCCGTCTCCCGGAGAAGCCGGCGCAGCAGCTCGTACTTCTCCCGGTTCCGGTCCCACTGCCCGTCCAGGTCGTACCCGAACAGCGCGTTCTGGTCCGGGTCGTTCCCCTTGCCGATGATGATGTCGATACGCCCACCGGACAGCTGGTCCAGCGTCGCGTAGTCCTCGGCGACGCGCACCGGGTCCAGCAGCGACAACACGGTCACCGTGGTGAGCAGCCGGATCCGAGAGGTCGAGGCGGCGATGTAGGACAGCACCACCGGCGGCGACGAGGAGATGAACCGCTGCGCGTGCCGCTCCCCCACGCCGTACCCGTCGAAGCCCAGCTCCTCGGCCCACTGCGCCTGCCGGACCACGTGCTGAAAACGCTCGTACGTCGTCAGCTGCTCACCGCTGATCGGGTCCGGCGAGTTGTCGATCAGCGTGTAGGTACAGAACTTCACCGGACCTTCTTCTCGCCGGCCGTCACCGCTACGCCGAGCCGGTTGCCCGTCACCGGCGCCGGGCAGGTCCCGAACGCAGTGAAGGCGAACGGGAGGTTGATTGCCCGGTTGAAGTCGATCAGCACTGACCCATCGCGCTCCACCACACCAGTGGTCACCGTGCGCCAAGGCGCCGTCTCAGTACCGTTCGTCCCGTCGTGGAACGACAGCGAGAGCCGCCCATCCGACGCAGCCGTCGCCACCAGCTCGTACGCCGAGTCCCCCAGCGCCAGATGGACCGTACCGACCGCAGTGACGTGCTGACGCAAGTCATCCCGCGCAGTCGACACCTCCACCCGCTCCGGAGCGCCGTACGGCGTGTACCAGCCGCGCACCGCCCATTCGGGATCCAACGAGTACGTCGGTACGCCGGTGAACCCCTGTCGAGTCGCAGCGCCCGGGTCGCGCTGGCGAACGGCGTACCGGCCGCCGCGCAGTACTAGCTCGATCAGGCGGTCGCCGAACAGCAACCAGCTGAGCGAGCCGGCCTCAGCAACCGAAGCCGAGGTCTCATCCACGGGGACACCATTCAGCGTCAAAGAACCGCCAGCAGCCACATGCGCCCGCCCATCGGCCACCCACCACGTCCCCGGCAGTCCAGCCAGCGCACCCCGCTCAGCAGGCAGCCAGTCGAACCCAACGATCGACAGCCAGCCATAGTCCGTGTTCAGGTCCTCCTCCCGCGCCGCGTGCCACGTCTGCCAGTCCTGCTCCAGATCCGAGACAATGCTCATCGACGTCCTCGCTTCGCTCCGGGCGCCGCTAAGACACGTAGCAGGCTGTGCTTCTTGATGAACTCGCTGCGCTCGTTCATGAGGCCAAGTCCTTCCGGGAACGGGATTCACGGTGGGCGATTTCGGAGCGGACCAGCGGGATGACGTAGCGGCCGAAGTCGATCGCGTCGTCGTAGATGTCGTAGCCCCGCGCGGAGAAGATCCGGATCCCGAGGTCGTAGTAGTCCAGCAGCGCAGCGGCGATCGTTTCCGGCGTACCGACCAGCGCGGTCGAGTTGCCGCCACCACCAGTCAGACCGGTCGGCCCAGTCCACAGTGCGCGGTCATGGCGCTCACCCTCAGCCACAGCCTTGAGCAGCCGCTGCGAGCCAGCGTTCTCCGGGTTCACACGAGACCGCAGCCGAGCAGTCGCGGAGGGCGCACCCGCCTGCACATCCTTGATCCGCCCCAGAATCCGCTCGGCCTTCTCCCAAGCCAGCTCCTCGGTCGCACCGATGATCGGCCGGAACGCAATCTGCGTGATCGGCCGGTCAGCCCGTCCGGCACGCGCAGCCTCAGCCTCGATCGTGGCGAGCTGCTCGCGCGTCCCCGCCAGCGGCTCACCCCAGAGCGCGAAGATGTCCGCCTCGGCCGCACCGACGGTGTACGCGGCCGCAGACGAGCCACCGAAGGAGATCCGCGGCCGGGGCTGCTGCAGCGGCTTGATGTCCGCGACGAACTGCTCGAACTGGTAGTGCTTGCCGCTGAAGTCGAACCGCTCGTCCGATGTCCAGGCCTGCTTGAGGATCTGGATGAACTCCTGCGTCCGCCCGTACCGGTCGTCCTTGCTCAGGAAGTCGCCCTCCGCGGCTTGGTCGGCAGTCGACCCACCGGTGATGACGTGCACCTCGAAACGCCCGCCGCTGATGTGGTCCAGCGTCGCGAACGTCTTGGCGGTCAGTGTCGGATAGGCGACGTTGGGCCGGTGCGCCACGACGAGGTTGATCTTCTCGGTGCGACCCGCGACGTACGCCGCGACCTGCGCCGGATCGGGCGAGCCCGAGTGGTACGCGAACAGGATCCGGTCCCAGCCGTTGTCCTCGTGCGCGCGGGCCAGCTTGACGGTGTACTCCAGATCGAGGGCGCCACCGGTGCGCGGCTCGACCTCACTGGCCGGGTTGGTCCCGGCGATGCCCAGGAACTCAACTGGCATGGCGTTCTTCCTTCCGTACGGCGGGCGCCAGGGGCGCTAGCAAAGTGAGCAGATTCCGGGCGACGGCGTCGTTCTGCCGGAAGCCGGGGCCGTTGAAATGCGGACGTGAGAAACCCGAGGATCCGGCCGAACCGGAGACCGACGGGCCGAGCAGGAACAATCCGGGATGCACCGAGCCGTCAGCGCGGACCGCGCGGCACAAAACATCGGCCTTGAGCAGGCCGCCACCGAGACTCGTCCCGTCGGCCGCGAACAACTCGTCCGCAGCCAGCGTTCCGTCGGCCAGCAGCCCACGCAACAAGGGATCCGTGGCAGCCAGTACGTCGGGCCGCGGCAACCGTGCTTCGACAAACGCACGCGCCCGGATCGAGCCACCCACTGCCGGGGACCGCCCGACGAACCGATCGTTGTCGATGGCAACCTCTAGATCCGGCCCGGCAAATCGCACGATCCCGGCCCGGTGCAACGCGAGCAGTTCCTCGAGCCGGCGCGGCGGCGGGCCGCTGGCAACAAACGAGAAGAACCCATGAAACTCGGTCTCAACCTGACGAACCCGGTCCTCATCGCTCAACCGACCTTCGGTGATCGCAACCGACAACACGCTGTAGATGCTCAGCAGCGCATTGAAAACCGCCAGGTCCGCCGAGTGTTCCGGGTCAGCCCGACGCCGCAGATCGTCTTCGATCAGCTCGGCCAGATGCTGCTCGAACGTGAACCAGTCCTCGAAGACCTGCCCCTGCAACGGCCGATCCACCGCCGACCGAACAAACCGATCCAACACCTCCGGTACGGCGGCCTCCACCGCAGCCACGAATTCCGGTGCATCGGGCAATGATCGGTCGAGCACTTCCAGGAACCGCGACCAGCTCCAACGGGTCCGATCGGAGTGCGCGGTGAACAGCTGCTGGTAATGCGCGAAGGCCAGTTCCTTGTCGATCAACGGCTGCAGCTGGGTATCGAAGTCCAGCACTCCATCGCCCAGCGAGTCGAGTGCAACCTTGGTCAGGTACCGCGTCGGAACCGGCTTGGTCCCGGCCACGGTGTAACCGAGTTTCGCGTGATACGGAACGCCGCGTCGCGAGCCGACGTACAGGATCGGTTCGGCGCCGGACGGGTGATACGTGAGCTGCGCGCCATGGTCGTCGTACCAACCGCCGCGAGCCTCGGTGAGCAGGACCATCAGGTCGATGAAGGCCTGCCCGAAACCGCGGACGATGACATGCTCGCCTGGTTGCAGGTCACCGAGATCGACGTCGGCCGTGTAACCCGGTGGGATGTAGGTGAGACCAGCGGCCGCGGCTTGGCCGGCCCACGCGGTTTCCGATGCCGTTGGCAACCGATCGAGATAGCCGAGCGCCAGAATCACCAAGTCTGCTTGGATTTCTACTCCCGACGCGAGGATCACCCGCTGATCGGGGGTCAGCTCGACCGCGCGTTCGAGATGCGTGGTCACCGTGGCCGGTAGGTCTTGGACGACCCGATCCCAGACCCAGGACAGGTACTCCGCTTGAACCAGTCGCGGCGGGAAGTCCATCGGCCCGGGCTGCTGAATCCCAGCCCGCTCCAGGATCGTCGCGCCGGCGCCTGCCACCCAGGTCGCCAGGTCCGGACCCGGCCGGATCGGACCTTCACACTGGACCGATTCGTCGGTGAAGATCGTGACGTCGGACGTCATCGAGTTCATCCAGAGCAGCCGCGATTGCTCCCGCCGCCAGATCCGACCGCCACCAGCCGGGAACGGATCCACGACATGAACGTCGATCGGGCCGTCGCCGAGCAGCTCATCCGCGTTGGCCGCGATCCGCTCGAGCAGGCCGACCGTGCGCGGTCCACCGCCGACGAAGACCACGGTCGGCCGGCGGTGGATCGTGCTGACCTGACTCATCGCGGCAACCCGAGATGCGAACGGAGCGTCGTACCGGAGTATTCGGAGCGGAAGACACCTCGTTCACGCAGCAGCGGGACGACGCGGTCGACGAAGTCGTCGAGGCCGCCCGGGGTCAGATGCGGGACCAGGACGAAACCATCAGCGGCGTTCTCCTGGACGTGGTGGTTCATCTCAGTCGCGACAGTCGACGGCGAGCCGATGAAGGTCTGGCGGTTCTGCTGGTTGATCACCGTCTGCCGCAGCGACCAGTTGTTGGCCTCGGCCGCCTCACGCCACTCCTTGATGATCGTCGCCGGGTCGTTGAAACCGGTCCGGCCTTGAGTGATGTTCGAGCCGACCACCGGGTCTTCCGAGGGGAGCGGACCATCCGGATCGTACGACGAGAGGTCGCGGCCCCAGATGAGTTCCGCGAGCACGATCGCGGTCGGCCCCGACACCTGCTGCTCGCGGATGTGCCGAGCCTTCTCGACCGCCTCGTCGTCGGTGTCGGCGACGACGACGGTCACCGCGGGCATGATCTTCAGCGAATCTTCGCTGCGGCCGTGCTTGGCCAGGCGGTCCTTCACGTCTTTGTAGAAGGTCTGCCCGGCCGCGAACGAACCGTGCCGGCTGAAGATGACGTCCGCACCCGAGGCCGCGAAATCACGGCCCTGATCGCTGTCACCGGCCTGGATCACCACCGGCCGCCCTTGCGGCGACGGCGGCAATCCGAACCGGCCCTGGATGCTGAAGTGGGCGCCGTCGTCCGCAAAGGCCCCAGTGCCTTCACGGGCGAACACACCTCCTTCTTTGTCCAGTACGACGTCCTCGTCGGACCACGAGGCCCAGAGCTTTCGGACGATCCGGAGTGACTCCTGTGCGCGGACGTAGCGGTCGGCCTTGTCGAGATAGCCGCCGCGGCGGAAGTTCTCACCGGTGAACGCGTCCCAGGAAGTGACGACATTCCAGGCCGCCCGGCCGCCGGAGAGGTGGTCGAGGGTGGCGATCCGCTTGGCCAACTCGTACGGCTCGTTGAACGTCGAGTTCACTGTCGCGGCGAGGCCGAGGTGAGTAGTGACGGCTGCGAGAGCACTGAGCACAGTGAGCGATTCGGGGCGGCCGACGACGTCGAGGTCGTGAATGCGGCCCTTGACCTCACGCAGCCGCAGTCCCTCCGCGAGGAAGAAGAAGTCGAACGTGCCGCGCTCTGCGGTCGCCGCCAGATGCTTGAACGACGCGAAGTCGATCTGCGAACCGGACTCCGGGTCGGCCCACACCGTCGTGTTGTTCACACCCGGGAAGTGCGCCGCCAGGTGAATCTGCTTGGTCATCGCCCAGCCCCCTTCGCATACCGATTGGCCGGCCGACTCAGCCCGAGCCTGTTCCGCAACGTCGTTCCAGGACGATCAGCCGCAGTGACCTTCAGCAACGGCAACAACTTCTCCGCAATCACCGGTACGTCGATCTCCAGCGACGCCGGCCGGAAGTGCACGCCGTCAGCTCCCGCCGTCTGCCATTCCCGGACCAACGCAGCGAGCCCTTCAACTCCACCGATGTAGTCGAAGGAACCGCCCTCGGCCCGGCGCTCAGCCGCAGCCTGATCCTCATCCAGCAGTACGGCGACCGACACCAGCACCAAGGGCGATTCCGTCGAACCGCCGCGCACTGCGGCGATCCGCCGTTCCAGGTCGACCGAACCGGGGAGCAGCACAAGCTCTGCGTCACCGGCCGCCTCGAGTGCCTCTCGGGTGCTCACCTTCACTGCCGTGAGCGGGTGGCCTTGCGGCGGACGGGGAACGATCGACGGGCCCTTGATGCTGAAGGCTGGGCTTTCGTAGTCGACGTAGTGGAGGCGATCGCGGTCGACGAAACGGCCGGTACTGGCGTCGCGGATGATCGCGTCGTCGTCCCACGAATCCCACAGGCGGCGGCTGACATCGACGACATACCGGGCTTCGCGCCACAGCTCCGCGGCCGGCGCGGGTTCGCGACGGCCGATCACCGAGGCCGCCTCGGCGGAGGTGGAGACGTCGGCGACCCAACCGCCGCGGCCGGAGGAGACCCAGTCGAGGGTCGCAACCTGGGCCTGCACGTGGAACGGTTCGGTGTGGGTGACCGTGAGGGTCGGCAGCAGGCCGATCCGCGAGGTGGACGGCGCAATGCGGGCGGCCAGGCCGAGTGCGTCCAGCCGCACGCTCACCGCCCCAGCTGAATCGGCGGGCGCTTCCAACGTGTCCACGAAGGTGGCGATGTCGACGCCGGCCTCCTCGGCGCGCTGAACGGCCCGCAGCGCCAACTCGCCCGTGAGGATTGCTCCCGGGTCGACCTCCGGCCCGCGCCACGCGCCGGGGTGCCCACCTGCACCGTCGATTTCGATAGCGGTGATCAGTCGACGACTCATGAGGCCACCTTCAAAGCGAGAGTGAGGTCTTTGGTGAACGGCAGCGGGCCGATCGACTCCGGGTCGGCGTCGACGTCGAACTGCGGTTCGAAGCCACCGGCGCGATAGAGCGCAGCGGCCTCGGGCTGGCGGGGTCCGGTGGTGAGGTAGAGCTTGCGGTAGCCGAGATCGACGGCCGCCTTCTCCAACTCCACGAGTACCCGGCGACCGAGCCCTTGGCGCCGATGCAGATGCGAGGTCCACATCCGCTTCACCTCGGCGGTCTCGTCGTCGTACCGGCGAATGGCGCCGCCGGCGATCGTCTGGCCGCCGGAGCGGAGTAGGACGAACGCTCCCCCGCTGTCCGCGTGGAAGTCGGTCGGCGGGACCTCGGTGAGCTGGGTGTTCTCGTTGGTCCGCCCGTATCGGGTGCTGTATTCGACGACGAGGTCGGCGAGCAGCGGCGCTGCCTCCGGGTCCTCGGGGCGCGCCCGAAGCACCTCGATCGCCGCGGTCTGCACTGGCGGGCTGACAACTACCTCGCCGCCTTCCACCGCCGTCAGGAAGGCCTCGGTCACCTCGTAGAGCGGCACCGACGCGGCCTGATCGAGCAGGACGCCACCGCCGTCGTACAGGTTGATGTGTGAGGAGAGCACGAACCAGCCCTGGGTGATCGCGCCCGGGCCGAGGCTGTTCAGCACCGGCCGGAGCGCATAGTCGATCACCAGCACGTGCGCCGGCGTCCCACCTGTTGCTAATGGCAACACTGTCTTGCCCTTGAAGGCGTACTGCGGCAGCAGGTCCAGGAAGACCTTGAGCAACCCCGCGTACGCCGCCTTGTACACCGGAGTCGTGACGACAATGGCATCGGCCGATTCCAGGGTCTTGATCGCGGCCGCGATGTCGGGGTCGTCGGCATCGCCGTGCAGCAACGGCTCGGCCGGCAGGTCCCGGAGCACGATGGGGGTGACCTCGTGGCCGTGACTGATCAGACGCTTGGTGACGTAGTCGAGGACGGCGTCGGTCCGGGACGGAACCGACGGGCTGCTGGAGATCGTTGCGATGGTCGCCATGTTTCTCCTACTCGTGCACTACTTGGCTGGAGGCTTGGGAAGGCCGGGAGGGTTGACCAACGATTTCGGGACGGCCTCGTCGCTGAGGCCCCACTTGGCCAACACCTTCGCGTAGCTGCCGTCGGCGATCGCCGCGTTCAGCGCATCGGCCAGCGGTTTGGCCAGACCGTTGTCCTTCTTGGTGGTCACTCCGACCAGGCCCTGGATCGGGTAGCCGGAGGAGACCGTGCCGACGATCTCGGTCTTGTGCTGGGTCGCCACGTGATAGGTCGCGTTCGGGTTCGGCCCGAGATACAGCTCGATCCGGCCGGACTGCAGCGCCAGGAAGGTGTCAGCGGACTGCTGGTAGTACTTGAGGTCTGCCGGCGGACGGCCGGCGGTCGCGTTCTGCTTGTTCCACTCCAGGAGAATCGCCTCCTGCAGCGTGCCCGAGCTGACCGCAACCTTCTTCCCGGAGATGTCCGCCGGTCCGGCGATCTTCAGGCCGGAGCCCGTCTTCGCCTCGAACGCATGCAGCCCAAGCCGGTACGTCGCGAAGTCGTACTTCTCCTTGCGCAGCTCGGAGACACCGATGTTCGAGATGCCCACTTGGTACTTCCCGGAGTCGAGCCCCAGGAACAGGTTCTCCCAACTGGTCGTCTGTACGTCGGCCTGCAGCCCGAGCACGCTGGCCACGAGATGGGCGATGTCGATCTCGATACCGATCGGGGTCTTGTTGTCGTCGGCCGTGAACCCGAGCGGTGGTTGCCCACCACCCGCGTTTCCGTTGCCCACCACAAGCTTGCCGCTCGCCCGCACAGCCTCGGGAACCTCGGCCGCGATCGCGTCGACCTTCGTCGAGGTGATGTGGGTCTGGTTCGCTGAGGTGTCGAACGACACCACCGATGCGTCGGTCTTCGGCGCTTCCGTCTGCGGGTCGGCGCACGCGGCCAGGGACAGCAGCGCGACACCGACAAGGATCTTCTTCAGCATGGTCGGCATCCTCAGTTCGTCAGCGGGAGGCCGGGCGGGTTGATCTCTGACTTCTCGACCGCCTCGCTGGAGACGTTCCAGCGCTCGAGGACCTTGGCGTAGCTGCCGTCGGCGATGGCTGCGTTCAGCGCGGCCTGGTAAGCCTTGACGAGGCCGTTGTCCTTCTTGGTGGTCGCCGCGATCAGGCCCTGCAACGTCGGTCCCGCTCCGGAGAACTTGCCGATCGACTCGGTCTCGCCACCGGTCTTGATGTGGTACGCGATCGAAGGGTTCGGACCGAAGTAGCCATCGATCCGTCCCGAGCTCAGCGCCAGGTAGGTGTCGGTGTTCTTCTGGAAGTACTTGATCGTTGCCGCCGGCAACCCGGCCTTGATGTTCTCCTCGTTCCAGTCGACCAGGATCTTCTCCTGGTTCGTCCCGGACCCGACCGCGATCGTCTTCCCGGCAACATCTTTGCCGGACGTGACCTTCCAGGTCCCGCCCTTCTTCGCCTCGAACGCGAGATCATCCTTGCGGTACGTCGCGAAGTCGTACTTCTGCTTGCGCTTCTCGGTGACCGTGATGTTGGTCAGCCCGACGTCGTACTTGGCCGAGTCGATCCCGACGAAAAGGTTCTCCCAGCTCGTCACCTCGAGCTCCGGCTTCAGACCGAGCTCGCCGGCGAGCAGGTAGGCGATGTCGACCTCGAGCCCGATCGGCGTCTTGTTGTCGTCGGCGTAGAAGCCGAGCGGCACACTGCCGCTACCTTGCCCGCTCCCGACGATCAGGGTGCCGCGGTCGCGGATCTTGGCCGGCAGCAGCGCGGCGGCCGCGTCGTTCTTCGTGACCTCGACCCGCTTCTGGTCGGCAGAGGTGTTCACCCCACCGGTCTCGGCCGAGACGTTGGTGGTCGGGTCGGACGAGCAAGCGGTTGCTGCCAGCAACAGTCCGGCGGCGGCAAACACGGCATACAGGGGACGTCGTTTCATGTGACTGGTTTCCTCAGAGGACTTTGGAGATGAAGGCGCGCGTGCGCTCATGGACTGGGTTGTCGAGCACCTGGTGCGGCGGGCCCGACTCGACGATCACGCCGCCGTCGATGAAGACCACCGTGTCGGCGACCTCCCGAGCGAAGCCGACCTCGTGGGTGACGACGACCATCGTGGAACCGTCGCGAGCGAGCTCCTTGATCACGTCGAGGACCTCACCGACCAGTTCCGGGTCCAGCGCGCTGGTCGGCTCGTCGAACAGCAGGACCTTTGGTTTCAACGCAAGTGCGCGAGCGATCGCGACCCGCTGCTGCTGGCCGCCGGACAGCTGCCGCGGATACACATCGGCCTTGTCGCCGACGCCGACCCGTTCCAGCAGCTCCCGGGCTAATGGCTCGACCTCGCTGCGCTTGCGGCGCTGCGCGGCGACCGGTGCCTCGACAACGTTCTGCAGCGCGGTCAGGTGACCGAACAGGTTGAAGTTCTGGAACACGAAGCCGACCTGCGAACGCTGATGCAGGATCTCCCGCTCGCGCAGCTCGTACAGCTTGTCGCCGCGTCGCTTGTAACCCATCAGCTGGCCGTCGATCTTGATCAGGCCCCGGTCGACCTTCTCCAAGTGGTTGATCGAACGCAGCAGCGTCGACTTGCCCGAGCCGGACGGCCCCAGGATCACCGTGACCGTCCCGGCCCGGACTTCGAGGTCCACGCCTTTGAGCACCTCGAGATCACCGAAACTCTTGTGCACACCCTTGATATCGACCATGGCGCTCATCGGATCGCCCTCGCCTTCAGCTCGCCCCAGCCGCTTCGTACGCGCTGAATAGGTGTCGGAGGCAACGATCGCGCGGTGCCGCGGGCGAAGTGCCGCTCGACATAGAACTGCACGACCGACAGGATCGTGGTCATCACGATGTACCAGACTGTTGCCACCATCAGCAGCGGTACGACGCGACTGTTGCGCCCGTAGATCACCTGGACCTGGTAGAAGAGCTCGGGGATCGCCATCACCGAGACGATCGAGGTTCCCTTGAACAGGCTGATCACCTCGTTGGCGCCGTTCGGCAGGATCGACCGCATCGCCTGCGGGAGCACGATCCGGAAGAACTGCCGCAGCTTCGGAATTCCCAGCGCGGCAGCGGCTTCCGTCTGTCCGGCGTCGACCGAGATGATCCCGCCGCGAATGATCTCCGCCGCATACGCCGCCTGATGCAACGCCAGCCCCAGTACGGCGGCACCCAGCGGACCGAACAGGTTGTTCGTACTGAAGTGCACGAACTCCGGGCCGAACGGGATTCCCAGGCTCAGTTCCTGATACAGGTAAGCGATGTTGAACCAGAACAGCAGCTGCACGATCAGCGGGATCGAGCGGAACGCCCAGATGTAGCCCCAGGCAACGACCTGCAGAAACGGACTGCTGGACAGGCGCATCGTCGCCACCACAGCGCCCAGCGCGAAGCCCAGCACGGTTCCGTAGACAGTCAGCTGGATGGTCACCCAGAGCGCGGAGAAGATCGTTTTGGTGGTGAAGAACTGGAAGAACGTCGGCCAATCCCAGCCAGGGTTGGTGGCGAGACCGTGCACGAACATCGCGAGCAGGACCAGCACCACCGCCACACCGACCCAGCGCCACGGATGGCGACGGGCGATGACGGGCAGGTCGGCATCGGCCAAGCGGGCGGATGGCGGCGGATCGGCGGTGTCCTGTTCGGACGTGAGGGAAGTGGTCGACACGGGGTTCTCCCTGGCGGTGGGCAGGCTTACGCGGGCACGGCGGCGCCGACGTCCGGACGGGGACGTCGTGGGGCGGTGCGAGAGGGGTTGAGAAGTGCGGTCAGCGTCGACAGAGCGCGCTGGAGACCCGCAGCAGGTCGATGTGGAGGCGGTAGTACGGCAGTGCGCGCGTCATTCCCGTTCCCTCCGTTTGCCACTGATATCTGCGGTCTCAACCAGTATGGGACGAACTTGAAAGATCAGTAAGTTAGTGGACAAACATCTCATTATCTGGGCGCCTTATATCGGTCCAGGAGGGCGTGGTAGCGCCAATTCACGGGTGATCCCGATCACGCGGTGATTGCCGATTCAAGCGCCTCTGCTTACGCCTGAGCGGGCACGAGGCGCAGGACGGCAGTCGCTGTGCGTAACCGAAATCTGTCATCCGGTTGCAATCCGCAGTTGAGGCTTCCGTGATCTGGTCGTTATGGTCGATGAGCTGCCGTGGATTCCCCCGGTGGTCACCCCCACCTGGAAGGCCATCGTGTCCTCTCACCCAGTGGCCAGACACCGCACCAAGCCACGTAACAAGCAGCGAAGTACCAACCGCCGGACGCAGCTGGTCGGTCTCACCGCCGCCCTCGCCGCGACCGCGGGCACCATCGGTCTCACCGCCTCCATCGGCGAGGCATCCACCGCGAGCACCGGACTGAGCCCCTCACAGGCCGACGCTCTCACCGCAGCCCGCGTCGAGCGTCGTGACCTCGGCTCCCGGGACGCCGGCCGGATCGACCTGTCGCTGGCCGAGGCCAAGGCCTACCAGCAGCGCGCAGCCCGGGGCTCCCTGACCGCGCGTCGCGCTCTGGCCCTGTCTGCCGCCAAAGCGAGGTCAGTCCGTCTTGCCGCCGCGAAGGTCAAGGCCGACGCCGAGGCAAAGGCAGCCGCCGTTGCCAAGGCCGCCGCGCTCGCCAAGGTGCGGGCCGCTGCTCCTAGCGTGGTCCTGCCGACCACCGGCTACCACCTGACCGCGCGCTTCAACCAGGCCGGCGGTCGCTGGGCCCACAACCACACCGGCCTCGACTTCGCTGCGGCGTACGGGACTCCGGTCCGCGCAGTGATGGCCGGCGAGGTCATCCAGGCAGCCTTCGAAGGCGCCTACGGCCGCCAGGTGAAGGTCCGCCACGCCGACGGCACCGTGACGTCGTACAGCCACATGGCCGAGTTCGACGTCTCCGTCGGCGACAGCGTCACCGCCGGCGCCCAGGTCGGCGCGATCGGCCTGACCGGCAACACCACCGGCGCCCACGTGCACTTCGAGGTACTCCCCGACGGCGAGAACCCGGTCAACCCCGACCCCTGGCTCCGCAAGCACGGCGTCACCCCGTAATCCAAAGCACTCCCCCAAGGCCCCGGACCATCCCCCGTCCGGGGCCTTGCCCTTCCCAGGCCACTCCCCACTCGCCCACTGGGTTCAGCCGGCGACCGCCGAGTGGGTTCAGCCGGCACAGCCCAGTGGGTTCAGTCGGCAGCGCCCAGTGGGTTCAGTCGGCGCCCACCCGCGCTGCGAGTGGCGCCACCGTGCCAATCCCACTCGAGTGGAAGAACCGTGTCGCCGGATTTCGATTTCCGACGACACAGTCCGCACACTCGACGAAACCGCCCACCGACCCCACGTCGAGTGAACCCACCGTGCACACCCAGTGGGTTCAGTCGGCGACCGCCCAGTGGGTTCAGTCGGCGACCGCCGAGTGGGTTCAGTCGGCGACCGCCGAGTGGGTTCAGTCGGCGACAGCCCCTTTCGCCCGAACATTCCGCCGGCAACGTCCGAAGGATCGGAGAGCGGGTCTCCGGGTTTTCGGACGTTGCGGCTAGTCGAGGAGTTGGGCGGTGGGGAGGGTGACGGCGGCGGTGAGGCCGCCTTCGGGGTTGGCTGTGAGGTCGAGGGTGCCGCGATGGGTTTCGATGATGCGGGCCACGAGGGCCAGGCCGAGTCCGTGGCCGGCGCCGTAGCGGTCTTTGGCGAACGGCTCGATGAAGGTGCGGACCTGGGCCGGGTCGAGAAGCGGCCCGGTGTTCTGTACGACGAGTTGGCCCGGGGTCAGCGTGACAGCGACTGAGCCGCCGGGGCCGACGTTGTGGCGGATGGCGTTCTGGACCAGGTTGGTGACGAGTTGGTGCAGCAGGATTTCGCTACCCTCGACAACCGACTCCGCGAGGGTGGTCTCCACGGTGATCCCGGCCGCGCGGGCCTCGGACGTGAGCACGGGAAGCGCTGTACGGGTAATGGCTGCGAGGTCCACCGGGTCGAGCTCGACCTCTCGGTTGTTGAGCGCGGCCAGGCTGAGCAGCGCCTCGACGATGTCGATTCCGCGCTGGTTGGTCTCGGCCAGGCGCTTCACCAGCTCAGGCACGTCCTGATGATCAGGATCGGCCTGGGCGACGTCAAGCATGGTCTTCATCACCGCGTGTGGCGTGCGCAGCTCGTGCGAGGCATTCGCCGCGAACCGCCGGTACTGCTCGAACGACGCCTGCAGCCGATCCAGCATCGCGTCGAACGTGTCGGACAGATCCGTGAACTCGTCCCGGATCCCGGTCAGCCCGATCCGGTGATCGAGCGCACCGGTCGACGCGCGCTGCGCGGCCGCGGTGATCTCCTGCAGCGGCTTCAGCATCCGCCCAGCGAGGAACCATCCACCGACCAGCCCGACGATCGCCAGAAAACCGATCGCGTACGCCGATAGCTTGACCGTCAGATCGAGGATTTCGCCACGCGTCGGGGCGGGCCGTTCGTCGCGCGGATTGGCGGCGATGAACGGATAGTTCGGCACGATCCGGAAGACCAGCCACAGGATGCACGCCATCACCCCACCCGCCACGACCAGCAGTCCGGCGTAACTCAAGGTCAGCCGGAGCCGGACCGTCAGCCGCGGCCGCCACGTCACCAGCCCCGGAGAACTCACGAGCCCATCCGATACCCGACACCCGGCACGGTGTGGATGACCCACGGATCACCGAGCCGCTTGCGAACCGCCGAGATCGTGATCCGGACCGCGTTGCTGAACGGGTCGGCGTTCTCGTCCCAGGCCTTCTCCAGCAGCGTTTCCGCGCTGATCACCCCACCGCGTGCGGTCATCAGCACCTCCAGTACGGCGAATTGTTTGCGGGTCAGTTTCACGTACCGGTCGTCGCGGTAGACCTCGCGGCGGAACGGATCGAGGCGCACCCCGGCATACTCGAGCACCGTCGGCGCAGCCGCGGAAGGTCGTCGTACGAGCGCTCTGAGCCGGACGATCAGCTCACGCAGCTCGAACGGCTTGGTCAGGTAGTCGTCGGCGCCGAGCTCGAAGCCGGTCACCTTGTCGTCCAGATCACCGGCCGCGGTCAGCATCAGCACCCGGCAGCCGATGCCCTGCGCAACGATCTGCCGGCACACCTCGTCACCGTTCGGGCCCGGGATGTCGCGGTCGAGCACCACCACGTCGTAGTCGTTGACGGTAACGGCCTCGAGCGCCGCATCGCCGTCGAAGGCGAGATCGGCCGCGATCGCCTCCAGCCGCAGGCCGGCCCGGATCGCCTCCGCGAGATAGACCTCGTCCTCCACGACCAGCACCCGCATACCGACCATTGAACCAGGCCGGACGTATCGAAAACGTATGCCGAAACGTAGACGCTCCGGCAACATCGGACCGGATGAACTGTTCGGCATGATCGAAACCACACCTCGTCGCTCCACTGCCCTCGGCGGGCTGGCGATCGTTGCCGCGGTCACCAGTTTCGCTCTGACCGCCTGCGCGGCCGACCAGACCGACGCCGCGGCCCCTCCTGGCACCCCGCACGGCAAGTCGTCCGGTGGAGGCCGCTCGCTTCCGGGCTCGGCCGACGGCAAGCTCCCCACCGGGACCAGCGCGTTCGACACCGACCTGCCCGGGATCGCCAACCTCGACCCTAAGCTGCGCGCGGCCGTCCAGAAGGCCGAGAAGGCGATGAAGGAGGCCGGAATCCCGATGCAGGTGACGACCGGCTGGCGCAGCAAGAAGTACCAGGTCGAGCTGATGGACAAGGCGATCAAGGAGTACGGCAGCCGGGAGAAGGCGAAGAAGTTCGTCGCGGATCCGGACGAGTCGCACCATGTCACCGGCAACGCGGTCGACATCGGCCCGACCGACGCCGACGACTGGCTGATCCGCAAGGGCAACCGGTTCGGCCTCTGCCAGACCTACTCCAACGAGATCTGGCACTTCGAGCTCGTCACCACACCCGGCGGCGACTGCCCGCCGATGACCACGCCTTCTTAAGTCAGCTCCGCCGGCGGATCAGGCAGTACGGCGAGGGGCCGTTGTCCCCAGGCCACGTCGTGCCACCCGCCCAGCTTCCAGCCGATCTTGCGGTACGTCCCGATCGGTTCGAACCCGAGCGAAGTGTGCAGCCCGACACTCGCGTCGTTCGGCAGCGTGATCCCGGCGATCGCCGTACGGTATCCGCGGGCGATCAGCCGCTCGAACAACGCTTCGTAGAGCGCCCGCCCGGCCCCGGTCCGGCGCCGCCCGACCTCGAGGTAGACGCTCACCTCACACGACCACCGGTACGCCGCTCGTGCCTTCATCGGACCGGCATACGCATAACCGGTCACCCGCCCGTCGTCCTCGATCACCAGCCAGGCATGGGTTTCCAGCGCCTGCTTGATCCGGACCGCCATCTCCTCGACGCTCGGCGGATCGATCTCGAACGTGATCGTCGTGTCGGTGACATAGGGCGCATAAATCGCCGCGCACGCCGCAGCATCCTCCGGTCCGGCATCTCTGATCATGTGCCGATACTAGGACGCTGCTTGCCTGGAGTCGGTGGCGGAACCGGACCGCCCCCACTCATCAAGTGCCTGCGACCGGACTTTCCGACCCTCGCCTAAGCGTGCGGGACCGGCTGCCGGGCAGGTTGGTGAGTGCCTGCGGTCCGCCCCCGACCCGGTCAGCGCACGGCAGCCTGTCGTTACGTCGTCGCCTTGGTCAAGACGCGCCCCTGGAACCACTTGTCCAGGGCGTCTTCCAGTCCGTCTGCATTGGCGTCGTCCGCGGCCCAGGCAATGTAGCCGTCCGGCCGGATCAGCATGGCGACCTGGCGATCGCTGCTGCCGGTGACCAGGTCGACGTGGTCGTTGGTGTGACTCGCGTACGGCGAGCCGTCCAGCAGGTCGAGCAATACCGGCCGGCCCGAGCGCAGGATCTCGGCCAGCCGGACCCCATCGACGGTCAGATCGGGGACCGCGCGGCCGATCAGGGGATGCCGGCCGTCGAAGTACCGGATGTCCGCGCCGGAGATCAGGTCAGCGATGTGCTGGACGGTCGCGGGCTCGGTGAGCAGCTCGGCGAACATCGCGCGGAGAGCGGTCACTTCGGGGCCGGGGGCAACCAAGGCGGACTGCGCCTGGGTCTGCATGACCACGCGCTCGCCGACCGGTCGACGCTCGGACTCATAGGTGTCGAGCAGACCTTCGGGCGCCCAACCCTGAACCTCCGCAGCCAGCTTCCACCCCAGGTTGAGGACGTCCTGCAGACCGAGGTTGAGCCCCGGGCCACCCATCGCTGAATGCACGTGTGCGGCATCGCCGACCAGCAACACCCGGCCGGCGCGGAACCGCTCGGCGATTCGCGTGTTGCCGCCGACATTCCGCCGTACGAAGGGTGATTCCTGAATCAGCGGGAGGTGGACGCCGAGCACTCGGTCAACACTCTCCTGGAGCTCTGAGAAGGTCATCTCGTCGGTGTCGGGTTCGTCCCACTCAGACGTGTGGACCAGCGGCTGGCGACCAGGGAAGGGCGCGTACGCGAACAGGCCGCGATCCGACCGATGATGCATGAACGGCGGCACGTCGCCGTACCCGGGAATCCTCAGTACGCCGGTCGCCGGGTCGATGTACTCGGCCGGGATGCTCGCGTGTCCGCCCCGGGACACTGTCGCGTCGTGGGTCACGCCGGGGAAGTCGATACCGGCCAGTTTGCGGGTGCGGCTGTGACCGCCATCGGCGCCTACCAAGAAGCGAGCCCGCAGCGAGTAGGTCCCGTCCGGGCCGGCGACCTCGACCGTGACGCCGTCGTCGTCCTGGGTGAAATCGGCCAGCTCGTGACCGCGGCGAAGCTCGGCGCCCAGCTCCAAAGCTCGTTCTTCCAGGACCGCTTCGATCTTCGCCTGCGGCGACGGGAGGATGTAGACCGGGTTGTTGTCGATGAGCTGCAGCGCCAGGCGCATCGCGGCGAAGATGTACTCCGGCCGCGGGACCGGGCCGCCAGGCTCGCTTCCGAGCGGTTCGGCGAGGCCGCGGCGGTCGAGGGCGCGGACGACCTGGCCGACCAGGCCGTTCGCGCGCTGTTCGGTACTGCGCTCGGTCAGGCGCTCGAGGACGATCGGTCGAACTCCGGCGAGGCGGAGTTCGGCGGCGAGGAGCAGTCCGTTCGGTCCGGCTCCGGCGATGACGACGTCGGTATCCATGGCGGGTGGTCCTTTCTGGGCAGGACTCAGCACCCCGGCTGCTTGCCAGGGGTTTGTGCTTGTGTTGGTTTAGGAGGGTTCGGGCAGGCCGGCGGTGATCCCGTCCAGAACCTCGTGGAACAGGTCGAAGATCGGCCGCGGCGGATCCGCTCGCAGCCATTCGCGATTCGCCGTCAGCTGCGCGGCGCTCAGTACTTCGGCAACCAATCGTGGGTAGACGCCGGTCGCGCCGGTCCGCTCGGCGACGATGCCGGCCAGCTCCTCGGTGACCGCGAACTGCGCGGCTGCCATCGCGCCTTTCAGTGCGGGCTCGGCGATCATCAGCCGAGCACCTTCCAGCCACGACTCGTCGGGAAGCTGCCGGCCGGCCGCACCGACATTGCCGTCGAGCTCGAAGCCTGCGTTGACCGCGATCCGGATCGCGTCCCACAGCGGCTCGTCGGCCGGACGCTCCCGGAGCGCGGCATTGACCGCATGACCGCGTTCGACATGGCGGGTCGCGATCGCGTCGGCCTTACTGGCGAAGTAGTTGCGGAAGGTGCGCAGCGAAACGCCCGCCTCGGCGGCAATGTCCTCGATCCGGACGTTGTCGTAACCACGCTCGACGGTCAGCCGGACCGCCGCCCAACTGAGCGCGATCCGGGTCTCCCGCTTCTTCCGCTCCCGTAACCCTTCGGTCATGGCATCGACTCTACACAAGTTTGCCTTTTCGGCAAAGATGCCTTTTAGGCAATTTCTTGGAAGGTGCGGTGTCCGCGGACACCGGCGTGGTTGGCTGGCCCCATGACGCTGGTCTGGGTGTTGACCCTGCTCGGGATCCTCGGGTTACTGCTGTTCGACTACTTCTTCCACGTCCGGTCGGCGCACGTACCGACCATCCGGGAGGCGGCGGTCTGGTCCGCCCTGTACGTCGGCATCGCGCTGCTGTTCGGAGTCGGGACCCTCATCTTCGGCGGCTCGGCGATGGGGTCGGAGTACTTCGCCGGTTACGTCACCGAGAAGGCGCTGTCGGTCGACAACCTGTTCGTCTTCCTGATCATCATGACCAGCTTCCGGGTTCCCCGGGAGAACCAGCAGAAGGTGCTCCTGGTCGGCATCGTGGTCTCGCTGATCGCCCGGGCCGGATTCATCTTCCTCGGCTCGGCACTGCTGAACTCGTTCTCCTGGGTCTTCTACCTGTTCGGCATCGTGCTGCTGCTGACGGCGGGCAACATGCTCAAGCCGGAGACCGAGGAATCCCACCAGGCGCAGAACAACGTCGTACGGATCGCGCGGCGGTTGTTCCGGACCAGCCCCGAGTTCGACGACGACAAGCTGTTCACGCAGCTCGACGGCAAGCGGGTGATGACGCCGATGCTGCTGGTGATGGTGGCGATCGGCGGCACCGACCTGATGTTCGCGCTGGACTCGATCCCGGCGATCTTCGGTCTGACCCAGAACGTCTTCGTCGTCTTCACCGCGACCGCATTCAGTCTGCTCGGGCTGCGGCAGCTGTACTTCCTGCTCGACGGTCTGCTGGACCGGCTGATCTACCTGTCCTTCGGGCTGGCGATGATCCTCGCCTTCATCGGCGCCAAGCTGATCCTGCACGCCCTGCACGAGAACAACCTCGCCTTCATCAACGGTGGCGAGCACATCGAGGTCGTCGAGATCAGCACCGGTCTGTCGCTGGTGGTGATCCTGGTCGTGCTGGTGCTGACGATCCTCGCGTCGCTGTTCAGCACGCGCGGGCGCACCCAGACCGCGATGGCGCACATTCGGCGCGACGCGACGGCGTACCTGGACTCCGAGTACACCGACGACCCCGGCGAGCGCGAGCGCATCTTCCTGCGCCTGCTGCGCGCCCGCGACCACATCGTCGCCCTCGGCCCCAAAGCCCGCCAGCAGGTCAAGAACGAGCCGGAATTGCTGGCCCTCTGCCATCAGGTCGCCGAGACCCACGCAACTCTCCACGAAGGCCACACGAAGGGCTACATCCAGCCGTAGGCGAGGCGGAAGCCGTCACCTTGGGGGCCCCTGGATTGCCCGGCGTGGACTGTGACATTCCTGGACACTACCCGCCGAACGATGCAACGTTCCCTTGTGGCCGCGAACGGTCGGATGACTCGGCGGACCGATAGCATCGCCGCCATGCACTACACGCCCATGGGTCGCCGCACCATCGTCTGGTCCACCGTGATCGGCGTGATCTTCACCGGCATCGGCCTCGTGCTGCGGCCGGTGAACATCGACATCGCGGTGGGTGCGTTCCTGCTCGCTTTCGGGGGCTTCGTCCTGGCCGGCTACGGCCTGCTCGAGCGCCTCGTCTCGCGCATTCCGAGCCGCTCGAAGCGCTAGCCCCAAGCGAGTCCCGCCGCGTCAGCAGGTGCTTGGCCGCGGGTGCTCTTTCAGCACCAATGTCGTGGCGTCGAAGGCCGATCGGTTGCAGCCGTCGGGGGTCATCACCTCGACGGAACGCGCATCGACGAACCGGAACTTCGGAACGACGGTTCCGCTGTCGCGGCCGTTGGGGCTGCCTCCGTCGTCGTACCAGACGACGGTTTCCTGCGACAGAAGACCGCGGTCACGCCGCAGGCGCACCTCGGATCCGATGACGCCCCTCACGCGCACGAGTTCGTAGCGGCCGTCCGGTGACGCCACCCGGTCTCGATCCGGCCCCCGCGGCGACAGTTCGGCGGACAGCCACGCCGTACCCCCGGCGAACACCACTCCCACCGAGCCGAGCACGATCGCGGCGATCGTGACGGCACGGCGTCGCCAGACAAGGACTGCCACGGTGGCGGCGGACGCTGCCGCCAGGCCGGTCGACGCGGCGGCCAGGAACCCCGCGTACCGAAGGTTGAATGGGTCCCACCAGGTCAGCACGCACGCCGGTACGAGGATCGCAACGGCCACCGCCGGCACCACGATCACCCGTCTACGGGACACGAATCACTCCTCCATGCGGCAGTCTGCGAGGATCCTCCGCGCAGCGCCAACGGTAGTCAGCGATCGGGTCGCGGTTCGGAGTGCCAAGTTTCCCTTGCGGCCGATCCGGTCCGCAGACCTTCGGGCGTACGTCCTGTTCTTCGGAGGGTCGCCTAGGGTGAGCTGATGCAGCGGATCTCGACGCGGAATGCCCGGTTCCAGGTGTGGCAGTCGTATTTGGGGAATCGGAACAAGCGACAGCGGGCCGGTGAGTTCCTGGTGCACGGGGTGCGACCGATTTCGCTTGCGGTCGATCACGGGTGGGTGATCCGCGCGGTGATCCATGACGCGGCTCGACCGCTGTCGTCCTGGGCGCGCGATCTTTTGACCCGGTTGCCTGGTGCCGAGCGGATTGCGATGGAGCCGGCGTTGCTGGCTGAGCTCGGCGAGAAGGACGAGCCCGAGCTGATCGCGGTCGTGGCGATGCCGGCCGACGACCTCGACCGGATCTCGGTCGGGCCGGACTTCCTCGGCGTCGTTTTCGATCGGCCGACCGGGCCTGGCAACATCGGGTCGATCATTCGGTCCGCCGACGCCTTCGGCGCATCCGGGGTGATCGTCACCGGGCATGCCGCCGACATCTACGACCCGAAGGCGGTTCGCGCGACCACGGGCTCGCTGTTCGCCGTACCGGCGGTTCGGGCTCCGTCGCATCGCGAGGTCATTGATTGGGTACGACGGAGCGACGTACCGGTAGTGGTTGCCGGGACCGACGAATCAGGCACGGTCGACGTGTTCGACTTCGACTTCACGCAGCCTGCATTGCTGCTGATCGGCAACGAGACCAGCGGTTTGAGCTCGGCCTGGAAGGAAGCGGCGGACGTGCTGGTGCGGATCCCGATCACCGGCGCGGCCAGTTCGCTCAACGCGGCCAACGCGGCGACCGCCGTACTGTATGAGGTTTCCCGCCAGCGTTCCCATTCCTTCAAGACCGGTACGACGCCGCCCGCCTAACGTCGGTGGCATGCAACCACAACCCATGATCGCCGTGCGCGATGTCGAGAAGAGCAGCGCCTGGTACTGCGAGGTGCTGGGAGCACGCAGCGCGCACGGCGGAGCAGAATACGAGCGGATCGCGGTTGGCGACGTACTGATCCTGCAGCTGCACCGACTGGACATCTCGCACCATCACGGGACGTTCGGTGATCCCGCGCAGCCGTTGGGGAACGGGGTTGCGCTGTGGTTCGAGACCGATGATCTGCCGGCCGCTCGGGTGCGCGCTGAGCATGCGGTGATCCAGACCGACGTCCACCACAATCCGAATGCTGGGCATGACGAACTGTGGCTGCGCGATCCCGACAACTATCTGGTGGTGCTCGCTTCCCAGGGCTAGGCGACGGCGAGGATTTCGCCATGCAGGATGGAGATCCAGCCATCCGGCCGCACGGCCCAGTCGCGCCAGGCCTTGGAGATTCCTTCCAGCGTCGGCTCCGGTACGCCGGACGCCCGCGCCTGCTCGGCCATTGCCGACTGGAGGATGCGGTCGGCCCACATTCCGCCCCAGAACGCGCGGCCGTCGGGGTCGGCGAAGGTCCAGTTGCTCGCGGTGGAGTCGACCTTCTCGAACCCGGCCTCTAGCGCCCAGGACAGCAGTTGGCGACCCGCGTCCGGCTCACCGCCGTTGGCGCGCGCCATCCGCTGGTAGAGCTCCATCCACTCATCCAGCTCGGGAAGCTGCGGATACCAGGCGAAGGCGCGGTAGTCCGAGTCGCGAGCGGCGACGATCCCACCGGGTTTGCAGACGCGGCGCATCTCGCGGAGCGCCTGGACGGGATTCGCGACGTGCTGCAGGACCTGGTGTGCATGCACGACGTCGTACGAGTCGTCGGGGAGGTCGAGGGCGTGAACGTCACCGACGACGAAGTCGACCTCGATGTCCAGGTTGGCGAAGGTCTCTTGGGTGATCGCGAGAGCCTTGTCGGTCGCCTCGAGGGCGGTCGTCCGGCCGGGCTCGACCAGGCGGGCGAGGTCGGCGGTGATGGTGCCCGGGCCGGCGCCGATGTCGAGCAGCGACATCCCGGGGCGCAGATGCGGGAGGAGATAGCCGGCCGAATTCTCCGCGGTGCGCCAACTGTGTGAGCGCAGTACCGACTCGTGGTGGCCGTGCGTGTACACGTTATTCATCCCAGGCTCCCTTGCCTTCGGCGACACGCTTCACCGTAGTACAAGATCTTGCTGAATGAGACATATCGTCTCGCATAGCGATATGCACTAGTTGCCTGGAGCAAATGCTTCTATCCCTGATGACATGGTCGATCTCTCGTACGACGACGCGCTGCCGCTGAACCCGGAGATCGACGTACTGGGTGAGCGCGACGGCGTGGTCGTGGCCCGGTGCCGCTACGACAACGCCGAGGGGCCTCCGGTCGAGGGCTATCTCGCCTTTCCATCCGGCGCACTGCTCGCCGGCGACGACCTGGCCGGAGTGGTCTACCAGCACTCGACCGGCGGGCGGGAGGGGTTCCTGCCGGAGGCGATCCAGGTCGCCGAGGCGGGCGGAATCGGGCTGTCGCTGCCGATCGCGGACACCGGCGACGCGGTCCGCAACATCCGCGAATCGATCTTCGCGATCCGCCGCGGGGCCGACCTGCTCACGTCGTACGGCGTGGAGCGGTTGGGCTGTGTCGGGCACTCGATGGGCGCAATGATGGCCGGCACCGTGAGCGGGATCGATCGGCGATTCCAGTGCTTCGTCTTCGACTCGGGGCTGTCCGGGATGAGCATTCATTTCCGCGAGACGCCGTACCCGGAAATCGCGCGGATGCGGGAGTCGATGACGCCTGCCGAGTACGAGCCGTTGCTGGCGTTGATGGAGCCGTACGACTGCGGGCGCTTTGTCGGGTCGGCGGCGCCGGCTGCGCTGCTGTTCCAGTCGGCGTGGTTCGATCCGAATGTGAGCCGGGAGAACTGCGAGGCGTTCTTCGCGGCAGGGAGCGAGCCGAAGGAATTCCGGTGGTACGACACCGGGCATGTGATCAACGAGGTGGCGGCCTATCGCGACCGGGCACGCTTCCTGGCGGAGTGGCTGAACCTGCCGCGACTACCGGATAGGTTGCGCGCTCGCACCTAGGTTCTTGTCCGGATTTGGCCAGACTGCAGTGGGGTCTGCAGGCGAATCTTGAGGGGTTCAGAGATGACCCTTCACGAGGAGTTCTTCATGTTGGCCAAGGTTTTCCCCATTCAGCTCAAGCCCGGCAACCAGGCTGTTGCCGAGGAGATCGTCCGGGAGTTCGCGCCGCTCGGCCCGGGCGTTGAGGAGGGCACGCTGTCGTTCCGCGTCTACCGGCACCCGGCGAACCCGGACTACCTGCTGTTCGTCGAGCACTTCGCGAACCAGGAGGCGTACGACGCACACACCGGATCAGCGGCGTACCAGGAACTGGTCGCGGGCCGGTTCGCCGACCTGATCGTCGAGTTCGTCGAGCACGACCACGAACTGCTGGTCAGCCTGTGACCACTCAGGCCGAGCAGGCCCAGCGGCTGCGCACACTCCACACGCAGCCGCCGCTGGTCCTGCCGAACGCGTGGGACGCCGGATCGGCTCGCGCCATCGAATCCGCCGGCGCGTCCGCCATCGCCACCACGAGCGCGGGGGTCGCCTGGTCTTTGGGTGTTGCCGATGGTGGAGGCCTGTCCTTGTCTGCCGCGGTCGGGGCGCTTCGGGCGATCGTCGCTGCGGTCTCGGTGCCGGTCACGGTCGACATCGAGGCCGGGTACGGCGACGTGGCCGCGACCGTGACCGCGGTGCTCGAGGCGGGCGCCGTCGGCATCAACCTCGAGGACAGCACCGGCGGGGTCCTGGATTCAGCAGCCGTCCATGCTTCGCGAATCCGGACCGCGCGCGCCGCAGCGGTTGCCTTCGGCATCGACCTCGTCATCAACGCGCGCGTGGACACGTACATGTTCGGCGACGGCGACAGGGCTGACACGATCGAACGCGCCCACCTGTACGCCGACGCCGGGGCGGACGTCCTGTTCGTCCCAGCCGTGGTCGACGCTCCGACCATTCGTTCGCTGGCCGCGGATTCGCCGCGACCACTGAACGTCATGGCCGGCCCCGGCGCACCATCGGTCCCCGAACTCGTCGAGCTCGGCGTCACCCGGATCAGCCTCGGCCCAGCCATCACCGCCCGCGCCTACGCGCTCGCCACGGCCGCCGCCACCGAACTGCTCACCACCGGCACCTACGACGCACTGGCATAAACAGCAGCCAGCGATCTCCAGGGGCTGAGATGTTCCGCATCGCCATCGAGCGGCCAAGCATCTCGGCCCCCAAGCCGCATCACCACCAACTGCGCCGCCTTCCGGCTCACCCCCGGCACCTGCTCCAACACCCGCGCTAACTCCTCCGGCCGACCACAGTCCAGCACAATGTTGCCCTCAGCAACCTCTCGCGCCAGCGCCGCCACCGGCTCCACCCCGGTCAACGCCTCCGGCCCCGGAAACAAATGCGTCAACCCGTAACCCAGCCCCGGCACCGCGACTCCATGAACCTCCACGATCTTCCGCAACACGTCATCCGCTTCAGCAGATGGAAGTGAGTTCCGGACAACTGCTTGCACAGCCACCTCGAAGGGCCCCCAGGCGCCCGGCACCTGGAGCCCCGGGCGCGCCGCCAGCAGCGGACCGATCTGCGGATCACCGCCGAGGAACTGCCGTGCGGTGGTCAGATCCTTCTCCAGACCGACCAAGCACGCAGCCCGGTCGACCACGTGGATGACGCCCTCCCAGAACGGTAGATGGGCCTGCAACAACAGGTGGTCCGGCCCGCCCGGACCAATCTCCAGCAACCCCGGCTCACCATCGAGCGTGATCGTGCGCCGATACACGCCGCCCTCCACCGACTCCACGCCTGGGATCGCGTTCGCTGCGAGGAAGGCGATCATCGCCTCCCAGTCATACGGCGCGGTGTACGGCAAGCGCAGTACAAGTCCTCCGTCAGCAGTCAACCGATCGGTCTTGCGGCGGCGGTCCCGCAGCTCCTTCGGCGCGGCCCGGAAGATCTCCCGCATCGCCCGGTTGAACTGCCGCAGACTCCCGAACCCCGACGCGAACGCCACCTCCGCGATCCCCAGCTCCGAGTCATCCAGCAACCGCCGCGCAAAATGCGCCCGCCGCGACCGCGCGAACTGATCCGGCGTCACCCCAAGATGCTCATGGAACATCCGCCGCAGATGCCGCGCCGACACCCCGATCCGCGCCGCCAGCACCTCTTCCCCCGCCGCATCCATCACCCCCGCGATGATCAGCTGGACCGCCCGGCACACCAGCTCCGGCGCCTCATCCGCCACCGTCCCCGCCACCCGATAAGGCCGGCACCGCAAACACGCCCGGAACCCAGCCGCCTCCGCCGCAGCCGCCAACTCGAACGTCTGCACGTTCTCCGCCAACGGCTTCGCCCCACACCCCGGCCGGCAATAGATCCCAGTCGTCCGCACCGCCGAATAAGTCGTCATCCCCAGTCCCATGCCCTCCCACTCATGCCCCCGACGCTAACCACACCCACCGACAGTTTCGGCGCTCCGCCGGCCGCCGTCGTACCGACAGGACGTATGCGTCCACCTACATCCCCGCTCCCGCGGCGACGACCCGAGCAAACGCGGTAGTGGGCGTATATGTCCTGTCGTTGCGCGGATTTGGGTGGCGGTCGGGGCGGGAGG
>NZ_SMKX01000105.1 GCF_004349055.1 Kribbella antibiotica
CTCGGGTGGAATGAGGGGGTCAGGGCGGAGGGCGTCTTCGAGGGCGTCGGCCAAGCGGAGCTGCTGGACCAAGGCGCTGTCGGCATCGGTGGTGTCGACCTCGTCGATGACTTGCTGGAGTTTGGCATAGCCCTTGAGAAGGGGCTCTTGTGGCCAGAGCAGCTCGGCGATGGCTTGCGGGTCGGTGGTCCCGCGCACGTCGAGGTGGGTGGCGACGGCGTGGACGAGGTGCCGGTCGTCGTCGATCAGCGCGCTCAGGTCGTGAGGGGTGACGTACAAGCTGGTGGAGACGGGGGCTGCACCGGCCTCAGTGAGCGTACGGCGCAGGGTGTCGCGGACCGCGCGGTCGGACTCGGGAGCGCTGACCGCAAGCAACTGCCATCGACCGTCCCATCCAGCTAGGCCTTGGTCCTGTGCGAGTGCCAGCCGGACTGCCATGCGGTCTTGCTCCAGCCGAAGGCGACCGGTGTCGGTCAAGGACGCCGCACCGGCTCGGCCTCGGCCGGTCTGGACGACCTCGCCGGACGCGACCAGGCGTCTGAGCGCGAGTCGCAGGGGTTGATCGGCGACTCCGGCGGCGTTGGCCGTGTCGTAGACCTGCTCGAGGGCGACCTTGCCTGCGCTCGGCAGGAAGGCATCGATGACAGTCCGGGGCGACATCATGGCTTGAATCTATCATCTAGACTACGAACGTGAGTAGATGGAAATATGTGATCCTGGGTTTGGTGGCAGCGGTGATCGCCGTTGTCGGTGTTGTCGTGTTCGGCAACGACTACCGGTATCGGCTGGAATCACCGGCGATCCCAGTGGCCGGAGGAACACTGGAGGGCGTGCTGACGCTGCCGCCGAACGGTCCGCCGCGCGGTCTCGTGGTGATCGTGCACGGCGATGGGCCGGTGGATGCCACGCATGACGGGCTTTACCTGCCCTGGTTCGAGGCGGCCGCCGATGCCGGGTTCGCGACGGTCTCCTGGAACAAGGCGGGCGTCGGCGGTTCCCGCGGCAACTGGCTGCACCAGAGCATGACCGACCGCGCGGCCGAGGTCTCCGCCGTGATCGACTGGGCGCAAAAACAGACCGGCGCCGAGAAGGTTGTGCTGTGGGGTGTCAGCCAGGCCGGCTGGGTGCTCCCGGCGGTAGCGGTCGCCCGCGACGACATCGATGGGATCGTCGCTGTCAGCCCCGCGATCAACTGGCTCCGTCAAGGCCGCTTCAACCTGCTCGCCGAGCTCGACCACGAACACGCCGGCCCCGACGAACGCGCCCAAGCCATCGCCGTCAGTGACCAGACCCGTGCGTTGCTCACCCAGGACGCGAACTACGCGACGTACCGGGAGAAAACCACCGACCCCGAGCCGATGGACGCCGACCGCTGGGACTTCGTGAAGCGCAACCACACCGCCGACGCCACCCAGGACCTGACCGCGCTGGCCGCCACGAAGGTCCCCGTCCTGCTGCTCCTCGGCGAGCAGGATCGCAACGTCGACATCGCCGAGACCGCAACGACGTACCAGCGCTTGCTCGGCGCCGGTGTGACCACCCGCCGGTTCGATGCCATGCACTCAATGGCCAAGCCTGCGGTCGAAAACTCGGAGCTGCTCGGCTTCTTCACCGCTGTCTTCTGGCCCCGAGCTCTCTTCGCCGACGGTGTCCTCGCCGTCCACCGCGACTTCCTTCGCGCCCGCTGAGTCAGCGGCGCCAGACCTCGGCGGTGGTGAGGAAGGCGGAGGAGCCGGGCTTTTCGGGGGTGCCGTCGACCTGGACGAAGCCGGGGACGGAGGCGCCGCCGATGGAGACGGTGGCGGAGCGGACGGGGGCGATCACCAGGCTGAGGCTGTGGTTGCCTTCGGCAAGCTGGAAGTTGTCGGTGGCAAAGAGACGCCGGTCGAGAACGCCACCCATTTCGATCTGAATATCGGCGGCTTTGACGCTCAGACCGTCGGCGAGATTCATCGAGACCTGCACCAGATCGCGCTCGATCGCCGGTTCGTGCCACGGCAGACCCTGCACCTCAAGGAACGAGCGAACGAAGTACCGCTCCAGCCAGGCGGCCAGGTCGACGTCCTCCGAGACCACTCGGACGATGCCGTCGAACCACAGCACCACAGCCGTTCCGGAGCCGCGGATCGACCAGTCCACCATCCAGATCGAGGCGTACGCCGTCACTTTGCCGGCCTCGTCGAACAGCCGCAGCCCAGGGTTCGCCCCCGCCAGGATGATCCGGCGGTGACTCGCTGCAACGGGCTTGGGCATCAGGTGGGCGCCTTCACGGATAGGCCCGTCAAAGGTGGGCCGAAGATTCTCGATTGTCTCAATCTCCGGCCCAGATACAAGCCGATTACGGAACTTCTTGTCTCAAATCTTTTCGACCGGCGCGTACCGCAGGAGCAGGCGTTTTACGCCTTCGGAGCCGAAATCGATATCGGCCTGAGCCTGTTGTCCCTCGCCGCGAACGACCACGACGGTGCCCATTCCGAAGCTGTCGTGGACCACTCGATCGCCCGGATTGAGGTTGATCGTCGGCTTGTCGGTGGAGCTGCGTCGCGACGTTTCGTAGCGGCTCGGGATCCCGCCACCGCTGCTGCCGCCGGACGACGTACCGGTGCCGGACCAGCGGGTGATCGCGGACTCGTCGCGGCGCCAGTCGAGCAGCTCGGGCGGGAGCTCGTCGAGGAAGCGGGACGGCGGGTTGTGCTGCGGAGCGCCGAACGCCGACCGCACTGCTGCCCGCGAGATCGCCAGCCGCTGCCGGGCCCGGGTGATGCCGACATACGCCAGCCGGCGCTCCTCCTCGAGCTCCTTCACGTCGTTCAGCGAGCGCGAGTGCGGGAAGACGCCGTCCTCCATGCCGGTAAGGAACACGACCGGGAACTCCAGGCCCTTGGCGGTATGCAGGGTCATCAGCGTGACCACGCCACCGTCGTCGTCCGCGTCGGGGATCTGGTCTGCATCGGCAACCAGCGCGACCCGCTCCAGGAACGCCTGCAGATCCGACGGCTCACCGGCCGCCGTCCGCTCCTCGACGAACTCACGGGCCACCGAGATGAACTCGTCCAGGTTCTCCAGCCGGGTCTCGTCCTGCGGATCCGGCGACTTCTGCAACGTCTCGTAGTACGAGGAGCGGTGCAGCGCACTGTCCAGGATGTCGTCCGGCGGCGCTCCCGAGTCGACCATGGCGGTCAGGTCGTCGAGGATGTCCACAAACCCTTGTACGGCGTTCGCCGAGCGCGAAGCCATCGCCGGTGCGTCACTGGCCCGGCGCATGGCGGCCGCGAACGAGATCCGGTCCCGCTGGGCCAGCGCCTCGATCGCCGCCTCGGCGCGCTCGCCGATCCCGCGCTTCGGCTCGTTCATGATCCGGCGCAGCGAGACGGTGTCCTCCGGGTTCACCAGCACGCGCAGGTACGCGAGCGCGTCGCGGACCTCCTTGCGCTCGTAGAACCGGACGCCGCCGACCACCTTGTACGGATGGCCGGTCCGGATGAAGACCTCTTCGAAGACCCGGGACTGCGCGTTGGTCCGGTAGAAGACCGCGACATCGCTCGGCTTCACCTTGTCGCTGTCCGCGAGCCGGTCGATCTCGTCGGCGACGAACTGCGCCTCGTCGTGCTCGTTGTCGGCGACGTACACCGCGATCTGCTCGCCCTGCCCCTGGTCGGACCAGAGGTTCTTGGCCATCCGGCCCTCGTTGCGGCTGATCACCGCGTTGGCCGCGGTCAGGATGGTCTGGGTGGAGCGGTAGTTCTGCTCGAGCAGGATCGTCTCGGCGCCCGGGAAGTCCTCCTCGAAGGCGAGGATGTTGCGGATCGTCGCCCCACGGAACGCATAGATCGACTGGTCGGAGTCGCCCACGACCATCAGCTCGGCCGGCGGTGCGGTCGGGCCGTTCGGACCCGGCGCATCCTCGCTGCACAGCTCGCGGATCAGCGTGTACTGCGCGTGGTTGGTGTCCTGGTACTCGTCGACCATCACGTGGCGGAAGCGGCGCCGGTAGTACTCCCGGACCTCGGGGAAGGCCTGCAGCAGGTTGACCGTGGTCATCAGCAGGTCGTCGAAGTCCAGCGCGTTCGCCTGCGCCAGGCGCTCCTGGTAGATCCGGTAGCACTCGGCGTAGGTCTCCTCCAGCGGGTTGGAGGTCTTCGACGAGGCGGTCTCGTGGTCGATCAGCTCGTTCTTCTGGGTGCTGATCCAGTTCAGCACCGCACGCGGGTTGTACCGCTTGACGTCCAGATCGAGCTCACGGCAGACCAGCGTCATCAGCCGGCGCGAGTCGGTCTGGTCGTAGATCGAGAACGTCGGGTTGATCCCGAACTTCTTGATGTCGCGGCGCAGCATCCGCACACACGACGAGTGGAACGTCGAGACCCACATCAGCTTCGCCCGCGGACCGACCAGGTCGACGACCCGCTCGCGCATCTCGGCGGCCGCCTTGTTGGTGAACGTGATCGCCAGAATCGATCCCGGGTGCGCGTCGCGCGCGCCCAGCAGATACGCGATCCGCCGTGTCAGCACACGGGTCTTCCCCGACCCGGCACCGGCCACCACGAGCAGCGGTTTCCCTGCGTGCACAACAGCAGCCCGCTGCTGCGGGTTGAGCCCGTCCAGCAGCGCGGCAGGATCGGCGCGGTGCTTCTTGGGCTCCTCGAGCGGCACCGGCAGTTCATCAGGCGAGAAGAGCGTAGTCATCACCGAACACCATAGGCGCACCCGCCGACAGTTACCGAAAACAGGTTCGATCGCGGACCCTCGCCCTGCAAAGATTCGACCTATGGACGACACCCGGTACGACGCAGTCGTGGACCAGATCGAGGCCCTGTACGGCGAGAGCCGGTACGCCGACGCTGTCGCCGTACTGGAGTCTGCGACCGGCCTGGAGCCGTGGTCAGCCGAGTTGGCCCACCTCCGCGCCTGTGTCCTCGGCGCATCAGGTGATGCGGACGGCTCGCTGAAAGCACTGCAGGACGGGCTGGACCAGGGCGGCTGGTGGCGCCCCGAGATCCTCACCGATGACGACGACCTCGCCGCCCTCGCGGACCGCCCGGAGTTCCAGGCATTGGTCGCAGAGTCCACCCACCGAGCAGCCGACGATCCGACGCCTGCGCTCATCACTAGGCCCACGAAACCAATCGGTGTCGTCGTAGCACTGCACGGAGCGGGGCAGCGAGCGGCGCACGCGCAGCGGGACTGGGCGAGTGTGCTCGACCTCGGCTACGCGCTCGTCTGCGTCGAGTCCTCGCGCCGCATGTCCCCGATGTATCGCACCTGGCCGGATCCCGAGCAGGCTGCGGCCGACATCGCGCGCGGACTCGCTGAGCTCCCGCACAACCTGGCCGGCCTCCCGCTGGTCGCTGCCGGGTTCTCGGCCGGCGGCCGGGTCGCGATCGACTGGGCGATGACCGCGCGGCCGGCGCGAGTGAGCGGCGTACTGGCTGTGGCTCCCGCCCTACGCAAGCTGCCGGAAGCGTCAGCCAACTCGTTGCATCCGGCAACGATCTGGATCGGCACGGACGACGACCTGCTCGAGGTCGTCGACGCCGCCGAGCCTCAACTGGCCGGCATCACAATCGACCGGGTGCCCGGGCTGAGACACACCTTCCCCGCCGACCTCGCGGAGCGAATCGCTAGGACAGTTGGCGCGTGAGCTGAAGCTCAACCGGTACGGCGGAGCCCAGCCAGTGCATCTTCGCGGTGTGGTCGTTGCAGGAGCCGATGCGTAGACCAGGCACGCCCTCGATCTGGCCCTCGTAGTCCTTGGCCGCAAGCAGCGCGACAACGTCGGAGAGCTCAGGTCCGCCCAGCCACTCGATCCGGGCGAAGTCCGGGCGGGCCTGCCACATGTCGACCCAGGCGGCGGGCTCGTCGGCGAAGAGCGTCGTACGGAGGATCATCGAGACCGCTCCGAGCAAGGTGGCGGCCGGAGTGGCCGTCAGCTCCAGCAGGGTGCGTTCGGAGTCGGACAGATCGTCCGCGACCAGGATGGCGGTATCGCTCAGATTCACAGTGGAGGAGCCTGCCACAGCATCTTGTTGGCTCTCAGCAGACTTGCCGTCAGCAGAAAGACTGGGTTACGCCGGTGTCGCGCGCCCACAGTGGACGCATGGCAGATGACACCAAGCCCCCGCTGTTCAATCCGTCCGCCCGGCAGCGGCTCTTCGACCGCCGCATCGTCGTACTGGACGGTCCGCTCGACGACGACAACGGGACCCTGCTGGCGACGCAGATCCTGACACTGGCAGCAGAGGACCCCGACCGCGAGATCGCACTGTGGATTCACTCGCCCGGTGGGTCAGTGCCGTCGATGCTGGCGATCAGGGACGTGATGCGACTGGTGCCGTGTGATGTGTCCACGCTGGCGATCGGACTGGCCTGTAGTGCCGGCCAGTTCCTGCTGTCAGCCGGTACGCCGGGCAAGCGGTTCGCACTGCGGAACGCGCGGATCCTCATGCACCAGGGCTCGGCCGGCATCGGTGGCTCGGCAGTAGAGATCGAGATCCAGGCCAATGACCTGCGACAGATCCGTGACACCGTTCTGGCGATCATCGCCGAGGACACCGGTCAGTCGTTCGACACCGTGCACGAGGACTCACTGCACGACCACTGGTACTCCGCGGACGAAGCCCGTGCGTACGGCTTCATCGACCACATCGTCTCGTCGTTCGACCAGGTGATGCCTCTTCAGAAGGCGGCAGCATGAGCTCGTACATGATTCCGAACGTCATAGCTCAGTCCCCGCGCGGTGAGCGCGTCATGGACGTCTACTCGCACCTGCTGTCCGAGCGGATCATCTACCTCGGTACGGCGATCGATGCCGGCGTGGCCAACGCGATGATCGCGCAGCTGCTGCACCTGGAGTACGACAACAACGAGCGGGAGATCAACCTCTACATCAACTGCGAGGGCGGTGACACCACGGCCGCACTGGCGATCTACGACACCATGCGACTCATCTCGGCACCGGTGGCGACCTTCTGCGTCGGACAGGCGATTGCGTCCGGTGCGGTTCTGCTGGCGGCCGGTGCGCCCGGTCGGCGGTCGGTGCTGCCGCATGCACGCGTCGTACTGCACCAGCCGGCGGCAAGCGGCCGGGGCACCATTCCCGACCTGATTCTGCAGGCGGATGAGGTGGTGCGGGTCCGCGCCCAGGTGGAGTCGATCCTTGCGGAACACACTGGCCAGTCGATTGAGCGACTGCGGCACGACACCGACCGCGACCATGTACTGACCGCCGAGGCGGCCCGTGAGTACGGGATCGTCGACCGCGTCGTCCAGGAACGGGCCGCCGTACCAGTCCTGGCTTAACCCGCGGCAGCGAGGACGCGGTCAGCCACTGCGGCGTGGTGGGCCTGCTCTGCAGGCCCACGGCCGAGGTGGTCGGTCACATAGGCGTAGGCGAGCTGCCGCTCCGGATCGGCCCAGCCGACACAACAGTCGCTGCCGTTGAAGCCAAACACCCGCGGACTTCTGAGCTGGCCGAACGCAGGGTCGCTGGTCGGCATCGCCGCGGCCGCGACCGACTCCGGCCGCAGCACGCGGCCCGCCGTACCGATGCCGTTGTTCAGCAGCATCTGGTAGAGCGCAGCGAGGTCGCGAGCTGTGGCCGACACACCTTCACCCGGTACGGCGGCCTCCCGGGTACTGCGGCGGTTCACCAGCCGACTGCCCTTGACCGGCACCTGCTTGCCCCACAGCTGTGGCGGCAGACCCAGGTGCGTGTCGGTCACCGCGAGTGGGCGGAGCACCGCCTCCTGCAGCACGACCTGGATCGGGTGCCTGGTGATCCGCTGGACCAGCTCAGCCAGGATGAAGCCGAACGCGAGCGAGCTGATCGGGTAGCGCAGCGGCTCCTGCTCGATCCGGCGTAGTGACTTCGCCCAGTCGGTCATCACCCGCACCTCGGACCGGTGCGCGCCGGCCACGCCGGACTGGTTGCCCAACACGTCGCGCACGGTGACCCCGTCCTTGCCCTCCCCCACGAACTCAGGCCAGTACGCCGCCACTTCGTCGTCCAGATGCAGTACGCCGGCCTCCACCAGTTGATGCACGAGGATCACGACGTACGGCTTGCTCGCGGCGAACAGCCAGAACAGCGCATCCGGCTCGCACCCGAACCACCGGTCGACGACGACTCGGCCGTCCCGGATCACGCACAGCTGAGCCACCCCGCGACGCGCCTCGACGCGCTCGATCGCCGTAGCCAACCGAGCAGCGTCCAGACCGACCTCTCGCGGGTCGCACTCGCCGCCGAACTCCACAGGTCCACTGTGCCCAGGTCGGACAAGTAAGGTCGATGGCGTGACTGTTCCTGCCGCCAAACCGCGTCCTGACACCGAAATCGAACGAGTGCTTGCTGTAGTCGCGCACCCCGACGACATCGACTTCGCCGCCGCCGGCACCGTCGCCGCCTGGACCAAGGCCGGGATCGAGGTGCACTACTGCATCGTCACCGACGGCCAGGAGGGCGGCTTCGAGCCGGACCGGGATCGCTCCGAGATCCCAGCGGTCCGCCGGGCCGAGCAGACCGCGGCGGCCGCGCATGCCGGCGTACAGGACCTGCACTTCCTCGGCTACCACGACGGCGCGGTCGAGCCGACGGCTGAGCTGGTCCGCGACATCGTCCGAGTGATCCGCCAGGTGCGTCCGCAGCGCCTGATCACCTCGTCGCCCGACCGCAACTGGCAGCGGCTCCCTGTGTCGCACCCAGACCACCTGGCGGCCGGTGAGGCGACTGTCCGCGCCTTCTACCCCGCAGCGGGCAACCCCTACGCGTTCCCGGAGCTCACCGAGGAGCCGTGGGACCTGGACGAGCTATGGCTCGTCGAGCACCCCGAGGTGAACCACTACGTCGACATCACCGACACCATCGACCAGAAGATCGCCGCCCTGCTGTCCCACACCAGCCAGCACCGCAACCCCGAGGGCCTGGCCACCCGCATGCGCCAGCTCTCCCAGGAACGCGCAGTTCTCGCTGGCCTGCCGAAAAACAGTTACGCCGAGCCGTTCACTGTGATCCGATTGCGCGCATGACTCCCCTTCTTCTGCTCCACGCAGGCGTGGCCGACAGCCGCATGTGGCGCCAACAAGCCGAGGCCCTCAGCGCCACCCACCAGGTCATCACCCCTGACCTCCGCGGCTACGGCGAGGCCCCGCTAGTCCCCAAGTACTCCGATGCGGGCGACGTACTGGCCCTCCTGGAGGAGCTAGGCCTCGACCAGGTCGCAGCGGTAGGAGCGTCGTACGGCGGCTATGTCCTCCAGCAAGCAGCCAGCCTGCAACCCGACCGCTTCACCCGCCTGGTGCTCCTCTGCGCCCCCACCGACAACGTAGAACCGGACGAGGTCCTCAGAGCCCTCTGGGCCGAAGAGAACGCCTTCCTGGAAGCCGGCGACGTCGAAGCCGCCACCCAGCTCACGGTCGACCGCTGGCTAGGCCCCGAAGCATCCCCCGAGGCCCAAGAGCTCCTCCGCACCATGCAACGCCGAGCCTTCGAACTCCAGCTCCCCGCCGGCGACGTGGACAACGAGGAATACCCGGTCGTCCCCGAAAACCTCACCATGCCCGTCCGCGTCATCACCGGCGCCCACGACTTCCAGTTCTTCGCCGACTCCGCGACGTACCTGATGGACCGCCTCCCCAACGCAGAACGAAAAGACCTCCCCTGGGCAGGACATCTGCCCACCCTGGAGAGGCCCTCCGAGGCGCTACAACTGATCCTTTAGTGCGGATACGTACGGCGTGAGCGCAGCTTCAGCGCTTCGCGGTAGCGCTCGATCACCCCGGTGATCTGCGCCGGGTGATCTGTGTCGTGCAGCTGATCGAGATAGCCGACCGAACCGGCAAGGCCCATCAGGTCAACCGCGAAGTACACAGCCATCAGGGGATTAACGAAGAGCTCGCTGCCGGCAGTGCGCTTGGTGAAGCTGACATCCCCGAAGGTGCCGTCCAAGGCTGCGGCGATCTGCCCGTTGACGATGCTCGGCCGCAGCGGCGTCACCGCCTGCGCGTAGTCGACCAGATCCAGGTACGACGCGGCCTCCGCCGAACCCGAGGGAATCGACAGCGCGCCCAGATAAGCGCCGGTCCGATCCAGAGCCGCCAGATTCTCGAGTACGTCGACGTGGCTCACCCCGTGATACGCGTCGATCCCGAACCCGAGGCAGACCACGATCCGCTCAAGTTCACTCAGACCTGACACGGCGGCCAGGCTGGCCATGTCCTCCTCCGGAGTGCCCAGCCCGGTCTCGTCACCCCTCATCAAGATGTCGGTACCACCATCGACCAGCACGACCGCATCGACCTCAAGGTGACGAACCAGAGCCTCGTACGCCGCTCGCAGCGGCCGCGCGCCGATCCGCGGGAATGCGTACACGGTTGACGGCAGATCCTTCGATTCCAGCCAGCGCGCCAGCACCCGCTCCGGAAAGTACTCCGGCCGGCCACGACTGCCAGGTCGAACCGCGGCCAGATCCGGTGCCAGCCAGTCCTCGAGTTCGAGCGCGTCGAGATCGGCGAACGAGAGGTTCGCCAGGTGCACATGCTTGCCCTGCGCGGACAACGCCAGTGCCAGCGGGATGCCGGCGTACACGTCAAAACCGCCTCCGGCACCGGCAATCAGGATGCGCTGCGCGGTGCGGAGGCGGGTGAAGAGCGGTGGTTCCGACAGCGTGAACACCAAGGCAGATTAGCCCGCGGCCGGAACCTTCTCGTACGGATTAGTCGGCGAGGGCGCCCATCGGGTCCCAGGCCGGGAGGACGATCGGGTCGTCGTCGAGGCGGGCCTGGAGGTCGGCGGGGAGGGCGGAGCGGCGGACGGCGATCTCGAAGACGTGTTCGCCGAACCAGGAGTCGTTCATGGTCCAGAAGCCGCTGTCGGCCTTCTCGTCGCCCCAGCTGTTCTCGACGCGCCAGCGGCGGGGCTCGCCGTCGACCACGTCGACGCCGGTGAAGAGCATGGCGTGGGTCATCAGGGTCTCGTGGTGGAGGAGGCGCTCGGCCTTGTCCAGGGTGAAGCTGGTGTCGTAGACGGCGTCGTAGTCGTAGAGGTTGGCGTCCCAGATGCCGAGGTCGCCGTTCATCTGCTTGCCGACGTCGCAGCCGAACCAGACCGGCTCGCCGCCGACGATGGCGTCCTGGGTGAGCTTCTTCATCAGGTCGATCTCGACGTTCAGGTAGACGACCGGCGGGGCGTCGATGACGTTGCCGAGGTAGTCGACGGTGAAGGTCTTGCCGACCGGGCTGGACTCGCGCGGGTCGTGGACCAGGCAGACGTAGTCGTCGACCGGGACCTGCACGTACGCCGCGGCGAACTCGGCGGGGGTGGTCCAGCCGTCGCGGTGGAAGCCCTTGTCGTTGTCCTTCCACTGCCACAGGAACTTCTGCGGCGGGGTGCCGAGGTGGATGCTCAGCGCGCGGTGGATGGTGGTGAGGACCTCGCGCTTGCGCTCACGCTGAGCCTCGGCGTCGCCGCCGAGGGCGCGCAGGTCGCGGGCGCCCTGACGGAGCAGTTTGCGCAGGGTGTCGTTGAGCTGACCGGTCGAGGACGAGCTCTCGGTCTCGGGCATCGCGGACTTCGGCACCAGGCCGTGCTTGCGGACCAGGGCGACGAACATGTTCCACTGGCCGCCGTCACCGATCGGGTCGGACAGCAGGTGCGCGACCGTGCGGTCGTCGACATCGCGACCGGCGGTCTCGATGATCGCCTCCAGGAAGAAGTTCGAGCGCTCGAACTTGTCCCAGAAGAGCAGATAGTTCTGCGAGAACTCGAAGTCCTTCACACCGAGCTTCTCGGCCGCGCCGACGCGCAGCAGGTTCAGCCCGGCGAACAGCCAGCACCGCCCGCTCTTCTTCTGGTTGGTGACTTTCCAGTCGTCCAGAAGGTTCGACACCGAGTGGTCGATGGAGGTGACGACCTGACGGTCGAGGGCGATGGCATTCACCGGCGTCTGCGTGACGGCGTTCTGCATCACCCGGTACTGCGGGTTCGACGCGAACTCCTTCTCGAAGAGCGCGAGTTGTTCAGCTGTGAGATTCCGCTCCATAAGAATCGACGGTATCTCAGCCGCCAAGTCGCCACCGCTCCCGCCGGGGTGGCGGATCTGTGCCCTGTCCACAACCCGCCACCCTGCCGGTAACCGCGACGTCACTCGATGAGACCGCGCTGATACGCCCGGACCAGCCGGCGCGGCACCCGCAGGTGCTTTCCGTTCACCACGATCGGCACCAGGTCGACCGGAGCGGCCTTCCACTGGGCCCGCCGGTTGCGGGTGTTGGACCGGGACATCTTGCGTTTCGGGACAGCCATGGCGCTATGCTAAATGAAAACGACATTCAATACCAAGGAGGCAGCGAGCGATGGCGCGACGACCACCGGTCACCGGCAGCCGCAAGCCCAAGCAGAACCCGCTGGACCGCGACGGCATCACCTTCATCGACTACAAGGACACCGCACTGCTGCGGAAGTTCATCTCCGACCGCGGCAAGATCCGCTCCCGGCGGGTGACCGGCCTCTCGGTGCAGCAGCAGAAGCAGGTCGCCCGCGCGATCAAGAACGCCCGCGAGATGGCCCTACTGCCCTACACCTCCACGAACCGCTAGCCCCGCCGTACGGCGCTCCACCAGGCCGACTGAGATTGCGGCGAGTCCCCCGACCAGGGCGAACGCGTAGAAGCCCCAGGGGAATGCGATGCCGGCCGACAGTAGAGCGCCGCCAAGAATCGGGCCGGCGATCGCACCGAGGCGTCCGACACCCGCCGTCCAGCCCAGTGAGGTCGCCCGGTTCGCTGCGGGATAGATGCGGCCGACATACGCGTACACGAGCACCTGTGCGGCAAAGACAAAGACACCAGCCAGCAGTACGACGACGTACAGGATCACACTGGGGAGTCGGACGCTCAGCAGAGCCAGTGTGATCGTCGCACCGACGAACCAGCCCAGTGTGACCGGGCGCAGTGCAACCTTGTCGGCAATCCGGCCGGCCAGCAGCAGCCCGGCAACCGCACCGACATTCAGAACCAGCAGGAGGCTCAGTGCGGCGCCCAGCGGGTAGCCGGCCTCACGCATGATCTGCGGCAGCCAAGTGTTGAGCCCGTAGACCAGCAGCAACCCCATGAACGACGTGACCCAGAACGCCAGCGTCGGACGCCGGAACTCCGGGCGCAGCAAGGACTTCACCGACTCCAGCGCCGGAGTGGCAGTCTCCCGCGAGAACGACGGGGACTCCGGCAGATAGCGCCACATGAGCGGCAGCAGTACCAGTGCCGGCGCCGCACCAATCACGAACATCGCCCGCCAGCCCAGCTCCGGGATCACCAGGATCCCGAGCAGCGCAGTGATCACAGCGCCGACGTGGTACCCGGTCATCACCAGTGTGGTCGGGCCACCGTTCCTGCCTTGCGGCGAGTACTCCGTCACCAGAGTGATTGCTGTCGGCAAGCATCCGCCGAGCCCCAGGCCCGCCAGGAAGCGCAGGACACCAAAGGTCCCCGCGTTCGGCGCAAATGCGCAGAGCAGGGTCAGGAACGAAAAGAGGGCAACCGCCATCAGCAATGCCTTGCGGCGGCCGATCCGGTCGGTCACTGTCCCGATCGTCAGCGCACCCAGCGTCATACCGGCCAGTCCGGCCGTGGAGACAGCGGCTGCAACAGACGGCGTGTAACCCCACACCTTGTCGCTCAGCAGCACCGGGGTGATCGTCCCCAGCACCACCAGGTCAAAGCCGTCCAGCAGGACAGCACTCCAGCACAGCGCTCGAACCCAACTGCCGCGCGACATCGGACCTCCGGTCAGCCGGACGGGCGGATCCCGGCCAGGCTTCCCAGAAAGGTCCCGGTACGACGCTCTGCGCGCCAGCGCACCTTCCGCCCAGTGGAAGGTGAGCTCAGTGGAACGTCAGACCAGCCGGCGGTCAGTCGCCCACCGGGTCAGCTCATGACGGTTCGACAGCTGCAGCTTGCGCAGCACCGAGGACACGTGGGTCTCCACCGTCTTCACCGAGATGAACAGCTCGCGGGCCACCTCCTTGTAGGCGTACCCACGGGCGATCAGCCGCAGCACCTCACGCTCGCGCTGCGAGAGCCGGTCCAGGTCCTCGTCGACCGAGGCGATGTCGATGGCCCCGGAGAACGCGTCCAGCACGAACCCGGCCAGCCGCGGCGAGAACACCGCGTCGCCCTCGGCCACCCGGTTGATCGCGTCGACCAGCTCGGTCCCGCTGATGTTCTTGGTGACGTAGCCGCGGGCGCCGCCCCGGATCACGCCGATCACGTCCTCGGCGGCATCCGACACCGACAGCGCCAGGAACTTGATCTCCGGGTGCCGCTGGTGCACCTGCTTCATCACCTCGGTGCCGCCGCCACCGGGCAGGTGCACATCGAGCAGGACGACGTCCGGCTCGGTCGCAACGATCGCCTTCACCGCGGAGTCGACGTCGTTGCCCTCCCCGACGATGTCGACCGACGCGCCGATCTCGCTGCGCACTCCGGCCCGGAACATGTCGTGGTCATCGATGACGACAACGCGCCTGCTGCTCATCTGTCCATCTCCAGTCGCACTTCGGTGCCTGTTTCCGCATCGGACCGCACTGTCGCGCGACCGCCGTGCCGTTCCATTCTGCCCATCACACTGTGCCGCAACCCGAGCCGGTCGTCCGGTACGCCGTCCACGTCGAAGCCCTGACCGCGGTCCCGGACGAACATCTCGGCCCGGTCGCCGTCCACCTCGACGAACACGTCGATCTTCGCCGCACCGGAGTGTTTGGCCGCATTCACCATCGACTCCCGCGCTGCGCGGACCATGGCCGACAGCGGCTCGGTCAGTTCACAGTCCCCGACCGTCACTACCTCGATCGGCACCCCATGGGAGTCCTCGACCTCGGCCGCGGCCCGCTTGGCGGCTCCGGACAGCGTCTGGTCGGTCATGTCATCGTCGTCGTACAGCCAGGCCCGCAGCTCGCGCTCCTGGGAGCGGGCGAGCGTCGCAACCGCCTTCGGGTCGCCAGCTTGCTTCTGGATCAGGGCGAGCGTCTGCAGCACCGAGTCATGGAGGTGCGCGGCCATGTCGGCGCGCTCCTGGGACCGGATGCGCTCAGCACGCTCGGAGTTCAGATCGGTGGTCAGACGCCGCACCCATGGTCCGGCGATGACGCCAATGCCGACCACTGCGAGCACCAGAGCGATCAGTACGTTGCCGAGCTGCGACAGCTGGCCGTTCTGCACCAGGAAGACGGCCACCGCCGTACCGACCAGGATGATGCCGATACCGAGCCGGATGAGCGACTTGGCGCCGCCCTTGCCGAGCAGTACGCCGACGACCGGGATCCCGACGCCCTTCGTCCACTCTGCCTTCTGGCCCTCGTCGGCCTGCCGCCAGATCAGCGCCAGACCGGCCCCGGCGAACACCAGCGGCCAGAACATCTTCCCGGCGATTCCGATGCCGGCAACCTGCAGCAGGAGCAGTGCGGCGGCTCCGACGACCACCAGCGCGGTCACCTGGCCGCTGCTCTTGTCCTTCTTCCGCGCCTTCGCCTCGGCCATCGGCGGTGACGGCTCGTCCGAACGCAGCCCGCTCCGCGTATGCGCAGCCAGACCCGGTGCGGCCGGAGCAACCGGCGTACCGAGCGGCATCAGGAACCACAGTGCCGCATAGACCAGCACTCCCATCCCACCGAAGACGGTGGCGGCGATCAGCACCAGCCGGACCAGGGTGTCCGAGATACCGAGGTGGTCAGCCACACCGCCGGCCACGCCGGCCACGACACGACCATCCGTACGGCGGTAGGCCCGGCGTACTGGGGGTAGCTCGGTGGTCGGCCTGCTTTGGGTGAATGTCGGGCCGGGAGGCAGTGGCGGAGCCGCCGGTGCGCCACCCGCGCCACCCGCGGCTGCCTGGCGCGCGGCGTAGGCGGCGTACGGGCCCTGGTACTGCTTGGGACCCTGCGGGCCCCAGTGCTTGTAGCGCCACTGGTCCGATTCCGCCGCAGGCTGCGGCTCGGCTGGGGCCCCGGTGTCGGAGACCCCACCCGTCGGCGCGGCGGAGGCTGGCTGACTCATCACAACGATCGTCACATGCCGACCGGGCCGACACCAGCAGGCTTGTCCCGGGGCGCCTCCTCAACCGGCCGCCCCGACAGCTCAGGGTCGCCTCGGGGGAAACCCCGACCGGGCCGCCGACCCGGGGGTTGTCAGGGGGGATCCCCGATGTCGTGACAACCGTCAAGGCGTCAGTATCAGTGGCATGGAGCAGAACTCGAGCGGACCCGGAGGGTTCGACCGCAGCCGCCTGCAGAACGTGCAGAACTGGCAACGCAGCCGGTCGGACCGCATGGTCGCGGGCGTCTGCGGTGGCATCGGCCGCTCACTGGGCATCGACCCGGTGCTGATCCGCGTGGTGATGGCAGTGCTCATCATCAGCGGTCCCGGTGTCATCTTCTACATCGCCGCCTGGCTGCTGATGCCGGACGAGCGCAGCGACCGCTCCCCCGCGCAGGGGCTGCTCGGCGACCGCGTCCGCCCCGACCACCCGTGGCTGGGCCCGATCGTGGTCGGAGTCGCTGTCTTCGCCGCCATCGCGATGATGTCGTCGTTCAACTTCGGCCATTTCGTCCCCGGGCCGCTCCTGGTGCTCGCGATCATCGGAGTGGTCGCCTACCAACGCAAGGGCGGCCGCCGCGGGCGCAGCAACACGCAGCGTCAGTGGTCTGGCCCCGCCGGCGGCTGGACGCACGGACAACCTGGCTGGACGCAGGCACAGAGCCAGGCCCCGGTTCAGGACACCCCCAAACCCGCTCCGACGGCACCCGCCGCGGCCCCGCGCCCGCAGGACCGCGTGAGCGAGCCGATCCAGCCTGTCTGGACCGAGCCCGACCCACTAGGCCTGTACGTCGACGAGTCGCCGGCCGCACCACCCTCCACAACCCGTACGGCGCAGCCACCGGCCAAGGGCGCTCGCGGAGTCAAGTCGATCGTCGTACTGCTCACTGGTGCTGCTATCGGGATCGCGGCCCTGGCCCACGCGACCACGGCGACCATGCTGATCATCGGAGTGGCTGTTCTCGGCCTGGGAATGCTCCTGGGCGGTTTCGTCGGCCGGACGGCCGGACTGCTGCCACTGGGCCTGCTGCTCGCAGCCGGTGCGGTGGCGAGCAACCTGTTCCCGAGCGTGCCCCGCAACTTCGCTGACGTGAACTACGTCGCGCCGGCCGGACAGGTGATCGACGCGACCACCTCGACGTACAACTTCGATGCGGGGACCGTGCACCTGGACCTGACCAAGGCCAAGTTCGCTCCGGGCGCGAAGGTCGACGTACACGGCCGGGCCGGTGACGTGGTGATCAAGCTGCCGAAGGACGTCGACGTCACGGGGCAGCTGAGCGCCGAGCTGGGTGAGGTGGTCGGGCTGACCACCAAGCAGAGCGGCCATGATGCACAGTTGACGCTGAAGGACCTCGGGGTCGACCAGACGGCCGGACCCGAGCAGGTGGTTCTGAACCTGGACATCAAGCTGGGAACGATCAGAGTGGAGCGGGGATGAGCAAGCCGAAACCGGATGTGGCCGGCATCATCGCCGGAACCGTGCTGACCGGTGGCGCGACGATCTGGATGCTGAACGACCACGGCGTCCTGCAGACCAAGGACCTGGGCCTCACCGGTGCCCTGCTCCTCCTGGTCGCCGGCATCATCGGCCTGGCCGCCTCCCACCGCGGATAGGGCTCCGCTACGCTGGGATGCGCTATCCGAGGGGCCCGGGGACGACGGGTCCCGTGGTCACAGGAGTTTCTGATGGTGCGCGGCACCGTGAAGTGGTTCAACGCCGACAAGGGCTACGGCTTCCTGGCCCTCGACGGGCAGGACGATGTCTTCGTCCACTGGAGCAAGATCGTCTCCGACGGCTACAAGACCCTCGAAGACGGCCAGCCCGTCGACTTCCAGGTCATCGACGGCCCCAAGGGCCGCGAGGCAGAGGCCGTCACGCCGGTCTGATGCGCACAGCGGACCTGCCCTAACGGGCGGGCCCGAAATCCAGCGGCCGGCCTGCCACAAGTGGCAATTCATGCCGAACCGTTGACTTAGTCATGCCCTCGGCGCTTACTTTCGGACAGGACCGTAAATACGGAACTCCGGAGGCATCCCTTGCGCCCATTCCGCCCGCTCCTGGCCCTAGCCCTCGCCACTGCCCTCGTGATCGCGCCAACAGCGCCCACGACGGCCGCAGGCCCGCCGTACGCGGAGGCTGTGTCGCTCGGCGTACCGCTGTCCGACGTGCTGCTGATCGGCGGCACCGTCGTGCCCGGCCCGAACGGCAAAACCGCGATCTGGAACATCTCATCCGGCGTCCCGGCGTACCTGAACGCCCTCGACCCGGTCACCGGCAGCAGCCTGCTCTCCACGCCACTACCCGGCGCCGAAGGCAGCTACACCGTCGTCGCGACGCCGGCCGGCACGATCTACGTCGGCAGCTACAACAACGGCCATCTCTATCGGCTACGTCCCGGCGCGACCGCGGTCGAGGACCTCGGCCGGCCGCTGCCCAGCGAAAGCTTCGTCTGGGCGCTGACCACCGACGAACAAGGCAACGTGTACGGCGGCACGTATCCAGGCGGCCGCGTCTTCAGTTTCAACGACGCGACCGGCGCGATTCGTGACTACGGCAAGATCATCGCGAGCCAGCCGTACGTCAAGAGCATCGGCTACGCGAACGGCAAGCTCTACACAGGTTCGCTGCCCGACGCGCACGTGATGGAGATCGACGTCACCACCGGCGCAGCCACCGAGCTGCCGCCCCCGCCGAATCTCGGCGACCCGAAACTCAAGTCGGTCTACGACCTCAGCGTCCGCGGCGGTCGCGTGTACATCAGGGTCGGCGGCGCGTTCCCGATGCCGATGTACGTCTGGGACATCGCCTCCCGCACCTGGGTCGACGAGATCCCGCTGGCCCACGGCCTGGACATGACGCCGCTGGGACCGAACGGCGAGCTCTACTTCATCCAGGCGAGCCAGCTGCGCAAGTACGACCCGGCGACCAAGACCCTGACCGGCACCGGTCTGACCTTCACCGGCCGCATCCAGAACGCCCGCTCGATCGGGTACGCCGACCTGGGCCTGCCCGACTACCCCGGGACCAGCGTGGTCGGGACCCTGTGGCGGGGCGAGGAGTTCCGCTACAACCCGCAGACCGGCAAGTCGGAGATCTTCCTGACCAACGTCCGGCGGGAGCCGATCGACATCCTCGGGCTGTCCGGCGGCAAGCGCAACGTCTACAGCGGCGGCTACCTGAACGGCGGCGTCTCGGTCACCGACCCGAAGACCGGCGCAACGGTCTTCAACCGCTTCTCGCAGACCGAGCAGACCCTGGAAGCCTCCGACGGCAAGGTCTGGATCGGCACCTACCCGGAGTCCCGGCTCTACTCCTATGACCCGCACCTGGCCTGGAACAGCGTCGAGTACTCCCCCGGCCCGCCCGGTTCACCGGAGAACCCGAAGCTCGCCGTGAACATGAAGCCCGACTTCCAGAACCGCGCCCGCGCGCTGGTCGAGGTGGACGGGAAGATCGCGGTCGGCACAGTCCCGGAGGGTGATCGCCTCGGCGGCGCGCTCGCGATCCACGATCCACGGTCCGGTAGCACCACGACGTACCGGAATGTCGTTCAGGACGAGAGCGTCTTCGGTCTGACCGCCCGTCAAGGAATCGTGTACGGCGGTACGTCGATCACGGGCGGACTGGGCACGACCAAACCCACTCGCGAGTCCGGGACCGTGTTCGCCTGGGACGTTGCGGGGAAGCGGAAACTCTGGGAAAGCGTTCCGGTGCCCAAGGCACCGACCGTGTCGTCGGTGACGTTCGGGCCGGACGGAACGCTGTGGGGCGTGGCGGGGAAAACCGTGTTCTCGATGGACCCGCGATATGGGACAGTTCTGAGGACTTTCGTCCTCGGGACGACCTCCCAGACCGGAGACATCGTCGCGACCAAGGACGGGGTGTACGTCAGCATCGACTGGAACAAGATCTACCGGATCGCGCCCGGCGACCGGGCCACGCCGAAGCTCTACCTCGAGCACTCGCACCGGCGGCTCGCCGTCGTGGGTGGTCAGCGGCTGGTCTTCAGCGACGGGCCGCAACTGTTCCGAGTCGATATCAAACGTTGACAGCAGAAATTCCTTCCCATTACTTTCGGTCCTGACCGTTATTGGGTCACTAGCCAGGGGGTTGTGATGAAATCCACCGTCCGCCGTGTTGTGGCGCCGCTCACCGCACTTGTCCTTGCCGCCGCACTGAGCTCCTGCGGTGGCGGTGACGACACCGGCTCCGAGAAGAAGAGCGTCACCCTCTGGATGTACCCGGTGATCGCCGACCAGGCCGCCAGTGACGCGTACTGGAAGAAGGTCGAGACCGACTTCGAGGCCGCCAACGCCACCATCGACCTGAAGGTCGAGCTGCAGCCGTGGGACAAGCGCGACGAGAAGCTCGCGACCGCGTTCGCCGGGAAGAAGGGACCGGACACAGTCCTGCTGATCCCGGACCAGATCCCGCAGTACGTGAAGAACGGCTCGCTCGAGCCGGTCGGCGACGTCCTGGAGGCGGACAAGGACAAGTTCCTGCCGAACGCGATCCCCGGCCTGACGGTCGAGGGCAAGGTGTACGGCGCGCCGATCTATCACACCGTCACCACCACGCTCTACAACAAGACCGTGCTGACCAAGGCCGGCATCAGCAAGCCGCCTGCCACGTGGGACGAGATCAAGGCGGCCGCGCCGAAGCTGAAGGCGGCCGGCTTCCAGACCCTCGACTACTCGGCCTCGCCCGAGGCGACGCTGAACCTGAACTTCTACCCGCTGCTCTGGCAGGCCGGTGGCAAGGTCTTCGCCGAGGACGGCAAGTCCGTCACCTTCAACCAGGCCCCGGGTCTGGATGCGCTGACCTTCCTGAAGACCCTGTGGGACGAGGGCGCGATCCCGAAGAGCGCGCTCACCAACGGCAACGCGATCGACAACCAGCCGATCGGCAAGGGCCAGGTCGCGATGGCGTTCACCGCGACGCCGGCCAACGCGGCGCTGGCCGCGAAGAGCTGGGGCGAGGCCAACACCGAGGTCGGCGCACCGCTGACCGGGGCGAAGCAGGTCGGGTACGGCATCCCCGGTGGGCTGTCGGTGAACGCAGCCTCGGAGAACCTCGACGAGACGAAGAAGTTCCTCTCATTCATGACCCAGCCGCCGCAGCTCCAGGCGCTGAGCAAGGCGACCGGCTACTTCACCCCGCGCACCGACGCGAAGGTGGAGGTCACCGACCCGCTGACGCTGAAGTTCGGCCCGGCGCTGCAGTACACCTTCCCCGGTGAGCCCAACCCGGCCGCCCGCCAGATCATGTCGCTGCTGACGATCGAGATCCAGGCTGTCCTGACCGGTAAGAAGGCCCCGCAGCAGGCCCTCGACGACGCTGCCAAGCAGGCCGACGAACTCCTGAAGCGATGACCCAGGTCGGCGTCGACCGAGACTCCCCCGCTCGCCGCCCGCGACCCGTGCCGCTCAGGGGGCGGCACGGTCCGCGGCGGCGGGCGTGGGTCGGGCTGGTGTTCGTGGCGCCGATGCTGGCGCTCTTCCTGGCCTTCCGCTTCCTGCCGGCGGTCGGCGCCGTCTGGCTGTCGCTGACCGACTACCGGCTCAGCGGCCGCTGGAAATTCGTTGCCTTTGACAACTACGCGCGGCTGCTCCAGGACTCGCTGTTCCATCAGAGCCTGGTGGTCACGCTCACCTACACGCTCATCTTCGTGCCGCTGACCGTGCTGCTCTCCCTCGGTACGGCGCTGCTGCTGCAGCAGGTGGTGTGGCAGCGCGGGTTCTTCCGGGGCGTGTTCTTCCTGCCGTACGTGACCAGCATCGTGCTCGCCGCGGTCATCTGGAAGTGGATCTACGACGCGCAGGACGGCCTGCTGAACGCCGTACTGGGGTTGGTCTCGATCGGCCCCATCGACTTCCTCGGCTCGGATCATTCCGTGCTGGCGTCGATCGCGGTGACATCGGCCTGGAAGGGTTTCGGCTACTCGATGCTGATCCTGCTCGCGGGTCTGCAGGCCGTGCCGAGGTCCTATCTCGAGGCGGCGATGATCGACGGCGCTTCGGCCTGGCAACGGTTTCGGTACATCGTGCTGCCGCAACTGCGGCCGGTGCTGTTCTTCGTGCTGGTGATCGAGACGATCAGCGCGTTCCAGGTCTTCGACGCGATGTACGTGATGACGGGTGGCGGGCCGGTGCGGGCCAGCTACTCGCTCGTCTACTTCCTGTACGACAGCGGTTTCAAGTTCTTCGACTTCGGTTACGCCAGCGCGATCGGCATCATGCTGTTCTTCATCGTGCTGATCATCTCGCTGATCCAGCGCCGCCTCGTCGGAAGGGACGACTGATGGCCAACCGCTCTGCCGCGCGGCTGACCCTGCCGACCCTGCTCACGCTGACCGCCATCGTCACCGTGCTGCCGTTCGTCGCCATGGTCCTGGTCGCCTTCGCCCCACCGAGCAGCCAGACCTTCCCGGACGCCTTCTACCCGTCCCGCTGGACCTTCGACAACTTCGCCCGCGTGCTGTCCAGCTCGGACATCCCCCGCTGGACGGTCAACTCACTGCTCTACTCGCTGGTCTCCGTCGTCTTCGTCCTGCTCTTCGCCGCGATGGCCGGCTACGCCTTCGCGAAGAAACGTTTCCCCGGTCGCGAGCTCATGTTCTGGGCGTTCCTGGCCACGCTGATGGTCCCCTTCCAGGCCACGCTGATCCCGTCGTACATCCTGATCTCGCGCCTGGACTGGGTCGACAGCTACTGGGGCCTGATCGTCCCCACCCTGGCCAACTCCCAAGCCGTCTTCCTGCTCCGCCAGTTCATCGGCCAGCTCCCCGACGAACTCTTCGAAGCCGCCGAGATCGACGGCGCCCCGGAGTGGAAGATCTTCACGATGATCGTGATGCCCCTGATCCGCCCCGCCCTGGCCACGCTGGGAATCTTCGTCTTCCTCTGGCACTGGAACGACTTCCTCTGGCCGTTGGTGATCGGCCAATCCGCCAACATGCAAACCCTGACGGTAGGCCTGGCCACCCTCCAAACCCAGTCCGTCCCCATCAACCAGATCATGGCCGGCGCCACCATCACGGTAGTCCCCAGCCTCCTGGTCTTCGGCCTACTCCAGCGCTACCTCACCGACAGCATCACCATGTCGGGCCTGAAGGGCTAAATTTCTCCAGCGCTTATCGCGCGATCGACCACTTCCGGGTGCTGCGGGTCGCAGGCGAAACGTGGTGGTGGGGCCGAGCAGCACGCGAGTCGGTCGTAGCCAGGGAGGCCCGATCCAATGGGCGATCACGGTGGCGGATCGGCCTCACCGCCGGCGGCTAATCTAAGGTCAGCAGAGTTTCGTTGCGCCCTCTACGAGCTTGCTGGCGTTCCGGAAAGCGGCCTTCGCCTGCTCGGCGGTCACGAACCTCATGCCGTAGTGCGCGTTGTCCTTGAGGTCCAGGAGCCGGCGTAGCGCATTGGCCAGTTCCTTGCCGTCGGCCCCGACTTGCTGGACCAAGTCGATGGCCTGACGGTGGTCTTGACCGCGTGACCGCCGTCCGAGGGCAGCACAGCACGCGGCATCTGACGCGGCGATGCCGGCGAGGACAGACAGCGCGGCGACGACGTGGTCGCTAGCGAGGTCCTCGTCCTCCAGACTGATCAGGTCGGCCGCGTCAAGGAAGGCACGGGCTTGGCTCAAGCGGGTTCTGGCCTGCCCCACACCGCACTCTTCAATCCGGCCAGTTGCTCGCGTCACTGCTCGGCTCCGTTGTGCATCAGTCGATTGCGTAGTTGGCGGAAGTCTTGCCCATAGACGGTGAGGCCGTCGCGGATCCAGTTCTTGACGATCGGCTCGTCGTTGTGAAGATGAGTTATCAGCTCGGCGCGGCTCACGTCGTAGGTCTGCAGGTGGTTCCCTGTCCACCGGTGGACCCACTCAGCCAGTGAGCTGACTTGGGCCTCCCAGTGCGGGTGGATTTCGTCTTCGGGCCGTACCAACAGCAGGTCGATGTCACTGCCCACACCGCCGTCGCTGCGAGCTGCTGAGCCGAACAGGGTCGCAGTCACCGGCTTCTCAGTCCACTCGAAGTCGACGGCTTCACGCATCCGATCAATCAGCTTGCCGCGGAGGTTCAGCAGCTCGAGCACTGCCTCTGCCGCCACGTGGTCTCGGTTCAGTACGTACTGATTACTGGGACCAACCACAGTTGAGTCCACCAAGCCGGTGCTGAACAGGCGGTGCAGCACTTTGCGGGTCCCGGATTCGCTGCCGACACCCGCCAACTGGTGAATCTTCCTTCCGGTCAGCGGCTGAGTGGTCCGCGCCAGAACCGCCAGTACCGGACCGTCGAGCGTCGTGATGACAGTCGTCACCGGATTCGAGAGATCCATATCAGCACTATAGTACGCATTTACCCACTTGAGTACCTACATCGATACTACAGTGCCGATACAGCTTGTAGCGGTACAGCCGCCTCGTCGTGCAGCATCACCATGTCAGGCCTCAAGGGATAACCCCTTTCCCAGAGCGGACGCAGTGGGCTGGCGGCGAAGGGGGATGGTCGGGCGCTCGGGGCGCCGATTGTGCAGCTTTGTGGTGAGCTACTGCCGCTATGTGGCAGTAGCTGCACACAAAGCGCGCGCAGGTGGCCGACCGCGCGCCGAAGGTGCCAAGAGAACAGCCGCCGCCGGAGGCGATGTCCTTTCAGTTGTAGTAGCCGTCGATGGGTACGCGGGCTTCGTCGTACAGGTTCGGGCCTTCCTGCGGTACGGCGGGGAATGGGCCGCCGGTGGTTTTGAGGCCGTTGAGTTGGTCGCCCGAGAGGGCGTAGACAACCTGGCCTAGGCCGGAGCGGGCTAGTGCGCCGGAGCACATCTCACAGGGTTGGCAGCTCGTGTACATGGTGGTGCCTGCGGCGACCTCCGGGGTGAGCTCGCGGGCGGCCCAGACCGCCAGCTTCAGCTCCGGGTGGTGGCTGATGTCAGACGAGGTGATGCTCGTGTTCTGCTCTTCGGCGAGGACCGTGCCGTCGGGGCCGACGAGCAGCGAGCCGAAGGGAGGGTTGCCTGCTTCGCGGGCGGCCAGCGCGAGGGCGATGGCTCGGCGGAGATGGGTTTCAGAGGTCATGTCAGCTCCTGCTTCAACGTGGCTAAGGCTTGCCAGGCGGTTTCGGGGTGTTCGGTCTCGGCGGGGTCGCCTTGAAACGGATCCAGTACGACGCTCTCAGCGCCAAGCTCACGCAGTACGTCGAAATCGGCGCGCACCTGGTCGATCGAGCCCTCGCCCGCGACCCGCGTCTCCTCAGGCAGCGGCGCGTCGGTCAACCGCAGCAAGATCCGCGGCGCAAACGCAGGCACCGGCCGACTCGCAGCGGCTGCGATCTCCCGGAGCTGATCAGTTGCCGTGCGCAACCAATCGACGCGCTCCCGGAGCGGGTGCCACGCGTCTCCGAGCAACACCGCCCGCCGCATGGCTGCCGTACTGCGGCCGCCGACCCACAACGGGATGCGTCCGGCACCGTAGTCGGCCTCATCAGCCCAGGCCGCCCGCAACGAAGTCAGCAACTCATCCGTCGCCCGCCCCCGCCGCGAGTGCTCAGCCCCAAGCGCCGAGAACTCCTGCTGAGCCCAACCAGCACCGACCCCGAGAACCAACCGACCGCCACTCAAAGCGTTCAGGTTCGCCGCCATCCGCGCGACGAGCAGCGGATGCCGGTAACCCGCAATCAGCACCGTCGTACCGAGTCGGACGCGCGAGGTGATCCCGGCCAGCCAACTCAACGTCGTGAACGGCTCGTAGAACGGCGCCGGATACTGCTCCGCGACATCCGGCGTGATCACCACGTGGTCCGACACCATCAGCAGGTCGTATCCGAGCCCTTCAACCACCTGTGCCCACTCGCGCAGCCGCGCCGGGTTCGTACCGGGCCCGAAGTTCGGAACGTTCACACCGATTTCCACCCCGCCAGGCTATCCAGGCAGCAGGCCAGCCTTGAAGAGATTTCTCCCGGCAAAATCGCCGCCACACCGGGGATTCACCGGTAGATTGCCCTGATGACCGAGACTCTCGATGCGATCGACTGGGCGGTGCTGACCGAGCTGCAGACCGACGCCCGGCTATCGCTCAGCGAACTGGGCCGGCGGGTCAACCTGAGCGCGTCGGCGACCACCGAGCGGGTCCGGCGACTGGAGTCGATCGGCGTCATCACCGGTTATCGGGCAGAGATCGACCTGGCGAAGGTCGGCTACCCCGTGCTCGCCGTCGTGCGGCTCAAGTACCCCGGCAACAAGCACGAGCCGCTCAAGCGACTCCTGGCCGAGCGCGGCGAGTTCCTCGAGTGCCTGCGCACGACCGGCGACGACTGCTACACGCTCAAAGTCGCCGCCACCTCGATGGCGCATCTCGAAGAACTCATCAACGAGCTGACCGAGTTCGGCAGCACCACGACCAACCTCGTCTACTCCCAAACCCAGGCTTATCGCGCTCCGACCCGGCCTAGTTGAGCTCCCCGAAGGCCTCGATCGCCCGCAGCGCATCGGCCTGCGACATGCCTGGCGGCTGGACCCGGAGAATGATGCCGTCGGCACCCATCTCCTCGTAGTGCGCGATCCGCTCGGCGCACTCCGCCGACGATCCGATGACACTGCGGTCGACGATGTCGTCCCAGCCCTGCGTGTAGCGGCTGGCGTCGGCCGACGTCCGCTTCCAGCCGGTATAGGCGTCGTACAGGTCGCGCAGCGGCTCTTCCAACGCCTTCCGCGCATCCTGCGAGGTCGGCGCCGCGTAGCCCTCGCGGCACAGGATCACCTCGGCGCCGAGGGTGCCTTTACCCCGCGGATACCCCAGATACTCGGCGATCTTGTCCGGCAGGACCTCGTCAGGCTGGTTGAACGACGTCGTCCAGCCGTCACACATCCGCGCGGTCCGTTCCAGTACGGCGGACACCTGGCCACCGTTCCACAGTCGGGGCCGTGGCGATTGCACCGGGCGCGGCGACAGGTACGCGTCCTGCAAACTGGTGAATCGGCCCGCGTAGGTCACCGACTCCTCGGTCCACAGCTTCGTCACGATCTCGAGGCATTCCTCGAACCGCGCGACCCGCTCGCGCTGCGTGACGCCGTACAGGGCGAACTCCTCCGGCCGGTAGCCGAGCACGAAGCCGGCGGTCACGCGGCCGCCGGACAGCACGTCCAGATGAGCGAGCGTTTCAGCCAGTACGACGGGCTGGTACAGCGGCGCGACGATCCCTGCCGTGGCGATCCCAATCGTCGAGGTGTGGGCCGCCAGCCAGGTCATCGAGGTGAGGATCTCGTGGTATCCGGGGCGGTGCAGGTGCCGCTCACCGAGCACCACCCACTCGAACCCGGCCTGCTCGGCGAGCTTCGCCTGCTCGACCGCGTCGGCCAGTTGCGGCCGTTCGCCGTCGGTGCCGTACAGATTGAGATACAAACCCAGCCGCATCAGGGTGCCACCTTCCGTTGACAGAGTGCACTCGGGGTATTTACGGTCTTGACCGTAAGTCCTTTTGTGTCGGAATGCGACCCCTAACCGCCTGAAGGTGTCCTTAAGGAGCCGACCTTGACTGTTCTATCGCACCCGGTCGGCCTTCCAGCCGGCACCGGAGCCGCGCCGATCAGCGCGATCCGGACCCGTGTCGTCAGCGCGCCGTACCGGCGTCCGTTCCAGATCAGCAGTGGCATCAGCACGGATCTGATCAGCCTGGTGGTGGAGATCCACACTGCTGACGGTGCCGTCGGTATCGGCGAAACGTCACCCATGACCGCCTACACCGGCGAGACCCTCGCCGGGGTCACCGCCGCGATCGAGGAGCACCTCGCCCCGGCTCTGATCGGCCGGGACCCACTCGACCGCGCCGGTGCGCACGTGGTGATGGACGGTGTCCTGCGCGGCCAGCATGTGGCCAAGTCCGGTATCGACATCGCCCTCTACGACCTGGCCGGCCGTCTGAGCGGCTGGCCGGTCCATGCGCTGCTCGGTGGCAGCATCCGGAGCCGAGTGCAGACCGCCTGGGTGGTGGGGCTCGGCACGCTCGATGAGATGGCCGCTGAGGCAGCTGAGTACTCAGCCCGCGGTTTCTCGCATCTGAAGGTCAAGGGCGGCCATGACCCCGCCAAGGACCTGGAGCTGATCCGTGCGGTCCGTGCGGCCGTCCCCGCCGACACAGAGATCTGTCTGGACGCCAACGAGGGGTACGACGCCACTACGGCCCTCCCCTACCTCGCCAAGATGACTGCGGCCGGTCTGAACCTTCTGGAGCAGCCCCTGCCCCGCTGGGATCTCGCTGGCATGGTCAGGCTGCGTGAGCGGCTGGATGTCCGGCTGATGGCCGACGAGAGCATGCACTCGCTCCACGACGCGCTGGAGATCGTACGGCGCGGTGCGGCCGATGTACTGAACATCAAGATCCTCAAGGTCGGCGGACTGCACCGGGCGCTCCAGATCGCCAATCTGGCCGAGGCCGCGGGTCTCGCGGTGAAGATAGGCTCGATGCCGGAGCTGGGCGTCGCCACTCTGGCAGCAGTTCACCTGGCCGCCGCCGTGCCGGGTGCGACGGTGCCGGCCGACCTGGTCGGTCCGCTGCTGGTCGAGGAGGACCCGCTGGCTCCGAGTGTGTTTGCCGACTGCAAAGGCTGGATCGACGTACCCACCCGACCCGGCCTCGGCCACGACGTCTAAGAGGTCCCATGCATCCCCTCGTCGAACAACTCCGCGGCACAGTCCTCCCTGCGGTCTTCACGCCAATGGACAGCACCGGCACGATCCAGTACGACGCTCTGTCCGCGTACGCCGGCGCTATTGCGGCCGAGGACATCGGTGGAATCGCGGTGTGGGCCCACACCGGCCGGGGGCTATACCTGTCGGCCGCAGACCGCACCAAGGTGCTGGAGACTTGGCGGCAGGCGACAACAGCGCCAGTCGTGGCAGGAGTCGGCGTACCGAGGTCAGAGTCCCCGCACAGCCTCGAGGAGGCTGCGGACCTGACAGTGGCGATGGCTCTGCAGGCTGCGGACGCCGGGGCGGATGCAGTGATGGTCTATCCGCTGGCTGGGCTGGCGGAGCTGTCTGACGGGCATGCGCAGGCAGTGAAGCTACATGAGCGGGTGGCGACCGAGAGTGGGCTGCCACTGGTCGGTTTCTACCTGCACGGTGAGGCCGGTGGGTACCCGTACCCGCCGGAGCTCATCCGGGACTTGCTGAGCCTCGATGCGATGCTCGGCGTCAAGACAGCGACGCTGGACCGAGCTATCGGCACTCAGGACGCCATCTGGGCCGGCCGGGATACCGGCAAGCTGCTAATCACTGGCGAGGACCGGATGTACGGCCCCTCGTTCATGTGGGGCGCAGACACGGCGCTGGTTGGGATCGCATCCGCACAGGTCGAGCTGTCGGTCGCCGTACTGCGCGCCTGGAAGGCGGGCGAGCACAGCGCGTTCCTGACTGCTTCCGACCGGCTGGACCGCTTCGCAGCAGCGACCTTCTACGCACCGATCGAGGGCTACGTGCAGCGGATGATCTGGGCAGCGGTCTGGGAGGGCCTGATCCCGGAAGAGGCCGCGTTCGACCCCTACGGCCCCGAACTGCCCGCGGCCGAGCGTGAGCTCGTCATCCGCGTCCTGGAGGAGCTGAAGACTGACAAGTGAGGTGGCGCGCTCCCTCCGTCGCTCCACCCACACCTCGTCCGCAGCCGACCAATTATGGTCTTGACCGAAACTAAGAGACTCTGGTTCGATCGTCAAGAGTTCGACTCACGGGGGTACTGATGGCAGTCGTGGTCGGCGTTGTCGGTCCGGAGGACGTCGTTCAGCGGGTGATCGCGACCGGTCCGCCGAGCGGTGCCAGCCTGCTGCCGCTGTCCTACCGGCACGAGGTCGAGACGGTCGCGCTGGTCGAGCAATGCGAGGTCGACGCATTCCTCTTCACCGGCATCGTCCCGTACACGATCGCCACCGAGGCCGGCGCGGTCGACCGCCCCGCCATGTACGTCTCGTACGACGGCGCCACGCTCCTGCGCGCCTTGGTCGAGCTGCTGCGGCTCGGCCACAACGTCACCCAGTTCTCGATCGACACGCTCCGGCGCAGTGAGGTCCTGGAGACCCTGATCGAGGCCAAGCTGCCGACCGACCAGATCCAGGTGCTCCCGTATCGGCCTGGCCTGACCTCGGACGACATCGTCACCTTCCACCGCAGCATGCGCGACAAGCACGACACCAAGATCGCGATCAGCTGCCTCGGTTCGGCCTTCCACCTGCTCGAGAACGAGATGCCATCAGTCCGCCTGGTCCCGTCGCGGTACTCGATCCGCTCCACCCTGCAGGCCCTCGTCCTCACCACCAGCGGCCAGCACGTCGGCGACGCCCAGGTAGCCCTCGGCATCGTCGACCTCCCCGAGCCGGACGCCGCCCTCGCCGGTGACCTGATCACCCTCGGCGGCAGCCTCGCCCTGCTCCCCGACGGCCGCTACCTGGTCGTCACCACCCGCGGACTGCTCGAGCAGGCGACCGAACAGTTCACCCGCCTGCCGCTGCTCGACCACCTCGCCGCGCGACACAGCACGGCGTACGTCGGCTTTGGTATCGGCCGCACTGCCGCAGAAGCAGAAGCCCTGGCCCGCCGAGCCGTCAGCCGAGCCGGCTCGATCGGCACCGTCGCCGGCGTCGTCTCGATGTCCGACGACGTCGAGATCGTCCTAGAACCCTCCGGCGACCAGCCCGCCATCCCCCGCGGCACCGACAGCCTCCCCCTGCTGGCCCGCCGCGTAGGCCTCAACCCCGCAACGCTAGCCCGCATGCGCGAACTGACGGCCAAAAACCCCGACGGCCTCACCACCCAAGACGTAGCCGACCACCTAGCCGTCCAACTCCGCACCGCCCGCCGAGTCCTGAAACGCCTGGAGCGAGCGGGCCTGGCCGACCCCATCGCCACCCAGCAACACGGCCAAACCGGCCGCCCACCCACCATCTACGCCATCCGCCTCTAGCC
>NZ_SMKX01000106.1 GCF_004349055.1 Kribbella antibiotica
GCGTGAAGGTGAGGCGGGTGGCGGTGGCGGTGACTGGTGGGGTGGCGAGTAGGAAGTCGATGCAGTGGGGCGTTTGGTGGGGGCTCAGATAGGAGGCGTGGAAGGTGGGTGGGCAGCTGGGGGCGAAGGGGTCGAGTAGGCCGGTGGTGTGGAGGAAGGAGGTGAAGAGGGGGCTGGTGCGGGCGATGTTGAAGTCGCCGGAGACGATGGTTGGCTGGTTGAGGGCTGCGAGCACTTGGGCGAGTGCTGCGAGCTGGTCTTGGTGGAGGCGGTAGTAGCGGTTCGCTTCGGACCAGTCGCCGTCGCGGTTGGCTAGTAGGTGGGTGTTGGCGATGGTGAGTTGGGGGAGCCGTGTTAGCAGCACCCCTTTGAGGTGAGCCAGCCGGCGGGAGAGCCTCGGGAGTCCGACGGCGTGCGCTGCGGGCGGCAGGGGGAAACGGCGGTACTCGGGGCTAGCGAGCGCCGTACGGGAGAGGGTGAGGAGGCCACCTGCTGGGCCGGCTAGAGACCTTCGGTAGCTGGCGTGGCGGTAGGACGGCATTGCCTGCAGCAACTGCCGGAGGTGGTAGTAGGTCAGGACCTCTTGGAAGTTCACGACGTCTACATCTGACGCTTCGAAGAGCGCACCGATCGCGGCATACCGCGCACTGAGTTGTGAGCGCAGTGGCATGCCGCGGGTGTTGAGGGTGGCGACGGTCAGCTGGACCAACGGACTACTTGACCGCGAGCTCGCCCAGCTCGGACCAGTCGTCCTGGGGCACCTTGAAGTTGACGATGCGGGGTGTCTCGACCAGGTGCGGCGGCAGGTCGCGCTGGGCGTCCTTGAAGTGGTCGGAGGTGACGTGGGCGACCGCTGCGTCGTCGTCGGCGAACGCTTCCACCAGGACGTACTCGTTGGGGTCGTCCAGCGAGCGGGACCAGTCGTACCAGAGGCAGCCGGGCTCGGCGCGGGTGGCGGCGGTGAAGCCGGCGGCGATGGCTGGCCAGTCCTCGGCGGACTCGGGCTTCACACGGAACTTCGCGGTGATGAAGATCATGACTCTGACGTTAGCGCAGGGTGAAGCCGGTGCCGAGGGCGTCGTACGGGTCAAGTGTGAACGTCGCGGTGCCAGTGCGGTGAGCTGTTCCAGTGACCTCGGTGAGGACGCCGGCGGCGGTCTCGGACACGACGCAGCCGCGGAACGTCGTACCGACGATGGAGTCGTGCGTGAGGACCTGTCCGGTGCTCAGTAGCCCGTCGGCGTGCAGCAGGGCGAGGCGGGCGGACGTGCCGGAACCGCAGGGGGAGCGGTCGAGCTGACCGTCGGCGAAGATGGCGACATTGCGCTGGTGCTGCGGACCGAGGTCGTCGTACAGGATGGTGCCGTAGATGCCGTTCAGGCGCGCATCGCTCGGGTGGACGGCGACGTCGTTGAGTGCCCACTTGATCTGGCGGCCGATGGTGATCAGCTCGGCGTAGTGCTCCGGTGTGACGGACAGGCCGACGGACGCTGCGGGTAGTGACGCGTAGAACGCGCCGCCGAAGCTGATGTCCGCGACGACACCCGCCACGGGCACAGAGCGAGCCAGCACGTACGACGGCACGTTCTGGAAGGTCACGCCGTCAGACGTCACACGCGCGACCACGCGACCAGACGGTACGTCGATCACCACATCGGCGCTGCCATCCGGCGCAGCGGGGACCAGGCCGCTCTCGACCGCCCACACGCCCAGTGCGATCGTCCCGTGCCCGCATGCGGTCGAGTAGCCGTCCTTGTGCCAGAACAGCACACCAAAATGCGCACCGGCATCATCAGGCGGTACGACGAAGCACCCGTACATGTCGGCGTGCCCACGCGGCTCGTTCACCAGCAACTGCCGTACGGCGTCGATCGCCGGAGTGGACTGCGCTGTCAGCCGCCGCTCCGCCACCGTGGAACCCGGAACCACCGGACCGCCGTCAGTGACGATGCGGAACGGCTCTCCGCCGGTGTGATAGTCGACAACGCTCACAGGCTCCACAACCGGCACCCTAGTTGCCGGTCAGGCCCAGATAAGTCAGTACGGCGAGTACGCGGCGATTACTGGAGTCGTCGTCGACGATGCCGAGCTTCCCGAACAGGGACGTGGTGTGCTTCCCGATCGCGCTCTCGCTGAGAAAGAGTCGTTGCCGGATCGCCTGGTTGGACAGCCCTTCGGCCATCAGTCTCAGCACCTCTTGTTCCCGCTCGGTGAGCTGTTCCACTTGCCGGTTCGACGTGCCACTCGAGAGCAGCTTGGCGATCACGGCCGGGCCCATCGCAGTGCCTCCGGCGGCAACGCGTTCCAGCGCGTCGACGAACTGGTCGGCCTCGAACACGCTCTCCTTGAGCAGATAGCCGACTCCAGCGGTACCGTCGGTCAGCAACTCTCGTGCGTAGAGTTGTTCGACATGCTGCGACAGAATCAGGACAGGTAGGCCAGGCACCTCGCGGCGTGCCGCCAGCGCCGCGCGCAGCCCTTCGTCGGACTGCGTAGGCGGCATCCGTACGTCGATGACCGACACATCCGGTCGCCATCTGAGCAGGGCATCGAGTGTTTCGGGACCTGTCGTCGCGGTCGCGACCACCTCGTGCCCATACGCCTCGATCAGGCGCACCAGCCCGTCACGCAGCAGATAGAGGTCTTCGGCTACAAGGACTCGCATGGCACCGTCATCCTCGCACGGGTCGGGCCGCCGACCGGACTGGTCAGCTCCAGCGTTCCGTCGAACACCGCCAATCGCCGCTGCAGCCCAGCCAGTCCGCCTCCTGGCGTCGGTGCAGCCCCGCCGCGGCCGTTGTCGTCGACTGTGACGACGACCGCCACCTCGTCGCAAGCGATGGTGATCGCCGCCTGCGTCGCCTCTGCATGCTTGACCGCGTTGGTGAGCAGTTCGGCGACAACGAAGTACAGGGCGGACTCGATCGGTGCCTCCAGTTCGAGGTCGCCGGAGGTACTGACCGACGTCGTGAGCGCGCTGTCCAGTGCCAGAGCGCGGACGGCGTCGACGAGTCCGCGTTCGTTCAGTACTGGTGGAGCGATGCCACGGACGAGCTCGCGCAACTCGGCCAGCGAACCTGCTGCGCCCGCACGTGCATTACGCAGCAGTTCTTTGGCCGCATCCGGGTTGGTCTCCATCAGCTTCTCGGCGGTTGCGAGAGACAGGCCAAGCGCGACGAGGCGCGCCTGCGCACCGTCGTGCAGGTCCCGTTCGATCCGCCGGAGCTCCGCTGCCTGAGCGATCGTCACGTCGGCCCGCTGCGCGGTCAGCTCATCGACACGGCCCTCGGCGGACATCGCCCGGGACGGTCGCAGGAACCGCGCTGCGATCGGCGGCAGCGCCCGCCACGCGTAGGGCGCCGTACCGACTGCTACGACCAGCCCGGCCACCACCGGCAGCGGTGTCGAATAGGCGATGCCCAGTGCCGCTGCCACGACCCCAGCGGGCGGCACTGCGGCCACCAGACAGGCGGTGACCACGAAGATCACGCTGAACCGCAGGTCACGCCAGTTCGCCGGATCGGTCCAGCGCACGCGCATCTCGAGGTCCCTCCGCGCGTCTCGGCGACTCTTCTCGTACGAGTAACCGTTCCACCAGTAGCCGGTGGACAGCTGCGTGATCGGTCCGATCTCGCGGTAGCCGGCGACGAGCGTCGTACCGGTCCACCGGGCTACCAGCGCCCGGACCGTCCGGCTGACCGGTCGCACGAGCAGCATGGTGCCGACACACACCCAAATGACCGGTGCGAACCAGGTCCAGGGACTGCGCCACCAGACAGCCACCGCTAGCCCGGCTGCCCACACTGCCGGTACCAGGAGGCCGACCAGCAGCACCATGCAACACCGGACGAACCCCACCCCGACACTCTTGACCCACGACATCAGGACCCCGTTCTCAAACGACTTGGTCCTGCCACTGTGCACCACGTTCTACCTCAGCTCAGCCGGATCAGGCGTGAAGTAGGGCTAGCCCCACCCAGCTGTGCGGCCAGCTCCATACCGCCGCCGGACCGCGACTCCTAGCGTCGTAGCCATGCAGAAAATCTCCTTCACCCAGGCCAAGCGTTACCTCATCCTGTACGGCGTACTGGCGGCCGTAGCAGTCGTGGTCGTCGTGGCCCGGGCAGCCACGCACCACGTCGTACCAGGGTTCCTTTGGGGCCGCTCGTCCGCGGTACTGGCCACAGCCGTCATTGCGTACTGGCTCCTCACTATGGCTGAGAGGGGCGCGTACTGGGCCTACACCCGGATCCGCATCCTCACCATCGTGATGCCGATCGCCATCGTCGGTGTCGACCTGATCCCCGGGCTCTGTCCAGGCTGGTTCGCGGCGATGCAAGCGGTCTGTGCGCTGGCCATCGTGCCGGTCGCGGTCCTGGTCAACAGGCCGGCCGTGCGGGAAGCGTTCGCAGCCTGAAGTCAGGCGGCGTGGCGGGCGGCCAGCAGGGCACAGCGGAGCTTGGCCTTGTCCGGGTAGCCGGCGGCGTGGCCGATCTCGTAGACGTCGTGACTGCTCATGTTGACCATGGCTGCGACGTACCAGACCGGGTGTCCCTCGGCGAGCATGCTGACGATCATTGTCGTGGTGGCGTTCATCCCGACCCTCTCCTCCGGTTGCTGTCACTGATACGTCGAATCAGCAGGCCCGAAATTGACAGGGTGGGGAAAACGAAGCGCCCCGGTCGATGACCGGGGCGCTTGTCCGTGTGGGTCCCGGGGGGAGTGGGACCTCCACACGTGGGGGGGACCTGGACAGTAACAATCCGCAGGGGTCATGTCCGAACTATTTCAACCAGTCTCGAGGGGCTGTCCGATGAGCGGTGCGTTTCGTGCGCTCAACGGCGGGTGTGTTTCCGGTACAGCGACGTCGCGAGCAGGACCGAGAATGCGAGGAGACCGCAGCACCAGGCGAGTGCGCGAACGCCGTTGTTTCCAACCGGTGTACCGGTCAGAAACCCACGTACCGTTTCAATCACCGGTGTGATCGGCTGGTGCGTGCTGATCGGCCGCAACCACGCCGGCATCGTCTCCGGTGGTACGAACGCGCTACTGAGGTAGGGCAGGAACAGCATGAAGAAACTCAACGTGCTGGCCGACTCCACCGACCGCGCGACCACACCGAGCCCTGCGGCAAGCCATGACAGCGCAACGACGTACAGGAGCAGCAGTCCGACCGCAGCGAGCCACTCACTCACGTTGGCGTTCGGACGGAAGCCCATGGCGAGGGCAGCCAGTACGACGATCGCCGTCGCCAGCGCGTTGCGTGCCACACTCGCTGCGACGTGGCCGGTCAGTACGGAGATGCTGCGGATCGGCAGTGAGCGCAGGCGGTCGATCATGCCGCTGTTCATGTCGTCCGCGACCGCCATGGCGGTGGACGCGGCGCCGTAGCCGGTAGTGAGTAGGAGCATGCCCGGTACGACGTAGTTCACGTACTGCGTGCCGGTGCTGATCGCGCCACCGAACACGTAGACGAACAGCGCCATCATCAGCAGCGGGAGCAGGATCGCAGCGAACAGCGTGTCCCCGTTGCGTCGTGCCAGCCGCACGCTGCGGTCGATCATCGTCGCCGTGTCCGACAGTGCGGCGGCAACACCCTGGTGTGACATGAGGAGCTCCTAGGCGGTTAGTGCGTTGAAGACGTCGTCGAGAGTCGGGCGGTGTGCGGACACGCGCTCCGGTTGGAGGCCGTTGTCGCGCAGCAGGTCCAGTAGTTGATGCAGGTGAGTCGCAGTACCGTCAGATGGAACGCTCAGCACTCCATCGGTCTGCACAGCGCTCAGAAGGGTCGCTGCCTTCAGTAGCTCTGGTTCGGCAGCGAACCGGAGCTCAACGCGCTCACCGCCGACCCGTGCTTTCAGTGCATCGGCTGTGCCGGCGGCGACGATCCGCCCGTGGTCCAGCAGCACGATCCGGTCAGCTAGTCGATCCGCCTCTTCCAGGTACTGCGTGGTGAGCAGGATCGTGGTCCCGTCCCGCACCAGCTCGCCGATCGCGTCCCACATCGTCGAACGGCTGCCTGGGTCCAGTCCGGTGGTCGGCTCGTCGAGGAAGATCACGCGCGGCCGCGCGGCCAGGCTCATGGCGAGATCGAGCCGTCGGCGCATGCCTCCCGAGTACGTCTTCACCCGCCGGTCCATCGCATCAGTCAGCCCGAATTGCTCCAGTAGCTCCCCGGTACGGCGCTGTGCTCCGCTCCGGCCGAGGTGCATCAGCCGGCCGACCATGACCAGGTTCTCCCGGCCAGTCTGGTTCTCGTCTACTGCGGCGTACTGGCCGGTCAGGCTGATCACGCTGCGGACCGCGGTCGCTTGCCGGACAACGTCGTACCCGGCGACGGTCGCACTGCCCGCGTCGGGCCGGCTGAGCGTGCTCAGGATCCGCACGACGGTGGTTTTGCCGGCGCCGTTCGGGCCGAGCAGGGCGAGTACCGAACCTTCCGGCACGCCCAGGTCGATCCCGCTCAGCACCTCGGTCGCGCCGTACGACTTCCGCACGCCGGTGGCTTCGATGATCATGGACTCCTCCTCACTGCGTATCTCATACGCTAAATAGCGTAACAGGTACGCAGTGATGGTTTGCAAGCCCTAGACTGAGGCCGTGGACGAACTGCCGGCCGAGGTGGCCCTGATGTGGCGACTGCGGGAGACCCCGCGGCGTGGGCCGAAGCCGACGCTGGCTCTCGACGACATCGTCCGGGCCGCGATCGAGATCGCCGACGAGGACAAGGACCTGGCCGCCGTCTCGATGGCGCGGGTCGCCGAGCGGGTGGGCAACTCGACGATGGCGCTCTATCGGCACGTGAAGAGCAAGGACGAGCTCCTCGTACTGATGTCGGACGCGGCGCTCGAGCGGCCGGAGCCGCTACCGGCCGACGTCGACTGGCGGACCGGGCTGACCATCTGGGCCGGCGCCGTCCTGACCGCCGTGCGCAAACACCGCTGGTACGCGAAGCTCCCGATCTCCGGACCGCCCGCCGGGCCGAACAACCTCGCCTGGTTCGACTCCGCCCTCGGTGCGCTGTCCGGCACCGGCCTGCCGGAGGAGGCCAAGGTCGGCATCGTCATGGGCTTGATGACGTATGTCCAGGGGGAGATCCGGATGGGCCTGGACCTGGCGGCGGGGTTCGCCGACAACCCGGACATATTCCGCCAGTACGGCGCGACGCTGGCCCGGGTGATCGATCCGCGGCAGCTGCCTGCGCTGGCGCGTGTGCTGGACGCGGGGGTGTTCGACGACGTGGGCAACTTCGAGCAGAACAGCGACCAAGACTTCGACTTCGGTCTGCAGCTCTACCTGGACGGCGTCGCCGCCTTCATCGAGCGAGTCAGCTGAGCTGGACGACCGCGTCCGCGGCGGCGGCCGTTGCGGCGATCAGCTTGGCGTTGTGCTCGTCGCTGCCGAAGGTGCGCTCGTGCGCCTCCTCCTGGGTGCGGCCGAACTGCATGTGCCGGGCCTCGAGTCGCTGGTGCCGCAGCTCCTCGGGCACCTCGACGTACCAGCACTGGTCGAGCACTGTGCGGACTGTCGTCCACGGCAGCTCGTCGAGCAGCAGGTAGTTGCCTTCGGTGATCACCAGGCTCACCTCCGGCGCCACTCCGATGCTGGACGCGATCGAGTCCTCTAGCGCGCGGTCGAAACGCGGTGCCCAGATCTGCTCGCCCGGTGACTCCTTGAGCCGCCTGAGCAGGGCGACGAACCCGTACCCGTCGAATGTGTGCGGTGCGCCCTTCACAGAGGTCAGGCCAAGCTCCTCGAGCACGGACTGCGCCAGGTGGTACCCATCCATCGGCACCAGCGCGACCGCGTGCCCCGCCTTGGTCAGCCGTTCCGCGAGCTGCTCCGCGAACGTCGACTTTCCGGCGGCCGGCGCTCCGCAGATCCCCAGGATCCGTCGGTCACCACTGGTCGCGAGCTCGACTGCAGCGTCGAACGCGGCATCGGAATCAAGTGTGCGCACCCGCCGATCCTAGAGCGCGGCCGCGGGTCGCCGCCGTCTTTGCGCGAACCGCCACCACCCACTAACCGGCTGCCGCGGACAGCCTTCACGCTCAGCGGCGGTGGGCGATCCGGCGATTCGACGACTTAGTGGGTGATGGGCGTCCGCTCTGCCGCCTCTGATACCCGGCCGAGGTCGCTTTCGTGCTGCTGGTCGACCAGGCGGCGGGCGATCGAGCCGCAGCCCTCCAACTGGAGGGTGTGCGGCGCCTCGGGCAACCGGTGGCCGAGAGCGGTCACAGTGTCCAGGCAGCGGGCCTGGCCGAGGATCGCCCAGCCGGTGCGGTTCGCCGGACTCAAGTCGAGGTCCTCCGCCAGCAACAGGTCAGCCCCGACCCACGCGCGGGTCTGGGTGTGCAGCGTGCCGCCGACTTCGCCGTACCGGCCGAGCACGAGCGACTCTCGGATCTCGGCCGTGCACCCCGGCTCCAGGTGCACGGCGGTCGAGCGGGTGACTGATGCGTCGGCGCTGACCACGAACGGCTCGCCGTACCAGCTCAGGCTCGCGCCACCGCTCAGCTCGATCGCGACATCCCACCGGGCCGACGAGCCGCGCATGGCATACGCGACCGTCCCGGCCGTCTCCACGATCTCCAAGCGGATGGGGCCGGACACCACCACCTCAATCCGCACCTGGTCCCCAGCAAGCAGCAGCGCACCGGCAGCCACCAGGGCAACCCGTACGACGCCCGGCGGCCCAGGGAGCCGGCGCGGCGAGAGGTGGTCAGTGATCAGCACGCACCGGTCGCGGACCGGGTCGGCGGCTATCTCAATGCGAGTGGGCATGGGTGTGCGAGATCATCACGCCGTTCTCATCGGTGTGGGAGTGCGGTGCCATCGGACCGGGGTCCACTGGCGTGTGGCCGCCGCCCCGGACGATCTTGGTCATCGCCAGCACCCACTCCTTCAGGCTGGCCACCGACTCCGGGTCATGTCGCGAGAGCGCCAGTACTGGCTTGCCGTCACGCGCAGCCTCGGCATCCGCGACCATCTGCGGTACGTCGACGCCGACGTACTGGGCGAGGTCGGTCTTGTTGACCACCAGTAGATCCGCGCGCGCGATGCCCGGCCCGCCCTTGCGCGCGACGTCACCACCTCCCGCCACGTCGAGCACGAAGATCTGCGCGTCGACGAGCGCGGGGGAGAAGGTCGCAGTGAGGTTGTCGCCGCCGGACTCCACCAGTACGACGTCCAGCGGGGCGAAGTCGCGTTCGAGATCCTCGACGGCGATCAGGTTCGGCGTGACGTCGTCGCGGATCGCGGTGTGCGGACAGGCGCCCGTCTCGACCGCGCGGATGCGCTCGGGATCGAGGACCCCGGCCGAACGCAGCAGGCGGGCGTCCTCGTCGGTGTAGATGTCGTTGGTGATCACGCCGAGGCGGAGTTCGTCGGCGAGCTCGCGGCAGATGGTCGCGATCAGCGAGCTCTTCCCGGTACCGACCGGTCCGGCGACGCCGAGCCGGAACGAGCGGGTCGTGCCGTCAGGACGTGTGGTGTCAGGCATGGAACAACCTCATTCTCTCGATGGCGTGCTGCTCGGCGAACTGATCGATCAGCGGTGCGCCGGCGGCCGGGATCTTGTCAATGTCGGTCAACGGCGCTACATCGTTGACGAGTCGTTCAATGTCGTCATGCAATGCGGCCAGCCAGGTGACGGCGACCGCGGGATCGCCCGGCAGCAGCTTGAGCGAAGCGGCGATCACGGTCTGCGCGTCGTCGTACGCGACCAAGCGTGCGACCTGCTCGGGTGACAGACCTGTCACCGCACCGATGGCGCCGATCACGAGCGGGCGCGCGATCTCGCTGTCGCGCGGCAGATGCTGCAGCACGTCGGGCCAGACGCGCTCCGCCAACCGCAGGTACGCGCGGCCTTGTCGTCGGGACGCGGTCCGCAGCGCCCGGCTGGGCGTGCGCGCCGCCCAGGCCGATTCGAGTTGCACGAACCTGGAGGCCATCACAAATGGCTCTGTGCCGCTTGTTCCTGCCGGGGATGGCTTGTCCGCCTCAGTTGTGATGGCCTGGGCGTTCGCATAATGCCGGGCGAGGACGGCGACGGCCGCTTCGGTGCGGGTCACCGTGCGGAGGCGGTCGCGCGCATAGGCACCCACATCTGCAGGTTGTTTGCCGTCGGCACCTAACCCCGCGCGAACAGCCGGCTCCAGCCCGGCCGACTGCGTGTGGCCGCCGGTCGGGAGACGCCCGTCGGCCAGCATCAACGCGACCACCTCGGGCGAGCTCACCCAATCACCCCGCGGCCGCCGTACCGGGCTGCCATCAGAACATCGCGTAGAGCTGGGCGAGCGGGAGAACCGTGGCAGGGGAGGGCTCGACCGGCTCGCCGTCGATCGCGATCGCGAACGTCTCCGGGTCGATGTCGATCGACGGGAGTGCGGAGTTGTTCTTCATGTCCGCCTTCCCGATCTCGCGCGTCGGCCGTACGCCGAGGAGCCGCCGACGCAACCCCAATCGCCCGGCCAGTCCGTCGTCCAGCGCGGCCGGCGCCACGAAGGTCACCGACAGATCGGCCCCGATCGCGTCCCCGAACGACGGCCGCATCAGCACCGGCTGCGGGGTCGGGATCGACGCGTTCGGATCGCCCAACGCTGCCCACGCGATCGCGCCGCCCTTGATCACCAAGCGCGGCCGAACCCCGAAGTACTGGGGATCCCACAGCACCAGATCCGCCAGTTTCCCGACCTCGACCGAACCGATCTCGTAATCGATGCCGTGGGCAATGGCCGGGTTGATCGTGTACTTCGCGACATACCGCCGCGCCCGCTCGTTGTCGGCCGGCAACCCGCCGTCGAGGGCGCCGCGGCGATGCTTCATCACGTGCGCGACCTGCCAGGTCCGCGTGATCACCTCGCCGATCCGGCCCATCGCCTGCGCATCCGACGACGTGACCGACAGCGCCCCGAGGTCGTGCAGGATGTCCTCGGCCGCAATCGTGGTCGCCCGAATCCGCGACTCGGCGAACGCAAGATCCTCCGGTACGTCGGGACTCAGGTGATGGCAGACCATCAGCATGTCGAGGTGTTCGGCGACTGTGTTCACCGTGTGCGGCAACGTGGGATTCGTCGAGCCCGGGATGACATGCGGGTACGACGCGATCGACAGAATGTCCGGCGCATGTCCACCACCCGCGCCCTCGACGTGGAACGCGTGAATCGACCTGCCCGCGATCGCGCCGAGCGTCGACTCCACGAACCCGGCCTCGTTCAGACTGTCCGCGTGGAGGGCAACCTGCAGGCCCCAATCGTCGGCGGCCCGCAGCGAGGTATCGATCGCGGCCGGCGTCGAACCCCAGTCCTCATGCACCTTGTACCCAGCCGCACCCGCGAGCGCCTGCTCGGCCAGCGCTTCCATGCTGACCGTATTTCCCTTGCCCAGCAGGAGAATGTTCAGCGGGTACGCATCCAGACTGCGATGCATCCGCTCCAGATGCCATGCGCCCGGCGTGACGGTCGTGGCCTTCGATCCCTCACTGGGCCCGGTCCCACCACCCGCCACGGTGGTGACCCCGGTGGCCAACGCCTCATGCAGTTGCGACGGCGACAACAGATGCACGTGCGAGTCGATCGCCCCCGCGGTGAGGATCCGCCCCTCACCCGCAATCACGTCCGTCGACGGCCCGATCCGCAGCGCGGGGTGCACGCCGTCCGCGATATCCGGGTTCCCCGCTCGCCCCAACGCGACGATCCGCCCATCCCGAATCCCTACGTCAGCCCGAACGATCCCCCACCAGTCCAGTACGACGACATTCGTGATGACGGTGTCCGGCGCCCCCTCGGCGCGAGTAGCCGTCCCCTGAGCCATCGACTCCCGGATCGACTTCCCGCCCCCGAACACAACCTCCTCGCCCCCGACAGTCCGGTCCTCCTCCACCTCGATCCACAAGTCGGTATCGGCCAACCGAACCTGATCGCCCGCCGTCGGCCCGTACAAGGCGGCGTACGCAGCCCGGGAAATCTCAACCATTGCGCTTCACCTGGATCCCCGGCACGTGGCGGGCGCCCTTGAGCGCGACGAGGTTGACCTCGCGGGAGGCTCCGGGCTCGAAGCGTTGCGACGTACCGGACGGGATGTCGAGGCGGAAGCCGGCGGCCGCCTCGCGGTCGAAGGCCAGGCCGGTGTTGGCGTCAGGGAGGTGCAGGTGGGAGCCGATCTGGATCGGGCGGTCGCCCGTGTTCACGATCACCAGGCGCAGACGCTCGTCGGGCGTGCGGTCGGCGTTGAGCACGATCGTTCCCTGCTGGACGCGGATCGCCCCCGGCGCTTCTGCGCTGCCCGGGACGGATGCGGCTGTGTGCGTCCCCTGCTCTTCCTGACTAAGTCTACTCGGGTCCGGCATCAGGTCCGCCTCAGATGATGGGGTTGTGGATAGTCACGAGTTTGCGGCCGTCGGGGAAGGTCGCTTCGACCTGGACGTCGTGGAGGAGTTCGGCGACGCCGGGCATGACCTGGTCGCGGGTGAGGACCTCGCGGCCGCTGTGCATGAGATCGGCGACGAGCGCGCCTTCGCGGGCGCGTTCGATGACCCAGGTGCTCAGCAATGCCACCGCTTCGGGGTGGTTGAGGAGGACTCCCCGGGCCAGCCGGTCGCGGGCGACCATGCCGGCCACGGAGAGCAGCAGTTTCTCGGTGTCGGAAGGACTGAAGTTCACGAATGCACCGTAGCGGGCAGGACGTGGTCGGCGACCTTGTCCGTGCTTAAACACAGGGAGCAAACCGCGGCGTCGTGGGTCTCGCACGCGGTCATGTCGGGGCGCTCGTAGTCCTGACGACAGACATGACACGTCAGTACGGCGCCAGACGGGTTGCCGTGCTCGTCGTACATGGGCAGGTCCAGGCCGTCGTCCGTTCGCCGCAGGTAGTACTTGCCGCGCGTCACGACAGCAAGCACCGGCGGCAGGACAAGCGCAAGCCCGATCGCGACCAGCGGTGAGTACGGCCTGATCGAGGAGCCCAGCCCACCGAAGAACACCAGGATCGAGACCCCGGCAGCGACACCCATCGACACGAAGCCGACCGGGTTGACGGCGTACAGCATGCCGCGCCGGAACTCCGGGTGCAGCGGCGACAGCTTCAGCAGGTACTTGTTGAAGACGATGTCAGAGGCAACGACCACGATCCACGCCATCCCGCAGTTCGCGTAGAACCCCAGGATCGTGTTGAGGAAGTCGAACATGTTCGCCTCCATCAGCACGAGCGCGATCAACAGGTTGACGGCCAAGAACACCAGTCGACCTGGGTAATGACGAGTCAACCTTGTGTACGAGTTCGTCCACGCCAGTGAACCTGAGTACGCATTCGTCACATTGATCTTTACTTGACTGATCACGACCAGTACGACGGCCAAGGTCATCGCGAGCCATCCCGGCAGGAACCCGCGGTAGATCTCCAGGAACTGGTGCACCGGCTGGTTCGCAATCGCGGCCCCACCGTCGACCTGAGCAATCACGTACACCGCCAGGAACAGCCCGACCACCTGCTTCAGCGCACCGAAGATCACCCAGCCCGGCCCGGCGAGCAGCATGGCGGTCCACCACCGGCGCGAGTTCTCGGGAGTCTTCGGCGGCATGAACCGCAGGTAGTCGATCTGCTCAGCGATCTGTGCGATCAGCGACAGACAGACCCCGGCCGCGAGCAGCATCGTGCCGAAGTTCGCATCGGGCCCGTAGTCGAGGAACGTCGAGACCGAGTCCGGATGCGACACCACCAGATACACAAAGGGCAGCACCATCAGGATCAGCCACAGCGGCGTCGTCCAGACCTGCAGCGTCGACAGCACCTTCATGCCGTAGATCACGAGCGGGAAGATCACCAGCGTGGACACGGCATACCCGAGCCACAGTGGCACTCCGAGCCCCAACTCCAGCCCCTGCGCCATGATCGAGCCTTCGAGCGCGAAGAAGATGAACGTGAACGACGCGAAGATCACGTTCGTCACGACCGACCCGTAGTACCCGAATCCACTTCCACGCGTGATCAGGTCCAGGTCGATGTTGTACCGCGCCGCGTAGTAGGCCAGCGGCAGCCCGGACGCGAAGATCACCACCGCGAAGATGCCGATCCCCCACAGCGCATTCGTGGTTCCGTAAGCGATACCGATGTTCGCGCCGATCGCGAAGTCGGCCAGATAGGCGATCCCGCCGAGCGCGGAGACGGCGACGACGCCGGTCGACCAGCGGCGGTAGCTGCGCGGCGCGAACCGCAGCGTGTAGTCCTCAAGGGTCTCGCGGGTTGCGGCCGACTGGCTCGGCTCGGCGGCGGGGCGGTGGTCGAGCGAGGGTTCAACAGACATGGCGGAACTCCTGGCGGCACCTTCGGGCGAGCGGTGCTCCGGTGGCCCGGCGACGCTGCCGGCAGGGGATGCACCCGAATGGAAGGAACCTAGGAAGCGCGTGTTACCGCCGTGTTGCCGATCCGCTACGTTCGTGTATTTCCATCTGGAAGTAATCCGCGAGCTCCGCTTCAAGCTCCCGCTGTACGGCGCTCACCCGCGCCGCGACCGTGGATCCGACCGGTGACAGCGCCGCCACGATCCGCCGTTTGTCGGCCGCATACACCCGGCGCAGGATCAGCCCGCGCTCAACCAGCTTGTCCACATGCCGCGTCAGACTGGCAGCAGGCAGTACGGCGGCCTCCGCGAGCACCGACATCGGCTGGCCCGGCTCGTCGTGGAGCGCGGACATGATCCGCCACTGCTCGATCGTCAGCTCGAACTCGTCGAGCAGCTCCTGGAGGCCGAGCTCGATCCGGCGCTCGGCACGCTTGAGCAGGAGTAGCAAACTGGTCGGCACTGGGCACCCCCTCGGTCTACGTGGTGGGAAATATAGCCTCCTCCTCGAAGTTCCGCCTCCAATTCGGCCACACTGAGCAGGTTGGGGGCAGACCGCGGGCAGAGGAGGCGACAGTGCGACGTACCGACGTGGTCTCGATCGCCTTCGTCATCCCGCAGCAAGGCCCGACCGGCCTCTACGGACCTTCCTGCCTGGCCTGCGGCCAACTCGCCGTCGAGCAGCTCAACGCGCGCAACGGCATCGCCGGGCGACAGATCGAGCTCGTGTACGTCGATGCCGGCCGCCCCGCCGAGGTGGTTGCGGACGAGGTCGGCCGGCTGGTGGATACCGGCCGGGTCGACGCTGTCGCCGGCTGGCATATCTCCGCGGTCCGGGTCGCGCTCGCGCGGCGCATCGCCGGTCGGGTCGTCTACGCGTTCGCCGCCATGCATGAAGGCGGTGACGATACACCCGGCGTTTTCCTGCTGGGGGAGCGTCCGGTGAATCAGTTGCTCCCGGCAGCCGAATGGCTACGCGAGCACCATGGTGCGCGCCGCTGGGTTGTCGTGGGCAACGATTATGTCTACCCCCGTGTAACTGGTGCAGTAGCGCGAGAAGCCTTGCAGGAAAAGGGTTCCGAGATCATTCACTCGGCGTACGTTCCCCTCGGTACGTCGGACTTCCGCGCCGTACTGCTTGAGCTGCAGACGACGCCCGCCGATGGCGTGATCATGCTGCTGATGGGGCAGGACGCGGTGCACTTCAACCGGCAGTTCGCGCGGGCCGGATTGAGCGAACGGCTGCTCCGGCTCAGCCCGGCGATCGAGGAGAACACGCTCCTCGGTGCCGGGGCTGGTGCCAATGACGGACTGTTCGCGGCGGCGGCGTATTTCGACGGGCCGCATACGGTGGAGAGTGGCGAATTCGCGCGGACGTACTACGCCCGATTCGGGCCGTTCGCGCCGGCGCTGAACGCGGTGGGCGAGTCCTGCTACGAGGCGATTCGTTTCCTCGCTCGGCTGGGAGAAGTGGCGGGCTCGATCGACATCGGTGCGGTCGCCGCGCTCCCCAGCGGCCATTTCTACGACAGCCCCCGCGGCCTGATGCGCCTCGACGGAAACCTCGTCGACCAGGACGTCTACCTAGCCGCCGCCAACGGTCTGGAGTTCACCATCCAGGAGCAAATCGCCCACACGGGCTAGGTGTCAGGCGAGGTAGCCGTCGGGGCGGATGAGGATTTCGTCGCCATCGGCAGCGTGGTAGGCCTCGAAGGCGCTGGGGGAGGTGTACGCACCGGGGCCGAAATCGACGGTGTGTGGGTGCGTGGACGGGGTGCTGGGGCTGAAGCGAAGCAGGGTTTCGTGGGGTCCACGGAACAGGTCGAACAAACGCAGCTGGTTGCCGTCGGCATCGATCAGCGAGGCGTCCGGCGCACGGTCGCCGGAGGTTAGCGCGGCGGTGTCGGCGGGGTCGCGGTAGGAGACGTCGAGCTGCCGGGTGTTCTCGCCACGTTCCAGCGCGGACTCGTCGCCGTCGAGGTGCTTCTGCATCAGGTCCCCGCTGATCCCGAGCACGCGGGCCGCGTTGGTCCGACGCTCGGTCTCGTACGTCGCGAGGACTTCTTCGCGCCCGTCAGCGAGCTTCCAGCCGAGGTTGTACGCGTCCTGTATGCCGGTGTTCAGCCCCTGACCGCCGGTCGGCGGATGCACGTGCGCGGCGTCACCGGCGATGAAGACCCGCCCGACGCGGAAGCGTTCGGCGAGCCGCACATTCGGCCGCCAGACGGTGACCCACGTCAGGTCGCGCAGCTTCGCGAAACCGGGGGCGGCGTACGTGTCCATCAGGTCCTGAAGAACCTCGAGGCTCGGCTCGCGATTCTCCGCGACGATCGGCGACGCCAGCTGGAACTGGTCGCCACCGGCCAGCGGCATCAGCACGATGCCCTCCATCGGGTTGTCCTTCTTGGCGAACCAGTACGACTTGTCGTGATCGAGCCCGTCGGCCGCCACATCGCCGATCAGCACCTTGATCGACTCGTCGGTCGTTCCCTCGAAGGCGATCCCGAGGTGCCGGCGGACGAAGCTGGCACCGCCGTCGGCGCCGACCAGGTATGTCGCAGTGATGGTCTCGCCGGTCGACAGTTCCGCGACGACCGCGGTCGCATCTTGGGTGAATCCGACGATGGCCGTGTCCAGTTCGGCCTGGGCGCCGTACTCGGCGAGCTTGGCGCGGAGGATCCCCTCGGTCCGGGACTGGCCGAGCATCCGTCCGTTCGGGTAGGGGACGTCGGGTGTCGGGTCGACGAGCTCACGCATCTTGCGCTGATCGACCTCGATGCCGTCGAGGTGGACATGGATGATCGACGCCTCGATTCCCTGGCGGATGACGTCGTCGACGACGCCGAGGTCGTCGAAGACCTCGAGGGTGCGCGGCTGCAGGCCGTCGCCGCGCGATCCCTCGAAGAACTCGGTGGCCTTGTCGATGATGCGGACGGCGAGGCCGCGGCGGGCCAGGTCGATGGCCAGGGTCAGGCCGGTCGGGCCGGCTCCGGCGATGAGGACGGTCACGATGGGCTCCTTGAATGAATTGTGATTCACTGAATCTGGATTCACTATGAACCTGGCTAGGGTTCGGTGTCAAGGAGGTGCTTTGTGACGGAGACCGCGAGCCGCCGGGAGCGGGCGGCAGGGACCGAGGCTGCGCTGAAACAGGCCGCCCGGGAGGTGTTCGCCGCGCGCGGATACCTGAACACGAAGATCACCGACATCACCGCGGCCGCCGGTCGCGCGACGGGGTCGTTCTACAACCACTTCGCCGGCAAGGAGGAGCTGCTCGAGGCGCTCCTGAAAGACATGCTCGCCGCTGCGGACCAACGCGTGCTCGACATCTCCGGGCACGACGACGACTTCAGCAAACGGGCGGCGATCCGCTGGCACGTCGCGATGTACTGGCAGTTCTACCAGGACCATCTGCCCGAGATGATCGCCGTGAAACAGGCCGCCATGCTGGACCCGGAGCTGGGCCGCCGCCTGCAAACGATCATGAACGACGACGACGCCCACATGGTCGGCCACCTGACCGGGCTCCCCAAACCGCCGGCCGACCCCGCTGCCGTCATCACCGCGATCAACGCGCTCATGGAGGGCTTCGCCTACACCTGGCTCGTGGTCAACCCCGCCAACGGCCAAACCATCGAGCCCGAAGCCGCCGTCGACCTCCTCACCGACCTCCTCCACCACGGCCTAGCCGGCACCGCGGACCGCTGACACTCACCAACCTCCCGTACGACGTGCGCCTCCCGCCTGCACGCGGTGATTCGGTGAGCCGTTCTGGGTGTTGATGAGTGTGGGCGGTCCGCCGGGGCTCCGGTTCGCCCGCCTTGGGCGGGGATGGCTGGTCGCCGCACCGGACAAGCCGGACACGTTGCTTGTGGCTGGTCGCCGCGGCGGCCGCGTTACATAAAGAGCTTGGCTAGGCCCGGCGCGGGGTTGAGGTACTGGCGGGGTCGGCGATCGCGTGTCCGCTGCTTGAGGTGCCCGCTATGGCTGAAGCCCAAGATCTGCGCTAGCCGGTAAGAAAGGGTCGCCATTTGAGAAAAAGTCACCGAGCAACGACCGCGGCGCCTCGGAACCCGGGGAAATTCGCGTTCAGTGGTAATTCTTCGTCGCTATCTGCAAGAAAGTTTCCACTCAAGCCCCCGAGGGACCGAGACGTTGCCGGGCTGGGGTCTCGGCGAGGAAAATCCACGGTGGTGAGGGTCGTCGGGGTCAACTGCTGGGGCCTTGAACAAGAAACGGTGGGCGTGGACAGGTAATTACTTGTTCAAGGCCACCACCCAGCCCACAAGCCCCCTACAAATGGACAGGCCGGGCGGCGAAATAGCGCCTACCACCGACGCGGACCGGTCAGCCTGGCGCGGCAGCACCCCAAGCAGCCTGACCCGCCGCAACCCGCCACCGTGAGTCACTTTTCGGGCCTCGCTGTCACTGGCCGCAACCATAGCGAGCACCTCAAGCAGCCGAAACGCGATCCCCGACCTCGCCAGTACCTCAGCCCCCGCCGGGCTCAGCCAAGCTCCTTCTGTAACGCGGCCGCCGCGGCGAGCAACCACAAGCAACGTGCCCGGCTTGTCCGGTGCGGCGAGCGACCATCGGCGCCGTACGAGACAGGCCGCGTCGCAGCCGTGGTTAGTCCTCCGGCGGGGGCGGTTCCTCCGCACCCTCGCGTTCGTCTCGGTCGGCCCACTCAAGCAGAGGGGCGAGACGATGGGCCTTGTCGTCGATCGCGGCGTGAAGGTCACCCAGCTCGGCGAAGCGCGACGGGACGGTTTCGATGGTGAAGGCTTTGGGGTCGACGGTGTCGATCTCGTCCCAGGTGATCGGGGTGGAGACGGTGCCTTCGGGGTTGCCGCGGACGGAGTAGGCGCTGGCGATGGTGTGGTCGCGGGCGTTCTGGTTGTAGTCGACGAAGAGCTTCGCCGGGTCGCGGTCCTTGCGCCACCAGGTGGTGGTGACGTCGTCGGGCACGCGCCGCTCGACCTCGCGCGCAAAAGCAAGCGCTGCCCGCCTTACGTCGCTGAATCCGTACTCCGGCTCGATCCGCACGTAGACGTGGATCCCCGAACCGCCCGATGTCTTGGGGTAGCCCGTCATGCCCAACTCGTCGAGCACCTCGCGGACGACATGCGCGACAGTGCGGACTCGGTCGAACGGGCAGTCCGGCATCGGGTCGAGGTCGATCCGCCACTCGTCGGGCTTCTCGGTGTCGGCCCGTCGTGAGTTCCACGGATGGAACTCGACGGTCGACATCTGCACCGCCCACGCCACATGCGCGAGCTCGGTGACGCACAGCTCGTCGGCGGTCCGGTTGTACCGCGGGAACTTGACCTGCACGGTCTCCATCCACGGCGGCGCACCGTTCGGCAGCCGCTTCTGATGCACCTTGTCCCCGGAGACGCCGGACGGGAATCGGTGCATCATGCACGGCCGCTCCCGCAGCGCTCGGACGATGCCGTCGCCGACGGACAGGTAGTACTTGACCAGGTCGAGCTTCGTCTCACCGCGCGCCGGAAAGTACACCCGGTCCGGGTTCGAGACCCGGACCGTCCGCTCGCCGACCTCCAGCTCGATCGCCGGAGACTTCTCCTTGGCCATGCAGCCAACCTAACCGCCACCACAGACAAACGGCAGTACTACGCCAGTCGCGTCAGCCAACCGCGCGTGTCGGGCACCCGCCCGTACTGGACGTCGAGCAGCGCAGCGCGGATCTTGGCGGTGACCGGACCAGTCTCCTCGCTGATGGTGAGATCGCCGTCCGGCCAAGCCAGGCGGCCGATCGGCGTGATGACAGCGGCTGTGCCGGAGGCGAAGACCTCAGTGATCTCACCGCTCCGTACGCCGTCCTTCCACTCTTCGGCGGAGATCCGGCGCTCCTCCACCTCGTGGCCGAGGTCGACGGCCAGCTCCAGCACCGAGGCGCGGGTGATGCCGGCCAGGATCGAGCCGGACAACTCCGGGGTGACGATCCGGCCGTCGGCGTACACGAAGAACATGTTCATGCTGCCGATCTCCTCGAGCCACTTGCGCTCGATGGCCTCGACGAAGGCGACCTGCTCACACCCGTTCGCGGTGGCCTCTGCGAGGCCGACCAGGCTGGCGGCGTAGTTGCTGCCGGTCTTGGCCGCGCCGGTGCCGCCCGGCGTCGCACGGACGGTGGAGGTAGTCAGCCAGATCGAGACGGGCCGGGGGCCAGTGTCGAAGTACGGGCCGGCCGGAGACGCGATGACACCGAACAGCACCTCGTGGGCGGGCCGCACGCTCAGAGCGGCCTCGGTGGCGATCATGTACGGCCGCAGGTACAGGCTGGTCTCGCCATCGGTTGCTGACGGCACCCACGCCTCGTCCACCGTCACCAGCGCTCGGAGCGCCGCGACGAACGCGTCCTCGGGCACCTGCGGTAGCGCGAGACGCTGAGCGCTCGCAGTGAATCGGGCGGCGTTCCGATCCGGCCGGAACGCCCACACCGATCCGTCTTCGTGCCGGTACGCCTTCAAGCCCTCGAAGATCTCCTGCGAATAGTGCAGTACGGCGGCGGCCGGGCTCACGCGCAGTGGTGCGTACGCAGTGACCCTCTGGTCGTGCCAGCCGCCGTCGAGCGTCCAGTTCGCCACCACCATGTGGTCGGTGAACGTCAGTCCGAAGGTCGGTTTGGCCAGAACGCCCTCCCGCTCCTCGGCACTCGCCGGATCACTCCGCAGCTCCACTGCAAAGTCCCACACATCACTCGCCGTCGTTTCTGCAGTCACCCCCGGCACGCTACTCCCGACTGTGGCCCCAGCACGACTCGCTGCCCACACTGCGGCCGGCCCACGGGCGCCGAGCCACCAGGAGGTCGAGGTCATACAGCCCAGGCAGCCGTGGCTCGCGCTGCCGAACACCGCTCAGCACACGCGCTGCGATGGCGTAGACGTACGTCGTGTGCCACTCATCCGGCAGCTCGATCAGCACGCGCATCGCCACCGCGAGCGCCGCTGCACCCTGGCTGCTGCCGGCGAAGCACTCCGCCATCGCCAGCTCCAGCAGGGCCCGCTCCTCCAATCTCTCGCTGGGACACAGCTCCAGTCCACGCGCAAACATCAGGCAACCCGCGGTCCAATACCCGAGGCTCGCGCAGACGCGCCCCTCCACCCCATGCATCTCGTACGGCGCCCAACCGCGACCGGTGCTTGCCATCGGCAACTCATCGGCGTGGCTGAGCAGTTGCGGCAGCAGCGCGTGGGCCTCGACGACTCGACCGAGCGCGGCGAGGACGCGTGCCCGCGTTGATCGGGCGCTGAGCATTGCGTCGGAGCGGCGTGGCTCTTGCAGGGCAAGAGTTAGTGCCTCATCGGTCAACTCCAGCAGCTCTGGTAGCGCACGCCCTTCGGCCAGACCGCTGGTCGCTTCGCGACTGCGCGCCAGACTGCAGAGCCCCGGCTCACCGAGGGCATCGGCCAGCTGGCGAGCGGCCCACCACCAGCGCCTGGCGTCGCCAAGGCGCCCGCAAGCGGTGAGTGTCTCCGCGATCAACAGGCTGAGCTCGATCTGCCGGTCCTCCTGCAACGCCCGGTGGTTGATCGGTGGGGTGCTCAGCTCGCGCACCAGCTCCGGCAGCCGTCGCACCGCCGGGAGGCTCTGCAGGCTGCTGAACCACACCGATTCTTCCGCCGCCAGGAAGGCATCCTTCTCCGGGAAGGCGATCGCCAGTTGCTGCCAGGCGCTCTCCAGCGGGTCGAGCCCGACGGTGGGGGTGCTGCGTCGGGGTTTGGCGGGCGTCCGGCGATAGGCCTCGGTCAGTAGGTTTCCGGTGCCGAGCTCGCCGTCGCAGCGGCGGGCCAGGTCGGCCGTTCCCTGGCGCTGGCCACGCTCGATCTGGGCCAGGTAGCTGTGGTCGTGGCCGATCCGGCCGGCGAGTTGGCGCAGGCTCAAGCCGGCCGCCTGCCGGCACTGCCGTAACTGCGCGCCGAACGTCGGCCCGCCGGATGCTGGGCTGGGTGTTGGCCCAGGTGTTGGTGTCGGGATGGGTGTGGTTTCGGTTCGGGTCTCGGTCACAGGATCGCCCCCGTTCGTGCTGCGAGCCCTCCGGCTCGCTCACTGGTACGCCTGGTGGTTGCGGTGCGTGGTGAGGACCTTACAAGGGCTCTCCGACAAAACTGGTGGTGCTGGCTGGTGGGTGCTTTCTGCTTGTTTTGTTGAAGATAGGAGGGATGGGAGCTGTGGTGTGGGCTGTTCGGGGAGCCCACTGCTCACACCTGGTGGGGCAGGGTGCAGGTGGGCAAGGTTGTCGGCATGAACACGATGCGGCGGCAGGCTCGGCTCTTTAGGCTGGTGCGCCATGCCGACGCGTCCGGGCTGCGGGGGACGGGCACGCTGGCCGAGGGTGTCGAGTGGTCCGACGGCTCTGTTGCGCTGCGCTGGCGTGGTCCTTGGGCGAGCACCTCCAGCTGGGACCGGATCGACGCGCTCCTCGCAGTGCACGGGGCGGACGGGCGCACGGTGGTGCACTGGTCGTCCGAGACGACTCCCGTCGAGGTCGCCCCCGCGAAGCCCTCATCGACGCCCGCATCGATGCCCGCACCCAAGGCTGCCTCGGTGGAGCAGCCGTCGGCCGTGGTGTGGTTGCCGGCGCCCGGGGCCGACGGCCTGTGCTCGCGCTGCGGCCGGTTCTGGCCGTGTCTCAGCTGCGGTCCCTGAGCCTCCTGATCCTGGCGGTTATCGGACAGGGGCGGCAATCCGACAGCGTTGCGCATTGACCCCGGAGTTATAAAGCCTCTCTACTAAATGCACCCCAACCGCCCCCGGAGGTTCACCATGTTGTCCTGGCGCTCCTGGCGTTCACGGTTCCTCACAGTCGTCGTCGGCGTGCTGTTAATAGTCGTCGGCGGGACCCAGACCGCGCAGGCGGCGAACATCTTGACCAACCCCGGGTTCGAGAGCGGCTCATTGAGCGGCTGGTCCTGCTCCGGTGGGTCCGTTGTCTCCAGCCCGGTGCGCAGTGGAGGCTTCGCGCTCAACGGTGCGGTGTCGAGCGGCGACTTCGCCCAATGCAGCCAGACGGTCACGGTGGTCCCCAATACGGCATACACGCTGTCCGGCTGGGTGCGCGGTTCGTATGTCTACCTGGGAGTCACTGGGGGCTCTTCAACGTGGACGCCGTCAGCCGCGAGTTACACGCAGCTGAGTCTGTCCTTTACTACTGGCGCGAATCAGACCTCGGCGCAGATCTACGTGCACGGCTGGTACGGACAGCCGGCGTACCAGGCCGATGACATCAACCTGGACGGCCCGGGCGGTCCGTCCAACCCAGGCGCCCCGGGTGCTCCCGGGACGCCGTCCGTGACCAGTACGACGAATAGTGCGATCGGGCTGAGCTGGGGCGCTGCGACCGGCACGGTCACCGGCTACCGCGTGTATGAGGGCACCAACGTCGTACAGACAGTGACCGGTACGACGGCGACTGTCAGCGGGCTGAGTGCTTGCACGAGTCACAGCTACACCGTTGCCGCGTACAACAGTGTCGGAGAGTCGCCCCAGTCAGGTGCGGCATCGGCGACGACCAGTGGGTGCACCAACACCGGGCTGCCGAAGCATGCGCTGATCGGTTACCTGCATGCGAGCTTCGCCAACGGCTCTGGGTACGTGCGGATGGCCGACGTACCGAGTGAGTGGAACATCATCAACCTGTCGTTCGGGGAGCCCACCTCCGCGACCTCCGGAGACATCCGGTTCAACCGCTGCCCGGTGAGCGAGTGCCCGAACGTCGAGAGTGATGCGGACTTCCTGGCCGCTATCAAGGCCAAACAGGCCGCAGGTAAGAAGGTGCTGCTCTCTATCGGCGGACAGAACGGACTGGTCCAGCTGACCACCACTGGCGCCCGGGACACGTTCGTGAACTCGGTGAGCGCGATCATCGATCGCTGGGGCCTGGACGGACTGGATGTCGACTTCGAGGGCCACTCGCTCTACCTGGACGCCAACGACACCAACTTCCGCAGTCCGACCACTCCGGTCGTGGTGAACCTGATCTCCGCGCTCAAGTCGCTGAAGGCGAAGTACGGCGCGAAGTTCGTGCTGACGATGGCGCCGGAGACGTTCTTCGTCCAGATCGGCTACCAGTTCTACGGCCCGGGTACCAACGGCGGCGATGCGCGCCGGGGCTCCTATCTGCCGGTCATCCACGCGCTGCGGGACACCCTGACCGTGCTGCACGTCCAGGACTACAACAGCGGTCCCGTGATGGGTCTGGACAACCAGTACCACACCATGGGCGGCGCGGACTTCCACATCGCGATGACCGACATGATCAAGGCCGGCTTCCCGGTCGGGACCACCGGGCAGACCTTCCCCGGCCTGCGGGAGGACCAGATCGCGTTCGGCGTACCGGCCGCGACCAGTGCCGGCAACGGGTACACACCACCTGCGCAGGTGCAGGAGGCGGTCAACTGCCTGGTCAAGGGCCAGAGCTGCGGCGGTTACACACTGCGCGGCGGCACCTCACCCGCGTTCCGCGGGCTGATGACGTGGTCGATCAACTGGGACAAGTACTACAACTGGGAGTTCCGGAACAGCCACGCCCCGTTCCTCGCGGCCCTTCCCTGACGGGCCGTAGGCCCTAGCCCCGTTGTTCGGTCCGCGCCCCGCCCCCGCGGACCGAACCGGGGCCTGTGGACGAACGATCCCTATTCGTAGGTTTTCGCTGGTATCAATGAGGCATGACAGCGTCGACTTCCCGCCCGGTGATCCTTACCGTGGACGACGACCCGGGCGTTTCCCGGTCCATCGCCCGTGACCTCCGCCGGCGGTATGCCGAGGAAAACCGCATCGTCCGGGCCGAAACCCCCGCCCAAGCCCTGGATGCGCTGAAGGAGCTCAAGCTCCGCGGCGAGCCGGTGGCGCTCCTGCTGGCCGACTACCGGATGCCCCAGATGTCCGGCATCGAGTTCCTCGAGGCCGCCATGGACCTCTATCCGCTGGCCCGCCGGGTCCTGCTGACGGCGTACGCCGACACGGACGCCGCGATCCAGGCAATCAACGTGGTCGACCTCGACCACTACCTGCTCAAACCGTGGAACCCGCCGGAGGAGAAGCTCTACCCGGTGGTCGACTCGATGCTGGAGCTCTGGAAGTCGACACCGGTGGTGTCGTCCGACGAGACCCGGGTGATCGGGCACCGCTGGTCGGCTCCCTCCTTTGCGGCGCGGGACTTCCTGGCCCGGAACGCAGTGCCGTACCAGTGGCTCGGAGTGGACGACGACGAGGCCAAGCGCTTGCTCGAAGCCGCCGGTGTGGACGGCAGCACACTGCCGGTCATCATCACGCCGGACGGCGTCGTACTGATTGCTCCTAGCGAAGCTGAGCTGGCCGACAAGGTCGGTCTGGCAACCAACCCGACAGCTGAGTTCTACGACCTCGTAGTGGTCGGTGGCGGGCCAGCTGGTCTTGGAGCAGCCGTGTACGGCGCCAGTGAGGGCCTGCGGACCGTATTGGTCGAGCAGATGGCCACCGGTGGTCAGGCCGGTCAGTCGAGTCGGATTGAGAACTACCTGGGCTTCCCGGACGGGGTGTCCGGCGCACAGCTGACGGACCGGGCGCGGCGACAGGCAGTGCGCTTCGGTGCGGAGCTGCTGACTACCCGCCAGGTCGTGGGGCTGGAGACGGTCGGTTCGGCCCGGCGGCTCAAGTTCGCCGACGGCAGCGAGATCTCCGCCCACTCCGTCATTCTGGCGACCGGTGTGGCGTACCGGCAGCTGGAAGCACCCGGGATGGAAGAGCTGGCGGGCCGGGGCATCTACTACGGCGCTGCGACGACCGAGGGGCCGAGCTGCGCCGGCCAGGAGGTCTACATCATCGGCGGAGCCAACTCCGCGGGGCAGGCTGCGGTCTATTTCTCGAAACACGCTTCGCGCGTGCATATGCTGGTAAGAGGTCCCTCACTTGAGGCGACCATGTCGTCGTACCTGATCGATCAGATCGCCGGCATCGACAACATCGAGGTGCACACCTGCACGCAGGTGGTCTCCTGCAAAGGTTCGGAACACTTGGAGCGCGTGACGCTGGTCAACAGCACCTCTGGGGAGAGCCGGGAGGTGGACACGGAGTGGATGTTCGTGTTCATCGGAGCGGCCCCGCGGACGGACTGGCTGCCCGGCGACCTGCTGCGCGACGAGCGCGGCTTCGTGCTGACCGGACCGGACTTGCGGGGACGGCCACCGGGCTGGGCCCTGGACCGCGACCCCTACCACCTGGAGACGAGCATGCCCGGCGTCTTCGCGGCCGGGGACGTGCGGGCGGAGTCCGTCAAGCGGGTCGCCTCGGCTGTCGGTGACGGTGCGATGGCCGTGACCTTGGTGCACCGATACCTGGAGATGCTCTGATGACTGTGGCCAACAACGAGACCGACGACCTCCGTCGGATGACAAGGGACGAGTTGCGCACACTGTTCCTGTTCGAGGCACTGAACGACGAGCAGCTCGACTGGATCGCCCGCGAGGGGCACGTCATCCATGTCGAGGAGGGCCGCGTCTTCGCGGAGGGCGACGAGGCGACCTGCTGCTACATGCTGCTGTCGGGGACGCTCAGGATGTGCAAGCTCCTGCAGGGCGAAGAGGTGGAGACCAACCGCAGCTCCCAGCGCGGTGTCTATGCCGGTGCCTACAACGCCTTCTTCGGCGACAACGAGAGCAACACCTACAACGCCTCGATGTACGTGCTGGAGCCGTCCGACTTCTACGTGATCGACGCCGAGGCGATGGCCAGCATGATCGGCACGTGGTTCCCGATGGCCGTGCACCTGATCGAGGGCTTCGTGATGGGCACGCGCCGCAGCAACGAGACCATCGGTCAGCGGGAGCGGCTGCTCGCGCTGGGATCTCTGTCCGCCGGTCTGACGCATGAGCTGAACAACCCGGCTGCGGCCGCTGTGCGTGCTGCGGCGACGCTGCGGCAGCGGGTTGCCGGCATGCGGCACAAGCTGGCGATGCTTGCCGACGGCACCCTTGACGCGACCAAGCTGCACAAGATCGTCGCGATCCAGGAGGATGCGGTCGAGCGCGTGGCCAAGGCTCGCGACATGTCCGTCATGGAGCAGAGCGACGCCGAGGACGACCTGTCTGACTGGCTGGACGACCACGGCGTCCGTGACAGCTGGGATGTCGCGCCCGTGCTCGCAGCGGTCGGGCTCGACGCCGACTGGATGGAGGGCGTGCGCGCGGCCGTCGGCGACGAGTACCTCGAAGGTGCTGTCCGCTGGCTGATGTACACGATCGACACCGAGTCGCTGATGAACGAGATCGACGACTCGGTCACCCGGATCTCCACGCTGGTCGGGGCTGCCAAGCAGTACTCGCAGATCGACAGAGCGCCGTACCAGGTGGTTGATCTGCGTGAGCTGCTGAAGTCGACGCTGGTGATGATGTCGGGCAAGCTCGACGGCCTGACGATCGTGAAGGACTTCGATCCCGAGCTGCCGATGATCCCGGCGTACGCCGCCGAGCTCAACCAGGTCTGGACGAACATCATCGACAACGCGGTCCAGGCGATGAACGGGTCGGGCACGTTGACCCTGCGGACGCGGCGCGACGGCCAGTACGTCGTGGTCGAGATCGGCGACACCGGACCGGGCATCCCGGCCGATATCAAGACCCGGATCTTCGAACCGTTCTTCACCACGAAACCGATCGGTGAGGGTACTGGCCTCGGGCTCGACATCTCGTGGCGGATCATCGTGAAGAAGCATCACGGTGATCTGCGGGTGGACTCCAAGCCTGGCGAGACCTGGTTCAGGATCGTCCTCCCCGTTGACCCCGAAGCCGAGATCCAGGCCCAGGGTGACCTGATCTCCTGACCCCGGATATCCCGTGGACGAAGGTGTGATGATCGACGGTATGGCAACTCAGAAGATTCGGTTCGTGGAGTTGCCGCCGGCGGCAATGACGGCTCTGCTCGCAGGTGACCTTGCGACGGGCCGGGCCTTGACCGGCGTCGAGCTCGGGCAGTTGTTCGTCGAGGACCGCGCGCAGTGGCTGTGGGGTTACCGCCTGAAGCAGCTCGAGAGCACCCCGGAGGATGCGGCCTGGATCGCGCGCGTGGTGATCGGGGAGGACGCAGTGGTCGGGTACGCCGGCTTCCACGGTGGGCCGGATGAGGTCGGCATGGTCGAGGTCGGGTACACGGTCGACCCGGCGTACCAGCGCCGCGGTTATGCGACAGCGATCCTCGGCGCGCTGCTCGAGCGGGCGCGCGGTGAGGACGAGGTGAAGGTCGTGCGGGCCTCGATCAGCCCGGACAACGTGGCGTCGCTGGCGACAGTGGCGAAGTACGGGTTCGTGCAGGTGGGCGATCAGTGGGACGACGAGGACGGGCTGGAGTTGCTGTTCGAGCTGCCCGTCAAATGACGGGCTGAGTGGCTTCGAGGTCCGCGATCGCCGCGCGGGTTGCGGTGACGAAGCTCCAGAAGATCGGCAGCGTGGTGTTCTTGCGGTCCGCGCGGGTGTAGGTGCCGAACATCGCCTGGCGGAGCGGCGCAGTGAGCTCGAGCTGCGCGCCGGCGCCGAGCAGGGTGCGGTTTGCGATGTTGGCGGGGTCGTCGCCGTTCAGGTCTGGGACGGTGGCCGCGTCAATGGCCCGTACGCCGGCTGCCGTCAGCCTGGTGATGAGCCGGGACTTGAGCGCGTTGTTGCGGCCGCCGACGAGCGCCGCCTGCGTCCCGGTGGGCAGTCCGGCCTGGGACTCCTTGCAGCCATGCAGCCCGATCGCATTGAGCGAGCCGGCCGCCAGGGAACGCGCAACGTGATCGTCGCAGTGAGCTGACGTGACATGCAGATCGCCGTTGTCGGACGAGAGCAGACCTTCGAACATCCAGTAGTCGTGGACCGCACCGCTCGTCGCCAGATCAGCTGGGTGATAACCCGCGATCGCCAGGCACAGCTCCGACGTACCGGGCTCGATGCCGCCACCGTGCGGTGCCAGGATCACAGTGCGCTGTACGGCGTAGCGCTGGGTCAGGTCGTTGTCGAACCACTGATGCCGCCGGAACCGCCGCGCGTAGTGGTCCCCCTCAGTCAGCGCGGGGTCGGCGTACAGGTCAGTGTTGGAGTCGTACTTGTCTGCGGTGACCGTGGCGATGGCAGGCAACCCCTGCGATCCGACCGCCGCAACAACCGCCATCCCCAGGAAACCTCGTCGTGAGCTCTGCACGCCGTCCACTCTGCGTGCAGGCGCCGGTCGGCGAGCAGTGACCGGCGTGTCGTGATAGCTCTTGGGCATGTTCACCCTGGAGCAGGTCGACGGTATCCACGATCGCCTCGGCAGCGCCTCGACGCTGGGGGCGTTCCTGCAGGCGCTCGGGGAGATCGGAGTCGTGTCGAGCGACTCGTACGTCACCGACGGGCATGCGACGTACTTCGGGGTGGGTGGGCACGAGGTGTCGACGGGACCCGCACATGACGTGTTCGAGGTTGCGGCCGCTAGCGATCGGGATGCGTTCCTCGCTGCGCTGGAACAGGGCTCGTACGTCGAGATGTCGCGGGCGCTTGCTGCGGCGGGGGTAGAGAAGTGGACGTTCGACACGCAGGCCCTGACGATCACGTACTACGACCGAGCGGGGACCGCTCTGTTGTCGGAGGAGGTGTAGTGATGCAGGAGAAGCTACAGGGGTTGGCGGATCGGCTTCTGGCCATCGGTGAGGTGCCGGGGGTGGTTGTCGGGCTTACGGATGGGCGTGAGCAGTGGCTGGGGTCAGCGGGTGCTGTGGGTGCTGATTCGGTGTTTCGGATCAGCTCGATGACCAAGCCGTTGGCTGCGGTGTTGACGTTGCAGCTGGTGGAGTCCGGGGTGCTGGGCCTGCAGGACCCGGTTGAGCGGTGGCTGCCAGAGCTGGCGGGGCAGCGAGTGCTGCGGCGGCTGGACGGACCGGTGGGTGACACGGTCCCGGCGGAGTCGCCAGTGACAGTGGAGGACCTGCTGGTGATGCGGCTCGGGTTCGGGTTCGCCTTCGAGGTGGAGTCGTGTCCGGTGCTGGAGGAGGCGGCCGAGCTGGGGTTCGGGCCGCCGCTGCCGTCGGCGGTGGCGCTTGCTCCGGACAGGTGGATCGAGCGGTTTGGTGAGCTGCCGCTGATGGAGCAGCCGGGTCGGCACTGGCGGTACGAGCTGGCGTACGCCGTATTGGGGGTGCTGTTGGCGCGGGCGAGCGGAGTGGAGTTGCCGGAGCTGTTTCGGCGGCGGTTGTTTGAGCCGCTCGGGATGGGCGACTCCGGCTTCGTCGTACCGGACCATGCTCGCGCTCGGTTGGCGCCGAGCTATGCGGAAGGCCTGGCGGTGCTGGACGATCCTGCCGCCAGCGACTGGTTTACGCCGCCGGTGTTTCCGCATGCTGCTGGCGGGCTGGTGTCTACCGCGGCTGACTACCTACGGTTCACTGCTGCGCTGCTGAACGGGGAGCTGTTGCGGCCGGACCTTGCTGCGGCGATGGTGACAGACCAGCTGACTGCCGAGCAGCGTGGTGAGCCGGCTGCGCAGATGTTCCTCAACGGGGAGGGGTGGGGGTACGGCGTGCAGGTT
>NZ_SMKX01000107.1 GCF_004349055.1 Kribbella antibiotica
GGCTGCCCTCGGACATCCGGGAGGTGATGGGGCCTGGGACGGCCATGACGGGGCGGCCGCATTGTTCGGCCCAGCCGGCGCTGTTGAGGGGGCATGGCGGTAGGAGGTCAGGCCGCTGCCCAGGGGCGAGACGGCCTCGATGATCTCGGGAACATCAGTGACCAGTACGGCGTCTCGGTCGCGGATCAGGAGGTGGCTGCCCTCGGACATCCGGGAGGTGATGGGGCCTGGGACGGCCATGACGGGGCGGCCGCATTGTTCGGCCCAGCCGGCGCTGTTGAGGGCGCCGCTGCGAACAGCGGCCTCGACGACGAGGGTGCCTTGGCTGGCGGCGGCGATCAGGCGATTGCGCGCGAGGAACCGCAGCTTGGTCGGCGAACAGCCGGGCGACAGCTCACTGATCACCAGACCCTGCTCGACGATCCGGCTGAACAACGCGGAGTTGCTCTGTGGATAGCTCTTGTCGACTCCACAAGCCAGCACCGCGACGGTGACTCCCGCGACCGCGAGTGCGCCGCGATGCGCCGCCGCATCGATCCCATACGCCCCGCCCGACACCACGGCGTACCCGCCGCCGGCCAGCCCCGCCGCCAGCTCCCCGGCCACATGCGACCCGTACGACGAGCAGGCCCGCGCACCCACGATGGCCACGGACTTCTCCAGCACCTGCCGCAGATTCGCCGGCCCGCGCACCCAGAGCCCGAACGGCACCCCAGCCCGCCGTGCCAGCTGCCCAGCCTCCGCCAGCACCTCCAATTGCTCCGGCCACTCGTGGTCCCCCGGAATCACGAACCGCGCCCCGGCCACCGCCGCCAGCTCCAAATCCCGCTGAGGCTCGACCGAGGCCATGCGTGTCGCCCACCGCTCTGTCCCCGCCTCCTGTCGCCGCAGCCGCTCCCAGATCTCGACCACGCCGAGCCCGTCGAACGCTTTCAATGCCGCCAGGTCTCCTGGCTCGATCACCCGGCCGAGCCCCACCCGGGCCAGGCGCTCGGCATCGCTGCCTTCGCCGACCGCGGAGACTGCGGTGTCGGCATGTCCGCCGGAGCCTCCGGGGTCAGTGGCGGGTGTTGAGAAGCTGGACAGCGGGATGCTGTCTCCGGTGAGGATGGGAGGGGTCATGAGGCACGTCCTTTGAGGGGGCGGGTGTCGGCCAGTGGGGTGAGGGTTTCGCCGGTGCGGAGCTGGAAGGCTTCGTGAGTGAGCTCGAGGGTTGGTTGGGGGTGGCCGCGGAGGTCGGCGAGGGTCCAGGCGAGACGGACGACGCGGTCGAAGCCACGGCCGGTCAGGCGGCCGGTGGAGTAGTGATCCTCGAGGAGTTGCAGGGCTTGGGAATCGAGTGGGAATTCCCGGCGGAGCACGGCACCGGGGACTTGGCTGTTGAGCGTCCAGGGACTGCCGCGGTAGCGCGCGGACTGGCGCTCCCGGGCCGCCCGGACACGAGCGGCCACAGCAGCGGTCGGTTCGGACGTCTCGATCTCGGTGCCGCCCCGGCCGGCGGGAAGGATCTGTCGCTGGATGTCGAGGCGATCCTTGATCGGCCCACTGATGCGTTGCCGGTAGCGCGCGAGCGCCTGTGGTGTGCAGTTGCAGACGGCGTGCCGGACGCCGGACATCCCACAGGGACAGGGATTCGCGGCCAGCACCAACATGAAGCGCGCCGGAAATTTCGCCACCGCCGCTGACCGATGCACCTCGACGAAACCGGACTCCAGCGGTTGCCGCAGCGTGTCGAGCGTCAGCGGATGCATCTCCGGCGCTTCGTCGATGAACAGGATCCCGCGATGCGCACAGCTGATCGCCCCCGGCCGTGGCACGCCCGAACCACCGCCGACCAGACTCGACAGCGATGCCGTGTGATGCGGCGCGATGAACGGCGGCCGTGACACCAACTCGACCTCGCCGCTCAGCAACCCGGCCAGCGAATGAACCGCCGAGACCTCCAGCGATTCGTCGGTGCTGAGGTCTGGCATCAACCCGGCCAGCCGCTCCGCGAGCATCGTCTTGCCCGAGCCCGGCGGACCATGCAGAAACAGGTGATGCCCACCCGCGGCCGCCGCCTCGATCGCGCGGCGGCCCTCGTGCTGACCGATCACGTCGTGCAGATCGACCTCCGGAACCCTGGTCAGCGACTCCGACAACAGCCGTGGCTCGGCCAGCGGTGGCGCTTCGTCGGGAATCTCCACCCCGCGCAGCAACGCCAGCACCTGCCGCAGTGACCGCACCCCATAGACCTCGATCCCCGGAACCAGCCGGGACTCACCGGCATTGAGCTCCGGCACGACGATGCGGTCGAACCCGGATCGCGCCACGGCCAGCGTCATCGCGAGCGCGCCGCGAACCTCTCTGATCCGGCCGTCCAGCCCGAGCTCACCGATGATCGCTGTCCGCCGAGACGACACCGGCTCAACCACACCAGCCGCCGCGAGGAGCGCACAGGCAATGGCGACGTCATAGTGCGAACCGGTCTTCGGCAGCGTCGCGGGGGACAGGCCGATGGTGACCTTGCGATCGGGGAACTTCTCGCCGCTGTTGACGACGGCCGCCCGGACCCGGTCCCGGGCCTCCGACAGCGAGGCGTCCGGCAGCCCGATCAGCGTGGTCTTCGGCAGGCCTTGGGCGATATCGGCCTCGACCTCGACCAGGTGCCCCTCGAGCCCGACCAGGGCGACCGACCACATCTGCGCGAGCGTCATCAGGCGGCCCCTCGCAGGTGGTCGACCTGCGGCGGGGCGCCCTGGTCGATCACGACCGCGACGACGTCGATCCGGACCTCGCGCGGGCGGACGTCGTGGCTGCGCAGCCAGGCACCGGCCAGCTTCCGCAGCGTGGTCAGCTTGCGATAAGTGATCGACTCCAGCGGTGTTCCGTAGCCGAGGCCGCGCCGGGTCTTCACCTCACAGATGACGAGCGTGTCGCCTTCCCGCGCGACGATGTCGATCTCGCCGATCTCGCAGCGCCAGTTGCGCTCGAGGATGACGAGACCTTGGGTCGTGAGATACCTGCTGGCGAGATCCTCGCCGAATTGCCCGACGGCATTCCTGGTCGACATCGTTGACCACCTCCGGCAGAGAACATGCCGGGAACGGGCCCAGATTTGGATGCGACTTCGCCGCCTGTGGAAAACCACAGACGGCGAAGGGTGGAACAGCCAGAGCCCGAACTCAGTTGCGCATGTGTTTGCCGCGCGTGGGTTTGTTCTGGTTCTGCCCCGGCGTGCGCGTTGCCTTCAGCTCGGCGGAACCGGCGCGGTGGTCCGGCTCGTTCCGGATCGCTTGCAGGCCACCCGTCCCCGGGTCGGTGTCGCCGATGTCGAAGTCCCAGCTGTCCTCGTTGGCCAGCCGGCTGTGCCAGCGGCCGTAGAGCCCGTAGATCGCCAGCCCGACCGCCATCCAGATCCCGAACTTGGCCCAGGTGCTGGTCTTCAGGTTGAGCATCAGCCAAACCGTCGCGGCCAGCGACAGCAGCGGGATCAGCGGCACCAGAGGCACCTTGAACCCACGCTCGAGATCCGGCTCGGTGCGGCGCAGCCGGAGCACTCCGACGGCACAGAAAGCGAAGCAGAACAGGGCTCCGATGACCAGCAGCTCCTCGAGCTGCAGCACGCTCGGGTAAAGGGTCAGTGCCACCGCGGCCAGACCGGCCACACCCGCGGCCCGGGCCGGCGAGGAGTAGACCCGGCTGACCCGTCCGAGGCTCTTCGGGAGCAGACCGTCGCGGCCCATGTTGAACAGCACTCGGCTCTGGCCGATCAGAACCACCATGATCACGGTCATCAAGGCCAGCAGAGCGCCTACGTTGACCACCTTCGCGGCCCAACCGACACCGACGGCCGACAGTGCGCTGGAGACCGGCGCGCTGCCGCCGAGCTGTCCGTACGGCCGCATGCCGACCAGGACGACGGCCATGGCGATGTAGAGGATCGTGACGGCGCCGACACCGAGCAGCATGCCCTGCGGGACCGTCTTCCGCGGGTTCTTCGCATCCTCGGACGCGGTCGCGATCAGGTCGAAACCGATGAAGGCGAAGACGATCGTGCTCGCGGCCGTGAAGATGCCCATGACCCCGAAGGTTCCGAACGACGAATCGAGGATCCAGCTGAGCAACGTCGGACTGGCCGCGGCCGGAGCGGCGCGGGCCATCGGCACGAACGGCGTGTAGTTGTCCCAGTTGATGTGCGTCGCGCCGACCACGATCACCAGCAGGATCACGGCCACCTTGGCGACCACGACCACAGTCAGCACCCGGGCGGACAGCTTCGTCCCGGTGACGACCATGGCGGTGAGCAGGAGCAGCAGTAGCGGCGCGACCAGGTTCACCTTGGCGTCCGGGCCGAAGTACTGCGCGACGTTCGTGGGGAGTTTGATGCCGAACCCGTCCAGGGTGGCCAGGAAGTAGGCCGACCACACCCGCGCGACGATGGCGGCGGCGGTGACGAGCTCGAGCACCAGGGCCCAGCCGACCAGCCAGGCCCACATCTCGCCGAAGGTCACATAACTGAAGGTGTAGGCGCTACCCGAAACCGGGATGGTCGACGACAGCTCGGCATAACAGGCCGCGGCCAGCAGGCACACGATCGCTGCGATGACGAACGACAGGATCACGGCAGGACCGGCGGTCAGTGCCGCCTGGTTGCCGCTGATACTGAAAATGCCGGACCCGATCATCACGCCCAGGCCGAGAACGACCAGGTCGCGACGACCGAACAGGCGCGGCAGACGGTGCCGTGCATCCTCGACTCGAGTGAACGCCGACTCGACCGGCAGGCGCCGGCCTACGGTCTGTCCGTTCGCTGAGGGGGCCATGGTCAGGGGTGCCTCCGTTGCTACTAGGGCAATCCGGCCGAACAGTAGTCGACCAGTGGGTTATCGACCAGACCTGCCCTTCTCGACGTCCGCGCGGTGGCTTGCGATGCCGGTCCCGCTCCCGCATGGTCGAGGCATGACGCCGGAGGAAGTCAGCGAACACCCCTCATGGCCCGAGGGTTTCACGGTGTTACTGACCGACTACGAACGGCATCTGACGGCGGAAAGAGACCTCAGCAAGCACTCCGTCAGAGCCTACCTCGGTGATATCGCGGATTTACTCGATCATTTGATGCGGCTTGGTCACAGCGACCTCGGATCGCTCGACATCCGTGGTCTGCGGTCCTGGCTGGCCAAACAGCAAAGTCTCGGGAAATCCCGCAGCACGATGGCGCGCCGGGCGACCGCCGCGCGGGTCTTCACCGCCTGGGCGAACCGGACCGGGCGGATCCCGACCGACCCTGGCGCTCTGCTGGCCAGCCCGCGGCCGCACAAGAGTCTGCCGGGCGTGCTCAACCTGACCGACACCCGCGCAGTACTCGACGCCGCCGCGGTCTCGGCCGACGATGGCAGCCCGGTCGGACTGCGCGATCTCGCGATCATGGAGTTGCTCTACGCAACCGGTATCCGGGTCGGCGAGCTCTGCGCCCTGGACATCGACGACATCGACACCTCGCGCCGGGTCGTCCGGGTCTTCGGCAAGGGCCGCAAGGAACGCTCGGTCCCGTACGGCGTGCCGGCCGCGGAAACCCTCGATCGCTGGCTGACCGAGGCGCGCCCCCAGCTGGAGCGCTCCGGAAGCGGTCCCGCGGTCTTCCTCGGTGCCCGCGGTGGGCGGATCGACCAGCGCGCCGTACGGCGGTTGGTGCATGAGCGGATCGCGGTTGTCGATGTGCAGGACCTGTCTCCGCACGGACTGCGGCACACTGCGGCGACGCATCTGCTCGAGGGCGGCGCGGATCTTCGTAGCGTGCAGGAGTTGCTCGGTCACGCATCGTTGGCGACCACGCAGATCTACACCCACGTTTCGACCGATCGGCTGCGCAAGGCCTACGAGCAAGCCCACCCGCGCGCCTGAATCCGGGTCCGGTAGCGGGAGTGTCGGTGCACCTGGTGCGGCGGCTGCGCACCGGAATACGGCAGACTGCGGAGCATGCGGGTTTCGGCGAAGTCTGACTATGCGTTGCGGGCGCTGATCGAGATCACCCAGCGATGGGTGGCCGACGACCCCTCGGTGGTGTCGGCCGAGGAGCTCAGTCGTCAGCAGTCGATTCCGCATGGGTTCCTGCAGGGCATCCTGGCCGATCTGCGCCGGGCCGGCATTCTGGCCAGCCAGCGCGGGCAGTCCGGCGGCTGGAAGCTCGCTGTGGACCCGAACGAGATCTCGGTCGCCGACGTGATGCGAGCCGTCGACGGGCCGATCGTGAGCATCTCCGGGGTGCGGCCCGAGAGCGTCGCCTACAACGAGCGGGCTGTCGTCCTGCAGCGGGTCTGGATCGCCGCGCGAGCCAGCCTGCGGGACGTCCTCGAGCACACCACGCTGATCGACCTGGCCAAGAACAAGCTCCCCAGCGGGGTCGAGCGCCGGTCCAAGGACGACGACGCCTGGCAGGCCCGGGTCCCCGGTAGCTGAGGGATTCACCGGCAGGAGCGGCAACAACCGAATCGGTCGCTCCGGCAGCAGGCTCAGCGGATCGAGATAGCGCCGGCCCTCGAGCAGCCCCCAATGCAGACAGGTCGCCGGTGCGCAGTGCGATCCGGCCGCTGACAAGTGCCCGACGACGGTGCCGACAGTCACCACCGCCCCGGCGCGAACCACCGGCACAACCGGTTGATACGTCGTACGGCGTGGGCCGTCGGCGACTGTAATCACGCCTAGCCCGGCCACCGAACCGGCGAACGCAACAGTGCCGGCCGTGGCGGCGAGGACGGGTTGGCCGGGGAAGCCGGCGAGATCGAGCCCGCGGTGACCTGGAAGCCAAGGCTCGGCGGGGTCCTCGAAACCGTGGACGACGACGGGTCTGGGATCCAGCGGCCAGGCGGCAGCCGGGGCGGTCGGTGGTGGCGTGAGAGCGGTTGGCAGGGCCAGGATCAGGCAGCAGACGTTCATACCTGCAAGATGCCGTCGAAGGGGCCGTTTCCGGGCTGCGAGTTTGCCGCCTGTGGACAGCCGGTGCCCGGTTCGCTTCCGGCGGGGTCGGTCCCGTAGACTTCCGGTGGCGTCCCACCTCGCGTGGGACGACTACGCATGCCTGCACAAACTGTGTGGCCCTCTCGGTCCAGGCTTCAACGCCTGGATGGGGCCGGACGACGGGCATCAGGCACGGTGGGCCGCCCGGTCCACGGTGAAAGAACCGAGAGTGCGTTGCCCGGGGCGATACCTGGGGGCGCGACAGGAGGACCACCTCATGGCCGTCGTGACCATGAAGCAGATGCTCGAGAGCGGTGTCCACTTCGGACACCAGACCCGGCGCTGGAACCCGAAGATGAAGCGATTCATCCTGACGGAGCGCAATGGCATCTACATCATCGACCTGCAGCAGTCGCTGTCCTACATCGACCGCGCTTACGAGTTCGTCCGCAGCACTGTTGCGGCCGGCGGCGCGATCCTGTTCGTCGGTACCAAGAAGCAGGCCCAGGAAGCAATCGCCGAGCAGGCGACCCGCGTCGGTATGCCCTACGTGAACCAGCGCTGGCTGGGCGGCATGCTCACCAACTTCCAGACCGTCAACAAGCGGCTGCAGCGCCTGAAGGAGCTGGAGCTGCTCGACTTCGACGACGTCGCCGCCTCCGGTGTCACCAAGAAGGAGCTGCTGCAGAAGCGTCGCGAGCACGACAAGCTGCTCAAGACCCTCGGTGGTATCCGCGACATGGCCCGGGTTCCGGCCGCCGTGTGGATCGTGGACACCAAGAAGGAGCACCTCGCCGTTGACGAGGCGCGCAAGCTGAAGCTGCCGATCATCGGCATCCTGGACACCAACTGCGACCCGGACGAGGTCGACTTCCCGATCCCGGGTAACGACGACGCCATCCGCTCGGTCGGCCTGCTGACCCGCGTGGTTGCCGACGCCGTCGCCGACGGTCTGATGTCGCGTGGTGGCCAGGGCGCAGCCGCGGCCGGCGAGGAGCTGGGCGCCGAGGAGCCGATGGCTGCTTGGGAGCGCGAGCTGCTGGAGAGCCAGAACGGCGCTGCCGCTGCGGAGGCCCCGGCCGCCGCCGAGGCTGCCGTCGAGGCGCCTGCTGCCGAGGCTGTCGCGACCGAGGCCGTAGCCACCGAGGCCCCGGCCGAGGAAGCTGCTGCCCCGGCCGCCGAGGTCGCTGAGGTTGCCGAGGAGACCCCGGCCGCCGAAGAGGCTCCGGTTGTCGCCGAGGAGACCCCGGTCGCCGAGGCCCCCAAGGCCGACGAGGCCTGAGCATCCGTTGATCCTGCCGCCCGCACCGCGGGCGGCAGGATTCCGGACAGCTCTGCTCATCCAGCCGCATCGACAAGGACGAGAGAACGAGGAATGGCGAACTACACCGCCGCTGACGTGAAGAAGCTCCGCGACACCACCGGTGCGGGCATGATGGACGCCAAGAAGGCGCTCGAGGCCACCGACGGTGACTTCGAGAAGGCGATCGAGGAGCTGCGCATCCACGGCGCGGCCAAGGCGCAGAAGCGTGGCGCCGAGCGTTCCGCGAGCAACGGCCTGGTGGCCGCGGCCGAGAACGCGCTGGTCCAGCTGAACTGCGAGACCGACTTCGTCGCGAAGAACGAGCAGTTCCAGCAGCTCGCGGCCGACATCGTCGCGCACGCGTCGGCCAGCAAGGTCGGCGACGTCGAGGGTCTGCTCACCGAGAAGCTGGCCGACGGCAAGTCGGTCGCCGAGAACATCGAGGCCCTGGCCGCGGTGATCGGCGAGAAGCTCGAGCTCGGCAAGGTTGCCGTCTTCGACGGCAAGGTGACGGCGTACATGCACAAGCGCGCCGCTGACCTGCCGGCTCAGGTCGGTGTTCTGGTCGAGTTCGAGGGCGACAACATCGACGCTGCCCGGGGCGCTGCCATGCAGGCCGCCGCGATGCGTCCGCTGTACACGACCCGCGACGAGGTTCCGGCCGAGACGGTCGAGAACGAGAAGCGGATCGCCGAGGCGACCGCTCGCGAGGAGGGCAAGCCGGAAGGCGCGCTCCCGAAGATCGTCGAAGGCCGGGTGAACGGCTTCTTCAAGGAGGTCGTCCTGCTCGAGCAGGCGTCGGTCACCGAGAACAAGAAGTCCGTGAAGGCAGTCCTCGACGAGGCCGGCGTGACCCTGAAGCGGTTCGCCCGCTTCGAGGTCGGCGCCTGACGTCTGTAGGACTGAGTACCTAGCACAGCAATACTGTAAGAGAACTGAGGAGAGGCCGGAATCGTGACGGAAACCCTGGGTACCGAGACGAGTCCGGCCTCTTCGCCGTCTGCTCCCGCCTACCGGCGGGTGCTGCTGAAGCTGTCGGGTGAGGTGTTCGGCGGCGGCAAGCTCGGCGTCGACCCCGACGTGGTGAACTCGATCGCCCGCCAGATCGCCGAGGTGGTCCAGGCCGGTGTCCAGGTCGCCATCGTGGTCGGTGGTGGCAACTTCTTCCGCGGCGCAGAGCTCCAGCAGCGCGGGATGGAGCGCAACCGCGCCGACTACATGGGCATGCTCGGCACCGTGATGAACTGCCTGGCGCTCCAGGACTTCCTGGAGAAGCTCGGTGTCGAGACCCGGGTGCAGACCGCCATCACGATGGGTCAGGTCGCCGAGCCGTACATCCCGCGCAAGGCCGAGCGGCACCTGGAGAAGGGCCGCGTGGTCATCTTCGGCGCCGGATCCGGCATGCCGTACTTCTCCACCGACACCGTCGCCGCCCAGCGTGCGCTCGAGGTCGGCGCCGAGGCGCTGCTGATGGGCAAGCAGGGTGTGGACGGGGTCTACGACTCCGATCCGAAGACGAACCCGGACGCGGTGAAGTTCGACCAGCTCTCGTACGACGACTTCCTGGCCCGCGGGCTGCGGGTCGCCGATGCCACCGCGATCAGCCTGGCCCGCGACAACGCGCTGCCGATCGTGATCTTCGGCCTCGAGGAGGGCAACATCGCCCGCGTCGTGCACGGGGACAAGATCGGCACGGTCGTCGCACCGGGGTAGTCGCCGAAACAGGGCCGTCGTACCACTAGGATCGTTGCAAACGGGCCGCGCGGACGCGGCCCTGAGGAAGCGAGGAATGTCGTGATCGACGAAGCACTCCGCGAAGCCGAGCAGAAGATGGCGAAGGCCGTGGAGGTCGCCAAGGACGATTTCGCCGCGATCCGGACCGGCCGCGCGCACCCGTCGATGTTCTCGAACATCGTGGCGGACTACTACGGTTCGCCGACGCCGCTGCAGCAGCTGGCCGGCTTCCAGGTCCCGGATCCGCGGACCGTGCTCATCTCGCCGTACGACAAGGGTGCGATGCCGGCGATCGAGAAGGCGATCCGCGAGTCCGAGCTGGGTGTGAACCCGGGCAACGACGGCGTCGTCATCCGGGTCACCATGCCGCAGCTCACCGAGGAGCGCCGCAAGGAGTACATCAAGGTCGCCAAGACCAAGGGCGAGGACGCCAAGATCTCGGTGCGCAGCATCCGCCGGCACGCCATGGACTCGATCGGCAAGTCGGTCAAGGACGGCGAAGCGGGCGAGGATGAGGGCAAGAGTGCTGAGAAGCGGCTGGACGGGATGACGAAGAAGTACGTCGACTCGATCGACCAGCTGCTCAAGCACAAGGAAGCCGAACTGCTCGAGGTGTGATGGGCGTCGAGAGCACGCCCCCGCCGAGTCCGAAGCCGGCTTCGGACCCTGGCCGCGCGGGGCGGAACCTGCCTGCGGCGATCGGGGTCGGTGTCGGCCTCGGGATCGTGATCATCGGGTCCCTGTTCTGGTACAAGTTCCTGTTCATCTTCGTCGTCCTGGCGGCAGTGCTGCTGGCCGTCGACGAGATGATCAAGTCGCTGCGGACCGGCGGTGCGGTGATCCCGCGCGTTCCCGTGATCGCCGGGACGGTGGCCATGATGGTCGCCGCGTACTTCGGCGGACCGATGGCGCTGCTGACCGCGATGGCGGGCACCGTGCTGGCCACGATCTTCTGGCGGATGCCAGGTGGCTCGGTCGGTTTCGTCCGGGACACCAGCGCCGGGGTCTTCCTGATCGGTTACGTCCCGCTGCTGGCCGGTTTCGCGATCCTGCTGGTCCAGCCTGATGAGGACGGCGCGCTGCGGGTCCTGACCTTCTTCCTGGTGGTCGTCGCCAGTGATGTCGGCGGTTACGTGGCCGGTGTCCTGTTCGGCAAGCATCCGATGGCGCCGACGATCAGCCCGAAGAAGTCCTGGGAAGGGTTCGCCGGATCGACGCTGGCCTGTATCGGTGCCGGTGTGGCCTCGGTCGTCTTCCTGCTCGACGGGCATTGGTGGGTCGGTGCGATCGTCGGTGTGGTGGCGGTCGTGACAGCGACGGTCGGTGACCTCGGCGAGTCGATGATCAAGCGCGACCTCGGTATCAAGGACATGTCGAACCTGCTGCCCGGCCACGGCGGTGTGATGGACCGGCTGGATTCGTTGCTGGCCACGGCGCCGGCGGTGTGGCTGCTGCTGCATCTTCTGGTGAAGGGGTGACGGTGTGACGATCGCACCGGACGGACGGTCGCTGGTGGGGCCCGTGGTTCGCCTGGACCCCTTGCAGGACAGCGATATCGAGGACCTGTACGCCGCCCTCGGGAACGAGCAGGTGTACGCCGGAGGTTTCGGCGGCGGCTCGGTCCCGGGCAGCGTGGACGAGATGCGGGCCATCTGGGTCCCCGCCGCGGCCAAGCGCTCCCTGTACGTCGTCCGGACGGTTGCCGACGGCAATGTCGTCGGCACGTCGAGTCTCGGCGATGTCGACGTCACGAACGAGCGGATCCACCTCGGCTGGACGGGGTACGCGCCGGCCGTCTGGGGGACTGCGGTGAACCCGGCCGCGAAGCTGTTGCTGCTGCAGCATGCCTTCGAGGACTGCGGTTTCGGCCGGGTCAAGATCCAGACCGGGCTGAAGAACACCCGCTCGCAGGCCGCGATCGCCAAGCTGGGTGCGACCCGTGAGGGCGTGCTGCGGCGGCACATGCTGCAAGGTGACGGATCGTTCCGCGACACTGTCGTGTTCTCGATCCTGGCCGACGAGTGGCCCGAGGTGCGCAAGCGCCTTGAGGAGCGCATCAACCGCTAAGCGGCCAGCTCCGCCAAGGCGGTGAACGAGGCAACCAGGTCGCCCCGGTCGTACGTGTTCGTGGTGACCAGGACCTCGTCGGCACCAGTACGGCGTACCAAGCCGCCGAGCGCAGCGTCGACCTCGGCCGGGGTTCCGTAGATCTGTCCGGTCAACGCGTTGTCGAAGATCTCCCGCTCTTTCGCCGTCATCTCGGCCGGGGGAGCGGCTTCCAGCGGTGGGAACACGCCGCGAGTCCGCGTGTAGGCGCTCGCCCACGCCTCCGGCAGCAACAGCTCCCGGGCCTGCTCGGTCGTCGGCGCAACCGCGGCAGCCGCGGCCAGGACGACGTACGGGCTCGCAGTTGCGGCGGATGGGCGGAACTCGGCGCGGTACCGCTCGATCAGTTTCAGCAGGTCTGCCTCGCCTTTGATGCCGGCGATGACCAGGGGGAGCCCGAAGGATGCGGCGAGCGTGGCGCCTTCGCCGATGGCCAGGATGAACGCGGGGATGCGCAACCCTTCGCCCGGGCGGGCGTGGACCTGTGGATGGGCCTGCTGAGTGCCGTCGAAGTACCCAAGGAGTTCCGTGAGTTGGTCGGCGAAGTCCTCGGCGGCGTCCTTCTCGACGCCCAGCGCGCGGCGGATCCCGTTGGTGAACCCGACCGAGCGGCCGAGACCCATGTCGATGCGGCCCGGGTACAGCGACTCGAGCACGCCGAACTGCTCCGCCACCACGAGCGGTTGATGGTTCGGCAGCATCACACCGCCGGTTCCGACGCGGATGGTGTCAGTGCGCGCCGCGACGGCCGCTGCTAGCACTGTGGGAGCCGATCCGATCACTCCGGGGACGCTGCGGTGTTCAGAGACCCAGAAGCGCTTGAAGCCGAGCTTCTCGACCTCCTGGGCCAGATCAACGGTCGCGCGCAGCGTTTCCGCCTCGGACTCGCCGACGCGTCGTCGCGAGCGGTCCAAGACCGACAACGGCACCCCTGACAACAAGCCCATACCTGAAGCCAACGGCCGCTGTGAGCTCCTCATTCCCCCGCACTCTTCGAGCAAGATCGAAAAGTTCAGATCCTTTTCGAGCGCCTGCTTGAACCCGGCTCCCAGCGTCTGACCTGCGGAAACACCGACTTGTCACTATCTGACGGTGGCTTCGCCCATGTTAGGCAGGGGTTTACATCTCCCCCGAATAGGGCTGCACTCAGTGCTGGAGCGGCCACCCCGGGTCACTCCGTGAGGCTGAGGGAGTTGACATGAGACACACCCCGCCGAAACTCAAGGCCGCGCTCTGCGGTCTGGCCCTGGTGGCTGCAACCGCACTGCCGATGGGTGCTGCCCCCGCCGTTGCCGGCCCGGTGTCGGCTGCACCAGCCGTCTCCGCCGAGATGGCGGCGGCGTCCAAGCCGGTCCCCAAGCTGGGTTTCTCCACCCAGACGCTGAAGACCCTGCAAGTTCAGTTCCAGTACCAGCAGACCGGCTATTGGTGCGGCCCGGCCGCGACGCGGATCGCCCTGTCGGCCAAGACCTCCAACCTGCCTAGCCAGCAGCAGTTGGCCAATGAGCTGCCCACCACGACCAACGGCACCGACTGGATCGGTCAGGTCACCCGGGTGCTGAACAACCGCCTCGGTACCACCTACTACGAGACCAAGGAGATGCCGAACGATCCGCCCACCCAGGCGCAGCGCAACCTGCTCTGGCAGGACATCGTCTACGACGTCGACCGCGGCTGGGCGATCGTCGCCAACATCGTTGCCCCGCCCAGCAACCACCCGCCGGGCTACCCGAACGAGACGATCTGGCACTACTTCACCGTGATCGGCTACGACTCCAGCGACTCGACCGTCCTGATCGCCGACCCGGCCGGCTTCGCCCCCGGGGAGACCTACTGGCTGACCTTCAACCAGCTAGCCACCCTGATCCCCCCGAAGGGCTACTCGGCCTGAGCCAGCTCAGTGAGGCTGAGCCAGCTCAGTGAGGATGGCGTCCACGTGGTCCAGACGCAGGTCGCGCACCTCCCGCAGGCTGAATGCACCACCACGATGCGGACTCAGTACGACGTTCGCTAGCTCATGGAACGGGTATGTCGATGCGGTGACTCCGGTCACCGCATCGGCCGTCCGGGCCTCCTTCCACCACACGTCCAGCCCCGCAGCGACTCCGCCGTCGCGCAGCCGCTCGTACAGCGCGCGTTCGTCGAGCACGGTGGCGCGGGCGACGTTCACCAGCACACTGGGCTCCGGTAGCCGAGCTATCAGTTCGGCTCCGAACAGACCGTCCGTCGCAGGCGTCCCCGGAAGTGCCAGTACGACGACACGCGACTGGCTCACGAGTGAGGGGAGCTCGGAGCCCGGGTGAATGCGGATGTCGCCGTCCGAGCCCGACTGCGCCGTGGCGCGGACCGCGTGGACCTCCATCCCGAGTCCGTTGAGCGCACGGGCGATCCGGCGGCCCACTTCGCCGTACCCGATGACCAGTGCGGGGTGTCCGCCGAGAATCATCGTGGGGTTCGGCGGCACGTAGCGGGCGGTCCAGTCGCCGATGCGCATGCCCTGGTCGGCTGGGATGAGTGCGCGGGCTGCGGCCAGGACGAGTCCGACCGCGAGCTCGGCAGTCGGACCGGCGTTGTGATGAACGGTCCGCAACTGCACCGCCGGAAAGTCCGCGAGCAGGTCGCGCACCTCCTGCCGGACTCCGGCGTACGGGACGACGAGCGCTCGCAGTCGCGGGCTGGCGGCAACGAGTTCGCGGGCGGGCGTGCGGGCGACCAGTACGTCGTACGCGGCGTCTGCAGGTGGTGCGTCGTCGGTGAAGCGCCAGCCGGGGTGCCGCTCTGCCAGGCGCGCGGTGGCGTCGTCGTCGAGGCCGCCCACACCGTGGACCCAGAAATGCGTCATGGGGTGGAAATGTAGTTTAAGAAGGTGAGTAGAGCGCCGCGGTTGGAGATCGAGTACTGCACGCAGTGCCGGTGGTTGATGCGGGCGGCGTGGACCGCGCAGGAGCTGTTGACGACGTTCCCCAAGGAGTTGGGGGAGGTGGCGCTGGTGCCGTCGACCGGGGGGATCTTCGACATCTCGCTGGACGGGGAGATGTTGTGGTCGCGGAAGGCCGAGGGCGGGTTCATCGAGCTGCCGTTGCTGAAGCAGCTGGTGCGGGACCGGATCGCGCCGGATCGCCAGCTCGGGCACTCGGACCGCAAGGCGGAGTGATCCGCAGCACGTCCAGGATGTGAATTTGTGAATGCTCAGGCGCCAAGTGACAATGGAACGGTTATGACTACCTCCCTGCCTCTGGTTTTTGATGAGCCGCGCCGTGCCAAGAAGCCGCCGCGGCACCTGGCCGATCTGACCGGGGAGGAGCGCAAGGCAGCGGTCGTGGCGCTCGGAGAGCCCGCGTTCCGGGCCAAGCAGCTGTCGAATCACTACTTCTCCCGGCTGACGTCCGACCCGGCCGAGATGACCGACTTGCCGGCCGAGAGCCGCGACAAGCTGGTCGCCGACCTGATGCCGCCGTTGCTGACGAAGGTCCGCGACATGGAGTGCGACAACGGCACGACGCGGAAGTCGCTGTGGAAGCTGCTCGACGGTTCGCTCGTCGAGTCCGTGCTGATGCGCTACAAGGACCGCACCACAATGTGCGTCTCGTCGCAGGCCGGTTGCGGGATGGCGTGCCCGTTCTGTGCGACCGGTCAGGCGGGCCTCACCCGGAACATGACCACCGCGGAGATCGTCGAGCAGGTCGTCGACGGCGCCCGCGCGCTGTCGCGTGGCGAGATCACCGGTGGTCCGGGGCGGGTCAACAACATCGTCTTCATGGGCATGGGCGAGCCGATGGCCAACTACAAGGCCGTCATTGGTGCCGTCCGCCGCTTCACCGATCCGTCGCCCGAGGGGCTCGGTATCTCCGCCCGCGGCGTGACCGTGTCGACCGTCGGCCTGGTGCCGCGGATCAACCAGCTCGCCGACGAGGGCATCCCGGTCACGCTCGCCGTGTCGCTGCACGCGCCGGACGACGAGCTGCGCAACGAGCTGGTCCCGATCAACAACCGCTGGAACGTAGACGAGGTCCTCGACGCCGCCTGGGGTTACGCCGAGAAGACCAAGCGCCGCGTCTCCATCGAGTACGCGATGATCCGCGACATGAACGACCACGCCTGGCGCGCCGACCTCCTCGCCGAGAAGCTCCGCGCCCGCGGCGACTGGGGCTGGGTCCACGTCAACCTCATCCCGCTCAACCCGACCCCGGGCTCCAAGTGGACCGCCTCTGACCCCGCCGACGAGGCCGAGTTTGTCCGCCGTCTCCAGGCCGGCGGCATCTCCACCACCGTCCGCGACACCCGTGGCCAGGAGATCGACGGCGCCTGCGGCCAGCTGGCCGCATCCAGCAAGGCCTGATGGCAGACCTGTTCTCTCGCGTCCGCTGGCACGAGGGCTATGACATCGCCGAGGTCGACGCGTTCGTTGATCGCCTCGAGGCCACGATCGAGGGCCGGTACGTCGATGCGCCGGTGACCGCCGCCGACATCCGCAACGCCAGCTTCACGCCGGTCCGCCTCCGCGAGGGCTACTCGGTCCAAGAGGTCGATGCCTTCCTCGAGCAGGCGGCTCGCGGGATGTCGAGCATGCCCACGGCTGAGCCGTCCGCGGTCCGGCCGCCGGCGTCTCGCCCGCAGCGCGCCGCGCCGCGGTTCACGACCGTGAGGCTTGCTGAGGGCTACGACATCGCGCAGGTGGACGACTTCGTCGATCGGGTGCTCGCGACGGCCAACGGGCTGCCGGTCGAGCGCCCGGTCACCGCACAGGAGATCGGCAACGTTCAGTTCACCCCCGTGCGCTTCCGCGAGGGCTACGACGTGACGGAGGTCGACCTCTTCCTCGAAGAGGCCGAGGGCTGGCTGAGCGCCTAACCCAGTTCGACAAGCTGGGTCAGGGCGGCGGTGTCCGTCGTCCTGTGCTGGGCCAGGTTGTAGGCGGACCGCCACCACTGACCAAGTCGCTCTCCGGAAGGTCCGGTGCGCTGAATCGAGCGTCGTCCAAACGTTCAGAGCCGCGTTGGTCAGTGGCGCAGGTCCGGCGTACCGAGCAACGGGTAGTAGTCCCCAGAATTCCGCCGAGGACTGTGCCGGTGAGCGGCGCGACCCCCTACTGGACGAACCAGTACCCGTCCGTCGGTACACCCATACTGGGTGCATGCGCGGCACAGTGCGGCGGTATGCGGAGCGGGACCGGCAAGCAGTACTCGACCTGGCGCCCAGGCTGACCGAAGGTGTGGCCCCCTGGCGTTCACCCGCTGCAGTGCGTGCCGCCGTCACTGGCTGGGTGGTTGAGGCGCTTGAGCGCGCAGACGAGCCAGACCGCTTCGTGTACGTCGCAGAGCTGGCCGGTGCGGTTGTCGGGTTTGTCTCTGGTGAGCAGCGGTCGCACTGGTCCGGCACCTCCGAGCTGTACGTCGGCGAGCTGGTCGTCTCGCCGCAGCACGAGGGACAGGGCGTTGGCCGGGCGCTCCTTGGTGCAGTGACCGCGGAAGCAGCACGGTTGGGGCTTGCGTCCATCACTCTGGACACCGGTGCGGCCAACGCGCAGGCACGGGCGTTCTACCGGGCGGTGGGCTTCGCGGAGGAGGACGTGAAGCTCACGAAAGTGCTCGGTGGGATGATCGAGGGGTGAAGATCCTCTCGATCCAGTCCGCGGTTGCCTATGGGCACGTGGGCAACTCTGCTGCCGTCTTTCCGCTCCAGCGCATCGGGGTGGAGGTGCTGCCGGTCTACACGGTGAACTTCTCGAACCACACCGGGTACGGCGCCTGGCGCGGGCCGCTGATCAGCCCGGACGACGTGCGTGAGGTGCTGCTGGGAGTCGAGGAGCGCGGCGCGTTCCCGCAGATCGACGCGGTGCTCTCGGGCTACCAGGGTGGTGAGGGGATCGCGGACGTGATCCTCGAGACCGTGCAGCGGGTGAAGGCGGCGAACCCCGCGGCGGTTTACTCCTGCGACCCCGTGATGGGCAACGCCAAGTCGGGCTGCTTCGTGGCTCCCGCGATCCCGGTGCTCCTCAAAGAGCGCGTGGTCCCGGCCGCGGACATCATCACGCCGAACCAGTTCGAGCTCGGCTTCCTGACCGACACCGAGCCTGACACCCTCGAGTCCACGCTGGCCTCGGTGGAGCTCGTGCGGGCGACCGGTCCGCGCACGGTGCTCGTCACCAGCGTTGAGCGTCCGGACCGCGAGGACGGGACGATCGAGATGCTGGCGGTCGATGACAGCGGCGCCTGGCTCGTCCAGACGCCGTACATCCCGATGAAGGCCAACGGCTCGGGCGACGTGACGGCAGCGCTCTTCACCGCGCACTACCGCCGGACCGGCGATCTCGCGGACTCACTTGCCCGCACCACCTCAAGTGTCTTCGACCTCCTCACGAACACCCACAAGTCAGGTGAGCGCGAGCTGCAGCTGGTGGAGTCGCAGGAGGCCTACGCCAACCCGCAGATGCAGTTCAAGGCCACGCGAGTCAGCTGACCAGCGCTGCGGCTTCGTCGATCGTGTCGACCAGGCGGATCGACGAAGCCAGCGGCCGGTCCGCCGCCAGCGACTGCAGGAGCGGCCAGACGGGAAGCTCCACCGTCCAGTGCTGGACGCCGACCAGGATGAGTGGGATCTGGGTGGCCGGGTCGCCGTAGTAGTTCGGGGTGACGGCTTGGAAGATTTCCTGGACGGTGCCGGCGGCTCCGGGGAGGTAGAGGATGCCGCCGCGGGCCCGGCTGAGCAGGACGTCCTCGCGGAGCGCGTTGGAGAAGTACTTCGCGATCGAGGCGGCGAAGACGTTCGGCGGCTCGTGGCCGTAGAACCAGGTGGGGACGGAGACGCCGCCGTCGCCCGGGTAGGCGCGGCGGACGGCAAGACCGGTCGTAGCCCAGTCGGTGATCGACGGGCGGAAGGACGGCGCCGCCGCGAGTGAGGCGAGAGCCGCGTCCACCGCCTCGTCGTCGTACCCGGCCAATGAAGCCCCTAGATTGGCGGCCTCCATGGCGCCCGGACCGCCGCCGGTGACCACGGTCAGCCCGGCCCGCGCCAGCCCCCGTCCCAGCAGCACAGCAGCCCGGTACGCCGACTCTGTGCGCGCAATGCCGTGTCCGCCCATCACACCGACCCAGGGACCGGTGTCCGGGAGCTCGTGTAGCGCGTCAGCGATCGCATGGTCGTGCAGCGCTGTGGCCAGCGTGCGGCTCGTGTCACCGTGCTCGTCGTGCTGCCGGGACCACGCGTAGACCCGTGCGTCCGGAGTGGCCTCGTAGCCGCGATCCAGACCGGCGTACAGCTCCTCGGCGGTGTACAGCGTGCCGCGGTAGGAGTCGAAGGGCAGCTCTGGGATCGCGGGGAACACCAGCCCGCCACCGTCGCGGATCCAGCGGTCAGCCTTGTCCTCCAGGGCGCAGCCGAGGAACAGTGCGCCGTGCGGGCTCAGGCCGAGCAGCTCCGCCGTACGGCCGGTGAGATCCACCGCCTGCACTCGCCAGCCGGCCATGGTGGTCGCACCGGCGGATACAACGACGTCGAAGTGTTTCAGCGACTCGATGTCGACGTGGGGGATGCTCGGCTGCGTCACGCAGAGCACCCTACTGTTCGTCGGCGGCCAGATGAGGTATTGCTATGACATGACACATGCGGAGCTCTGGGAGCGTCACAAGGCCGTCATGCCGGACTGGCTGTCGTTGTACTACGAGGAGCCGATCGAGATCGTCCAGGGGTCCGGCCGCCGGGTCACCGACGGCGAGGGCAACAGCTATCTCGACTTCTTCGCCGGCATCCTGACCAACGCGATCGGCTACGACATCGCGGAGATCTCCGACGCGGTGCGCGAGCAGCTGAGCAGCGGGATCGCGCACACCTCCACGGTGTACCTGATCCGCAAGCAGATCGAGCTGGCCGAGCAGATCGCCAAGCTGTCCGGGATCGAGAACGCGAAGGTCTTCTTCGCCAACTCCGGTACCGAGGCGAACGAGGCCGCGCTCCTGCTGGCCACGCAGAACCGCCGCTCCAACCAGGTGCTGGCGATGCGGAACTCGTACCACGGCCGCGCCTTCGGCACTGTCGCGATCACCGGTAACCGCGGCTGGTCCGCGAGCAGCCTGTCCCCGGTCAACGTGCAGTACCTGCAGGGCGCGTACCACTACCGCAGCCCGTTCAAGAACCTGTCGGACGCCGACTACATCAAGGTCTGCGTGGACGACCTGCGCAACGTCATCGAGACCACCACTTCCGGTGACGTCGCCTGCCTGATCGCCGAGCCGATCCAGGGCGTCGGCGGTTTCGCCTCCCCGCCAGACGGCCTGTACGGCGCCTTCAAGGAGGTGCTGGACGAGTACGGGATCCTGTTCATCTCAGACGAGGTCCAGACCGGCTGGGGCCGCACCGGCGACAACTTCTGGGGGATCCAGGCGCACGGCGTCGTACCGGACGCGATGACGTTCGCGAAGGGCCTCGGCAACGGCTTCGCGATCGGCGGCATGGTCGCCCGCCCGGACCTGATGGACAGCCTCACCGCGAACTCCCTGTCCACCTTCGGCGGCAACCCGATCTCCACCAGCGCCGCCAAGGCCACCATCGACTACCTGCTCGACCACGACCTCCAGGCCAACGCCGCCAAGCGTGGCGCCCAGCTCGCCGATGGCCTGCGCGGCATCGCCGAGGAGTTCCCCGAGCTCGGCGACGTCCGCGGCAAAGGCCTGATGCTCGCCACCGAGATCGTCAACCCCGCCGACAACACCCCGGACGCGGCGACGACGGCCAAACTCCAGCAGGAGACCAAGAATCGCGGCCTCCTGATCGGCAAGGGCGGCCTCTACGGCAACGTCCTGCGGATGGCCCCGCCGATGACGCTGACCGAGGAGGAGACGACCGAGGCGATCGAGATCCTCCGCGACTCCTTCAACACCCTGCGCTGACCCCAGTACGACGAAGGCCCACCCTCGCCGACATCCACAGCAGGGTGGGCTACGCCAATACACGCGGGCCTTCTTCCCCCGCGTCGTCTACGCCCGCTCCTTCGTCGCGTGCTACGCCAACACCCCACCCACCCCCCAGCCCTTCGCCGGGCTATCGCCCGGCGGCCTGCGCGCTACCGCGCGCGCGACGACGGGCGGCGTCTGGCTGGCGCACCCTTGAAGGCGAGCCACGGCTGGGTCAATTTTCAGAGTTGCGGGTCGTTGTAAGGTGCAGAGTTCTCGTAGAAGGCGACTCGGCGCTTGATGAGGGCAATGGCCTGGTCGCGGCTGTCATCCGTGTTCGTGACGAGTTGGTATGTCGAGGCGGTTTTAAAGAGCCAGTCGTGGATGTGTCGGTCGACGAGGTGACGGTACCGGGGGTCATAGTCGTGTGTAGCAACGACCGGTTCGGCGGGATCCAGTTGGGTGGCGAGGAGAAGCTCATATCGTGGAGCTTGGCTGGCTACCAGCTGTTCGAGTCGCTCAGTGGTCGACGGCTTGCTGGGCTCGCCGCGAAACTCTAGAGCCGCCGTGTAGTACGCGATGGCGTCGATGGGCGCTCGGTCGGTGAGGACTACGTCGGAGTCAGTCGTGTGGGCCAGTTCGTCTGCGATGCCTGCTGCGATGACCCACTCGGTCGAGGTCGCAGTGTGGCGCTGCATTTTGGGAAGCCCAAGCGCTGCGGCGCGTTTGCCGAGTCCGTGGACGCGAGCTACGCGGAGGCCGGTGGCGCGCAGTTCCATCTCTGCGCGCCGCATGAGGACGGTTTTTCCGGTGGAGTGGGTTCCGGTGATGGCGATGTGGATAGGAGTGTTCAAAAGAGTGTGTCCTCGGGTTCTGGTTCGGGTGCGCCCGGCATGCCCGGTGGGATCGCGGCGGTGATCAGCGCTTCCCAGGTCGGATAGTTGTCGGCGAGCGCAAGGAATAGACAGCTAGCGGCGTAGGCGTCGAAGGTCGCCCGGTGCCGCTGTGCTGGGGCTTGAGTGAGGTCAAGTTCGGCGTGAGCGATGAGCGCGTCGAGGGTGTACGACGGCAGGCCCTGCCACGTCGCTTTGGCCAACCGCAGGGTGTCGATGACGCCGGCCGGCCGCCAGTTCGGCAAGTGCCGGGACAAGACGCGGTAGTCGACATGGGCGTTGTGGGCACAGATCCACGCCTCCCCGAGCAGCTTTGCGACGTCCGGGGCGACCGTGTCCCAGGTAGGTTCGTTGGCGAGCACGGCGTTGGTGAGACCGTGGATGCGGGCCGCGAACGGGGATACGGCGATCGGTGGGCGAACGAGCCAGGCTCCGGCAGTGCTGGTGTCGGGCCGGCCTTGCCTGATCGGCAGGGCCGCGACCTCGACCAGGTCGGGCGGGTTGGCTCCGTTGCCTTCCACGTCGACGACCAGCAGCTCGGGCCAGGTGCTCGTGTTCACTGTTCCTCTTTCGCCTCGCGCCAACCGATGTCGGCTCGTCCGTGGCGCCGGTGATGGTGCGGCTTGGCAGCGTCGTGGACCTGATAGCCGTGGGTGTGTTGCAGCCAATACCTGGGCGGTTCGTTCAATCCCTCAACGATGACGGCCCGATCGGTGATGACCGGATCGCTGGTCGCGCCCAGCAGACGAGCTTGTGAGGTCACGGTATCGAGGTCCGGCTTGACCCAGGCCGCCTTGCAGATGGCGAGTTGCGACATCGGGCAGATATCGCAAAGCTCGCGGATCCCGTAATGGCCGTTGTAGTCAGCCTCGCCGTGCGCATAGGTGACGGCACAACTGGTCTTGCGGAACAAGGCACCGTACGGCGCTTCACTGTCGGTGGAGCGATGGAAGCGTTCAAGGATTCGCCGTTCGGAGATCTCCGGCATGATCTTGCGTCGTGCGGTCTCGTCGTAGGGCAGCGGGATGTCGTGGCTGGCGTAGTAGGCCGCGATCTCGTCACGGAAGAACAACCCGGTGAACACCGTGGCGTGTGCGTGCTTGGAAAGCTCCAGCGCACGGTCGATGTCGGCATCGCTGTCATTGAGGCCCGGAACGATCGGGCGCCAGTACAGGATCGTTCGATACCGCTCGGAGTTGTCGTAGAGAGTTCGAAGGCTGGTTGCGGCGATCCGGGAGTCAACCGGCTCGATCCGCGGATCGCTGATCCCGGAATGCGTCACGAGGACGGTGAGCTTGATGTTCGTGAAGCTGTTCAAGATCGCGCAGTCTTCGGCATCGACGCGCCACCGGGTGATGACGAGAACATGGTTCGTGAGGCCGCGTTCGTCGAGCAGACGTAGCACGTTGAACGTGTGCGGCTTGACCACCGGCAGCATCGGATCGGTGGCGCGGTTGAAGATCTGGATCGGTGTGATGTGCGGCTGAAAGTAGGAGTGGCTCGTCAGTAGATCGACGGCAGCCTCATCCGACATCAGGGCCCGGGGAGTCTTGAGTTCGAAGTTGTCGAACAGGTGCCGTACGCAGTAGCCGCAGTCCAGCGGGCAGCCGATGATGTGGTTGAGCGACAGCCCGGACTTGCGATACTCGATGGTGTCCGCGAGTTCCTTCTTCAAGCCGCTGATCTGCTCGGTCGTGAGCAGCGGCAGTGATCGGCGGGCTGTGATTGGGGTTGCCATCATTGACCTCCTAAGTCGAGCAGGGACCATTCGTTGGCGCCGTACCAGGTGCCGAAGTCGCGGCATGTCGCGGTGGCGTCGTCGGAGGCATGAACCAGGTTCTCCACCAGCCGGCCCTGCGGGCCGGCGAGATGCAGCGCATCGATACCGAAGTCAGCGCGGATCGTGCCTGGGGCTGCTTGAGCCGGATCGAAGTGCCCGAGCAGCGACCGCACCACGGCAGACGTGTCGATACCTTCAGAGCCGTGGGCCAGCGCGACAACCACTTCCTCGCCCACGTAGTTGCTCCGTAGGCAGGCGACCATGTCGCGGTCGGTGAACCAGTCCTTGTTCACCAGCATGTCCCAGTAGTGAACGAAGATCTGCCAGTCCTCAACCACCATCTGACGCTGGGCAAGCACCGGGACCTCACGTCGGATCCTGTCCAGGACCGCTTCGGTGAGACCGCGGCGGACACAGTCTGGTTTGAGCAGGATGACGCTCCAGCGGCCCCAGTCCACGCCACCCAGCACGACTTCGCCGGGACCCGGCGGCTGCTTCATTGCCCTACCTCGAAGGGGGCAATGCGGCGCGGCCAACGGCGTGCCATTAGCCACCGCAGCCCCGGATCCAGCGCGCCTATCAGTTCATCGTCGACCGTGTCGGCCGGGCAGTGGACGAGTTGGCGCTTCGCTTCGAACATCAGCAGTACCTGTTGCCAGTAAGGGTCGAATCCCATCTCTGCGATCTCGGATGGCCGGTACTGCCTCGCGTTGGTGCGCAGCGCTGCCTCGTGTCGTAGCAGCTCAGCGATCAGGTCAGAGTTGGTGTCCTTCGGCATCGTCCGGACCTCGAACGCAGGGCGCTGAGTACGTTCGCTGGCCTCCTGCAAGGTCCGTCGCGCGCGGGCAAGGTCGCGGTCGCCGATATGCGCCGATCCGATGTGATGGGTGTAGGCGCCGACTTCCAGGCCGAGCTGGATCGCAGCGAATTCCTGGATCATGGTGAACGAGAAGACGTCTGCCAGGAGCCCGCGGTCAATGTCGTTCGCGCGCATGTAGCAGACCATGTGCAGGCGCCCTTCGCGCTCCAGCAAGTGCAGCGCGACAACACACGAAACGTCAGGGTTCGTCTCGACTGCAAGTTCGTCTCGGCCGAAGATCTGCAAGACGCCGCGCTTCGAGTTGGGCTCAGTTCGCAGAAGGTTCAGTACCCGATCGAATGGGCTGACGGTGTCGCCGTCGAGTGGGTTGAAGATCCGTGAACCGTAGGCAGATCCGACGATGGAGACGCCGTCGCGAGAGTCCCGCTGCATGCGGGGCGCGTAGTACCCGATCATGTCGAGGTCGTTGCGGCCGGCCAGGTACCACAGCGCTTCGGCGTAGTGGAATACCGGATTGACCTGTCGCGCCGCCAGGTAGGCAAAGCGGTCTCTCGGATCTGCGATCTGGAAGCTCAAGCCCAGACACTCGCGGCTCTCGTTGCCCCGCGGTGCGTTCTGGAACTCGAACTCATTGGCGACGTGGTCTAGCACATCCAGATAGGCCTGTTCGAAGGCTGGAAACACAGCAGGACTCAACACGACGTTCTCCTAGGCGAGTAGGGAATGCGGGGACCAAAGGTGGGACGGATGTGACTCGAGTGCGAGCACGGTCGTCACGCCGCCCTGCGGGCCGGCCGTGCTCACCACAGGGGGAGCCGCATCCGTCTCACCGCTTTTGAGGGGCTGGCTCGTGCTGCCCTCGCCCAGGCGCGCCCGAAGGCGACGAGGGCAGCAGAGCCGTCCGAGAACCGCGCATTGGATTCTCGGAGTGGAACGGCGAGCGAGGAGCAGCCCAATCGCTACGGGCCCGCTCGCCGGGAGTGGGGGGAGGCCCGGTACGTCGCCCTGCGGTGGTCAGTGACGTACCGGGCCTCCGGGTGAGGTACCGGCCCTGCGGTGAGGTTGCGCAGAGTGTCGATCGCGCCGGTCCCTGGTCAAAATGCAACGGGAGAGTCACTACCGCCGCCCCGTCTTCAGCGAGTTCGTGTACGACGGCGTCTGCTTTGCCTAGTGGAGCTAGATGCAGCAGCGTAGGGACGGCGACGAGCGCGTCCAGCGATACCGCGACTCGGAGTGTTGCGAGTCCTTGCGACTTCGAGTCGACTGTGTCGCTGAAGATGCCGGCGAGTTCCAGACCGTTTTGCCGCGAGTAGGCAACAAATCTGGCCATCATCTCGGCGCGATCCTTCGCGGTCATCATGAAGTGCTGTCGGTAGTAGCAATGAACGCGTTGCATGACGATCCCCCCGTTCAGGTTGTTGTTCAGCGGTCGAAAGCGTCCGGGCATCGTGTGCACGGCCATAGCCCGTCGCATACCCAGCACAGGCCGTCGAGGCTTGCTGTGGGGACCCGCTTCCCCGTGGATAGCGGGTAGTCAAAATCTGAGGCGATACGACCCAGCCGTATCCCCGAGGCGCTGTGATTCCGATCAAGCGCGAACGCCTGCGGTGCCGGCTTCAACATGGGCTCGACGATCGAATCCATAAGAACCGCCTCCCTTTGCCGAATTGCCTGGGTTCGCTCTATCGAAGGGCAGAACAGGCCGGCCAGGAAGTCCCAATGCTCACGCAGCGTTATCACTTAGGTACCAGGGGTCTCACAGGGGTCTCACTTGCACCATCTGAGATGCGACCCGTACGAGGGTGAGGAAGAATCAACTACCGTGGGCGATCTGTCGAACACGGAGCTGCGATAGAGATGACGAGCACCGGGAACACACTGCTTCGGGCGCTGCTGGATGACGCAGGCCTGAGCAACGCAGCTTTGGGCAGGGACATAGTCCGCCTGGGCGCCAAGGAAGGCTGCCATCTCGGGACAACGCCGACATCCGTCCAGAGGATGTTGACCGGGACCCAGCCGCGCTGGCCCGTTCCGCGCCTAGTCGCGCAAGTGTTGTCCCATCACCTCGGACGAGAAGTCACCGTGAGTGAGTGCGGATTCGTCGATCAAAGCCCGATCGAGAGGGATCCATACGACGGACTCCAGAGCGCTGATTCGATGCATGAGACGGTCCGTTCTGTTGTCTCGCTATCGGATAGGGATATGAACCGTCGAAACTTCCTGCTCGGAACGACCTTCAGCGCGGCTGCCTTCGCGGAACCAGCACTATTCGCCATGACAGTGCCTCCTGCGCAGATCACCGAGCAGGCTGCCGGCCGCCGGATCGGTCAATCTGATGTGGAAATCCTTCAGGAGCACTTCGATCATCTATGGCGCCTTGATCACCGTTACGGTTCCGGCCGAGTCCGCGAACAAGGGGTTCGCCTGCTCAACTCCGAGGCGATGAACCTTCTCAAGGGCTCGTACTCGGCCAAGGTCGGAACTGCCCTGCTACGAGTGGTTGCTCAAACGTCTTGGCTAGCTGGCTCGATGTCGGCCGATGTCGGGCGCCACGCCCTCGCGCAGCGGTACTACATCCAGACCCTGAACCTCGCACTCTCCGCTGGCGACACCCAGTACGCCGCAAACATCCTCGGCTACATGAGTCGAATGACAATCCACATCGGCCACAGCGCAACTAGCGAGAGCGAGCGGATCTCCAACGGCCGCCATGCTGTTGCTCTAGCCCGCGCAGCGCAGTCTCTCGCCAGTGATCGCCTGACACCGGTTCTGTCGGGACTGCTGTGCGCCATCGAGGCACGAGGCCACGCTCTGCTCGGCGACTCCCGTGAGACTCGGATGACCGTGCATAAGGCGGAGAAGGCCTTCGAGCGCTCTGTCCCGGGCAACGAGCCATCATGGCTGGCCTTCTACACGGAGGCGGAGCTACTCGCAGATCTGGGCCGATGCCTTCGCGACACAGGTGAAAGTACGAACGCCGAGCGTTTGATCAACCACGCACTTGAAAGCTACGAACCCTGGCGCGCTCGGAGCCGGTGCTTCGTCCAAACCGATTTGGCAACCACACACCTCGTCGCCCGCGACTTCGATCGCGCAACCTCACTGGGATTGGACGCAGTCCGAACCGCCTCCCGGATCAGCTCGAGCCGCGCCGTCGACCGTATTCGAACGTTGCATCGTCAGGTTCAGCCGATCCGGATGAAGTCCACGCACCTGGCTACGCTGGACGAAGAGATCACGGCCTACCTGGCACATCAGCCGCGAGGAAATGAGGACACTCGGGTATGACCTCCATCGAAGTCGCCCTCCAGAACGTAGTGGTCTATTCGATTCCCATGCGTTCCAGATTCCGAGGGATCGCAGCACGCGAGGGCATCCTCTTCGAGGGAGAACACGGTTGGGGTGAGTTCTGCCCGTTCATCGAGTACGACGACAACGAGTCGATCGGCTGGCTTCAGGCGGCACTCGAACAAGCCAACACGCCCTGGCCGACCTTCGAACGATCTCGTGTCCCCGTCAACTGCACGGTGCCTGCTGTGGCCCCGGACAAGGCACATCAGATCGTCCTTGACTCCGGGTGCAAGACGGCCAAGGTGAAGGTGGCCGACCACCCGGACGCGCTTGGCGAGGACATCGCTCGTGTGGAAGCTGTTCGAGACGCACTTGGGCCCGGTGGTGCGATTCGAATCGATGCCAACTGTCTGTGGGATGTCGACACCGCAGTGCGAAACATCAAACAGATCGATGCCGCGGCTGGCGGGCTGGAGTATGTAGAGCAGCCGTGCACGACCGTCGAAGAGCTCGCCGCCGTTCGTCGCCGAGTCGATGTAATGATCGCGGCAGACGAGTCCATTCGCAGAGCGGAAGACCCTCTGAAGGTCGCGCTAGCAGGTGCAGCTGATGTGGCGATCATCAAGCCGCCGCCGCTAGGCGGTCTCAAGCGCTCACTGGAAGTCGCTGAAGCCGCCGGCCTGCCGTGCGTCGTGACCTCAACCCTCGGCACAAGCATCGATGTGGCCGCGGGAGTTGCGCTCGCAGCATCCCTGCCCGAGCTGGATTTTGCCTGCGGTCTGAACACTCTCGCTCTGCTCACCGGCGATGTGGTTGGCGACGGCACCTCCATCCGTGCATCCGATGGCTTCATTGAGGTCCCGACAGAACAACCTGTTCCAGACCTCCGTCTGCTTGAGGAGTTTCGCCAGAAAGACCCCGCACGAACGGAATGGTGGATGGACCGCCTCCGGCGAGTCTCCGAGGCGCTTCGCGGCTAGACACTCCAGGTCACGTCATCTCAGTCACCTGTGGCTAGGAACTGTGCACCTAACAAGTGCCGCCCCACGAGATGAGCAGGACTGAGAGCGAAGCGTGGCTGACGACCAGCCCGAGACCGATGGGTCGACTGAGCAGCGTGCCTTTCTTTGTCGTGTCCTCGGGCAGGCGGCCGGCGGGCTGGGCGTCGAACTGGACGGTGACGTCATCTTTGGCTGGTGGGATCGCACGATCGGATCGGCGGCAATCGGTGGCGACGGGACTCGTTTGTGGCTGCGCGCAACAGCCGAACATCGCGACTGGGCGCGCGGCGAGGTCTGGACCGGCAACGTCGACGCCGCCGTCATCACCGGTGTACCGAAGCCCGAACTCGTTGAACGAGTGGAGTGGACCGAGGAACCGGTAGTCATCTACGCCGAACTGTTCAGCTACATACGCGACCAGCCATGCTCACCCACGCCAGAACTGACGACACAGTTAGACCTGTCGGACGCTTGGTGGTCGGAGCTACGAACGGCAGTCGACGAGCTGGCCACCCAGCCCACCTCCCGAGGCGAGCACGACCCTCAGACCTACCTTCGCGAACTCGAAGACTTGTACGAGCGACCGCTCGGCGTGCCTGATCTGGAGCTAAGGACTGAACACACCGATCTGCATTGGGCCAACCTGACCCAACCCAGGCTGTGGCTGCTTGATTGGGAGTACTGGGGCAGCGCCCCAGCGGGGTACGGCCCGGCTCTGCTGTACTGCCACAGCCTGCTCGTTCCGGACACGGCCGCGCGTGTCCACGATGTCTTCGCCGATGTCCTGGACACCCCGACCGGTCAGCTTGCTCAGCTCGCCGCCGCTGCCCACGTCCTCAACCGCGCCGAGCGAATGGGCGACTACCCTGCTCTGCAAGATCCGGTCGGGCAGCTAACCCAACGGATACTCACGTCGCTGGGGGGACGATGAACTCGTTGCTCATGACGCGGCTGACCTTCGGCAGCCCGCTCGGCGATGGTTGGCCGTTCACGCTTCCCGCCGTACAGGCGCTGGACGGCGGGCTTGACTTCACGGCGCCGGTGACATTTCTGGTGGGTGAGAACGGCTCCGGCAAGTCCACCATCGTCGAGGCCATCGCTGACGTCTGCGGCATCAACTCCGAAGGTGGGAAAGCCGGAACCAAGTACTCCAGCACCGGCGCGCTCACCCCGCTCGGCGAGGTACTGGATGCCGATCTGACCAGCGCCGGACTGCGGCTGATCCACGGCCCGAGACTCAAGCGTCGGGCGTTCTTCTTCCGCGCCGAGACCTTGTTCAACCTCGGCAACAACGTTTCCGGCATGTACGGCTTCTGGGAAGACGACCTCACCGAGCAATCCCACGGCGAAGGCTTCTTCACCGTCCTCGAAACCATGATCTCCGGCCCGGGGCTGTACCTCCTGGACGAACCCGAAGCCGCGCTGTCGTTCACCTCTTGCCTACGACTGATCGACCTCCTCGACCGCGTCACGAAGCAGGGCGGGCAAATCATCTGCGCCACTCACTCGCCCATCCTTGCCAGCCTTCCCGGAGCCCAGATCCTCGAAGTCGGTGACCACGGCATCCGCACCACGCCATGGGAAGAACTCGACATCGTCGATCACTGGCGCCGATACCTGAGCAAGCCAGGATCCTATCTCCGTCATTTCCTCGAATCTCCGCCATCCTGATCCCTCGGCCTCAAGCCCGGTTGCTGCCTTTAGCACTACCTGTCGATAACTCAAGTCAAGAGGGTCGAGAACCTGCCAAGCTGCAGGTGTGGGTAGGGGCGCGGCCGCAGGTTCGAGCACGGCGTGCGTTTCTCCGCGTGAGCACTTCAGCTCTCGGCCGTTCATTGCCGCGAGGTCTGGGACCTGCTCGCGTCCGAGGCGGCCTCAGCCGGACGCGGCCCGTTCTCGGGCGCGCGGTAGCGCGCAGATTGGCGGGCGGTAGCCCGGCGAAGGGCCTGTCTCTTATAC
>NZ_SMKX01000108.1 GCF_004349055.1 Kribbella antibiotica
TCCAACCCCAGCCCCATTTGATGGGCTGACCCACGCCAGTGTGGGTGAGCCCACCGCATGCGACTAGCCCACCCACAACGCGATAGGCCGGCCCACCAAACGCCGAACCGCCCACCCCGCTAGGGCCCGGTCCACCTCGGCCAACCTGCCTGGTGGCCCCGCCGCCCCAATTTGATGGGCTGACCCACCCGAGTGTGGGTGAGCCCACCGCATGCGGCTAGCCCACCCACAACGGGATGGGCCAGCCCACCAAATGGGGATCGCCTGGAACGGGGACGGGGCGGGTTATTCGGTGACGTAGGGCTCGCCGTCTGCCTTGGGGGCTCGGACTCGGCCGACCAGGCCGGCGACCGCGATGATCGTGGCGAGGTAGGGGGCCATCAGGAGGAGTTCGCCGGGGATCGGGGTCTGGATGATCTGGAGCTGCGACTGCAACTGGGTGGCGAAGCCGAAGAAGAGGGCTGCGACCATCGCGCCGATCGGGTGCCAGCGGCCCATGATGAGGGCGGCCAGCGCGATGAAGCCGTTGCCGGCGGTCATCTCCTTCGTGAACGACCCGGCGTACCCGACCGTGAAGAACGCGCCTCCGAGACCGGCGAGAACACCGGCCCACAGTACGGCGGAGTACCGGATGCGCTTGACCCTGATACCGACCGTGTCGGCGGCCTTCGGGTGTTCGCCGACGGCGCGGACGCGCAGACCCCAGCGGGTCTGGAAGAGCACGAAGGTGACGACCCCGACCGCGATGTAGGTCAGGTAGACCAGCACGGTCTGGTTGAACAGGATCGGCCCGATGAACGGAATGTCGCCCAGCCCGGGGATCTTCACGGCCGACAGCACATCCGGCGTGTTCAGCTTGGCCGAGTCCTCCTGCAGGAACTGGTCGTACAGGAATCCGGTGACACCGGTCGCGAACACGACCAGCACGACGCCGAGCACGACCTGGTTCACCAGGTACTTGATCGAGAACACCGCGAGCAGCAAAGCCATCAGTACGCCTGATGCCGCCGCCGCGATCAACGCCGCGACCGCGCTCCCCGTCGTACTGGCGACGACGGCCGCCGTGAACGCGCCGACCAGGAACTGGCCCTCGATCGCGATGTTGATGACACCGGCCCGCTCGCACAGCACTCCGGCGAGCGCACCGAGGATCAGCGGGGTGGCGAAGTTCAGCGTGCCCTGGAACTGGTTGGCCAGCGGGAAGACCTTGCCGGCCGCCGCCCAGCACAGGAAGGCGCCGATGAAGCTGACGCCGAGGATGATCGCCAGGTAACCCGAATACGTCTGCGGGACCCTGCGCAGCACGTAGGCGACCGCGGCCAGTACGCCGAGGGCACCGAGCAGTAGCGCGACCGGCTGGGCCGGCAACCCGAGCAGGTTGCCCGTCAGGTCACCGGAGACCAGCTGGAACGTCGCCTTGCCGCTCTTGGTGAAGATCGCCAGCCCGAGCCCGAGCAGCGCGAAGACCAGCATCAGCCCGCCGACGCGCAACCGGCGAACACGATCCGCCGGACCTTCGATCGCCACCGGAGCAGCCGGTACGGCGTCCTGAACCGTCGAGGCGCTCATCCGTTCCAGCCCTTCGCGAGGATGGTTCCGGATCCGCGATCCTTCGGTAAGAACCGGAAGACCGAGCGGACCAGAGCCGGAGCCGCTACGAACAGCACAATCGTTGCCTGCAGCACCGTTGTCAGTGTCAGCGGGGTCTGTGTGATGAGCTGCATCTGCAGACCGCCTGCGTTCAGAGCACCGAAGAGCAGACCAGCCAGTACGGTGCCCAGCGGCGTACCCCGACCGAGCAGCGCAACTGTGATCGCGTCGAACCCGACCGAAGCGGCAACGCCGTCAGTCAGCGGCAGGTCGGTTCCGAGCACCTGCTGCGTCCCGGCCAGACCGGCCAGCGCACCAGCAACGACCATCGCAATCACGTAAGCCCGACCGACCGACATACCGGCTGTCTTTGAGGCATCTGCGTTCGCACCGACCGCGCGCAGCTCGAAACCGACCGTCGACTTGTTGAGCAGCCACCAGACGAACACCGCGGCGACCAGCGCCAGCAGGAAGCCGACGTGCAGCCGGGTGTCACCGAACTGCGGGTACTGCGCGTTCGCGTCGACGACCGGCGAGATCGGGTCGGCCCGCCCGGGCCGCTGGAATGTCGTTGTCGTGAGCAACCACTGCAGCAGGTAGATCGCGACGTAGTTCAGCATGATCGTGACGATCACCTCGTGGGCGCCGGTGCGGGCCTTCAGCAGCCCGACCACACCGCCCCAGAGCGCGCCACCGATCAGACCCGCCACGATCGCGACGATCAGGTGCAGAACCGGCGGCAGGTGCCAGGCGAACCCGACGTACCCGGCCAGGATCGCGCCCATGATCAACTGCCCTTGAGCGCCGATGTTGAACAGACCAGTCCGGAAGGCCAGCGAGACCGCGAGGCCGCCGCAGATCAGCGGAGTGGCCTGGGTCAGCGACTCGCTGATCGGCGTGACCCCACCGATCGCACCGACCGCCAGCGCCTTGTAGGCCTCGCCGACCGCGGAGAACGCGGCCGAGAAGGTGTCCAGCGGCGCCGCGCCGAAGTACCCGGCGGCCTTCTTCACCTCGTCGTCGCCGACGATGATCAGGATCGCCCCGACCACCAGCGCGAGCACGATCGCGCTGAGCGACACGAGGCCCTGAATCGCCCACGACGGCAGCCCGGACCGCTCCTGCGGCTCGGCCGGAGGCGCTGTTGCTGTAGTCATCTAGATGGTTCCCAACGTGGTCGGGTTCTCGATCGCGACGTCGTGCGCCTCGGACTTGGAGGCGCCGGCCATCATCAGGCCGAGCTCGTCGCGTGGGGTGTCGGCCGGTACGACGCCGACCACCTTGCCGCGGTACATCACCGCGACCCGGTCGGCCAGCGCCGCGATCTCGTCCAGCTCGGTGGACACGATCAGTACGGCGGTGCCCTGGTCGCGCTCCTGCACGATCCGGCTGTGCACGAACTCGATCGAGCCGACGTCCACACCGCGGGTCGGCTGCGAAGCGACCAGCAGCTTCAGCGACCGGGACAGCTCACGGGCCAGCACGACCTTCTGCTGGTTACCACCGGACAGCGACGACACGGGCTGGTCAACACCCTGGGTACGGATGTCGTACTCCTCCACCCGCGTGTGCGCGTTCTGGTCGATCGCGTCGGTGTTCAGCGCCAGCCCGTTGCCGAACGGCGCCTTGCGGAACAGGTCGAGCACCAGGTTCTCGGCGACCGTGAACGAGCCGACGAAGCCGTCCTGCCCGCGGTCCTCCGGGACGTAACCGATACCGGCGTCGAGGCGTTGCCGGGTCGACTTCCCGGTCAGTTCGTTGCCGTCGAGAGTGATGCTGCCGGCCGCGATCGGGGTCAGGCCGAGCAGCGCCTCGGCGAGCTCGGTCTGGCCGTTGCCCTGGACCCCGGCCACCGCGAGGATCTCGCCGGCCCGGACCTCCAGGTCGATGTTGTCGACGGCGGTGAACCCGCGCTCGACGATCACGGTCAGGCCGGTGACGCGGAGTACGGCGTCCTTGGGCTGTGCCGGTTCCTTGTCGACGACCAGGTCGACCGCGCGCCCGACCATCAACTCGGCCAACTGTTCCTCGGTCGCGGAAGGCTCGGCCTGGCCGACCACCTTGCCGCGGCGGATCACGGTGATCTTGTCCGCGATCGCCTTGACCTCTTTGAGCTTGTGGGTGATGAAGACGATCGAGGTGCCGTTCTCCTTGAGCTGCCGCATCACCGCGATCAACTCGTCGATCTCGGCCGGGGTGAGCACCGCGGTCGGCTCGTCCAGGATCAGCACACTGGCGTCGTTCGTCAGCGCCTTGATGATCTCCACGCGCTGCTGGACGCCGACCGGAATGTCCTCGACCAGCGCCTCGGGATCGACCTCGAACCCGTACCGCTCGGACAGCTCGGTGACGATCTTGTTCGCCTTCTTGCGGTCCAGCACACCACCGGGGTGGGTGTTCTCCCGGCCGAGCATGATGTTCTCCGCGACGGTGAAGACCGGGACCAGCATGAAGTGCTGGTGGACCATGCCGATGCCGTGCTTGATCGCGTCGTTCGGCGAGGTGATCTTCACCGTCTCGCCGTCGATGACGATCTCGCCGGAGTCGGGCTGCAGCAGCCCGTACAGCATGTTCATCAGCGTGCTCTTGCCGGCGCCGTTCTCACCGAGCAGGCAGTGGATCTCGCCCGGCTCGATGACCAGGTCGATGTGATCGTTGGCGACCAGCGAGCCGAAGCTCTTGGTCAGGCCGGACAGCTCGAGATGCATGCAGCCCCTCTTCTCATACCGAGAGCCAGGAAGGCGACCGGGAGGTCGGCCTTCCTGGCTCGCACCGTACTACGCGGTGGTTCAGGACGCCTTCGGCTGCACCTTGGACTCGATGGTGATCTTGCCGCCGATGATGTCGGTCTTGATCTGCTCGAGTTCGGTCTTCAGCTCGGCCGGGACCTTGCTGTCGAACTCGTGGAACGGCGCCAGCGCCGTGCCACCGTTCTCCAGCGTTCCGATGAACTGCTTGTTGTCGAACTTGTTGTCGACGACCGAGGTGATGGCGTCCTGGACGGCGACGTCCATCCCCTTCTTGACACTGCTGATCAGGACCGAGCAGTACTCCGCGGCGGACTCACAACCGTCGGTGTCGACCCAGATCGCGTTCACCTTGCCGTTGCTGGCCTTGGCGGCCTGCAAGCCACCCAGACCCGAGGGACCGGCCACCGGGAAGATGATGTCCGCACCCTGGGTGATCAGGTTCTGCGCGTTGTTCTGGCCCTTGGCCTTGTCCTCGAAGTCACCGGTGAACAGACCGTCCTGCTTGGCCTCGTCCCAGCCGAGCAGGGTGACGTTCTTCGACTTCTGCTTGTTGTAGTACGCCACGCCCTCGGCGAACCCGTCCATGAAGATCGTCACCGGCGGGATCTTGACGCCGCCGAAGGTGCCGACCTTGCCGGACTTGGACATCGCCGCGGCCAGGTAACCGGCCTGGAAGCTGGACTGCGCGGTGTTGAAGCCGAGCGGCTTCACGTTCGCGATCGGCTTGGCCGGAGCGGAGTCCACGATCGCGAACTTGATGCCGGCGTTCGCGTTCGCGGCCTTGTCGGTCGCGTCCTCGAGCTTGAAGCCGACGGCCACGATCACGTTGCACTTGGCCGCGACCATCGCGGTCATGTTGGTCGGGTAGTCGTTGTCCGACTTCGACTCCGCCTTGACCTCGGTCAGGCCCTTGGCCTTCACGGCGTCCTGCAGACCCTTGTACGACGTCTGGTTGAACGACTTGTCGTCGAAACCGCCGGAGTCGGAGACCATGCAGGCCTTGAAGGCCTTGTTGTCCGAGCCTCCGCTCGGTCCGCTCTCAGCCGGCTTGCTGCCACAAGCTGCGACGGCGAGCGTCAGAACGCCCACAATCGCGGTTCCCCGCACGAACTTCTTCACCGGACGTCTCCTTCGTCGTACCAGACTGTTGGCCCGCACGCCTGCCCCTGCGTGCCATCCGCAGACTATAGGTGCGGCCAGTGTTAGTTAGAACGGCAAGTTGACCTCGATACCGGAAAGTGACCGGCACTTTCGTCACATTTCCGCAACTCCTGCGGCGCAGTCACCGAGCGCCTGGCGCCGGTCACACTGTGCACGCTCCGTGGTGGCGCTGCCGTCACCTTCGGTGAACGATTCAGGACCCATGTAACAATCGCGGGCATGAGTCATCAGTTGCTGGTCGCTGACGTCCTCGCGCGCGTCGAGGAAGTTCGCGAGACCACAGTCGAGCTCCGGCGGGACCTGCATGCGCACCCCGAGCTCGGCTGGCACGAGGTCCGGACCACCGAGCTCCTGGTACGCCGTCTTCGCGACGCCGGCCTGTCTCCGCGTGTGCTGCCCACCGGCACCGGCCTGATCTGCGACATCGGCTCCGGCGACTCGTGTGTCGCGCTGCGCGCCGACATCGACGCGCTGCCGGTCCCGGACGGCGTCGAGGCGCCCTGGCGGTCGACGAGCGAGGGCGTCGCGCACGCCTGCGGTCACGACATCCACACCGCCGGCCTGGTCGGCGCTGCGCTCGTGCTGGCCGGTATGGCGCGTGACGGGCAACTGGACCGGCGCGTGCGGCTCATCTTCCAGCCGGCCGAAGAGGTGATGCCCGGTGGCGCACTCGGCGTGATCGCGGCCGGCGGGCTGGACGGCGTACGGCGTATCTATGGGGTGCACTGCGATCCGCGCTTGCAGGTCGGTCAGATCGGCCTCCGTGTCGGCGCGCTGACCGCGGCCGCTGATCGGATCCTCGTTCGGCTGAGTGGGCCCGGCGGGCACACCTCCCGACCGCACCTGACCGGCGACCTCGTCTACGCGCTCGCCACCCTTGTGACCGAGCTCCCGGCGGCCCTGTCCCGCCGCGTCGACCCCCGCGCCGGCATGTCGCTCGTCTGGGGCCGCATCACCTCCGGCTCCGCCGCCAACGCCATCCCGTCGCGAGGGGAAGCCGAAGGCACGCTCCGCTGCCTGGACGTCAACGCCTGGCGCCAAGCCGCCGACCTGATCCCCAAGCTCGCCAACCAGCTCGTCGCGCCGTACGGCATCCAGGTCGACACCGAGGTCACCCACGGCGTGCCCCCGGTCATGAACGACCCGACGGCGATCGACGTACTGCGCTCTGCCGCCCAGCAAACCCTCGGCACCGGCGCCATCAGCCCCACCGATCAGTCGCTCGGCGGCGAAGACTTCGCCTGGTACCTGGAGCACGTCCCCGGCGCCATGGCCCGCCTAGGCGTCCGCCCGCCGACCCTCGACACCACCGGCGACCTCCACACCCCGGGTTTCGACCCCTCAGAAGAGTCGATCTCCCTAGCCACCACCCTCCTAACCTCAGCCGCCCTCCTCGACTGAGCCGCACAAGCGCCCTCCTCACGCTCCGCTTTGCGAAGGACTACTGCCGCTGAGAGGCAGCAACTCAACACAAAGCCGCTTCCCCCCAGCCGGGGAACTGGCCAGGCGGACTTCCATCACCCACTAACTCGCCCGGCCGCGCGGCGCCACGCCTGAAGGCAGTCGTACCCCGGGTCTTTTCAGCACTTAGTGGGTGATGCACGTCCGCAGCTAGAACGTGTCGGCGGGGACGTAGACGCCCCAGACCTCGCGGAGGGTGTTGCTGACCTCGCCGACGGTGGCTCGGGCTTTGAGGGCTCGCTTCATCGGGTAGAGGCAGTTGTCGGTGCCTTCGGCGGCTTTCTTGAGCTCGGCCAGGGCCTCGTCGACCTCGGTCTGGTCGCGTTCGGCGCGGAGTTTGGCCAGGCGGGCTACCTGCTGGGCCTCGATGGCGGGGTCGACGCGGAGCGGTTCGTAAGGTTCTTCATCGGTGATCTTGAACTTGTTCATGCCGACGACGACGCGTTCGACCGAGTCGATCTCGAGCGAGATCCGGTACGCCGACTGCTCGATCTCCTGCTTCTGGAAACCCTTCTCGATCGCGGCCACGGCACCGCCGTACTCCTCGACCTGGTTCATCAGCTCGACCGCCTCGGCCTCGACCTTGTCGGTGAGGGCCTCGACGACATACGAGCCGGCGAACGGGTCCACCGTTGCCGTGATGTCGGTTTCATACGCGAGCACCTGCTGCGTCCGCAGCGCCAGCCGGGCCGCTTTCTCGGTCGGCAGCGCGATCGCTTCGTCGTACGAGTTGGTGTGCAGCGACTGCGTCCCACCCAGTACGGCGGCCAACCCCTGCACGGCGACTCGCACGAGGTTGATTTCCGGCTGCTGCGCGGTCAACTGCACCCCGGCGGTCTGGGTGTGGAACCGCAGCATCTGCGACTTCGGGTTCTTCGCGCCGAACTCGTCCCGCATCACCCGCGCCCAGATCCGGCGGGCGGCGCGGAACTTCGCGACCTCTTCGAGGAGCGTCGTACGGGCCACGAAGAAGAACGACAACCGCGGTGCGAACGTGTCCACGTCGAGCCCGGCCGCAACCGCCGTACGGACGTATTCGATGCCGTCGGCCAGGGTGAACGCGATCTCCTGCGCAGGCGTCGCACCGGCCTCGGCCATGTGGTAGCCGGAGATCGAGATCGTGTTCCAGCGCGGCAGTTCGGTCTGGCAGTACGCGAAGATGTCGCTGATCAGCCGCAGCGATTCCTTCGGCGGGTAGATGTAGGTCCCCCGCGCGATGTACTCCTTCAGTACGTCGTTCTGGATCGTCCCGGTGAGCTGGTCACCGGTGACGCCTTGCTCCTCGGCGACGAGTTGGTACAGCAGCAACAGCACCGAGCCCGGCGCGTTGATCGTCATCGAGGTGGAGACCTGGTCCAGCGGGATCCGGTCGAACAGGATCCGCATGTCGTCGATCGAGTCGATCGCCACCCCGACCTTGCCGACCTCGCCGGACGCGATCGTGGCGTCGGAGTCGTACCCCATCTGCGTCGGCAGGTCGAAGGCGACCGACAACCCCATGGTCCCGGCGTCGATCAGCTGGTGGTACCGCTGGTTCGACTCCGCGGCCGTCCCGAACCCGGCGTACTGACGCATCGTCCACGGACGCTGCGTGTACATCGTCGGGTACACCCCACGGGTGTACGGGTACTGCCCCGGCTCGCCAAGCTTCGCCTCCGGGTCGAACCCGTCCAGCGTGCCCGCGTCGTACACCGGCTCGAACTCGAACCCGGACTCACTGCGATGACTCATCTCCCCACCGTAGGCGGAACCACCCCTCCACTGGTATGCACCAGGCTGGTGAGATCAAGCACCCTGTGGTCACAGCACCACAAACCCGAGCTTGGCAGCCAGTGCGTCCGACAGGTAGGCACGCCGGCGGCAACTATCAGTTTCCGGTCCGGTAGAGCCTCTGGTTGGATTCCTACCGTGGAGGCATCGATGAAGCTCAGAGCCAAGGGCCAAAGCGGCGCATAGCCGCTCCCACGGGCAGCAGGTCGCGAGCCGGCTGCGTGGTCGCGGCTCCAGCGGCATGGCCACCGACGAGATCCTGGATCTGCTGCGCGGCGAGGGCTGAGCTCGCTGCTTTCCCTCGGTGCCGCTGCTCGCGCCGGACAGCTAGCCTGCTGTTTGCGTTTCGGCAGTGTGGTGACGCCCACTTGTCACCGGGCAGACATCAAGCGTCCTTGAATGCTTCGGCAGGGGATCCACAAGCTGTCACGGCAACGTCGCCGAGGGTTCATGCACGGCGCGGAACCTCCGAAGTGTGCGAATCGTGATGGTTGCCGAGACCTTCCTGCCGCAGATCAATGGCGTGGCGAACACGGCTCGCCATGTCGCCGACCGGCTCCGTGCTCGCGGGCACGAGCTGCTCATCATCGCGCCCGGTCCGGGCCCCGACAGTTACGGCGATGTGCAGGTGATCCGGGCGCGCAGCTTCCGGACGCCGGGGTACAAGGAGTTTCCGGTCGGGTTGCCGGATCCGTCGATCGAGCGGGCGATGGCCGAGTTCAAGCCTGATCTGGTGCACGTGGCCTCGCCATTCATTATCGGCGCCTACGGGCTGCGCGCTGCGCGCCGGCTCGGGCTGCCGACGGTGGCGATCTTCCAGACCGATATCGCCGGGTTCGCTCGCCAGTACCCCTGGTTCGCGGCCGCCGATCGTGGGATCTGGCGCTGGGTACGACGGACGCATTCGCGCGCCGACCGCACTCTCGCGCCGTCCACCGCGTCGGTCGAGGCCCTCGTGCAGGGCGGCGTACCGCGGGTCCATCACTGGGGTCGCGGCGTAAACCTCGATCTCTTCGACCCGCAGCACCGCAACGAGGCCTGGCGCCGCGAGATCTCCCCGGACGGCAAACCGATCGTCGGGTACGTCGGCCGCCTGGCCGCGGAGAAGAAGGTTCGGCGCCTGGCCGAGCTGAGCGAGCTGGACTGCCGGGTCGTGATCGTCGGCGACGGACCGGACCGCGCTTCGCTCGAACACGCGTTGCCCAAAGCAACCTTTCTCGGGATGCGCCGGGGAGCCGACCTGGCCTCGATCTTCGCCGGGCTGGACGTCTTCGTGCACACCGGCGAACACGAGACCTTCTGCCAGACAATCCAGGAGGCACAGGCTTCCGGCGTAGCCACTGTCGGTCCGGCCGCAGGCGGCCCCCTCGACCTGATCCACGACGGCGTCAACGGCCTGCTCTTCGAACCCGGTCAGACCGGCTCGCTGAAACAAGCCGTCAAGACCCTCCTGGACCACCCCGAGGCCCGCGCCCGGATGGCTGCCAGCGGTCTCCAGCGAGTCCAGTCCCGCACCTGGTCCGCGGTCGTCGACGACCTGGTCGACCGCCACTACGCCCAGGTCCTGCACGAAACTGCCGCCGTACGGCGGGTCGCGTGAGCAGCCTGCGAATCGCCCAGCTGGCCAACTTCGTCGGACCCACTTCCGGCGGGATGCGGACCGCGATCGAGCACATCGGCCAGGGGTACGTCGATGCCGGCGCCGACCGGATCGTCATCATCCCGGGCGAGCGGGACGAGATCGTCGAGACCGAGTTCGGCACTGTCGTGCGGGTGAAGGCGCCCAGGGTGAGTGGCGGCTACCGCCTGATCACCACGCCCTGGAACGTGATCGACGTACTGAAGAAGTTCCAGCCGACCACGGTCGAGATCTCCGACAAGTCGACGCTGCTCCCGGTCGCGCGCTGGGCCCGCAAGAACGACGTCGGCACTGTCCTGTTCAGCCATGAGCGCCTGGACGCGATGCTGGCGCTCGGTGCGGCGCGACCCGGTCAGCTCGGCGGTCACGACGTACTGCGCCCCGGCCGGATGCTCGGCGAGGTCACCACGTACACCAGCCGCTGGACCGGAGAGAGCGTCCAGCGCCGCGCCGAGGGTGTGAAGGCCAGCCAGCTCCATGTGGTCGCCTCAGTGGCCGCGCTCTACAAGATCCTCAGTCGCACGTACGACGCAGTCGTGGTGACGTCCCGGTACGCCGCTGCCGAGTTCGACGACGTGACCACCCCGCTCGTCCGCATCCCGCTCGGCGTCGACCTCGACACCTTCCACCCCTCACTCGGCCAACCGGCAGATGACGGCGTACTGAAGCTCGTGCACGCCGGTCGCCTCTCCCGCGAGAAGAGCCCGCACCTGGCAGTCGCCACCGCCGCAGAGCTGCACCGGCGCGGGGTCAAGCTGCAGATGGATGTCTACGGCACCGGTCCGCACCTGGACGAGCTGCTGGACATCGCAGGCTCGGCACCGATCACCTTCCACGGGTACGTCGACGGTCGACACAAGCTGGCGACGCATCTGGCCGAGGCGGACATCGCCCTCTCGGTCTGCCCCGGCGAGACGTTCGGCCTCGCCGTACTGGAGGCTCTTGCCGCCGGTACGCCGGTTGTGACGGCGAACACCGGCGGTGCGCGCGAACTGGTCGACGAGACCTGTGGTCGCTGGGGGCACGCCAACCCGGTCGCCCTGGCTGACGCCGTACTGCAGCTGGCGCAGGTGCCCAACCGCCGAGCCGCTGCGCGTCGCCGCGCAGAGCTCTACGACTGGGATACCTGCATCCAACGCATGCTGGCTCTGCACACCCGGCTGGCCCAGAGCCGCCTAGCCGCCTAGGTCAGGTGGTCGTAGTCGCCGCGCGTCCACGCCATGTGGCGATCGGCAGAGCGTCGTACGACGGCCTTGGCATCGACCGGGATCACCGAGCCGAAGTTGTTGTAGAGCCGGTCGTACTCGTAGGGGTCCAAAGCTTTGGCCACCCGGTCGACCACCGCGCCGGACAGCGGGATGCGGTTCGGGTAGCTGCGCATGAAGCTCACCGAAGTGCGATCCGGGTTGGCGAAGATGGTGTCACCGGACAGCACGACACCCTTGCCGTCGGCACCATCTGCCCAGTGCACGACCGCGCTACCGGGGAAGTGACCGCCGGGTTGAAGAACGGTTACTCCGGGCAACGGGTTGAGTACGCCACTCCACGGAGTGATCACCGCATCCGGCCGCGCGACCCACTCGGCATCCGCCTCCGACACATACACCGGTACGTCGCCCAGCCGGTGACTCCACTCGACCTGGACGCCGTACATATGCGGGTGACTGGCAACGATCGCGACGACCTCGCCGAGGTGCTGAATCCGGCTGATCGCATCGTCGTCCAGGTAGCCGATCGGGTCCCACAACAGGTTTCCCGCGGTCGTTGTCACCAGCATCGATTGCTGGCCGATCCCCACCGGCGGCTTCGACGTGACGCCGTACAAGCCTGGTTCAACCGTTTCGATGACGACCTCGGTCCCGCCGGCGGACAGCTCCGCGAGCGTGGTCCAGTGCTGGCCGTCGGCCGGCACCCACTGGCGCTCGTCGGCGCAGATCGCACAGACCTCGACCTGCTCGGAGTGTTCGACCGCACAGGTTGCGCAGATCCAGAAACTCACCGTGATCCCCTCCCAATGATGTGGTGACCGGACTCTGTGCCCTCAAGCCCAGTTGAAGTCAAGAACACGGTGGGGTCATCGGTCGAGGGCCAGTGGCGGGTCGGCCAGGTGGGCCAATTGAGGGGAGCCTCCGACACGCGCGAGAGCGATGTCACACCTGTCAGGACAAAAGCCGCAGGGCAGCAGGACTACCATCGAACCCGGCCGGGTTTTCCTACCGGGCCGAGCCGATCGCGGCAGCCGCACCGGCTCTCGATCCGAGATCCGATCGGAGGATCGGTTTGCCCAGCAAACCAGTCGGCACGCTCTACCGTGGCCGCGAGGGCATGTGGTCATGGGTCGCACACCGGATCACCGGGGTGGGAATCTTCTTCTTCCTGCTCGTGCATGTGCTCGACACAGCTCTGGTCCGGGTGTCACCGGAGGCCTACAACGAGGTCATCGGCACCTACAAGAACCCGATCGTCGGCCTGATGGAGGTCGGACTGGTCGGAGCGATCCTGTTCCACGCCTTCAACGGCATCCGGCTGATCCTGGTCGACTTCTGGGCCAAGGGTCCCCGCAACCAGCGCAAGCTGATGATCGGTGTCGGCGTCGTGTGGGTCGTCCTGTTCGTGCCGTTCGTGATCCGGCACCTGATGCACGTCTTCGGAGGCTGACGAGATGAGCGACATCGCAGCTCCGCGGTCGAGCACCCGCTCCCGCTCGCTCAAGGGCGGCGGCCGGAACCGGTCCGGTCAGACCAACTTCGAGCTCTACAGCTGGCTGTTCATGCGGCTGTCCGGGCTCGCCCTGGTCGTCCTGGTCCTCGGGCACCTGTTCGTGAACCTGATGCTCGGCGGCGGCATCACCGCCCTCGACTTCGCTTTCGTGGCCGGCAAGTGGGCCAACCCGCTCTGGCAGGTCTGGGACCTGCTGATGCTGTGGCTGGCGATGCTGCACGGCACCAACGGGATGCGCACGATCATCAACGACTACGCCGAGAAGGACCAGACGCGGTTCTGGCTGAAGGCACTGCTGATCACGGCCTCGATCGTGGTCGTTGTCCTCGGCACCCTGGTCATCTTCACCTTCGATCCCTGCCTCGACCCCAGCAGCACGCTGTCGGTCTGCAAGTAAGGACAGCTTCACAATGCAGCGGCATCAGTACGACGTGGTCATCGTCGGCGCCGGCGGCGCCGGTATGCGCGCGGCGCTGGAGTCCAGCAAGCGGACCCGGACCGCAGTGCTCACGAAGCTCTACCCGACCCGGTCGCACACCGGCGCGGCGCAGGGTGGCATGTGTGCCGCCCTGGCCAACGTCGAGGAGGACAACTGGGAGTGGCACACCTTCGACACGGTCAAGGGTGGTGACTTCCTGGTCGACCAGGACGCGGCCGAGGTGATGTGCCGCGAGGCCGTCGACGCGGTCCTCGACCTGGAGAAGATGGGCCTGCCGTTCAACCGGACCGCTGAGGGCAAGATCGACCAGCGGTTCTTCGGTGGACACACCCGCAACCACGGTGAGGCCGTCGTACGGCGGTCTTGTTTCGCCGCGGACCGGACCGGCCACATGATCCTGCAGACGCTGTACCAGCAGTGCATCAAGCAGAACGTCGAGTTCTTCAACGAGTTCTACGTTCTCGACCTGCTGATGGTCGGCGGGCGCGCGACCGGTGTCGTCGCCTACGAGCTGGCCACCGGCGAACTGCACATCTTCAGCGCCAAGTCGATCGTGTTCGCCTCGGGCGGCTTCGGCAAGGTCTTCCGTACGACGTCCAACGCGCACACCCTCACCGGTGACGGCATGGGCATCACGTGGCGCAAGGGGCTGCCCCTGGAGGACATGGAGTTCTTCCAGTTCCACCCGACCGGTCTGGCCGGCCTCGGCGTACTGCTGTCGGAGGCCGCGCGTGGTGAGGGCGGCATCCTGCGGAACTCGGACAACGAGCGCTTCATGGAGCGCTACGCGCCGACCGTGAAGGACCTCGCGCCGCGCGACATGGTGGCGCGCGCGATGGCCAACGAGGTGCGCGAAGGCCGTGGCTGCGGGCCCGACAAGGCGTACGTGATGCTCGACCTGACCCACCTCGAGCCCGCGCACATCGACGCCAAGCTGCCGGACATCACGGAGTTCGCCCGGACCTACCTGGGTGTCGAGCCGTACACCGAGCAGATCCCGGTCTTCCCGACCGCGCACTACGCGATGGGCGGCATCCCGACCAACATCAAGGGCGAGGCGCTGGCCAACAACGACGACGTGATCCCCGGCCTGTACGCCGCGGGTGAGGTCGCGTGTGTGTCCGTGCACGGCGCGAACCGCCTGGGCACGAACTCGCTGCTCGACATCAACGTGTTCGGCCGCCGGGCCGGGATCGCGGCGGCCGACTACGCCGCGACCGCGGTCTTCGAAGAGCTGCCCGCCGAGCCCGAGGCCTTCGTGGTCGACCTGATCGAGGGCATGCGCAACGCTGAAGGTACCGAGCGGGTGGCCGCGATCCGGACCGACCTGCAGGCCACGATGGACATCAACGCGCAGGTCTACCGGACCGAGGGATCGCTGAAGCAGGCGCTCTCCGACATCGAGGGCCTGAAGCGGCGATTCGCCCAGGTTTCGGTGCAGGACAAGGGCAAACGGTTCAACACCGACCTGCTCGAGGCGGTCGAGCTCGGCTTCCTGCTCGACCTGGCCGAAGTGCTGGTCGTGTCTGCTCTGGCCCGCAAGGAGTCCCGTGGCGGGCACTTCCGCGAGGACTACGACAAGCGTGATGACGTGAACTTCATGCGGCACACGATGGCGTACCGGGAGATCTCAGTTGCCGAGGACGGTAAGGAAACTGTGAACATCCGGCTGGACTACAAGCCGGTCGTCCAGACTCGCTACAAGCCGATGGAGCGGAAGTACTGATGGACGTCAAGGTCAAGATCCTTCGGTACAACCCCGAGGTGCTCGACGAGTCCGAGTGGAAGACCTACTCGGTCACGCTGCTGCCCGGCGACCGCGTGCTCGACGCACTGCACAAGATCAAGTGGGAGCAGGACGGCACACTGACCTTCCGGCGGTCCTGCGCGCACGGTGTCTGCGGTTCGGACGCGATGCGGATCAACGGCCGCAACCGGCTGGCCTGCAAGACCCTGATCAAGGACCTGAACCCGGAGAAGGAGATCACCGTCGAGCCCATCAAGGGCCTGCCGGTGCTCAAGGACCTGGTCGTCGACATGGAGCCGTTCTTCGACGCGTACCGCTCGGTGATGCCGTTCCTGGTCACCAGCGGCCACGAGCCGACCCGCGAGCGGATCCAGTCCCAGGAGGACCGGGAGCGCTTCGACGACACCACCAAGTGCATCCTCTGCGCCGCCTGTACGACGTCCTGTCCCGTCTTCTGGTCGGACGGCCAGTACTTCGGCCCGCAGGCCATCGTCGGCGCCCACCGTTTCATCTTCGACAGCCGCGACGAAGGCACCGAGCAGCGGCTCGAGATCCTGAACGACAAAGAAGGCGTCTGGCGCTGCCGCACCACCTTCAACTGCACCGACGCCTGCCCCCGCGGCATCGAGGTCACGAAGGCCATCCAGGAAGTCAAGCGAGCCCTGATCTTCCGCCGCGTCTGAGTCTTCTCTTTGGGCACGACAGCCATCTTTGAGTCCCCACCAACCATTTCCTCGGCCCGGAAATGGTTGGTGGGTGCTCAAAGATGCGCTGCGTGCACGAAGGCGAGGTGGAGGAGCGCGGCTCCGGCGGCTTGCATGGGTTGGTGGTGGACGAAGGTGTCGACCACTTCGGCGGTGAAGGGTTGGGGTGCTAGGACTCGGCCTTCGTCGTTTGCTTCGACGATGGCGCCGAACAGGTCGTCGAAGAGTGGCGCGTCGATCGACACGACGGTGAGTAGGTCGGTTGCGAAGGTGAGCGGGTCGACCCCTAGGCCCACGCAGTACGCGCGGACCGAGCCGTCCGCCAGGCCTGCAGCGAGACGTGCGGCGAACGGCCAGTCGTCGTAATCGATAGGCCCGTCGCCGTAGTCCTCGGACTCACCCAGGAGCTCCTCGGCTAACTCGCGGACGACGTTCCGCCACAGGGAGAAGTCGTTCTGCTCGTTCTCTGGGGCATCGGCGCTTGGTTGAAAGATGCCGACGGGGACGACCTGGTAGAGGCCGCCGGCGTGGCCGACCTTCGCCGGATCACGCCAGTGCAGGAAGAAGGTGGGTTCGTCGCCGGCGCGGATGGTCAGCGTGCTGATGGCGACGTTGGTGGGCCGGCGCGTCACGTCCCACGGGTCGCCGATGGCAGCGCGTAGGCCGCCAACACCTGCCGCGTATTCGTGGGCTGCGGCTTCGCCGGTGTTGATGCTGTCGAAGTAGGTGCCCCGACCGAAGCGCAGTACCGGCTCCGCCCCGGCCAGGTCCGCGAAAGTCAGCCGGTACGTCGGCCTGTCCTCGAAGACCGCTGGTGGCGCCATACCGCGGATCGCCTCGGCGTACGTCGCGAACTCAGCGGGAAGCGGGGCTTCGCGTCCGGTCACGCCTGTGAACACGGCGTCGGCATCGAATTCGAGTCGTATCGACGCCAGCGGCACCGGCTCAGCCGGGATCCACGACGCCGGCGCCAGCAGCGGCGTACCGGACACCTGGCGGTCGGCTGGGTACTCGTCAGCCGCCGCCACGGCCAGCGAATACCGGTTCGCGACGAGCTTCCGCCGTACGGCCATCCAGCTGGCTGGATCCATGAAAATGTGACCTCCATCACAGTAAGCAACCGAAGACCGTCAGTTGGGAGTCGTGCGGGCAGAGGCTTAGTGCTGACTGGGGGACAACACCATGGAGAGCCTGCTCGAGGTCTACGACGGGTGCTATCGCCGTCTCGTCGGCCAGCTCTACGCAATGTGCGGCAGTTTGGTCGAAGCAGAGGACGCAGTCCAGGAGGCGTTCGTGCGCGCCCTCGAGAAGCCCGGCCGGTTTGCCGAGATCGACAACCCGGAGGCATGGCTGCGGCTGGTGGCGCTGAACGTGGCCCGCAGCCGGTTCCGGCGGAGCGCCATCTTCCACAAAATCATCAGCCGGAGCGGCCCACCACCGGACTCCGTACCGGGCCTCTCCCCCGACCACGTCGACCTCGTGACAGCGCTACGGCGGTTGCCGTGGGACCAGCGAGAGGCCATCACCTTGCATCACATCGTCGATCTCACCGTCCGCGAGATCGCCGTCCAGCTCGGCGTACCGGAAGGCACGATCAAAGCACGGCTCACCCGCGGACGCGCACGGCTGGCTCCGCTGGTTCGTGAATTCGCCCAGGAGGTCGACCATGTCTGACCTGAAGGACGTCGCTCGCGTGGTCCAGCACGCGATCGACGCGCCCCCGTTCGAGCAGCTGACTCGCCGCGCGACCCAACGACGACACCGCCGTACGGCGGGTGCGGGCAGCGGAGTGGTCGCCGTACTGGCAACTGTCGTGGCGCTGACCGTTCTGCCCGTATCGCAGCCGATGGTCGCGCCCGAACCGGACGCCCGGACACTGGTTGAGGGCGCCGACGCCCAGGTGCAGACGACCGCAGTCGCCGCGCCGGAGGAGTGGGCCGCGAGCTGGGCCAGCTGTATCGCGGAGACCTGCAAGTTCAGCGCTGTGCTCAATTGGAGGGGCGACAAGGTGTACGCGCCCGTGAAGTCACGGGAGTACACCACGCTGCAGCTCACCGGCGAACCGGCCGTGATCTTTGCCCCCGCCACGATGTCTCCCCAGAGCTTCGGGCCCGATACCGCACTGCTGCGCGTCACCGCCCAAGGCGTCGTCCAGACCGAGCTGCGGTACGCCCCGCCGACCCAGACCTTCACCGCCGGCGAGGTGCTGACGGACGAGCTCGACCAAGCCGGCTACGGCATCCAGGTCCTCAACCTCAAGGACTCGACCCTCCGTTCGCTCGAACCGCCCACCGCGCAGAACATCGCCTCGTTGTCCGCACCGGTCCAGGACGGCAACGGCCGGTTGTGGGCGATCAGCGGCGAGGTGCAGAGCAAGATCGTGTGGACCGATGACCGCGGCAAGACCTGGCGAAGCGAGCCCCTCAGTACGTCGAACCGGCCAGGAAAGCTGGCTGTCAGCTCCGACGGGCAGACCATCGCTGCCACTACGGCCAATGCCTTCTCCAGCAACAGCGTGGGAAACATCTCGACCCTGAAGGTGTCCACCAACGCCGGCCGCACCTGGAAGACCACCACCACTGAGCGCGATGCACACCTCAGCGGCCCGGCGGTCCTCGACGACGGCACAGTCTTCCTGGCCGGCCACAAGCCAAGCGACCCGGACGCCCTGGCCGGCCGTCAGACAAGCGATGCGGACCGACGCCTCTACACCGTCACCGCCGGCCAGATCCAGCGCGTCGGCTCCACCCCCGCCCTCCTGCGCGACATCACCGGCGACGGCAAGCGCCTCTACGGCATCCAGGTCGAGCCCCCGTCGACCAAGGTCGCGGTCAGCACCGACCACGGTAAAACCTGGAGCGCGTTCGAGCCGCGGTAGGGCAGGCATACTGGCGGGCATGGACTGGGCCAGAGAGAAGAACGCGCGGCTGCTTGCGACGGCGTACGCGGTGGGATTTGCAGCCTGGCTGGTTGGCGTGATCCTGATCTTGTGGGGTCAGTTCACCGACGGGTCGATCACGCAGATTGTGGTGGGCAGCATTCTCTTCGCGATCGGTCAGGCACTGATCACCATCGTCGCGTTCAGCCTGCGCAAGAACTTTGCGACCAGCAGGGCCGCTTCCTCGTTCCAGCAGGCCTGGCAGCGCTTGAGTCTTGGTCTTGAGCTTCCGTCGGCTGTGCGGGCGTTAGCAGTACGGCGGGTTTGAGGTGACTGCGGTGGCTACCCGGAGGAAGAGGTTGAAGAGGCGGTAGAGCTGGGGCATGCCGGCTGTCACCGTGACCGTTCGGTCGTCGACGCGGGTCACGCCGGGGATTGCCTGGAGGTGCGAGGCGACTGAGGCGGATTGCCAGCGGACGGTCAGAACTCGTGATGCCGGGCGCGCAGTGACAGTAGGCAGGGACGCGAGGGCTGCGGCGGCTCCGGATTCGATGGCGGTGCGAGCCTCCAAGACGGGGACGAGCTGAGCCGCGAAACGGTCCTTGGCGTATTTCACCGGGACCGTGTCGATGCTGCTGTTCCACGCCGTGGCTTCGGCGCAGGCGGTGTCGTCGCCGGTCAGGAGCACCAGCGGCACCCCGTACGCCGATGCTGTCGCCTCGAAGAGACCTATTTCGCCGGTGACCTGGCCGTCGAGCCAGATGTCCTCGATTTCGTGGCCCATGAAGCTGTGGCTGAGGACGCCGAGGATGCCTGCCCGAGCGTGGAAGCCGACGCACAGCGCGGCGTCGTACTCGGAGGACAGGCCTTCGATCATGCCCATCGGCTTCGGGCGGCCCTTGATCAAAACCGCGCGGGGGTCGAGCAGGTCCGGCAGGAGGTTGCGCATCGGGCCGTGGGCGTCGTTGACCAGGACAGCGGTCGCGCCGGCGGTGTAGGCGCCGCGGATGGCTGCGTTGACGTCCTCGGTCATCATCACCCGGCCGCGTTCGTAGTCGCGGCCGGGCGGCTGGACGTCTTCGGCATCGACCAGACCGGTGATGCCTTCCATGTCCGCGCTGAGGTAGACCTTCACGACGAGGCCTTGGCCGCCTTGTAGGCCTTGACTCCCCAGGTCCCGAGGACGCCCGCGATCACGAGGTTCACGATGATCAGGATCGTGTGCGCGACGTAGTACCCGGTCGGGCGGTCCTCGGTGTCGACGAGCGCCTTGATGAAGCGCAGGTAGGTCACGACGTTCCAGACCGCGATGCCGAGCAGGACGAAGGCGTGCTTGCGTTCGAGTTTCACCCAGCCATTCTTACGTGCCGGGGCGATCCACCATGCGCAGGAGCTGGGTGCGATTCGCCACTCCGAAGCGGCGGTAGAGCCGGGTCAGCTGGGACTCGACGGCCTTGACCGACAGGTACAGCGCGGCGGCGATCTCCCGGTTCGTGGAGCCGTCGCGGACCATCGCAACGATCTGCTGCTCGTTGTCGGTCAGCTCGGACGGCTGACGGCTCCGGCTGGGGACGTCGAGACGGGCCAGCTCGGTCTCGGCCACCTCGCGCCACGCGGGAGCGCCGTACGCCTCGAACTGCTCGATCGCGTCCAGGAACGCCGTCCGCGCCACCGAACGCCGCCGGGCCTGCCGCGCGACGCGGCCTCGGGTCAGCTCGCAGCGCGCCAGGTCGAGCGGGTAGACGAGGTCGCCCGCGCCGGAGATGGTCTTCTCCAGCAGCTCCAGCGCCGCCGCCGGGTCGCCCTGCTTGGCGATCAGCAATGCCTCCGACCGAGCCAGGCCGATCTTCACGACCGGCCGGTCCAGCGTCTCCGCACGCGCCCGGATCTCAGCGATCAGTGCTGCTGCATCATCGAGCCGCCCAGCGGCAACCAGCGCCTCGGCGTAGTCCGCGTGCCACGGAATGATCGCCGGGTCGAAGGGCATCGCTGCCTCGCCGAGGCCCTCTATCGTGTCGAACGCCTCGACCGCACGCTGCGGGTCACCGATCAGCACACCGACCAAACCCTGTGCGGCGAGCGCTGGGCCGGTCCACTCGTCGTTGCCGACCAGGCGGACGCCCTCGAGCGCCGCATCCGCGAGCTGACGGGCCATGGCCGCCGTACCGCCGGCGCACTCGGCGCGGCTGGCGATGATGAGCCCGACCTCGGCCTCGTCGCCGATGTCCTGCATGAGTTGATAGCACTCGTGTCCAGCGACCAGAGCGTCTGCGCCGCGCCCACTGCGCTCGTAGATCGCGGTTGCCGAGATCAGTACGGACGCCAGCCAGCGCATCGCGCCGCCGTCCCGAACCTCCTCGACCAGCGTGCTGATCGACGCGATCGCCTCATCGGTTTGACCGCGGAACAGCCGACTCATCGCGGACATCTGCCGGGCGATCACCACAGCCTTGGTGAGCGGCAATCCGACCGCAAGCTCCGCGGCCTGGGCCAGCAGCGAGTCAGCGCTCTGGTCAGCGTCACGCGACATCAGCACCGAGCTGGATGCACTCAGCGCATCAACCAACGCCTCGGTGTCGCCAGACGACCGGGCCAGCGCCTCAGCCACTCGGGCGTGCTCCTGCGCCTCATCCAGCCGACGATCGAAGTACGCGCTGTTGCTGAGCCCGATCCGGACCCGCGCCTCGAGCCGAGCGTCGCCCTGGGCAACCTCGAAAGCGTCCGCCAGCAGACCGATCCGGCACTCGCGATCCGGCCACGCAGCGTCGACCTGCAGCAGCAGCGCCGGCACCTTGGTCTCCGGACGCGTAGCAGCCTGTACGGCGAGGCGCGCCATCTCCGCGGATTCCGCCAGATGCCCGGCCGCGGCAGCGTCATCAGCGGCTCTGGTCAGCCGGCGAGCCCGCTCGTCCGGCATGCTGCTCGGTGTCCGTTCGGCAGCCAGCCGCCATAGTGTCGCAGCCGCTCCGGGCGCACCGCGGCCCGCAGCAACGGCAGCGGCCTCCTCGATGGTGGCTGCAAGCTCAGTGTCTGCCTCTTGAGTGGCCAGGGCGCGATGGGTCGCGTTCTCGACCGGTTCGTCGACCACTGCGGCGAGCTGGGCGTGCGCCTGCCGGCGAGCGGCCGACGTCGCCTCGGCGTACACGTACTCGCGGAGGAGCGGGTGGGCGAACCGCAGTCGCTCGGACGCGATGTCAATCAGCCCCAGCGCTTCAGCCTCGGCCAGCTCGGCCTCGATCGGGCGGTCCAGGGACTGTGCAAGCTGGATGGTCGTGGGCCGCGGCGACGACGCCGCATGCAGGAGCAGCTCGTGCGCACCGAGGCTCAGGTCGGACAGGCGGTCGCCAAGCAGGGTCTTGAGTCGGCTCGACACCGGGAGCGGGTCGTTGGGCGACACGCCCTGCGGGTGCCGGAGCACGGCGCGACCAAGCTCCAGCGCCATGAACGGGTTGCCTGCGCTCGCGGTGAAGATGCGACGCGCCGTACGGACTGGGAGCGGGCTGGAGAGGCGCTGGCGCAGCAGGCCCAGCACATCGGGCTCAGCCAGCGGCGGCACCTCCAGCTGGAGCACCGGCTCCGGGCAGGCCTCAGCCATCACCGGGAGGTCGCCGTCAGCCACCTGCTCGGTGGCGAGCATGTGCACGCCCTCGGCCAGGCGGCGGGCGCAGAACGTGAGCACTTCAAGGCTGGACGGGTCGACCCACTGAATGTCGTCGACCACGAGCAGAACCGGGCCGTTGGCCGCCAGCCGACGCAAGACGTGCAGCACAGCGAGGCGGACCGCCAGCTCGTCACGGACGGTGTCCGGAGCGCTCGCCTTGAGCAGAGCGACCTCGAGCGGCTGCCGGAGGTGGTCCGGCAGTACCTGCCAGGCCAGCTCGAGCTGATTGGAGAGGAGATCGAGGAGCGTGACGTACGGCAGTCCGGCTTCGCTCTGGGACGGAGCTGCGCTCAGGACGCGGCAACCTGCCTTGGTGCGGTCTGCGACCAGCGCCCGCCCCAACGCCGACTTACCGATACCGGTCGGGCCATAGAGCAGCACACTGCCGCTGGTCTCGAGCTGCTTCTTCGCACGCTCAACCAGACTTGCTCGGCCAACCAGCTCGTCGTCAGTCATCGATCACATAACTCCTCGAAGGATTACCTGCGTCGATTAAAACAGCCAACGGCCGTCCGACACGGCGTGTGTCACATGCGGATACCGTCTCGACACCATCCTGTCACCCGAACCTGCCGTCACAGAGCGGTCAGGACGGCACGATCGTGCCGGGGCACCATCTGGCGCCCCGGCAAAACCTGAAACGTTCAGAACAAGACCACCCTAACAAGTGGTCTAGAGGTCCAGATCACGCTCGATCGCGGCCAGCTCCTCCTCGGAGCCCTGGACCTTGGGTCCGGTGAACCAGCGGCGGGCCGAGACGAACCAGTACGTCGTGGCGAAGCCGAGGACGACGAGGACGGCGATCGGGGTGTAGTTGAAGTTGCTGCTGGTGACCGGGCTGACCTGCGGGAGCATGAACAGGATCGTGATGAAGACGACCCAGACGACGGCGATGATGCCGATCGGACGGCTCCAGCGGCCCAGCGACCAGGGACCGGGCTGGAAGTTCTTACCCTGGATTAGCCGGAGCAGGGTCGGCAGGACATAAGCGATGTAGAGGCCGATGACCGCGATCGACGTGACAGCGGCGTACGCGGTGGTGTTCCAGAGGTACGGCAGGCCGAGGACGAAGGCGCCGCCGGCGGCCAGCCAGATCGCGTTGGTGGGCGTCCGGGTCTTCTGGTTGATCTTGTGCCAGAGCGAGGAGCCCGGCAACGCGCCGTCCCGGGAGAAGGCATAGATCATCCGCGAGTTGGCCGTCACCGACGACATCCCGCAGAACAGCTGAGCGCCGATCACCACGAGCAGCAGGATCTTGCCCATCGTGATGCCGACCGCGTCGATGAAGATCTGCGCGGGCGGTACGCCGGTCTCGCTCTCGAGTGCGCCGTCGTAGCTCTGGATCGCGAACGTGAGACCGATCAGCAACACCCAGCCGGCGCCGAGCGAGACCAGGATCGACATCACGATGCCACGCGGACCCGAGCGAGCCGCGTCGCGCGTCTCCTCGGTCATGTGCGCAGAGGCGTCGTACCCGGTGAAGGTGTACTGGGCGAGCAGCAGCCCGAGCAGGCCGACGTAGAGGGTCGAGCCCCAACCGGTGTTGTTGACGAAGTGGCCGAAGACGAAGCCGGCCGACTGGTGCTTGTCGGGCAGGATCACGAGCGCGCCGACAATGAACAGCACTCCGACGATGTGCCACCAGACGCTGATGTCGTTGAGCCGAGCGACGAGCTTCACACCGAGCGAGTTCAGCAAGGCGTGCACCAGCAGGATGATCCCGAACAGCAGAATCGTGTGGCCGCGGGTCACACTGAAGCCGAACTGCAGGTCGAGGAAGGCGTTCAGGAAGAACGCGGCGCCGAAGTCGATACCGGCCGTCACGGCGACCTGGCCGAGGAAGTTGAACCAGCCGGTGAACCAGGACCAGGCCGGGCCGTTCGACGGAGCGAGCTTCGCGGACCAGTAGTACAGGCCGCCGGCGGTCGGGTAGCTCGAGCAGACCTCGGCCATCGCGAGCCCGACGAACAACGTCATCAGGCCGACGATCGGCCAGCCCCAGACGATCATCGCCGGGCCGCCGGTGTTCATCCCGAACCCGTAGAGCGTCAGGCAGCCGGACAGGATCGAGATGATCGTGAACGACACCGCGAAGTTGGAGAACCCGGACATCGTCCGGGACAGCTCCTGGGCGTAGCCGAGCTGATGCAGGCGTTGCTCGTCATCGGTCATCGGGGTCTTGTCTTGGCTCACAGGGTCCTCCTCGGCGACGCGGCGGGGAACTGCACGAGAGGCGCCCTCAATGGTCTAGCGGGAGACCATTGGTGTCAATGGATCAGGCAAGGAAGCCGCGCAACAGGACCGCCGTACCGGAGAGGTGCTCCTGCATCGCCTGCCGGGCAGCCTCCGGGTCATCGGCAAGAATCGCCGCGACGATCACCGCGTGCTGGTCGTTGGAGTGCGCGATATTGCGTTCCAGCAAAGGGATTGCGTCGAGCAGCTCGTTCAACCGCATCCGTACGTCGGCGGTCGCGGCGGTGAGCGATGCCGAACCCGTGACCTCGGCGATCGCGAGGTGCAGGCGGGAATCGAAGCGGCGGTAATCGGTGAGTTTCGCGGCCGCGGTATCAGCCAGACAGCGTTCGAGGTGCGCTTCTTCGGCCTCGGACAGCGCCCGGTTCGCGGCAGCCTCGGCGGCCCCGGTCTCCAGGGCATCGCGCAGGATCAGGGCATCGTCGAGCCCGTCACCCAGTTCGCGCGCGATCCGTTTGGCCGCCGTACGTCGGGGTTTCGGCAACCGCTCGTTGACGAACGTACCGCCGTACCGGCCGCGGCGGGATTCGACGTACCCGGCCTCGGTGAGGGCGTGGATCGCCTCGCGGAGGGTGACCCGGCTGACGTTCAGCCGGGTGGCGAGGTCCCGCTCGGCCGGCAGCCGGTCACCCGGCATCACCACGCCCAGCTTGATTGCCTGCAGCAACCGCTCGACCGTCTCTTCGAACGGGTTCCCGGTCCGGACCGGCCGGAACACGGCATCATCTGCAGGCGCAACCATGGCTGCAGCTTAGAGCGGGGTCACGTAGGCGCCGGAGATGCCGCCGTCGACGAGGAAGGTATTGGCGGTGATGAACGAGGAATCGTCGCTGGCCAGGAACGCGACCGCGGCGGCGATCTCGTCGGGCTCGCCGAAGCGGCCCATCGGCACGTGCACCAGCCGGCGCTCGGCCCGCTCCGGGTCCTTGGCGAACAACTCGGTCAGCAGCGGCGTGTTCACCGGGCCCGGGCAGAGGGCGTTGACGCGGATCCCCTGCCGGGCGAACTCAACGCCCAGCTCACGGCTCATCGCGAGCACGCCGCCCTTGGAAGCGGAGTACGAGATCTGCGAGGTGGCCGCACCCATCACCGCGACGAAGGATGCGGTGTTGATGATGGAGCCCTTGCCCTGGCGCTGCATGTACGGGATCGCCGCCTTGCAGCACAGGTACACCGATGTCAGGTTGACCTCCTGCACCCGCCGCCAGGCCTCCAGGCCGGTGTCCAGGATCGAGTTGTCGTCGGGCGGCGAGATCCCCGCGTTGTTGAACGCGATATCCACACTGCCGAACGTGTCGAACGCCTGCTGGAACAGGTTGTCGACCGCGGCCGCGTCGGTGACATCGGTGGCCACGAACAGCCCGCCGACCTCGTCCGCGGCGGCCTTCCCGGCGACCGGGTCGACATCGCCGATCACGACTTTGGCACCTTCCGCGGCAAACCGTCCTACCGTCGCCAGACCGATTCCGCTGGCACCGCCGGTCACCACCGCGACGCGCCCCTCGAGGCGGCTCGCCTTGACGTCAGTCATTCAGTCCTCCGTGCTGATGAAGATGTTCTTGGTTTCGGTGAACGCGTCGAGCGCGTCCGGTCCGAGCTCGCGGCCGAGCCCGGACTGCTTGTAGCCGCCGAACGGCGTCGAGTACCGCACCGACGAGTTCGAGTTGACCGACAGGTTGCCGGCCTCGATGCCTCGACTGACCCTGATGGCGCGGCCGACGTCGCGGGTCCAGATCGAGCCGGACAGACCGTACTCGGAGTCGTTCGCCTGCCTGATCGCATCCGCTTCGTCGTCGAACGGGATCACGCTGACGACCGGGCCGAAGATCTCGTCGGGGACGACATGACCGAGCACGGTCGGCGGAAACCAGAAGCCGGGACCGGTCGGGGCGGTCCCTTGGAACAGCGGATTCTCGACGTACGACGTCACTCGATCGTGCTGCCGTTGGGAGATGAGCGGGCCCATCTCGGTCTCGGGGTCGCTGGGATCGCCGACCTTGAAGGCTTTGACCGCAGGTTCAAGGAGCTCAAGGAAACGGTCGTGGACGCTGCGCTCGACGAGGATGCGCGAGCGCGCGCAGCAGTCCTGGCCGGCATTGTCGAACACCCCGTACGGCGCCTGAGCCGCGGCCTTCTCGAGGTCCGCATCGGCGAAGACCACGTTGGCGGACTTGCCGCCGAGCTCGAGCGTCACTCGCTTCACCTGGTCGGCGCACCCGGCCATGATCTGCTTGCCCACCGTCGTCGAGCCAGTGAAGACGACCTTGCGGACCGTGGGATTCGTGACGAAGCGCTGGCCGACGATCTTGCCTTCACCGGGGATGACCTGGAAGACGTCTTCGGGGAGGCCAGCCTGCAACGCGAGCTCTGCCAGCCGGATTGCGGTCAGCGGGGTGAGCTCGGCGGGTTTGAGGACGACCGTGTTGCCTGCGGCAAGGGCCGGTGCGAACCCCCAGGCGGCGATCGGCATCGGGAAGTTCCAGGGGACGATGATGCCTACGACACCCAGTGGTTCCTGGAAGGTGATGTTGATGCCGTTGGCAACCGGGATCTGCTTGCCGAACAGCCGTTCCGGGGCGGCCGAGTAGTAGGTCAGAACGTCACGGGCATTGCCGGCTTCCCAGCGGGCGTTGCCGATGGTGTGGCCGGCGTTCTCGACCTCCAACACTGCAAGGTTTTCCAGGTCGACGTCTACTGCGTCGGCGAACCTGCGCAGGAGTCTTGCGCGATCGGCCGGGGCGACGTTTCGCCAAGCCTCGAACGCCTTTGCTGCTCTGGCAATCGCCTCATCGGCCTGAGCTTCGGTCGCCAGCTCGATGCTGTGGACAACCTTTTCGGTGGCCGGATTGATCACGTCGTACGTCATGACTGGCGTCTCCTGGATGCGTCGATCAGCGCCGTGAACAAGCGCAGATCCTCGGGATTCTCCTCGGGGTGCCACTGAACGCCGAGCGCAAAGTTGCGTCCGGCAACCTCTGCCGCCTCGACGGTTCCGTCACCGGCACGCGCGGTGACCGTCAGTGTCGGCGCCACCTTGTCGAGGGCCTGGTGGTGGTAGCAGTGCACGCCCGCCTGCTCGCCGAGGAGCTGCGCGGTGAGCGTGCCCGGCTCGGTTTTGACCTCGGTCCGACCGAAGACCGCCGGCGAGGGCCGATGGAGGTCATGGGCAACCACCTCCGGCAGATGCTGGTGCAACGTGCCGCCGAGAGCCACATTCAGCACCTGCAACCCTCGGCAGATCGCCAAGAGCGGTAGCTCGGCCTCGAGAGCTGCCCGAACCAGCACCATCTCGTGCGCGTCGCGGCCCGGACGCGTGTCAGCGGTTTCCGCGTGCGGCACAGCGTCGTACGCGGCGGGGTCGACGTCGCAGCCGCCCGCAATGACCAGACCGTCGAGAATTTCGAGCACGGACGGGTCGGTACCGACGGGCGGCAGCAGGATCGGCACGCCGCCAGCGGCGACCACCGAGTCCAGGTAGACCCTCGGCAGGAGGGCAGCCTCGCGCTGCCACACACCCCAGACGGTCGGTTCGAGGTAGGTGGTGATTCCGATCCGCGGCCGTCGTTCAGAGGCGCTCGAAGCCACGGATCCGCTCCCAGTCGGTGACAGCAGCGTCGTACGCGTCGAGCTCGACCCGGGCCGCGTTCGTGTAGTGGTCGACCATCTCGTCACCGAAAGCCTCGCGAGCGATCCGCGAACCGGTGAACAGCGCTGAGGCTTCGCGCAGCGTTGACGGCACGTGCTCCTTGTCGGAGGCGTAGGCGTTGCCCTCCAGGAGCGGCTCCAGCTCCAGATCGTTCTCGATCCCGTGCAGACCGGCGGCGATGATCGCGGCGACGGCCAGGTACGGGTTCACGTCACCGCCGGCAAGGCGGTTCTCCACTCGCAAGGACTCGCCGTGGCCGACCACGCGCAGCGAGCAGGTGCGGTTGTCGACACCCCATGCGACAGCCGTCGGCGCGAAGCTGCCGGCCACGAAACGCTTGTAGGAGTTGATGTTCGGCGCCAGTAGATAGGTGAACTCCGACAGACACGCGAGCTGCCCAGCGATGAAACGCTCCATCAGCTCCGAGAAGCCATGGTCACGATCCCCCGCCAGTACGGCGTCTCCGTCGGTCGACCGGAAACTCACGTGGATATGGCACGAGTTGCCCTCGCGCTCGTCGTACTTCGCCATGAAGGTCAGGCTCTTGCCATGCTGGGCGGCAATCTCCTTCGCCCCGGTCTTGTAGATCGAGTGGTTGTCACACGTCTTGAGCGCGTCGTCGTACCGGAACACGATCTCGTGCTGCCCGAAATTGCACTCACCCTTGGCCGACTCGACATACAGGCCGGCACCCGTCATCCCGTTCCGGATCGCGCGGAGCAGCGGCTCGACCCGGCTGGTGCCGAGGAGCGAGTAGTCGACGTTGTACTGGTTGCCCGGCGTCAGGCCCTGATACCGCTTGTCCCACGCCGACTCGAACGTGTCGTCGAAGACGATGAACTCCAACTCGGTCCCGACGAACGCCTCCAGCCCGCGCGCAGCCAACCGCTCCAGCTGCTTCCGCAGCACCTGCCGCGGCGACGCGACGACCGGCGTACCGTCCAGCCACTGCACGTCGCACAACACCATCGCGGTCCCCTCCAACCACGGGACCACCCTGAGCGTGTCAAGATCCGGCGCCATCACCAGATCGCCGTACCCACGCTCCCAGGACGACATCGCATACCCGTCGACCGTGTTCATGTCGACATCCACCGCCAGCAGGTAGTTGCACCCCTCGGTCCCGTGGGCCAGCACTTCCTCCACGAAATACCGAGCCCCGCACCGCTTCCCCTGCAACCGCCCCTGCATGTCGGTAATGGCCACCAGCACGGTGTCCACCTGGCCCTGCGCCACCAGATCCCGTAGCTCCTGCACACCCAGCTGACCGGTCACGGCGGCTCCTCAGTCCAATGGTCTACCGACGACCCATTGACTCAAGCGCCGGACCAGATGTCAATGCACGGTCGCCTTGATCAGGTCGATGCCGAGGTCGGGTCCCACGCCATCCGGGTTCGTCAGGCCGGCGTCGTCGTACCAGCTCTGGTCTGCTTCCGGGTGCGGGCCCACGACGCCGACGCGGCCTTCGCCGTACGGGGCGGTGAGGGCGGCGACCGTGCTGTTGTCGTAGCGGGCGATGACGGTCGCTTGGGGCTTGAGGTCGGTGAAGGCGGTGCCGTCCTGGAAGAACACGTGGCGTGGCTGGTCGCGCCAGGTGAGCGCGATCACGGTGTCGGCCTCGCCCTTCACCGTCGCGCCAGGCGTGTCGATGTAGCCGTCGGTCGTCGCAGGCACCAGATCGAACCCGTCACTGCCTGCCAGGTAAGCGCCCATGCAGATCCCGAGGAACCGGCCGCCGCCCCGGACCCAGTCCCGGATGGCATCTGCAGTCTCCCGTACGTCGTTCCACGCCCCCGGAATGTCCTGTCCCCCGCCCGGCTGCACGTAGAGCGCGGCCCCCGCCAACACCTCCGGCGTGACCTTCACCTTCTCGCCAGGCCCGACGTACACGATCTGCACCGACCGATCCCAAGCCCGCACCAACGCCGCAGCAGCCTCCGACAACTCCGGCCCCGACGCCACCCCGCGATAGACCAACACCCGCC
>NZ_SMKX01000109.1 GCF_004349055.1 Kribbella antibiotica
GGGCGGGTCAGTCCGGGAGCATGGGCATGGTGAGGCCTTGGTCGCGGCCGAGGAGGGTGCCGCGGGTGATGGCGTTGGCGCCGAACTTGTCCTTCACGCGGTCGAGGGCTGAGTCGAGCTCGTTGTTGGCGGCTTTGTCGAAGGGCAGGGCCAGTTGCACGGCGGCTTCGTTCTCCAAGCTGCCGACCGAGATCCCGATCAGGGTGAGGCCCTGGGCCGTGATCAGCGGTTGAGCGGCGGCGAACAAAGCCCGGGCGGTGATCAGCACGGCCCGCGTCTGATCGGTTGCCTGAGGCAACGTATGGGAGCGGGTCGCGCGGGTGAAGTCGTCGAAGCGCAGCCGCAGCGTCACCGTCCGCCCGGAGCGACCGGCTGAGCGCATCCGCCGGGTGACGCGGTCGACGAGGCCGGCCAAGATCGCGTCGAGCGTGGCCGCTGACTTGAACGACCGCCCGAGGGCCCGCTGTGAACCGATCGACCGCCGCCGGCGCCCGACCTCGATCGGTCGCGGATCGCGATTGTGTGCGAGTGCATGCAGATGCCGCCCCGAAGCCCGCCCGAGCATCGCAACCAAGGCAGCCTCAGGCAGTTGCGCGACATCACCGACCGTTGTCAGCCCGCGGGTCCGCAGCTTCTCCGCGGTCACCTGACCCACGCCCCACAACCGCGAAACATCCAAGGGATGCAAGAACTCCAGCTCGTAGGCCGGAGGCACCTCGAGCAGCCCGTCCGGTTTGGCGATCCCACTGGCCACCTTCGCGAGGAACTTCGTCCGCGCGATCCCGACCGTGATCGGCAGCCCGACGCGCGCCAGCACTTCGGCCCGCAACCGCCGCGCGATCTCCACCGGCGTACCGGAGATCTTCGCGAGCCCGCCGACATCGAGGAACGCCTCGTCGATCGACAGCCCCTCGACCAGCGGCGTGGTGTCCTCGAACACCTTGAAGACCGCCTTGCTGGCCTCCGAGTATGCCGACATCCGCGGCTCGACGACGATCGCGGACGGGCATTGCCGCAGTGCCTGGCCGCCGTTCATCGCCGTCCGCACCCCCAAGGCCTTGGCCTCGTAGCTGCAGGCGAGCACGACCCCGGCCCCGACGATTACCGGCCGCCCGCGCAGGCGCGGGTCGTCCCGCTGCTCGACCGACGCGTAGAACGCGTCCAGATCGGCATGCAGGATGTTCGCAAGCCCTGGCGACGACACGAACACATGTTCGCATACGCCGCCGACAGTCAGCTAGAGCTCGACTGGCGAGCCCGGTACGACGCGACGCGCGTGCGGCTGGAGCAGGTCGGCGTACAGAATCGCCGTGGTCGCCGCTCGGCGGCATTGACGAAGACGCGCTCGCAATCGGACGCGGCGCAGGCGTTGATCGCGTCGAATCCGTGCCCAGCCGCGAATGCCGCGAGCCCGACTGCCGCCCCGGCCGCGAACCACTCGGCCCAGGTCGCCTCGGGTTTCGCGACGTGGAGATGCCACGGCGACCCGTCGTGATCCGACAGATACGGCCGTACGGCGTACTCCGCGAGGAGGGTGTTGAGGATCGCGGCCGCCTCGGTCGGCCTGGCGTGGAAGACCGGGCGGATCTGCTCACGGATCGCCTTGACCTGCACCAAGTCACGCGGGTCGACCACCGCCACTGGCTCGCCGTGGTCGAGCAGGAACTGCGACAGCGCCTGGGGTGCGGTCAGTTGCTCCGGCTCGAGGGTCTTGGTGTTCACCAGATCCACAGCGAGCCGGACCATCCGATCGGGCGTCGTCAAGATCTCCACTCGACCGAGCGTAACGCATTCGCTATCGTAACGCGTAACGACCATCTATAGGTTACAAGGAGTCGTGATGCTGACGCGCTACCTCACGGCCGCGACGCTCGCACGAGTCGGGGCCGAGATGGTCGCCTTCACCCTCGTCCTGCTCGTACTGGATCGAACCGACAGCCCTGCGCTCGCTGGGCTCACAGGTGCCGCCTACGCGCTGCCCGCCGTCGTCACAGGCCCACTCCTCGGCGCCTGGCTCGACCGGACGGCGCACCGGCGAACTGTGCTCGCAGTGAGCCAGGCTGTGATGGGTGGCGTCGTGCTTGCCCTGCTGGTGGTCACACCGCACTGGGCGGCTCCAGTGCTAGCCGCAGTAGCCGGTACGACGTTGCCGCTGGTGAATGGTGGATTCACCAGCATGCTGCCGAGTCTGGTCAGCAAGGACCAACTGCCGCAGGCCAACTCGTTCGAGGCAGCCAGCTTCGGCCTAGCCGCGATCACCGGTCCTGCTGCTGCCGCGACAGTCACTGCGATCGCGTCGGCCGAGACGGCAGTCGTGGTCATCGCAGCCCTTGCAGCGTTGAGCATCCTGGCCATCGGCAGGCTCCCAGTGCTGCCACCTGCCGGTAGGAGCCAGGACCCCTTCCTCAGGTCGGTTCTGGGTGGCCTGACTCATCTGGCTCGCACTCCGCGCCTACGAGCATCCACAGTGACGTCGACGCTCCTGATGGGCGTCATCGGCATGCTGCTGATCACTCTGCCGCTTCACATGGCATCTCTCGGCATGCCTCGATCCGCTGCCGGCTACCTCTGGACGGCGATGGAGCTCGGTAGCGTCGCGACAGCACTTCTTCTGGGACGCCGCCTGACCCGGTGGCGTCCGGAGTGCGTCGTGATGCTGTCGGTCGCCGCCTACGGCTTGGCCTTCACCGCATGGCCGCTGGCCGGAACCTTCGCGACACTGCTGATCCTGGCTGCTGTCACCGGACTCCTCGACGGCCCGATGATCCCGGCGATGTTCGCCGCCCGTCAGCAGTACAGCTCCTTGGAGCTCCAGGGTCGGGTCAGCACTACAGCCGCCAGCCTTCGAGTCGGCGTGGCCGCCCTCGGCCAGGTGGCGGCCGGCGTACTGGTTCCGGTGATCGGCACGCACGCTGCCCTCCTGGTGATAGCCGGCAGTCTGGTCGGAGCCTCCGCCCTCGGGTGGCTGTCGCTGAAGATAGGGAGAAATCCTGAGGCACCGACGGACTTTGTCAGGACACAATCACGACCATGGACCTGACCGCGTACCGCGACCTGTGGCGGACCCCTGGCGTGATGTCACTGATGGCGGCGGCTCTGACCGCCCGGATGCCGGTGATGGCGACGATGGTCCCGCTCGCGTTCCTGGCCAAGGACGCGTCCGGCAACTTCGGCTGGGCCGGTGTGGTCGCCGGCGCCTACTCCATCGGTACGGCGGTCGCCAGCGTCGTCTGGGCCCGGCTGGCCGACCGCAAGGACGCCCGCCGTGTCGTCATCATCACCGGTACGGCGTGGGCCCTGATGATGGCCGTTACGGCCCTGCTCCCGGATAGCGCGTACCGGTTGCTCCCGGTCGCGGCCGCGCTGGCCGGACTGTTCGTCGCGCCGGTCGCATCAACCCTGCGAGCCGCCTGGCCGCGCCTGGTGCAAGGCGGCCGCTTGCGAGCGATCTACGCCCTGGATGCCTCCGCGACGGAGCTGGTGTTCGTCATCGGCCCGATGTTCGGTGCAGCGATCGTCAGTGTGGCCAGCCCGCGCGCCGGTCTGCTGGCCTGCGCGGTCGCGGCCGCCGGAGCGATCTGGTGGTTCGGTCTGAAGCAGCAGTCCGGCATGACTCAGGAGAAGCGGGACGCCAAGCGCCCCACCGCCCGTGAGCTGCTTCTGCATCGCCATCGGCTGCCGATGCTGATCGCCTTTGCCTGCATGGTGATGGGCTTCGCGTCGATGTCGCTCGGCATCGTGGCCTTCGCCGACGAGCACGGGAACCGCTTGATCGCCGGAGTCCTGGAGATGGTGGCAGCACTGGGCAGCCTGATCGGTGGACTGGTCGGAGGAGCGTTGCCGGGCCGCCGCGACTCCTACCTCTGGCGGCGGATGCTGACCTTCACCGTGCTTGTCGCGGGCTGCTTCTTCGCCACCGCATCCGTCGTCGCGCTGGCAGTGATGCTGTTCGCCTCCGGCTGCCTGATCGCACCGACCTTCAGTGCCCTGTACGAGCGTCTGGGCGGAATGACCCCGGCCTCTGCGCGAACCGAGATCTTCGGCTGGATGCTGAGCGGCGGAATGCTCGGCGCTGCAGCAGGGTCCGCCGTAGCCGGTGCGATTGTCGAGAGCTTCGGAGTCCGTTACGCGTGGGCCTTGATGGCGGTCCTCGGAGTGCTGGCCACGGTGGCGGTCCTGCGGGTGCCACCCCATCGGCCGGTCGACTCCACACTCGCGAGCGCACCTGTCGCTGCGTAGTGCACCTTGTAGCCCGCCTCAAGAGTGCCGGAAAGCCCAGCGCACAAAGAGATGAGCTTGAAAGAACGCCGGTCCAGCACAGTGCCCTGGCCAGCTCGCACCGGGTGGATCTGCAGCGTTACGTCGTCCAGCAGTCGCCACCGCAGCAGCGAACGGATCAGGCCGAGGCTGCCGATCACATGCAGGTCCGGACCGGGCACCTGCTTCAGTGCCGCGAGCACTCGCCGCGGATCACCCTTCAGAACTTCGCTGTGCGGCTGGTACGCCACCGGGCTCGACGCAAGCACGAGCTTGCGGACAGAGCGCAGTCCCGCGACCGAACCGGCGTACTGCTCGTAAGTGCGGCGGCCCAGCAGCACTGTGTTCGCGCCGGCGGCCAGCTCGTCGATCACTCCGCCCAGTGCCGGTGCTGGCAGCCAGCGCTCCGGCCGGTCCACGATCCCGTCCTCTGACATGCACAGGTTGGCAATGATCGATCGCATCCGCGCCCCTCCTTGGTCGTCTACATCCTCGATGCAGAGAGTGGGCGGAAGGTTTCGTCATTCTTGCGGTTCAGCGACGACCGCGGTGGATCTCCGTCTCCAGGGCGTCCAGGCGGTTGTCCCAGAACTTCCGGTAGCGGTCGAGCCAGCCGTCGATCTCGCGCAGCGGTCCGGGTGCGACGGCGTACAGGCGGCGCGTCCCGGCGACGGTGACAGTGGCGAAGCCGTTGTCGCGCAGGACCCGTAGATGCTGCGAAACGGCCGGCTGGCTGATCCCGAACTCGGCGTTGATCTTCGCGGCGATGCTGCCGGCCGGCAGTTCGCCGTCGGCCAGCAACTCGATGATCCGGCGCCGGACCGGGTCGCCGAGGATGTCGAACGCATGCACGCCGGCCATTGTTTCAGTCAAGACTTATATGAACAAGTGGTCCACTCCACCGCAGGGCTTCCGGCGCGTGTGGTCGCCCACCGCCGAACCTCCGGGCGCGGGAGAGATTCCCCGCAAGCCCGGCCCGACGTCCGGTCAGCCGGTAGGCAACGGCCAGGTCACGGCTAGAATGACCCCAGAGATTACGCCTGGTGCAGTGCCGCACGGCGTACCGCAACCAGTGGCCACTGAGTAGTTTTGAGGAGACACAGCTGTGGGACGCGTCGTGCAAAAGTACGGCGGTTCTTCGGTCGCAGACGCCGATGGCATCAAGCGCGTCGCCCAACGAATCGTCGCTAGCAAGAAGGCCGGAAACGATGTGGTCGTCGTCGTCTCGGCCATGGGGGATACCACCGACGAGCTGATGGACCTGGCCAAGCAGGTCTCTCCGCTGCCGCCACCGCGCGAGCTCGACATGCTGCTCACCTCGGGTGAGCGGATCTCGGCCGCGCTGCTGGCGATGGCGATCGCGAACCTCGGGTACGAGGCGCGCAGCTTCACCGGCTCGCAGGCCGGTGTGATCACCACGTCCGCGCACGGCAACGCCCGGATCATCGACATCACCCCCGGCCGGCTGGAAGAAGCCCTGGCCGACGGGTACGTCGCGATCGTGGCCGGGTTCCAGGGGGTGGCGCAGGACACCAAGGACATCACCACGATGGGCCGTGGTGCCTCCGACACCACGGCGGTCGCGCTGGCCGCCGCGCTGGAGGCCGATTACTGCGAGATCTATACCGACGTGGACGGCATCTTCACCGCCGACCCGCGGATCGTGCCGGCCGCCAAGCACATCCCGAAGATCTCCTACGAGGAGATGCTCGAGCTGGCCGCCTGCGGCGCGAAGGTGCTGCACCTGCGCTGCGTGGAGTACGCGCGGCGCTACAACGTCCCCGTTCACGTGCGTTCCTCCTTCTCGCAGAAGGAAGGCACCTGGGTTGTCGATGCGAAGGAACTGAACAAGATGGAACAGGCGATCATCACCGGCGTGGCCCAGGACACCAAAGAGGCCAAGATCACCGTGGTCGGTGTCCCGGACAAGCCGGGTGAGGCCGCCCGCATCTTCGAGACCGTCGCGGGCGCCGAGACCAACATCGACATGATCGTGCAGAACGTGTCGGCGGTGGCCACCAACCGCACCGACATCTCGTTCACGCTGCCCCGCGCCGACGGTGCCCGGGCGATGTCCGCCCTGGCCCGGATGAAGGACGAGGTCGGCTACGAGCAGCTCCTGTACGACGACCAGATCGGCAAGGTCTCCGTGGTCGGCGTCGGGATGCGGTCGCACCCGGGCGTCTCCGCGAAGTTCTTCTCCGCGCTGGCCGACGCCGGCGTCAACATCGAGATGATCTCCACGTCGGAGATAAGGATCTCAGTGGTCGTGGACGAGAACCTGGTGGACGCAGCCGTCACGGCCGCGCACACTGCATTCGACCTGGACGACCAGCACACCGGCGCGGTCGTGTACGGAGGAACTGGACGGTGACCCCTGTGAGCGCTGTGGAGAACACGATCGAGGACCGGTCGGGTCTGCCATCACTGGCGGTGGTCGGGGCGACCGGCGCCGTCGGCTCGGTGATGCTGACCCTGCTCTCGACCCGGGAGAACGTCTGGGGTGAGATCCGGCTGATCGCCTCCGAGCGTTCCGCAGGCAAACGGCTCAAGGTCCGCGGCGAGGAGGTCGAGGTCGTCGCGATCAGCGCGGCGGCCTTCGACGGCATCGACGTGGCGATGTTCGACGTACCGGACGAGGTGTCCGCGCACTGGGCGCCGATCGCGGTCGAGCGGGGCGCGGTCGTGGTCGACAACTCCGGCGCGTTCCGGATGGACCCGGACGTCCCGCTGGTCGTCCCCGAGGTGAACGCCGAGGCGGCCCGCAACCGCCCGAAGGGCATCATCTCGAACCCGAACTGCACGACGCTGTCGATGATCGTGGCGATGGGTGCGCTGCACCACCGCTACGAGCTCGAGCAGCTGGTCGTCGCGTCGTACCAAGCGGCCTCTGGTGCCGGTCAGGAGGGCATCGACACCCTCTACGACCAGCTGACCAAGGTGGCCGGCAATCGCGAGCTGGGCAAGACGCCAGGCGACGTACGGCGGGTTGTCGGCAACGGGCTCGGCCCGTTCCCGGCGCCGTTGGCGCTGAACGTCGTGCCGTGGGCGGGATCGCTCAAGGAAGGCGGCTGGAGCTCCGAGGAGCTGAAGGTTCGCAATGAGTCCCGCAAGATCCTCGGCCTGCCCGACCTGAAGGTCTCCGCGACCTGTGTCCGGGTGCCGGTCGTGACCACGCACTCGTTGTCGGTGCACGCGCGCTTCGCCCACGAGGTCGACGCCGAAGGCGCTCGTGAGGTGCTGCGGGATGCGCCGGGCGTGCTGCTGTTCGACAACCCGGCGGAGGGCGAGTTCCCGACGCCGGCCGATGTCGTCGGCACGGATCCGACCTGGGTCGGCCGGGTGCGCAAGTCGCTCGACGACCCGAACGCGCTGGAGCTGTTCGTCTGCGGTGACAACCTGCGCAAGGGCGCAGCGCTGAACACCGCCCAGATCGCCGAGGTGGTAGCGAAAGAGTTCACCTCGGCGAAGTAGGGGTTCTCCTACAGCCAGTTCTCCCGGGCGGCATGCAGGGCGAGCTGGAAGCGGGTGCTGGCGCCGGTGCGGTTCATCAGCCTCTCCAGGTAGCGGAAGAACGTCCGGCGGCTGATTCCGAGCGTGCGGGCGATGGTGTCGTCGGCAGCGCCGGTTGCGAGCAGTGCGAGCAGCCGGCGTTCGATCGGCTCCAGCCGGTCGTCCTCGGTGCCCACTGACGCGTGCAGCGGCAGTGCGTTGCGCCAGCAGAGCTCGAACATGCCGATCAGTGCCGTCAGCAGGCTGCTCGGCCGGATGATCAGCAGCGACCGGTTCACATCGGTGTCGCGCACCGACATCGACACGAACGCCATCGAGCCGTCGATGATCGTCAGCTTCGCCGGTACGTCGGGCAGCACGCGCGCCTGCTCGCCTGCTTCCACACACGGCAGGATGTTCTCGGTCAGGTACCCGGGCACCTCGACCGACTCCGGTGAGTACACGACCCGGTAGGCGACGCCGCGACTGAGCTGGTCGATCTCCTCCTGGTTCGGGCCGCCGATGTAGTACGGCGGGGAGTCGATGGCCAGGATCTCGCGCTGGGCGCTGCCCTTGATCTGATGGATCCGCTCGACGATCGCGCTGCCGGTGACCACCTCGATCAGGTGCGTGGTGGACTCGTTGTGCACGGTCCGCCGGAACTCGTCGTAGGCGTTCAGGACCTCGATCCGGGCCTGTTTGAGCTCGGACTCCCGGCGCAGTGTCATGGCCTCGAGGCCGGCGTCCGGAGGCACCGGCAGGAAGCGCGAGTGGTCGGACCCGGATCGCCGGGCCAGACCGGCCTGCACCAGCCCGCCGAGGACGGTGTCGATCCCCGCCGACCGGTCGGGGACGCCGTCGTCCAGCTCGGTGATCGACGACGGGCCGTTCCGCAGCAGATGCTGGTAGACCTGGATCTCGTCGTCGCTGAGTCCGAGCACGCGCAAGTGATCGGCACGCTCCGTGTCCGAAATGCTCACGAGTCGTCCCTCCCTTCCGAAAGTCGTCACCGTCCGCTACCGCCTCTCCAGCCTAGGATGGACGATCCAGCGCGATCCGCACTGTCCGTGTCCTGTTGGATGCAGGCAGCGATAATTGTTGTCCTGTCAGCATTCTTGTGCCGTGTCACCATCCGGCCACCATTTCCGCGCAGTTGTGAGCGAGAATTGAGGTCCAGCAGCCCGGCGACGGACCACCTGAGCGCCGCCGGGCTGCTGTTCCAATTCTGGCGCCTGTTCGCTGTTCCGTCAGCGGAGCCCGTTTCGGTTGGGTCTCGATCCCGGCGTATCGGTGCCCTCGCACTCCCGTGCCATCACCGGCCGTGTTGGAGGGTGTACAAACTGTGCATCTCCATCGTGAGGCCGATGAGTTGAGGGAGTCCCATGCGATCTGCATCACCTTCCTGTGCGGTCTCTGGTGCGATGACCGCCGCCCTGGTCATTGCGCCTGCCGATCCGGTGGTCGCCCGGCCCGACTCCGCCCAGTGTGGCCGGGCCGCCGGATCCAGTGTGAGGTCCCAGGTGGTGCTGAGCGGTGCTCCGTGGATGGTGAGGCTGTCCATGGGGGAGCGGGGACACAGCGTCCACCGCGCGGCTCGCCCCGGCCACAAAGCACCCCTGGGGCCCCGCCGGCCGGTATCTGCCGGTTAGACGGCATGCAGCTTCCGGACGCCCTCTTAGGCAGTTCTGTCACGCCCGCGGCCAACTTCCCGGCCGCGCCGGGCGTCCAACTGGCGAATTGACCAGAATTTGACCTTGTTCACTGTTGTTCGGCGCAGCTTCTGACGAGCATCGGGAACGGCGTGGTTTTCATGCGCTGGAAGGCGTTTTGGCCGTTGTGAGCCGTCAAATGTATATTCCGGATAACGATCGACGTCGGCCGGAGGCTCGGCAGGCGGTGCGATCGGGCGCGACGTCGGTAGCCGTGCGTACGTCGTTGCTCACACTGGCGGACCGTTGTGTCATCGGCGCGCGAGTCGATCCGCTACTCTCTTCCCGGTCTACGTGGCCCGGTCAAACGAAAACCAGCGGCTGAACGTGGACAGGACTTCATGGCAGAGAGAGGCGTCGCCTGAATGAACGCGACTAGCGTCGACGAGGCATTCAACCCGTCGGTGCATGTGTACGAACCACACAAGGCCGGTTTACCGCCCTTGCGCCCGTACTTCAAAGCACTCTGGGGACGCCGGGTCTTCGCGGCAGAGATGTCACGCAGCGGGATCCGTGCGGCCAATACCAACACCTTCTTCGGGCAGATCTGGTTGGTCATCAACCCGTTGCTGCTCGCCGGGGTTTATTACCTGCTCACCGACATCATCGGTGGCGCGTCCGGCCGCCCGAACTCCGGTGCGGCCTTCGCGCACCTTTGTGGCGGCCTGTTCGCCTTCTACTACTTCCAGGGCGCAGTCACGACCGGTGCCGGCAGTGTGGTCGGTGGCGGCAAGCTGCTGATGAACATGGCCTTCCCGCGGATGCTGCTGCCCCTGTCGGCGCTGCGGACGGCTTTCTTCCGCTTCCTGCCGACGATGGGTGTGTACGCCGTCATCCATCTGGTGACCAAGCAGCCGTTGCACTGGGTGATGCTGCTGGCGCCGGTCTTCCTGATCCTGCTGACGATGTTCGCGGCCGGGATCAGCATGATCTTCGCCGCCGTCCAGGTGTACTTCCGGGACACGTCCAGCTTCCTGCCGTACCTGATGCGGATCTGGCTGTACCTGTCGCCGGTGCTGTGGTTCGCCGAGCAGGCGCCGAAGAAGTTCCAGGCGTTCATCCAGTACAACCCGCTGTACTCCCTCCTCGGTGGTTGGACCGACCTGCTGGTCCGGGCCAAGATGCCGGACGCCGAGCTGTGGATCGGTGGCGTGGCGTGGGCCGTGGCCGCGCTGCTCGTCGGTTCGTTTTTCTTCATGTCGAGGGAGCGTGAGTTCGCTGTCCGTCTCTGAAGCCGAGAAGAAGACCATGTCAAACGTCGATGCCAGTCCGGCCGTCAAGGTCCAGGACGTCTCCATCACCTATCGGACGACGTTCGAGCGGGTGCCGACCTTCAAGACCGCGATCGTCCGGTTCGGCCGCGGCGAGCGCGCGGTTCGCGAGGTCAAGGCCGTTCAGAACGTCTCCTTCGACGTCGCGCACGGCAGCGCGATCGGCATCATCGGGGCCAACGGCGCCGGCAAGTCGACGCTGCTGCGGGCGATCGCCGGCATCCTGCCGCCGACCACGGGCCGGATCGAGGTGCACGGCCGGGTCAGCACGCTGCTGTCGCTGGGCGTGGGCTTCAACGCCCAGCTGTCGGGCAAGGAGAACGTCGTCCTCGGTGGTCTGGCCGCGGGCCTGACCCGCAAGCAGGTCCAGGAGCGGTTCGAGGAGATCGAGGACTTCGCCGAGCTCGAAAAAGGGTTCATGGAGATGCCGATGCGGACGTACTCGTCCGGCATGTTCGCCCGGGTGGCCTTCGCGGTCGCCGTGCACATGGACCCCGACATCCTGATGATCGACGAGGCGCTGTCGGCCGGTGACGCCAAGTTCAAGACCAAGGCCGCCGACAAGATGAAGGAACTGGCCACCAACAGCCGGACCATGTTCCTGGTCAGCCACGCGATGAGCAGTGTCCGCGAGCTCTGCAACGACTGCATCTGGATCGACAAGGGCAAGGTGATGATGCGCGGCGAGCCCAAGGAGGTCATCGACGCGTACACCCACTTCCTCAAGGTCGGCGCCGACAAGGCTGTTTCGCTCGAGGACCTCTGACGATGCCGCGCAGGACAGTGCCGGACGTGGGGATCATCACGACCGGCCACGATGTCGCCGATGCGCGGCTGCACAAGATCACGGCGGCCCTGCAGCACCGCGACCTCACGGTCGAGCTGTGGGGCCTCGGTGAGCCCGAGGGCGGTCCGGCGGGTGCTGTCGTGCACGCCGGTCCCCGGGGCAACCTGGTCCAGCGGCTGGCCCGTACGGCGGTCCTGCCGTGGCGGACCAAGGCCAAGGTCGTGATGACGGTCGATCCGGACATGATCCCGATCACCCGGCTCGTCACCACCCTGCGCCGCCGCAAGATGGTCGCGGACATCCACGAGGACTACACCCGCCTGCTGGCGGACCGCGCCTGGGCGAAGGGCCCGGCCGGGCTACCGGCCCGGCTGATCGTCCGGGCCAGCTCCAAGCTGGCGGCCGGCGCCGACCTGACAGTTGTCGCCGATTCCCATCTTGCCCCGCACGAGGCGAAACAACGCCTGGTTGTGCAGAACTTTCCCTATGTCCCGTTCCTGGCGCTGACGCCCCCCACCGGAGCACCGCGTGCGGTGTACGTCGGGGACCTGCGCGCCAGCCGTGGACTGTTCGACATGGTCGAGACCGTCGCTGCGGCGCCGGACTGGTCCGTGGACCTGATCGGACCGGTGGCCCCGAGCGACCGGGACGAGCTGGAGGCCCGGATCAACCGGGCCGACCTGGCCGGGCGGGTTCGCCTGCACGGCCGCCAGCCACCGGCTGACGCATGGAAGCTGACCCAGGGCGCCTGGGCAAGCCTCGCCATGCTGCAGCCGACACCGGCCTTTGTGGAAGCGATGCCGTCGAAGATCTACGAGTACCTGGCCAGCGGTCTCCCAGTGCTGTCCACCCGGCTGCCACGGCAGACCCGGGTGATCGAGGAGTCCGGTGGCGGAGTCCTGGTGGACTCGGTGGCCGAGGCGTCGGAGACCCTGCGGCGCTGGTCCGCAGATCCGGGCGAGCTCGAGAAGCTGCGGGACCACGCGCTCCAGTGGGCAGCCGCCAATCTGCCCGCGACGACGCCGTACGACGCATTGGCCGACGCAATTCTCAAACTGCTGAAGCATGACTCCTGAGAGGACGGGCATGACGGACCGCCCACACATGTTGTACGTCGCCTGGGGGTTCCCCCCGTGCCGGGGTGGCGGTGTGTACCGGGCGCTGGCAACAGCGAACCGGTTCGCCGCGCTCGGCTGGAAGGTGACGGTGCTGACGGCCGAACGCGAGACCTTCTATCGCTTCACCGGTGCCGACGCGACCCTTGAGGACAGGGTCGACCCCTCTGTAGAGGTGGTTCGGGTGCCGTTCGACTGGCCGGTCATGGAGACCGACCTGCGCCGCTGGCCCAAGGCCCGCGCGCGCAACCCGCGACTTTGGAGCAAGTGGCGGAACAAGCAGGACCTGATCCCGTTCCCGGAGCACGGCTACGGCCCGTGGCGTTCGGTCATCGAGGAGGCGGCGGAGCGGATCCACGCCGAGAACCCGATCGACCTGACGGTCGCGACGGCGAACCCGCACGTTGCGTTCACGGCGGCGTACCACCTGCACGAGAAGGCGGGGGTGCCGTTCGTGATGGACTACCGCGACGCGTGGCTGCTCGACGTCTTCAGCGGCAACCGGCTGCACGAGCCGAACAGCCGGGCCGCGAAGTGGGAGAAGAAGCTGGTCGACGCCGCTCAAGAGGTCTGGTTCGTCAACGACCCGATCAAGGAGTGGCACGTCGAGCTCTACCCGGAGCAGGCAGCCAAGATGCACGTCGTGGCCAACGGCTTCGACCCGGAGTTGGTCCCGGACACCAACGACCGCGGTCCGGTCACCGATCGTCCGCTGACGTTCGGGTACGTCGGCACGGTGTCGCCCAAGGTCCCGCTGCAGGACTTCGTCGACGGCTGGAAGGTCGCCGTCGAGCAGTCCGAGGAGCTGGCCGGTGCGAAGGCCAAGATCCACGGCTACCTCGGGTACTACGCCGTCCCGCGACCGGACATGCTGGCAGCGATCAACTCGGGCGCCGAAGAGGGCGTCAGCTACGAAGGTCCGGTCGGTAAGGCCGAGATCGCCAAGGCGTACGACGAGTTCGACGTTCAGCTGCTGATGCTGGGCAAGGGCAAGTACGTGACCAGCGGCAAGGTCTTCGAGTACCTGGCGACCGGTCTGCCGGTCGTGTCGGTGCACGACCCGGAGAACGCGGCGTCCGACGTACTGCGCGGTCACCCGCTCTGGTTCCCGGTCACCGAGGTGACGCCGGACGGCATCGCTGCGGCGCTGATCGAGGCCGCGCACGCGGCCCGGACGGCCGACGAGGGCATCCGGCAGAAGGCGCGCGAGTTCGGCGCCGGCTACCGCCGCGACCTGATCATGGACCCGCGGATCGACGCACTCGCCGAGGTCGTCAAGAAGAAGAGCGAGGTGCACGCATGAGTCAGCAGAAGGTCGTGCTGATGAGCACCAAGCGCTTGCAGCCGGACTACTTCGACAAAATCCGCGAGGACCTCGGGGGTGGCGACGACCTGATCCTGGACGTGATCGGCTGGTTGCCGCCGATCGACCTCGTCGACGAGAAGGTCAACACGTTCACGTTGATCGGCCCGGGCCGGATGCCGACCGCCGAGGACGAGTACGACGAGTACGACGACGATGACGATTACGACGACGAGGACAGCGACGACGAGTTCGACGAGTCACCGGACGCAGTCATCGCACCGGAGGCCGTCTCGGACCCGAGCTCCGTCACCGGGCCGACGCTGACCCCGGCCGCGGCCGAGCAGCACGCCGGTGAGGGCGACCACGGTCATGGCCACGGCCACGGTCATGGCCACGGGCACCGCCCGAAGAAGCGGCCGGAGCCGATGCCCTGGGGTGCCGCTCGCGTCAAGCAGGCGGTGCGCTGGCGCTACCGGCGGGCTCGCCGGACGGCCGGCCGCGCCGCGATGAAGTTCGGCCCGGTGAAGTTCATCCGGACCTCGCGGGTCAGCAAGAACCTCAGCAAGGCGTACTGGAAGCGGGTCCAGACCCGCCCCGACGTGCGTGACTTCATCGCGCAGGCCGACGTGATCATCGCCCTGGACGCGAACGCGATCTGGGCCGGTTGGCACCTCGGGCAGGAGCGGCCGGACCGGCCGGTCGTGCTCGGTCTGCCGGCGGCTCGCCGCGAGCTGGACCAGCTCAAGGTTCCGGCAGGTCACTGAGGTCATGACCATGACGGTGTCGCGTTCGATTCGTGGCAACCTGCCGGCGCCAGTTGCCCGGACCGCGAAGGCGGTCCGGGCGCGTCTGCGTGGTCTGCGCTACTCGTACGCGACACTGCCGGTCTTCCCGCCGGCCGCCACGACCCCCGTGCGGATGCTGGTCGGACCGACCAACTCCGCCGGCCAGGGCTACCAATGGGCCCGGGCGGCCCGGACGCTCCCCGGGGTCGACGCCGTTGCGTTCGCGCTGCATCGCTCGGCGGCCTTCCGGTTCGCCGACGACTACGGCGTGCCGCAGGCCTGGTGGAATCAGTCGCGCTGGGCTCGTGCCCAGCGCGAGCACGTTGCAGGCAACTACACCCACGTCCTGGTGGAGTCCCTGCGACCACTCCTCGGGTACGGCGGCCATCCCGACGCGGCGGCGGATATCGCCGTACTGCGTGCGGCTGGGGTTGCTGTCGCACTGTTGTTCCACGGGTCCGACATCCGGCTGCCCAGCCGGCATGCGACCCGCGAGCGGTTCTCGCCGTTCGCGCACCACGATGACTTCACCGACAAGCTCGAGATCCAGGCCCGGCGGCATGCCGAGCTGATCGAGACCCTCGGCCTGCCGGTTTTCGTCTCCACCCCCGACCTGCTGATCGACGTCCCGCAGGCCCAGTGGCTACCGGTCGTCATCGACCCGGCGCCGTGGGCCGCGGCCGCCCGCCCTCTGTTCAGTGGCGAGCGTCCGGTCGTCGTGCACGTCCCGTCCAGCTCGCGGCTCAAGGGCACGGCCCGGATCGATGAGGTCCTGGGCGGCCTGCACGAGCGCGGCCTGATCGAGTACCGCCGCATCACCGGCGTGCCGCACGCAGAGATGCCGAGTGTGATCGGCGCCGCCGACATCGTTGTAGACCAGCTGTCCATCGGCCTGTACGGCGTCGCCGCGGCCGAGGCCCTCGCGGCGGGCCGGATCGTCGTCTCGTACGTCGGTTCGGACCTACGCGCAAGGGTGCGTAGTCTGGCTGGGCGAGAGGTACCGATCGTGGAGGCGGACGACGACACGCTGAGTGACGTCGTCAGCGATCTCGTCGCTGACACCGAGACCGCGGCCGCGCAGGCGGCAGCCGGGCCCGAGTTCGTGGCGGAGCTGCACGACGGTCGTCGCGCAGCCGAAGTCCTCAGCCACTGGCTGACTGTTAAGGAGACCCTGTGACCACCCGCATCGCCCCGTCGGCCGACGTCGACGAGCGCGCCCAGATCGGCGACGGTTCGTCGGTCTGGCACCTGGCCCAGGTCCGCGAGAACGCGGTGCTGGGGAAGAACTGCATCGTCGGCCGCGGCGCCTATGTCGGGACCGGGGTCCAGATGGGCGACAACTGCAAGATCCAGAACTACGCGCTGGTCTACGAGCCCGCCTCGCTGGAGGACGGCGTCTTCGTCGGTCCGGCCGTGGTGCTGACCAATGACTACTTCCCGCGCGCGGTGAACCCGGACGGTACGCCGAAGTCCGCGCACGACTGGGAGCCGATCGGCGTGACGCTGAAGGAAGGCTGCTCGCTCGGGGCGCGCAGCACCTGCGTGGCGCCCGTCACCGTGGGCCGCTGGGCGACTGTCGCCGCCGGCGCCGTGGTGGTCAAGGACGTGCTCGACTTCTCGCTGGTTGCCGGGGTTCCGGCGCGCCACCTCAAGTGGGTCGGCAAGGCCGGCGTACCGCTGCTCGCTGTCGGGGACGGCGAGTGGAAATGCCCGAACACGGGCGAGCTCTACATCGAAACCGACGGACGGCTGCGGCCGGCCGATGAAGCACAGGAGGAGAACTGATGGTGCAGCCGATTCCGGCCGCGAAGCCGATCATCGGGAAGGAGGAGCGCGAGGCTGTCGACCGTGTCATGCAGTCCGGCATGCTCGCCCAGGGTCCTGAGGTGGCGGCGTTCGAGCAGGAGTTCGGCGCAGCGCTGGTCTCCGGCCGGGCGTGCGTCGCGACCAACTCCGGCACCTCGGGCCTGCACCTGGGCCTGCTGGCCGCGGGTGTCGGGCCGGGTGACGAGGTCATCGTCCCGTCCTTCACCTTCGCCGCGACCGCGAACAGCGTCGCGCTGACCGGTGCGACCCCGGTCTTCGTCGACATCGAGCCGACGTACTTCTGCCTGGACCCGGCCGCTGTCGAGGCCGCGATCACCGAGAAGACCAAGGCCGTCATGCCGGTGCACCTGTTCGGTCACCCGGCCAACATGACTGCGCTGCAGGCCATTGCCGACAAGCACGGCATTGCGATCTACGAGGACGCGGCCCAGGCTCACGGCGCGACCTGGAACGGTGCCCCGGTCGGCTCGTTCGGTGACTTCGCGATGTTCAGCCTGTACCCGACCAAGAACATGACGTCCGGTGAGGGCGGCATGAACTCGGTCGCGAACGAGCACCTCGAGCGCCAGATGCGGCTCTACCGCAACCAGGGCATGCTCAAGCAGTACGAGAACGAGGTCGTCGGCCTGAACAACCGGATGACCGACCTGCACGCCGCGATCGGTCGCGTGCAGCTGACCAAGGTCGGCGGCTGGACCAAGCAGCGGCAGGAGAACGCGGCCTTCCTGGACGCGAACCTCGCCGGTGTCGGTCTCCCCGCGGTGGCCGACGAGGCCAGCCACGTCTACCACCAGTACACGATCCGCGTCACCGAGGACCGGGACGGTTTCGCGAACACCCTGCGGACCGAGTACGGCGTCGGCTGCGGCGTGTACTACCCGATCCCGAACCACCGCCTCCCGTCGTTTAAGCGTGAGCTGGAGCTGCCGGAGACCGAGAAGGCCGCGGCCGAGGTGCTCTCGCTGCCGGTCCACCCCTCGCTGTCCGAGGACGACCTGAACCGGATCGTGGCCGCGGTGAACACCGTGGCGAAGGCTGGTGCGTGAGATGCCGAACCTGAAGGCGGGCCTGATCGGCCTCGGCATGATGGGGCGTCACCACGCCCGCGTGCTGGCTTCCCTGGACGGCGTCGACCTGGTCGCCGTCGCGGACCCGGGCGGTGACAAGTTCGGTGTCGCCGGCGGTCGTCCGGTGCACGAGAACATCGAGCAATTGATTGCCGAAGGCATCGACTACTGCATGGTCGCGGTGCCGACCCAGTACCACGCCGAGATCGCCAAGGCGCTGGCCGAGGCCGGCGTGCACGCGATGATCGAGAAGCCGCTGGCCGGTTCGTCGGCCGAGGCGACCGAGATCGCCAAGGCGTTCGAGACCGCCGGCCTGGTCGGCGCGGTCGGTCACATCGAGCGGTACAACCCGGCGCTGCAGGCGCTGCGGGTCCGCCTCGAGGCCGGCGAGCTGGGCGACATCTACCAGATCACCACGCGTCGGCAGGGCCCGTTCCCGGCCCGCATCGCCGACGTCGGCGTCGTACTGGACCTGGCGACGCACGACATCGACCTGACCGCGTGGGTGACCCAGTCCCCGTTCGTCACCGTGGCTGCGCAGAGCGCGCACAAGAGCGGCCGGCAGTACGAGGACCTGATCGCCGTCACCGGCAAGCTGGCCGACGGCACCGTCACCAGCCACCTGGTCAACTGGCTGTCCCCGATGAAGGAGCGGCTCACCGTTGTCACCGGTGAGAAGGGCGCTTTCATCGCCGACACCCTGACCGCCGACCTGACCTTCCACGCCAACGGCACGGTTGCCACCGCGTGGGACGACGTCGCGCACTTCCGTGGTGTCAGCGAGGGCGACATGGTCCGCTACGCGATCAGCAAGCCGGAGCCGCTGCGCACCGAGCACGAGGCCTTCCGCGACGCCGTTCTGGGCAAGGAAGCCGACATCGTCACGCTGGAGCAGGGTCTGCGGACCGTTGCGGTCGCCGAGGCTGTCATCCAGTCGGCCGCCGAGGATCGCACCATCAAGGTCGCCGGCGTATGAAGGTCCTGAGCGTTGTCGGGGCGCGGCCCCAGTTCGTGAAGCTCGCCCCGATCGCCGAGGCGTTCGCGGCGACCGACCACGAGCACGTGATCGTGCACACCGGTCAGCACTACGACAAGAACATGTCCGACGTGTTCTTCGCCGACCTGAAGATCCCGGCGCCGGATGTCCACCTGGGCATCGGTTCCGGCAGCCACGGCGTGCAGACCGGCGCGATGCTGTCCGCGATGGACGCCGTACTGGATGAGCACCGGCCGGACTGGGTGCTCGTCTACGGCGACACCAACTCGACGCTGGCCGGCGCGTTGTCGGCAGTGAAGATGCACCTCCCGGTCGCGCACCTCGAGGCCGGTCTGCGGTCGTTCAACCGGCGGATGCCGGAGGAGCACAACCGCGTGCTGACCGACCACGCGTCGGACATCCTGCTCGCCCCGACCCAGGTGGCGATGGATCACCTGGCGAACGAGGGCCTGAAGGACAAGTCGCGGCTCGTCGGCGACGTCATGACCGACGTCTGCTTCCGGGTCCGGGACGCCGTCAAGGACCAGCCGCTCGACCTGCCGTTCAAGCAGGGTGAGTACTTGGTCGCGACGATTCACCGGCCCGACAACACCGACGACCCGGAGCACTTGGCCGGCATCATCGAGGGCCTGGCAGGAGTCGGGCGCCCGGTGGTTCTGCTGGCGCACCCGCGTCTGGTCGCCAAGTGCGCGGAGCACGGCATCAAGCTGGAGCGTCCGGACGGTTCGCTGCACGTCCGCGAGCCGCTGGCCTACCCGGAGATGGTTCAGGCCGTCATCGGTTCGGCCGGTGTCGTCACCGACTCCGGTGGTCTGCAGAAGGAGGCCTTCCTGCTCGGCCGCGTCTGCACCACGCTGCGCCCCGAGACCGAGTGGGTCGAGACCGTCGAGTCCGGCTGGAACGTGCTGACCATGGACGTCAGCAAGCTGCCCGAGCTTGCGGCCCGGACGGCGCCGACCGGCGAACGCCCGATGCCGTACGGCGACGGTCACGCGGCCGGTCGCGTGGTCGCCACGCTCGCCGAGTAGAACATGTCGATGGCTGCCGAGGACGTGGTGCAGCCGCCCGCCCAGGAGGTTTCTGGGCCGGCGGCGGCCTCGCCCTCGGCAGTTGCACGTCTTGAGTCGCTCACCGGCTTGCGCTGGTGGGCGGCATTCTTCGTCTTCACCCACCACATGGGCAACCTGGCCCCGCTGCCGATCCGCGAGTTCCTGAAGCTCGGCACCTCCGGGGTGACGTTCTTCTTCGTCCTCTCGGGTTTCGTCCTCACCTGGTCGACCCGGCCGGGGACGAAGGCGGGCACGTTCTACCGCCGTCGGTTCGCCCGGATCGTCCCGGCCCACGTGGTCGCGCTGATCCCGGCGCTGGTCGTGTTCTACCGGTTCGATCCGCCGGACAACATGTTCTGGATCAAGCCGGTCTCGATGACCGCGATCGTGCTTTCGCTGTTCCTGCTGAACGGCTGGTCGAACAACCCCGACATCCTGTACGGCGGGAATCCGGCGTCCTGGACGTTGTCGATCGAAGCGTTCTTCTACGCGTTCTTCCCGTTCCTGCATCGGATCACCAGCAAGCTCAAGATCGTCGGAGCGCTCGTCCTCGCGGCGGCCGCGGTCGCGATCGCCTGCGGATACCGGCTCACGCAGTACCACTGGGCTGAGCTGCCGGCACTGCCGCCGCCGTTGCTGCACACCGTTGCGTTCCTGGTCGGCATCGCGATTGCGATCGCGTTGCGCTCCGGCTGGACCACGCGGCTGCCGGCCTGGCTCGGCTACCTGGCTGTCGGCGGCGGTCTACTCGTCCTCGCCTATACCCTCCGGCACCCGGGCAAGGTGCCGTTCGGAACCGAGATCAGCCTGCTGCAGAAGGAGATTCTCACCCTCCTCTACGGCTTCCTGATCCTGGTCGTCGCTGCCCGGGACCTGCGCGGTGGCCGGTCCCTTCTCCGGAGCAAGCCACTGGTCGCGCTCGGCCAGTGGTCGTACTCCTTCTATCTGGTGCATGCCACCGTGCTGTACGGGATCAGAGAACTCCATGGAAGCAGCGAGCCTGTTTCGTGGTTGAACCTGACCTGGTACGCCGGTGTCGGCGCCGTATCGATCCTTGCCTCGTGGCTGCTCTACAAGTTCGTCGAGCACCCGCTGGAACTCAAGCTACGAGGCTCCCGTTGAAGAATCACTATCTAGTGGAGTCAGAGTGCGCGTCAGTGTAATTGCCTTGGGCAAGATCGGTCTGCCGTTGGCGGTCCAGTTCGCCTCGAAGGGGCACCAGGTCGTCGGTGTCGACATCAACGAGAAGTTCGTCGAGCTGGTGAACGCCGGCCAGGAGCCGTTCCCGGGTGAGGACCACCTGCAGGAGCTGCTCGCCGAGACCGTGGCCGACGGCCGCCTGCGGGCGACCACCGACTACGCCGACGCCATCCCGAACAGCGACGCCGTCGTCATCGTGGTGCCGCTGTTCGTCGACGAGAAGACCGGCGAGCCGGAGTTCGGCTGGATGGAGAACGCGACGCGTTCGCTGGCCGAGCACCTCACCCCGGGCACCCTGGTCTCCTACGAGACCACGCTGCCGGTCGGCACCACCCGCAACCGGTGGAAGCCGATGCTGGAGGAGATCTCCGGCCTGACCGAGGGCACCGACTTCCACCTGGTGTTCTCCCCGGAGCGCGTCCTGACCGGCCGCGTCTTCGCGGACCTGCGCAAGTACCCGAAGCTGATCGGCGGCCTGTCCGACGAGGGCGCCAAGCGCGCCACCGAGTTCTACGAGGCCGTGCTGGACTTCGATGACCGCCCGGATCTCGAGCGTGGCAACGGTGTCTGGGACCTCGGTTCGGCCGAGGCGTCCGAGCTGGCGAAGCTGGCTGAGACCACCTACCGCGACGTGAACATCGGCCTGGCGAACCAGTTCGCCCGGTTCGCCGGCCAGAACGGCATCGACATCACCCAGGTGATCGACGCGTCGAACTCGCAGCCCTACAGCCACATCCACCGCCCGGGCATCGCCGTCGGCGGCCACTGCATCCCGGTCTACCCGCGGCTCTACCTGTACACCGACCCGGACGCGACCGTCGTCCGCGCCGCCCGCGAAGCGAACGCCGCGATGCCGGACTACACCATCGGCCTGCTCGAGGGCGCGTACGGCGACCTCAAGGGCGCGAAGGTCGTCGTCCTCGGTGCGTCGTACCGCGGTGGCGTCAAGGAGACCGCGTTCTCCGGCGTCTTCCCGGCCGTCGACGCGCTCAAGGGCCGTGGCGCCGAGGTCTTCGTGCACGACCCGATGTACACCGACGAGGAGCTCACCAAGCTCGGCTTCACGCCGTTCGCGCTGGGCACGCCGGTGGACGCGGCCGTGCTGCAGGCCGACCACGCCGAGTACGCCGAGCTGTCGCCGGCCGACCTGCCTGGTGTCACGGTGCTCGTGGACGGTCGCGACAAGACCGACGCCGCCAAGTGGGCCGGCGTCCGTCGGATCGTGATCGGAAGGTCCGTCCGGCAGTGACCCAGCCCGACCTGCGGGTGGTGCTGCTCGTCAGCACCGCCCACGAGGGGGCAGCAGTACTCGCCGAGGCCGGAACGCAGGTGACTGTGCTCCGGCCTTCGGCCACCAGGGAGTCGTCGAAGCAGTTGGTCGACGGCGCTCTGGTTGTTGGCGTCCCCCTCCGGGAGCCGCAGGTCGGTGACCGGCACAAGGCCGCCCTGATCGAGCTCAAGGCCGACATCGCGCACCGCCGGATCGGCCGCGTCGAGCAATTGCTTCGACGCGCCTGGTTGAAGGTGCTGAAGTTCGACCGGCGGCTGGGTGCTTCGAAGGAGCAGGAGCTGGAGCTCACCTTCGGTGGGCTGATCGACCGCCTGCGGCCGGACGTCGTGTACGCACAGGATGCTGCGATGCTTGCCGTCGCCACCCGTGCCGCCGACCGCGCGAAGCTGCAGAAGCGAGCGTTGGGCGTCGTCCGCTACGAAGCAGGCACGGACCAGGCGAAGGTCGCACCTACGCGCAGCCGGACGCACGAGCGGCGGTTGCTGATCGGTCCGGTGAACAGTGCTGGCCAGGCGTGGCTATGGGCGAACGCTCTGGAGCACGCGGTGCCAGGGCTGGCCGCAGAGGCGCTCAGCACGACTGGTGCGCGCTATGCGTTCGCTGCGCATCGCACTGCGACAGACGAGCAGTACAAGTCGGATCTGCGCTGGCAGTTCGACCTGACGGCGTACGTGTTGGCGCAGGTTAGCCATGTGCTGTTTGAGGCCGGTAGGCCGCTGTTCGGGCAGCGCCCGGGGCAGCTGTGGACCAGCGACGTGCCAACGCTGGAGAGAGCAGGCATCAAGCACGGTGTGATTTTCCATGGCTCGGAAATTCGCGATCCGGCCAAGCACCGCGAGCTTTTCGCCCACTCGCCGTTCCAGAACGCCGATGACGACTTCACCAGGCGACTGCAGGCTGCTAACGAGGCGCTGCGGCGACACCTGGCGTCGTACGAGGGGCCTGTGTTCGTGACGACGCCGGACCTGCTCGAGTTCGTCGACAACGGCACCTGGCTGCCGCTCACGGTCGATGTGGACGCTCTGGCGACGGATCTGCCGGTGATGGAGCGTGAGGTGCCAGTGGTGCTGCATGCGCCGTCCAGCGGCGCTCTCAAGGGTTCTGCGTACGTCGACCCGGTGCTGACCGATCTGGACGCCCGCGGGCTGATCGAGTACCAGCGGGTCGAGGGCGTGCGGCATGCCGAGCTGGCTGAGCTGGTGAAGAACGCCGACATCGTGGTCGACCAGCTCATGCTCGGCTCGTACGGCGTACTGGCGTGTGAGGCGATGGCGGCCGGCCGAGTCACTGTCGGTCATATCGCCGACCGCGTCCGGGCTTTGTTGCCGACCGAACTGCCGATCGCGGAGGCCACTCCGGGCGATCTCGGCGCGGTGATCGAGCGTCTGGTCAGTGAGCGCGAAGCGTCGCGGAAGCTGGCCGATGGTGGTGCTGCTTACGTTCGGGAGCTGCACGATGGACGCAGAGCAGTCGAAGCGCTGCTACCTTTCCTCGGTGGCAGGTGACATGCGGGTATTGATGATTGCGCAGTCTCCGATCGCCGGGGACTCGCGAATCCTTCGCGAGGCAACCGCGCTGGCGGATGCTGGGCACACGATTCACATCATCGGGCGAGACGTTCCCGAGGGCTTCGAGATCGGTCCGGGCATCTCGGTCGAGTCGGTCTCGCGCTCCTCCGGGCTGCGCGCCGGTGGTGGCGGGCTGTCGGTCGGGCACGGCAGTCGTGGGCCGAAGGTGCTGGCCAAGCGCTTCGGGCGTTGGCTGCTGCTCCCTGAGCACCGGCTGCGCACCGAGAAGCAGTGGCGGCTCACGGCGGCGCCTCGGGTGGCCGAGGCCGGTCCGTTCGACGTCGTCCACGCTCATGACTTCAACACGTTGGAGCTGGCAGCGGAGTACGCCGACAAGTGGCAGGCGAGGCTGGTTTACGACAGCCACGAGCTGTGGTTCGACCGCGCGCTGCCAGGCCGGCCGACGCCGTTCTGGCGCGCTCGCGGCCGCAAGTTCGAGGCTGAGCTCGCTGCGAAGGCACGCGTCGTCTTCACCGTCTCCGACGGCATTGCCGTGCGGTTGCGGGACCGCGGCCTCGCCGACGTCCGCGTCATCCGCAACACCTTCCCGAAGCCCGACTTCATCCCTCAGCCGCTGGAGCGCCCCGAGGGACTCCTGTACGCCGGTCGTGTCGGCGCAGGTCGCGACCTGCCGACCGTGGTCGGCGCGGCTCGTCAGCTGGCGCCGTTCCGCACGGTGTTGATGGGGTCGGTGGATCCCAACTATCGCTTGGATCTGGGCACGGTCGAGGTCGTCGCGGAACGGTCGATCGACGAGGTGGACGAGACCCTGCGGTCGTACGGGATCTCGCTGGTCACGCTGACCAACACCTGCGAGAACCACCGCCTCGCGCTGCCGAACAAGCTCTTCCACGCCGTCAGAGCCGGCGTACCGGTTGTTGCTGCTGACCTGCCGGAGCTGCGTGCGGTCGTGTCGGGGCACAACCTCGGAACGCTTTACACGCCTGGCGATCCCGCGTCGCTGGCGGCCGCCGTACGGGCGTTGATCGAGAACTACTCCGTCTACACCGCCGGCATTCGCGAGGCAGCGGACGAGCTCAACTGGGAACACGACTCCGAAGTTCTCGTGAAGGCGTATTCGGAGCTGTAAACAGTGAGGCCCCGGCTCGAAAGCCGGGGCCTCGTCAGTCTCAGCGGGAAGCTTCGACCATCTGCTGCATCAGCTTGACCGGGTCCTTCTCAGGCTCCGGCTGGGCCAGGTCACTGGCCACGACACGTGCCTGCGGGGCTCCGGCGGTCGCCAGCGACTGGGTGTAGCCGGTGAGCGGGAGGGTCAGGAACGAGTGCGTCGGGTCCAGCTTGAGAGTTGCGCCCGCGAACGGGATCGAGGGGTTGTCCGGCTCGACCGTCAGCACGAGGCCGAGGCGGTGCCCGGCAGCGAAGACGATGTCGTCGGCGTTCAGCTCGAAGGTCAGGTCGTACCACTTACCCGACTTCAGCGACTCCTTGCGGTTCAGTGACTTGTAGTGCCCGACATCGGCCAGCGTCCGGACGACGACGGCAGCGTCGGAGACCGCACTGTTGACCTTTGTCTTGTTGTAGCAACCGGTGTCGAGCGCGTTACCGCCACCCCAGCAGGTCGGGGTGTTCGGAATGCTCGTCACGTTGGTGTAGCGGGTCGCCGTACCGTAGTCGACGATCCGGGCCTTGATGCCGGCCGCGGCGCGGTTCGACTGCACCCGGACGGTCACCTTGCCGGTACCGCTGATCCGGACGGCCTTGTCGAGGGTGTCGCTGAGGAACACGGCCCGATCGGTCTTCGGCGTGGTCGGATCCAGTACGACGGAGTCCAGCGACTCGTCGGCGGTTCCGGTGAAGCTGATCGGGTCACCCGAGGCGGCCGCGATCGAGAGGCCACCGGCCTTGGCGTTCTTGGCCTTGCCGAGGTTCAGCTTGGTCTGCTTGACCCCGGCCGCCGGCCACTTGGCCTCGGTCGTGTAGCTGCCGTCCTCACGCATGATGGTCGCCTGCGGCGCCTTCATGATGCCGTTCTGCAGACCTTGCAGCCAGTAGTCGAACCACGGGTGTAGCTGGTCGACGTACGCGTCCCGGAAGCTGAACCCGTCCAGGTGCACGCCCTGGTGCAGGAAGATCTTCCGCGGCACGTTGCGCTTGGCGATCTCTTCCCACCACTCACCGAACTGGCGGGTCTTCACGTTCTCGTCGTCCAGACCGTGGATCGCGAAGACGGATGCGCGGACCTTGCTCGCGTCGAGCCGGTAGTTCCGCGGGTCCCAGAACTTGCTGTAGCTGCCGGTCCGAGTGTCGGAGTCCTGCTCGACCTCGTCGGTCAGCGCGACACAGCGCGGGGTCTTGTCGTTGCTGACGTAGTCGTACAGGAACTCCATGTACGCGTCGTAGAACGGCACCCCGAAGCTGCGGGTGTAGTCGTACCAGCTGGAGATCGCGGCGATCGGGACGATCGTCTCGAGACCACGCACGCCGGTGCTGGCCACGGAATTCGCGATCGTTCCGTTCCACGACGTACCGATCATTCCGGCCTTGCCGGTCGACCAGTCTGCCTTGGCCTTGCTGCCGTCCGGGTTGTAGCCCGGAACGCGCTGGTTCAGCCAGTCGATGACGGCCTTGGTGCCGAGCACCTCGAAGTCGCCGCCGACGTCGGTACAGCCGGTGGAACGGTTCGTCCCCGGCATGTCGACGAACGCGACGGCGTACCCGCGCGGCACGAAGTAGTTGTCCAGCCAGGTGCCGTAGACCTGCCGGACGCCGTTGGCATCGAAGTAGTTCGCCGGGTCACCGGCGTAGTACGGCGAGGCTTGGATGATGACCGGTACGTCGATCCCGGCCGCCGCAGCCTCACTCGGACGAATGATGTCCACCGTGACCTGGTCGGTCTTGCCGTTCTCGTCGTTGTCCGTGTTCGGTACGTCGACGGCGATCCGCTCGTGGATCGCCTTGCCGTAGTCGTACGCCGCGACCGTCTGCGTCCCCTGGACGAACGGCTTGGCCTGCGGCTTGGCGGCGTCTGCAGTCGGCTGGGCCGACGCAGACCAGGTGGCGGCCGGAATCAACGCGGCCGCAGCAAGCAGGATCGTTCCGGTCCGGAACGGAGTTCTGCGCATGCGTGTCTCTCCCCTTTGGGCGGTGGGCAAAGCACGACGGCCCTCCCTCGAAGGGCCGTGGTATTGGTCTGCACCTTAAGCACAAATGACCATCGTTGTCAGTACAGATTTCGTCTCAGTCGATCACCGTGGGGCAGGTCAGGGGTAAACCCGCTCAGACCACGAGATGCAGCTGGATCGGGGCGACCCCGATCTCGAGCCGCTGGCCCCAACTGAGAGTGAGGGTGTCGGACTCCATCCCGTCCCCGAAGACGACCAGGTCGGATTCGGCGGTGATCGTCAGGGTGTCCGGTGCCTTCAGCAGACCTTCGGTGTTCTCGGTCCCGGTCGACGGCGAAGGCCAGGCCTCCCGGACGAACCAGCACAGGGCTGGGTCGATCGGGCCTGGAAGTGCGAGCGGGCTGTGCCGCTCCTGCCAGGCTGAGCGGCACCAGCCGGTCGAACCCGTTCCGGTGCCGACCAGGATCCCGGACGACGACTGTCGCTCCGCGCCGAGCCGGTACCGCGCGGATTGGTGGGTGCGGTGGCCGACGTACACCTCGTTGAGGGCGATCAGGTGCTGCCCGTCATCGGTCGTCGCCGCGACCATCGTCCGCGCGGCAATCCGCCGTACGGCGAGGAGGTCGGCGATGGCGGCCGGTTCGTGGGGGACGAGCACACCGGGGTTGCGGCCCGGCTCGGGGTTGATGCCGATGACCGGTTGGCTGTCGAGGTATTTGGCCACGTTGGCCACCAATCCGTCCTGCCCGACCGCGATCACGATGTCTTCCGGCCCGAACACGAACCGGTCGAGGTCGTTGCGCTCAGCAACGGTACGGCGCCAGTCCAGCGGAATGGCCGCGGACACCGTGGCGAGCGCGTCCTGCTGGGCCTGGTGCCGCGCGTCCAGCTCGGCCAGGTCCCGCCCGCGGCCGGCCAGGAAGAAGCCGGCCTGCTGGCGAGTCCCGTGATGGCCGATCAGCTCACTGAGCTCGGTCGCCCGATGCACGATCACCGCCCGCGGCGGAAGGCTCATGCCGCACCCCCGGAAAGCAGCCACCGGAAGATCCCCAACACCCGCCCACGACCAGCCACAACCTCCACCGGCCGCACGCAGCTCACCGCCTCGGGTCGCCGCCCGCCCGTCCGGGAGGCGAGCACCCCCGTGCCCCGCCTCCCGATGGTCGCGCCGCTCGCCCTGGTGAGCACCCCCGAGCCCGCGCCGCCCGTCCGGGAGGCGCGGACCCCTCCGCCCCGCCTCCCTGTGGTCGGCATGCGGGTGGTGCTCATGAGGCTTGCCCGGCGAGCTTGGCGAGGAGCGGGGTGAGGAGGTCGGGGGTGAGGTTGAGGGTGCCGATCTCAGGCAGAGCGCCGTCCTTCACGGCCAGGGCGAGGATCGTCGCCTGGTCGAGCCCGGCGTACGCCTCAAGCAGTGCCTTCTCCGCCGATGCTTCGGCTGAACCGATGACGCGCTTGGCGTCTGCCTCGGCCTCGGCGAGAGCGCGCTGGCGACCGGCCTGAGCTTGCGTCTCGATCTGCCCGGCGGCCGCGGCCTCGGTGGCGCGCATGCGTTCGTTCTGGCCGCGCTGGTTGACCAACTGCTCCTCGCGACGGGCGAGCTCGATCTGGTTCTGCAGCTCGTTCTCCGCGATCGAGCGCTCCCGCTCAACCGCCATCGCGCGTCGTTCGTACGTCGCCTTGTCCGCCGCCTGCTGGACCATCTCGCGGGTGGGAGTCTGCAGTGCCTTCTCCACATCCCGCTCAGCCCGTACGGCGACCACGCGCACATCCTCGACGCCGATCCCGAGCCCGGTCAGCCGCTGATCTTCCCGCAGCCCGGTCCCGCAGGCTCGGCGCAGCTCGGTCATGCCCTCGGACAGTGCCTCGGTCAAGGTCATCCGGGCGAGCAGGTCGAGTGCGGTCTGCTGCGCGAGCTCGGTCAGCAATCCGCCGAGCTGCTCAAGTGGCGTGGCCCGCCACATCCCTGTGTCGGGGTCGATCCCGAAGTCCAGTCGCGTCGCGGCCAGCCCCGGATCGACCACCCGGTACGTGACGGTCGCCTGCACTGCCACGTCCTGGAAGTCCTGCGTCCGACCGTGAAACAGCAGTGGCTGCTCACGGTCGTCGATCGGAATCTCGCTCAGCGAGGAGTTCAGCGCCCGGAACCAGAACGCCTGCCCGGCGCCGTCGTGCGCGACCTTCCCGTTGCGCAGGTGCCGCACGTGGGTGGTCGGGTTGGCCCGCAGGTGACTGATGAAGCGGAACCGCGTGATGTCTGCCATGTCTCTCCCTTGTCGTCATGTTGACGATAAGGGCTGACGTGACTTCTCGTCAAGGTGACGATTAGAGTGGCCGACATGGACTTCGTGCCGCTGGGACTGGCCACCGACCTGGTGATCCTGACCGTCCGCGACAGCGCCCTCCAAGTGCTGCTCATCCGCCGCGGCATCGCGCCGTACCGGGGTCGGTGGGCGCTCCCCGGCGGATTCGTGCGCGAGGACGAAGACCTCGAGCAGACCGCCCGCCGCGAGCTGACCGAAGAGACCGGCCTGGCCGCCGACCGCATCCACCTGGAGCAAGTAGCGACGTACGGCGCTCCTCGCCGTGACCCCCGCGGTCGCGTGGTCAGCGTCGCCTACCTCGCCCTGGTCCCCGACCTTCCCGTCCCGGTCGCCGGCACCGACGCCGAATCCGCCTGCTGGGTCCCCGCGGTGGATCTACTCGCCGACCCCACCCACCTGGCCTTCGACCACCACCAGATCCTCACCGACGCCGTCGAACGAGCCCGAGCCAAACTCGAATACTCGCCCCTCGCCGCAGCGTTCTGTCCCGATGAATTCACCATCTCCGAACTCCGCACCATCTACGAAGCCGTCTGGGGCATCCCCCTGGACCCTCGGAACTTCCACCGCAAAGTCACCAAAACCCCCGACTTCGTAGCCCC
>NZ_SMKX01000010.1 GCF_004349055.1 Kribbella antibiotica
CACCACCCCCGCCCGCCTCCGTGACGGACGTCAAGCGCTCCCTCGAGCAGCTCCAGGCCGAGGCCGCAGCGCTGCAGGCCGACTTCGCCAAGGCGACCATCGCCTACACGAACGCGCTGAAGTCCGCCGAGACCGCTGAGGCGGACGCGAAGAAGGCCGAAGCCGCCGCGAACACCTCCACCGGCAAGGCCGACGAGGAGCGGCGCCGGCTCGGCGTCATCACCGCGCAGGCCTACCAACTCGGCGTACCGACTCAGTTGGGTGCCGAGTCGATCTTGTGGTCGCTGGCGCCGGTCGCGGAGAACCTGCAGGAGATCGCCGACCGGCAGACCGCGATCCAGCAGCTCGGCACCACGCAGACCTCGCAGTACAACAAGGCCATGAACGCCGGTGCCATCGCCGACAAGGCGAAGGCGGAGGCAGCCGGCAAGCGTGGCGCAGCCAAGGCAGCCGCCGCGCGGGCCCAGCAGCTCGGCAACGACGTGAAGCAGAAGGCCGCCGACGCCGCCTCGCGCGCGATCGACCAGCTGCCCGAGCTCGACGGCGCGTCTGAGTTGTCCAAGCAGCTTCAGCTCGCCCGCAACCAGCAGGCGCTCCTGCGCTGGCAGGCCTACCTGACCGAGCTCACCGCCGCGAAGGTCGCCCTGCCGCCCGCCGCCACGATCAAGAACCCTGCTGCGCTCCCGGCCGGCCTGAGCCCGCTGGTCACCGCTGGTCAGCCGGTCCCAGGCGCAGCCTCGGTCACAGTCAACCTCAAGACCCTCCGCGTGCTCTCGTCCGAGACGATCCGCGCAGTCAACCAGGCCTTCAACCTGGTCGGCCGCGCGTACGCGATCGACGCCGGTGGCCCGGATCAGTACGGCTGCCTCGGTGCCGCGCGCGCCGCTTGGGCGCCGTACGCGAAGCTTCCGAACACGATCAGCAAGGTCTACCCCGGCTACCAGCAGGTCCCGCCGGAGCAGATCCAGCCCGGCGATCTCCTGCTGATGGGCAGCCGGTCACTCGGCCTGGTCCACATCGGTATCGCCCTCGACAACGACGAGATGATCGCCTCGGATGAGTCGAAGGGTTCGGTCGTCGTCATGCCCGTCCCGCAGAACCTCTGGGCCGCGCTCCGGCCGACCCTCGGCGCGCCGACCAAGGCCCAGGTCTCCCCCACGGCCGGCTCCAGTGCGGTCAACTTCCGCTGCGGCAACACCGGTACGTCGGTCAATGTCGGCAGCGGAGCGTGGACGTGGCCGCTCGCCGACGGCACCTACGACATCGGTACGCCGTTCGGTCAGTCCGGCTCGATGTGGTCGAGCGGATTCCACACCGGCCAGGACTTCCCCGCCGCCATCGGTACGCCGGTCCGTGCCGTCACGTCGGGCACGATCCGCGTCGAGCACCCGAGCTGGGCCGGCAACCTGATCCGCATCGACCACGGCAACGGCTTCGAAACCCTCTATGCCCACCTCAGCCAGGTCAACGTGACCGACGGCCAGCAGGTGGTCGCGGGTCAGCGGATCGGCGCAGTCGGCACCGAAGGCAACTCGACCGGACCGCACCTGCACTTCGAGGTCCGGATCGGCGGTGACCCGGTCAACCCGATGCCGTTCCTGGCGACCGGCTCCGCGACCACCGGCTGGGGCGGTTACAGCAACGGCCAGATCCCGTCGAGCAAGCTGTGCGCGATCGGCAACGGTCACATGCTGCGCTGCGACGCCGCCGCGGCCTACCTGCAGCTCGCCGGCTCCTACCAGAAGGCCTTCGGCAAGAAGCTCTGCATCACCGACTCCTACCGCTCCTACTCGGCGCAGGTCAGCCTGTACTCGCGCAAGCCGTCCCTGGCGGCATTGCCCGGTACGTCGAACCACGGCTGGGGTGTCGCGGTCGACCTGTGTGGTGGCATCGACAAGTTCAGCACCTCGCAGTACCGCTGGATGAAGGCCAACGCCCCCGCGTTCGGCTGGGTGCACCCGGACTGGGCCGAGCAGGGCGGCAGCCGCGAAGAGCCATGGCACTGGGAGTTCGGTCGCGCCGCGCGTGCCTGACCTGCGTTTCGTTGCTGAGTCAGCGGTTAATTCCGGGGTTTCGGCCGCGTCAGCACGTAGGGTGTTGACGTGGCCGAGCAGCACAAGAGTCCTGACCGCACTGACCACAACATCACGCTGGACGCTGAAGACGACCGGTGGGAGTGGCGGCGCCGGATCCGGGCGAATCCGAAGAAGCACCTGATCTATCGCATCGTGGTGGGCGTGGTCGGCGGTGTGCTGATCATCGCGGCACCCCTGACCGGTTGGCTGCCCGGTCCCGGCGGCATCCCGCTGTTCATCGCTGGTCTGGCTGTCCTGGCCAGCGAGTTCGAGTGGGCCCAGCGGCTGCTCTACAAGGTCAAGGACTGGGTGAAGGCGCTCACCGCCTGGACGGGCAAGCAGCCCGCCTGGCTGAAGACGCTCGGCACCATCGCGCTGTTCTGCTGCGTGGTGGTCGCGATCTGGCTCTACATGGCCGTCCTCGGTGTCCCCGGCTGGCTGCCCGACTCGTGGGAGTCGTTCCTGCACAAGCTGCCGCTGCTGCACTGATCCAGCTCGGGATAGTTCGGGAGCTCGATCAGGTTGCTGAAGTTCTGCGCCATCTTCATCATCGAGTTCAGCCCGAACGAGCTGCCGAGGATCCGGTTGCGGGCCGCGAGCCCCAGCCGGGACGCGGGTGCGAGGAAGCTTCCGGCTGACATCCCGCGCTGAGTCCTGCGCACCGATTTCTGCAGCAGAGCCTCGTAGCGAGCGAACGCGACTCGGTGGTCGCCGTGCGCTGCGGCCAGTTCGCCGGCCAGCACGTACGCCGCGACGACCGCCGTACCGGTTCCCATTGCCCCGAAGGTTGCGCCGTACCCGGCGTCGCCGAGGAGCACCACCCGCCCGGCCGACCAGCTGCTGACGTTGACCCGGCTGATCGCGTCGAAGTACCACTCGGTTGCCGCGGGCAACGCCTCGAGCAGCCACGGCACGTTCCACTCCAGCCCCTCGAAGGCTCGCCGGACGATTGCCTTCTGCTCGTCGCTGTCACGCCGGTCGTAGGTCAGTTGGGGCGACCGGAAGACTGCCAGGACCCCTCCGAGGGTCCGATCGCGCCGATCGACACCGACACTGATCAGGCGGCCGGGCGTGTTGTACATCAACGCGTCGCCCTCATCGCCGAGACGGTTCGGCACCTCCCAGCCGGCCACGTAATAGCCGCGGTGATGCTCGGTCACCTGCTCGGCCGGAAACGCCAGCCGCCGGGTCACCGAATGCATCCCGTCCGCACCGACCACCAGGTCGTAGGTCTCCGCGAGGCCGCTCTCGAACCGAACGTCGACCCCGTCCGCGTGTTCTTGCAGGCTCGCGATCGAGTCACCGAACCGGTACGCCGCCCGCTCGCGACTGTGCTCGTACAGGACCCGGGACAAGTCGGCGCGGAGCAGTTCCAGCTCACCTCCGGCGAAGTCCTCCGGGAGCCGCATCAGTTGCCGACCGGTCGCGTCAACGTATCGCTGCGCCGTACCGCCGGTTTGCAGCGCTTGCAGGTCGGCGAGGACGCCCATCTTGCGCAGCACCGCCTTGTTCACCTCGCCGCGGAAGTCCACGGCGTACCCACCCTCGCGCAGCTTCGGCGCAACCTCGACCACGGTCACGTTATGCCCGGACCGGCTCAGCCAGAGCGCCGCCGACGGCCCCGCCACACTCGCACCCGACACCAGAATCTTCATCGTCCACTCCTCACGGTTAACTGTGTCCGGTGGACACAATAATGTGTATGGTAGACACAGATCAACCGATCAGGGAAGGACCTCCCCCGGATGACCGAGTTGCTGTGGGGCTCGACGCCAGTGCCGAGCCGTGGGCCGAAACCGGCCGTCACGCTGACCGGGATCGCCGAAGCCGCGATTCGGATCGCGGATGCCGAAGGCCTGGACGCGGTGTCGATGCAGCGGGTCGCCGACGACCTGCCGGTCACCAAGATGGCGCTCTACCGCTACCTGCCCGGCAAGGCCGAGCTGATCGCGGTCATGACCGACCTCGCAATGGGCACGCCGCCGGAGCGCCCAGAGCAGCCGTGGCGCGAGACCCTGCACACCTGGTCAATGGATCTCTATGACGGGTTCAGCCGGCATCCGTGGCTGCTGCTGTCGACCGTGGGCCAGCGCCCGATCGGCCCCAACGAGATGAGCTGGATCGATCGCGGCATCCGCGCGCTGACCGGATCGGGCCTGAGTGGCAGTGAGCAGCTCGACACGATCGTCGTACTGACTGGCCATGTCCGGACACTCGCCCTGCAGACCACGACGATGCCAGGCGGTCGCGCGGGGCTCACCGAGGAGGCGCTCCTCAGCTCCTTCACGGCCATGCTGACGGACCACGCCGACCGCTACCCCAGCCTGGCGACGGCGCTGCAGACCGCCGAGCCCGACAACCAGGGGCTTCAGTTCGGGCTGGAGCGCATCCTCGACGGGCTCGAACTGCTGATCACGAGCCGGAAGGGCTCAGCTTCGGGGTATTGAAACGTTGCCGGTAGGTGCTGGCGCTCAACCCGAAGTGCGACTTGAAGCGGCGGGCGAAGTAGTTCTGGTCAGGCCAACCGACAGACTCGCCGATCCGGCTCACCGGCAGGTCCGTATTCAGCAGTTGCACGGCGGCCAGCTCGACGCGATGCCGGGACAGGTAGGCCATCGGCGGCAGGCCGGTGGCCGACTTGAAGATGCGGACCAGGTAGCCCGGCGCGAGGTGCAGCGCGCGGGCCAGGTCGGTCAGGGTCCACTGCCGCGCCGGGTCTGCTTCGAGCAACCGCATCGCATCCAGTACGGCGGGATGCGCCTGCGTGCGGAGGTCGTCGCGCTCGGCCACCGCGCGGGCCAAGCAGCTCAGGTACAGCGACAGCCAGCCGATCAGTTCGCCGCGATGCAGCCCGATCGGCTGGTCGCGCAGCGAGCGCAGTCCGTCGAGATGGCGTCGCGCCTCGGCGAATGATTCCTCGTCGAGATGAGTGCTGAGCACGCCGCGACGCTGCGCGGAGAACGGGCCGGTCCACAGCAGATACCCGAGCAGCGGATCCTCGCGGGTCCAGGCGAGCTCACGCCGTACCAGGTCTGCTGAGAAACAGCAGTTGTAGATCTCGAGGTCGTCGCAGTCCTCGTATTCGTGCCACACGCCGGGTCGCAGCAGGACCGCATCACCGGCGGTCAGCCGTTGCCGGCCGGCCTGGCTGTGGTGCACGCCTTCGCCGCTGAGAACGAGCGCGACCTCGAAGAAGCTGTGCGTGTGCACGGGGTGGGAATCGACGTGCACGTGGGGTCCGGCGTACACGATCGTGCCGTCGACGAAGTGCAGCAGCGTGCCTTCTGTCCGTACCGGCTCGTCGACCATGCCTCACGATAGGGGCCAAGGTTCATTTCGTGCTAGGACTCGTGCACTCCGGACTATTGCTCGGCGCCGTCGCGCAGCAAGCTGGCCCTGAATCGTTTCATTCGCAACGGTTGGAGCCCCATGCCGAACCTCGCCGCACCGAGCAGCATCCGCTTCGAACACCGCACTGATGCGGCCCCCGTCCTTGGTACCGCTACGCCCCGCCTGTCGTGGCAGGTCGCCACCGCACCCGACTCTTATCTCCAGTCGGCGTACGAAGTAGAAATCACCAGTACGACGACGCAGTCGTTCACCGTCGAGTCCGCCGAGCAGGTGCTGGTCCCGTGGCCTGGTGAGCCACTGGCCTCGCGCGCTCAGGCCCGGGTGCGGGTCCGCGTTCGTGCTGATGGCGACTGGAGTGCGTGGAGTGAATCCGCGGTCGTCGAGGTCGGGCTGCTCAGCCCCGACGACTGGACCGCACGTTTCATCAGCCCGCTCGAGAACCCGCACGGGTCGCCCGCTCCCCTGCTCTCCGCTGCTCTCGACCTGCCGGGCGACATCGTGAAGGCGCGGTTGTACGCGACTGCCCACGGCATCTACGTGCCGGAGCTGAACGGCAGCCGGGTCGGTGACGACGAGCTGGCTCCGGGCTGGACGACGTACCAGCAGCGTCTTCGCTATCAGACCTATGACGTGACTGACCTCGTCCATGCCGGGGCCAACGACCTCGAGTTCCTGGTCGGCAACGGCTGGCACCGCGGCCGGCTCGGCTTCCGGGACCAGAAAGCGGTCTATGGCGATCGCCTCGCTGTTCTGGCGCAGCTCGAGGTCACCACCGGCGACGGTGAGGTGCACACGTTCGGCACCGACGAGACCTGGAACGCGCGAGAGAGCGCGATCTTGGCCGACGACCTGTACGACGGCCAGGTCACCGACCTGCGGCGATCGCCGGGATCCGCACAGCCGGTGGACGTGATCGACGCCGATCTCGGCCTCCTGGTCGCACCCGACGGACCGCCGGTCCAGATCACCGAGAGAGTCGCGGCGAGAGCGCTCTCCAGTTCTCCCACCGGCAAGACACTCGTCGATTTCGGCCAGAACCTGGTCGGCCGCGTCCAGCTGACTGTCCGCGGTGGCGTGGCCGGGGATGAGGTCGTCATCCGGCATGCCGAGGTACTGGAGAACGGCGAGCTCGGCGTCCGTCCACTGCGCACAGCGAAGGCGACCGACTCGTATGTGCTCGCCGGGCCGGAGGAGGTCGTGCTCGACTCCGAGCTCACCTTCCACGGTTTCCGGTACGCCGAAGTGACCGGCGTACCGGATCTTCGCCTCGAGGACCTGACCGCGGTCGTCGTCGGGAGCGATCTCCGGCGCACGGGGTGGTTCGACTCGTCGCATGAGCTGCTGAACAAGTTCCACGAGAACGTGGTGTGGGGCATGCGCGGCAACTTCGTCGACGTGCCGACCGACTGTCCGCAGCGTGATGAGCGGCTCGGGTGGACCGGAGACATTCAGGTCTTCTCCCCCACCGCGACGTTCCTGTTCGACACGGCCGGGTTCCTCACCAACTGGCTGGCGGACCTGGCGGCCGAGCAGCACAAGGACGGTTCGGTGCCGTTCGTCATTCCGGATGTGCTGCGCAACGCCGAGCCGGCGACAGCCGCTTGGGGTGACGCGGCAACGATCGTGCCCTGGGTGGTCTACAGCCGGACCGGTGACGCCGGGCTGCTCGCCCGTCAACTACCGAGCATGCGGGCGTGGGTCGACAAGATGGCTGCCTTGGCCGGGGACGACCTGTTGTGGGCGGGTGGGTTCCAGTTCGGCGACTGGCTCGACCCGACCGCTCCCCCAGAGAACGCGGCCAAGGCGCAGGCCAACCCTGATGTGATCGCCACCGCGCATCTGGCTCGCTCGGCCGAGGTGGTCGCCCAGGCCGCCGAGATCGTCGGAGAGCGCGATCTCGCCGCCGACTACCGCGATCTGGCCGCTCGGGTCCGGCAGGCCTTCGCCAACGAGTACGTGACCGAAGGCGGTCGAGTCCTCAGCGACGCACCAACGGCGTACGCGCTCGCTCTGCAGTGGGCACTGCTTCCCGACGACGACCAGCGCGAGCGAGCCGGTGCGCGGCTCGCTGATCTCGTCCGCTCAGCGGCCTTCCGGATCAGCACCGGCTTCGTCGGTACGCCGCTGATCGCGGACGCGCTCACCGACGCCGGCTACCCGGACGTCGCCTACCGGCTGCTGCTGCAGACGCACTGCCCGTCCTGGCTGTACGCCGTGACGATGGGCGCGACCACCGTCTGGGAGCGCTACGACAGCATGCTCCCCGACGGCAGCATCAACCCCGGCGAGATGACCTCGTTCAACCACTACGCCCTGGGCGCGGTCGCCGACTGGATGCACCGCCGCGTTGCGGGCCTCGCGCCGGGAGAGCCGGGATACCGCTCTCTCGTCGTCGATCCGCTGATCTCAAGCCACCTCACCAGCGCCTCCGCCAAACACCTCACCCCGTACGGCGAGGCCGCGGTCTCGTGGTCCCGCAGCAACGGTGAGATCGCGCTCTCCGTGACCGTTCCGGTCGGCGCCCGGGCGCAGGTCGTCGTACCGGGATCTGACGGGCCGGTCGAGGTCTGCCACGGCACGCACGAGTGGACGGCCGCCGATATCGAGGCTCCGGAGCTCGACTCGTCGCCGACCGTGCGGCAGGTCATCGACCACGAACCGAGCTGGAACGCCGTCGTCGCGGGAGCGCAAGAGAGCGGTTTCGCAGCCGACGACGCTGAGCTCGCCAACCGGCTCGCGCCGTACCTGAACCAGCCCGCGACCCGGCTGAAGGAGGTGGCCGGCGACTCCGGCGCGATGCGCGCCGCCCTGGAAGCCCTCCTCAACCACTGAGCACGAACCATCCCCTAGGAGGTCATGATGACGTTCCGCCCAGACATGCGAGGACTCGCCGTACTTGCGGCCGGCACCCTTGCCCTGACCGCGTGCAGCGCGGGCAGTCTCGGTTCCAGTGACGACTCGGGCGGGGGCCCAGGAGCAAGCACGGTCACGATCACCTACCTGATCGGCAACCAGGACCAGGACATCAAGACGGCCAATCAGATCGTCAAGGACTTCACGGCGAAGAACGCCGGGATCACGGTGAAGACCGAGACCCGGCCGGCCGGGACCGAGGGCGACAACCTGGTGAAGACCCGGCTGTCGACCGGCGACATGCCGGAGGTGTTCAACTACAACACCGGCTCGCTGTTCCAGGCGATCGCGCCGCAGAAGAACCTGGTCCCGCTCGGCGACCAGCCGTACGTGAAGGATCTCGACGAGAACTTCACCAAGACGGTGACCGCCGACGGCCAGGTGTACGGCGTACCGGGCGGCGGTTTCATGGGCGGCGGGGTGCTCTACAGCATCCCCGTCTACACCAAGCTCGGGCTCAAGGTCCCGACGACCTGGGCCGAGTTCATGGCCAACAACGCCAAGATCAAGGCGGCCGGTGGGGTCGCACCGGTGATCCAGACGTACGGCGAGACCTGGACCTCGCAGCTGTTCGTGCTCGGCGACTTCCACAACGTGGCCGCGGCCGAGCCCGACTTCGCCGATCGCTACACCAAGAACCAGGCGAAGTACGCGACGTCGGCGGCCGCGGTGAAGGGGTTCGAGCACACCCAGGCCGTGCACGACGCCGGCTACGAGAACACCGACTTCGCCTCGGCCAAACTCCCCGACGGCCTGCGGATGCTTGCCCAGGGCAAGGGTGCGCACTACCCGATGCTGTCCGGGGTGATCGCGAACATGGTCGACACCTACCCGGACGCGGCCTCGAAGGTCGGCCTGTTCGCGTTGCCTGGTGACGACGCGAGCAAGAACGGCCTGACCGTCTGGACGCCGGGCGGCAACTACATCCCGAAGACCACGACCGGCGACAAGCTCGAAGCGGCGAAGAAGTTCCTCGCCTTCTTCGCCAGCCCCGACGGATGCGCCTCGCTGTCGAAGGCCGCGCCCCCGACCGGCCCGTACGCCGTGAAGGGGTGCACGTTGCCGGACGACGTACCGCAGGCGATCAAGGACATGCAGCCGTATCTGGACAAGCCGGGCGGATCGAGCCTCGCGCTGGAGTTCGTCTCACCGGTCAAGGGCCCGTCGCTGGAGCAGATCACCGTGGAGGTCGGTTCGGGAATCCGGAAGGCCAAGGACGGTGCCGCCCGGTACGACGAGGACGTGAAGAAGCAAGCCCAGCAGCTGGGACTGGCGGGATGGTGAGGGTGTACCGCCCCTACTCGAACTGGTTCTACCTGCCGACCGCCCTGATCTACGGCGTGCTGTTCCTGGTCCCGACGTTCGCCTCGCTCTACTTCAGCCTGACCCGGTGGAGCCTGTTCGAGTCGAAGTTCATCGGGCTGGACAACTTCAAGTTGTTCTTCCAGGAGCCGGCGCTGGTCAAGGGCTTCGTCAACACGCTCATCTACGCGTTCGTCACGTCCGGGTCGAAGGTGGTGCTCGGGCTGCTGCTCGCGGTCCTGCTCACGTCGCAGATCGTTGCCCGCGGCTACCTTCGCTCGGTGGTGTTCTTCCCGGTCCTGGTCTCGACGATCGGGGTCGGGCTGACCTTCACCGTGCTGATGAACCCCGAGCGCGGACTGATCAACGGCGCGCTGAGCGTGATCGGCATCGACGGCCCGGGCTGGCTGACCGATCCGAAATGGGCGCTGCTGTCGGTGGCCGCGGTCGACGTCTGGAAGGGCGTCGGCCTGGCCACCCTGATCTACATCGCCGGCATCGTCTCGATTCCCCGCGAGTACGTCGAGGCTGCGCGCGTCGACGGCGCTAGTTCGTGGGAGACCTTCCGGCGGATCGTGCTACCGCTGTCCCGGCCGGCGACCGTGACAGTGATCATCTTGTCGCTGATCGGCGGGCTGCGGTCGTTCGACCTGATCTGGGCAATGACGCGCGGCGGGCCCGGGTTCACCTCGGACGTGATCGCGTCGGTGATCTACAAGCAGTACCAAGCCGGCTTCTACGGGCTGTCGACGGCAGGGAACGTCGTACTGTTCGTCGTCGTTACCGCGGTCATCCTGCCGCTGTCTTGGTTCCTGAACCGGCGGGAGGTGGAGATGTGAGTACGGCGGAGTTGGTCAACCACCGGTCTGGTCGCAAGCTCGCGCTGAGCGCGGTGGCGATTGTCGCCTCGGTGGTGGTGTTCCTGGTGCCGTTCGCGTTCATCGTGCTGACGGCGGTGAAGGACCGGCAGCAGTCCGCGCTGCTGGACTTCTCGTGGCCGCACCAGTTCCGGTTCGTGCAGAACTTCATCGAGGTGGTCCAGGCCCGCGACTACATGCTGGTGATCGCGTTCATCAACTCGACCATCCTGACCGTGGCCAGTGTGACCGGCATGGTCGTGCTGGCAGCGATGGCCGGGTTCGTGCTGCAGCGACGCAAGAGTCGCTGGAACGGGTTCATCAACTTCCTGGTGCTGGCCGGACTCATCATCCCGCCGGCCGTCGTACCGACGATCTGGGTGCTGCAGAAATTCGGGTTGTTCCGGACGATGCCCGGGCTGATCCTGATCGAGATCGCGTTCGGGTTGTCGTTCTGCATTCTGTTGTTCCGGGCGTTCGTGTCGACGATCCCGCGGGAGCTCGACGAGGCGGCCATCATCGACGGGGCGGGGCCGCTGCGGTTGTTCTTCGGGGTGATCTTCCCGCTGCTGCGGTCGGTGGTGGTGACGGTTGTGGTGGTGCAGTCGGTGGCGGTGTTCAACGACTTCGTCAATCCGCTGTACTTCCTGCCCGGTGACAAGAACGCGACAGTGCAACTGACGCTCTACAACTTCTCCAGCCAGTACTCGACGCAGTACAACCTGCTGTTCATGAACATCCTGCTGATCACGATTCCGCCGCTGATCATGTTCCTCTTCTTCAACCGGCAGATCGTCGCCGGAATGACCTCAGGAGCGGTCAAAGGCTGAAATGTCGATCGAGATACCGGCGTCCCAGCTGGCGAGGATGGGCAGCATGCGAGCTGTCGCCGAACCGGGCTCGGCGGTGTACACGACGAGGGTCTGATCCGGTTCCTGTGGTGAGGCCACGATCTCGATGTCGAATCGCAGGGGCCCGGCATCGGGATGCTGGATGTACTTGGCTACCGAGGCGTAGTCGCGGACCGCATGATCGTCCCACCAGCGGGCGACATCGCAGTCCGTGGCGCGCAGCTCGTCGATGAGCGCCACCAACTGCCGGTCATGCGGGCGCCGGCCGGTTTCCCGGCGCATTGCGGCGACCGAGACGGAGGCGAAGTCCGACCAGTTGACGATGCGCGTCCGGGCGACCGGATCCTGGAACAGGAACCGGAAGAAGGATGTCCCCGGCTCCAGCGGCCGCCCGAGCACAGCCGGCAGCAGCGCGTTGCGTGCCAGGACTTCACCACGACGCCCGAGCAACAGCACCGGCACGTGGTCGAGCATGGTCATCAACCGAAGCAGGCCGGGGTCGGGCCGCTGCGGGACGTCCGGCCCGGGCCGGCGACGACGCGAGGTCGGCGCAGCGAGATCGCGCAGGTGAGCGTGCTCGGTCTCGTCCAGCCGCAGCGCCCGCGCGAGCGAGTCGAGCACCTCATCGGAGATGTTCGCCTGACGTCCCTGCTCGAGACGGCTGTAGTAGTCAGGGCTCAGCCCGGCCAGCATCGCCAGCTCCTCGCGGCGCAGGCCCGGTACCCGTCTCGCACCTGGAAACGCCGTGAGACCGGCCTGGGCCGGGCTGAGCCTGTCGCGGCGGGAGCGCAAGAACTGTCCCAGTGCGGCGCGGTCCGGTGGCATCACCCCAGGGTAGCCAGACCCGAGAGGTCCTGGGTGGTCATGGCGTGACCAGGCTCGTCCTGACCTGGTTCGACTCCGGGTCGCGGCCTAAGAAGGACTCATGAACTCTTCGGCTACCACTGTCATCCCCTCCACCAGCCGCCTGGCGGGCCGCACAGCACTCGTCACCGGATCCACCAGCGGTATCGGAGCCGCCATCGCCGGCATCCTGGCCTCCGAGGGTGCCCACGTCGTGATCAGCGGCCGGGACACGGCTCGAGGCGACTCCGTCGCCAAGGAGATCCGGGCGGCCGGCGGCCGCGCGGACGTCGTCGAGGCCGACCTCGCCGGCACCTACGCGCAAATCCGCGCCTTCGCCGCGGAAACGACGGCCGTGCTCGGAGGCCGGGTCGATATCCTCGTCAACAACGCAGGTATCTATCCCGCGACCAGCACCGAGGACCTGCCCGACGACGACCTCGACGCGATGCTTGCGGTCAACATCCGTGCACCGCACGTCCTGGTCGGTGCCCTGGCGCCCGCGATGGCGACGCGCGGCACCGGAGTGATCGTCACCATCGGCTCCTGGATGGCGCAGGTCGGCAGCCCGTTCGCCGCCATGTACACCGCCACGAAGGCGGCCGACGAGCAGCTCACCCGCAGTTGGGCCGCCGAATACGGACCCCGCGGTGTCCGTGTGAACACCGTCGCACCTGGCGTGACCCTCACACCTGGCAACGAATACGCCCGCGCGGGGCTCGACGCCATCACTGCCGCAACGCCCGCCGGGACCGTGATCCGGCCCGAAGACATCGCCAAAGGCGTCCTCTACCTAGCGTCCGACGACGCGGCAATGGTCCATGGCGTCACCCTTTACGTCGACGGCGGCATCACCGCCACCCGCATGAGCTGACGTCCTGATCACGCCGGTCTGCGGACCAGCAAGTACGCCTGCGGCTGCTTCTCGCCCCACTCCGGAGCGTGGGTCAGGGTGGCGACCTCCTCGAAACCGGCTTGGGCCAGGAGCGTCGCCACGACGGCCGGATCCTGCAAGAACACCTCGAGGTCAACGTCGTGCCCGTAGGCGCTGGCGACGTGGTAGCTGCCGCTGCCGACCTTGAATCCGTGCACGAGGTGACCGCCGGGCTGCAGCACCCGGAAGGCCTCGGCGAAGGCGGCCGGGAGCTCCTCGGTCGGTGTGTGGACCAGCGAGTACCACAGCAGCGCACCGGCCAGTTCGCCGTCCTTGAGGTCGAGGCCGAAGATCGAGCCGACCTCGAACCGGAGATCGGGATAGCTCTCGCGGGCGACATCGATCATGCCGGGTGTGAGGTCGACGCCGAACGCGTCGACACCGGCCGCCGCCAGGTACGCAGTCACCCGGCCGGTGCCGCAGCCGAGATCACCGATCGGTCCAGGCGGCACGACCTCGGTGAAGTACATGAGCATCAAGCGCTCGGCAACACCCTTGCCGACAAGGTCTTTCAGCATGGAGTGGTAGTCGGCAGCAGCGGCGTTGTAGGAGCCCTCGATGTCGTTCATGCGAGAACTCTAGGAAGGCCCTCCGACAGTTTTTGGTAGCACTCCGGGGTGTTGTAGGCATGCGCCGAGAGCCGGATGAAGGAGCGGCCTTCGAAGCCGGTCAGAGTGATCTCGATCTGCAGCTCACGCGACAGGTGTTGCTTGAAAGGCTCGGCGTCGGCGACAAATATCGGCAGCTCGACCAGACGCAGCGTCGGGGCCGGGTTCGCTACCTCACCCACCGACGTACCGAGTGCTTTGGCGACCAACCGAGCACCTTCTTCGAGCATCGCGGTGATCTGCGGGCGCCGTACGGACCATTCCAGGTCGGCCAGGACGCGCAGCGACTCGGGGGCCGCGATCCACGCCGCGTAGTCCTGCGTGCCCTGCATGTCGAAGCGCTCCGGGAGCCGCTCGTCGTACTCCGACCACGAAGTGATCAGCGGGTACGCCGCCGTCCGCCACTTCTCGGCGACGACCAGCCCGGCCGTGGCGCGCGGAGCGGACGGCCACTTGTGGAAGTTGCCGGTCCAGAAGTCGGCGCCATCGCCGGTCGGCGCATCGATGAGCGCGGGCGCATGCGCACCGTCCACGATCACCGGTACGTCGTACGTGTGGGCGAGCTCGACGAGCCGGGCGATCGGCAGGATCGTGCCGGTCGCGGCGCTGACGTGGTCGACGAGGAGCGCGCAGGCGCCGGTCAGCTGCGGTTCGATCAGCGCGACGATCGTGGCGTCGTCCGCCTGCATGGGCAGGTCGACTACGCGCAGCTCGGCGCCGCTGGCGCGGGCGACCCGTTCGGCGGCGAAACGCGAGGCGCCGTACACGTGGCTTGTGGTGACGATGTGGCTGCTGATCGGCACGGTCGCGAAGGCAGCGGTGATGCCGGCGCTCGCGTTCGGGACGAGGGCGAAGCCGGCCGGATCCGCCTCGAGGAACGCTGCGAGCTCGAGGCGCGCGGCGGTCAGGCGCTCGGGGACGGAGCGGAACCACACCATCGGGTTCGCCTCGGCCTCGGCCCGCAGCGAGGCCAAGACCTCCTGGGTGCGGCGTGGGACCGCGCCCCACGAACCGTGGTTGAGATGCACCACGTCAGGGTCGAGGGTCCACAGGTCTGGGCGGGGGCTGAGTACCGTCACCAGCCAAACGGTACATAATTCCTGACGTGTACCCCTACCTCGACCACGACGGTCCGATCGCCATGGCGCACCGTGGCGGCGCCAAGCACCCGGACCTGATCGGCTACGAGAACTCGCTGCACGCCTTCGAGCACGCCGTCGGCCTCGGCTACCGCTACCTGGAAACCGACCTGCACGCGACCAGCGACGGCGTGGTGGTCGCGTTCCACGACGACGTCCTGGACCGGGTCACCGACCGTACCGGGGTGATCGCCGAGCTGCCCTGGTCGGAGGTGAGCAAGGCGCGGATCAACGGCCACGAGCCCATCCCCCGGCTGGACGAACTGCTCGAACACTTCCCCGAGATCCGCTTCAACCTCGATATCAAAGCCGAAGGCGGCCTCGCGCCGGCGGCCGACGTACTGCGCGCGGCGAACGCGATCGACCGGATCTGCGTCTCGTCGTTCTCCCAGTCCCGCGTCCGTCGCATCCGCAAGCTCCTCGGCCCGAGCCTGTGCACCGGCTACGGCGACCTCGAGATCGTGCTGATGCGGTTCCTGCCGATCGCGCTCCCGTCCGCGGGTGGGTGCCTGCAGATCCCCGAGAAGTTCAAGGCCCTCCGTGTCCTCACCCCCGGCCTGATCGACCGCGCCAAATCCGCCGGCAAACAGATCCACGTCTGGACCGTCGATGACCCCGCCGAGATGCGCCGCCTCCTCGACGCGGGCGTAGACGGCCTCATCACCGACCGCACTGACCTCCTCCGCGACGTATTGGTCGAACGAGGTCAGTGGTCGTAATTCAGAGGCGGCCGCGCCGGTCCCGCAGCTAGGGTCCGGCGGTATGACGGTGGACGAGGTCGACGCGTTGGTGGGGGCTGACGCCGACTACCGGGACGCCGAGCGGGCGTTTCTGGCGGCGGGGTGGACTCCATGCGGGGTTGGCGATTGGGCGTTTGCGCTGCGGTCGCCGGACGGGCAGCGCGCCGTACGGATTAGTCCGTTTGATCCTGCGGGGCCGTACGTCGCGGAGATCTATCGGCAGGCGGCTCACACTCGGCAGGTACCGCGATTGTTTGTGCATCGGCGGTTGGCCGGGGGTGGCGACTTGTCGGTGATGGAGTGGTTGAGCGCCGTACCGGAGCCGGAGGCGGTCGCGTTTCATCGGGCGATCGCGGAGCGCGCACCGGAGGTGGCTGAGGTTGCTGAGGTCATCCGCCGCGTGCACGAGCGGGCGCAGGCGGAACTGCCATGGTGTGGGCCGCTGGACGTCAACCCGGACAACGTGATGCGCACCGCGGACGGGCGGCTGGTGATCGCCGATGTGTTCTCAGCGGCGGGCCCGGAGCTTTACCGTACGGCGGCCGAGGACCCGCAGCTCGTGGTCGCGCGGATTCCTGAGCCGGAGCGGCGGTTCATGGCGGACATCCCGTTGACGTCGTCGGGGCCGTGGGAGCCGGGTGCGCAGGAGAAGTTGATGGCTGGGCTGGCGGCGGCCGACGCGGCGATAACAGGTTCCTGACAAGACGCCCTTTAGTCCCTCTGAGCTGCCACACTCTGCGCATGGGACTTCTCTCCGCCCCCGCCGGAGTCGACAAGCGGGAGTACTGGGGCTTCAGCCTCTACGACTGGGCCAACTCCGGCTACGTCACGACAGTCGGCACGGTGCTGTTCGCGCCGTACCTGACCTCGGTCGCCGAAACCGCTGCGTGCGGCTACGTCGGTACGTCGGACAAGCCGTGTCACACGAATCTCGAAGTCCTGGGGCTGGGGATCTCCCCCGGCTCGCTCGCCTTCTACGTCGTCACCGTCGCGACGCTGTTCTCGGCGTTCTTCCTGCCGATCGTCGGTGCGATCGCGGACCGGCTCGAACGCAAGAAGCTGCTGATGTGCGGCTTCGCGTGGGCCGGTGCGCTGGCGGCGTCGTGCATGGTGTTCGTGGAGGGCGGGAGCTGGCAGCTCGGCGCGCTCCTGCTGTTCATCGGCAACCTGTGTCTCGGGTCGTCGCTGGTCGTCTACGACTCGATCCTGATCGACATCGCGCCACCGGACGCCCGCGACGACGTCTCGTCACGCGCCTGGGCCTTCGGGTACCTCGGTGGCTTCATCCTGCTCGCGATCAACCTCGGCGTCGTCACCGCGCACGATGCCCTCGGCCTCAGCCAGGGAACCGCCGTCCGGCTCAGTCTGCTGAGCGCGGGCTTGTGGTGGGGCGCGTTCACGTTCGTCCCGTTCGTGCGACTACGCAACCGGCCGCCGACGAACGTCGTACAGGTTCGTAGCGGGAACATCATCCGGCAGAGCTTCGGGCAACTGGCCGCGACGCTCACCCACATCCGCGCGTACCCGGTGACGCTGCTGTTCCTGGTCGCGTATCTGTTCTTCAACGACGGGATCCAGACCGTCATCTCGGTCTCCTCGACGTACGGCGAGAAGCAGCTCGGCTTCGAGACGCAAGTCCTGATCATGACGATCCTGCTCGTCCAGTTCATCGCCTTCTTCGGAGCCCTAGCCTTCGGCCGCTTCGCCCGCAGGTTCGGCACCCAGCGCACGATCATGGGCGGCCTCGTCGTCTGGATGCTCATCGTGATCGCCGGCTTCATGCTCCCCGCCGGCCAGATCCTCCCGTTCCTGGCAATGGGCGCCGCAATCGGCATCGTCCTAGGCGGCACCCAAGCCCTGTCCCGCTCAGCCTTCAGCCAGCTCATCCCGAAGGGCCGCGAGGCCGAGTACTTCTCCCTCTACCAAGCCGGCGAACGCGGCACCTCCTGGCTAGGCACCCTCGTCTTCGGCCTGGTCCACCAAATCACTGGCTCCTACCGCCCAGCCATCGTCGCCCTAGGCCTGTTCTTCCTGGTCGGCCTCATCCTCCTCAGCCGCGTAGACATGCGCCGAGGCATCGACGAAGCCGGCAACACCCAACCCACCATGGTCTGACCCTCCCGCTCCCGCCACGGTCGGACACCAGGCGGACGCAGGTCGGGCGCCGGTCGGATGTGTCCGATCCGGTACGGCGGGCTGGTCGCTCGCCGCTCCACCTGCAGCCGGCCTCGAAACGTCTCAGGGGTCAACCCCTGAGTTGGTGGGTTGCCTCCTCGGAATCTGACGGTGCAACCCACCACCTGAGGGGTCAACCCCGAGCCGCTTAGCCAAGCCGGGGTGACTCGACACCCAACGTATTCAATTGTCAACCACCCGTTTCGTGAGGAAAGCTCCCGTGAATTTCGAGCAGGTGACCTGTGCCAGTTATCCCGATTTTTTGCGGCAGACATTTCCGCAGCGTCGGGACAAGGTCGACGAGGGCGTCCGGCCGGGCGTGGCAGGTGATTGGTTGGTGGCACATGACCTGACCAGGAATGTGCTCACTGGGCACGCCCTCGACGATGCTGTCGGGTCCGGGGACGATGAACAACTCGGGCGCTGGTTCGCGGCGGTAGAAGTATTGCTGGCCAGTGCGGACAACGATCTCAGGGATGCGGTGTTGCACGGGGCACCGAACGCTGTGTGGCAGACGGCGGCTCGGGCGCGGGCGAGTCAGTTGATGGCAGGGCCGTTGCTCGCGAGTGCGATCGACGATCACTACGGGGATGCCACGTGGCGAACCAAGACCGACTGGCTGGATGAGCCGGTCGAGGAGTTGCCGCACGGTGCCTCGCTCGCAATCTACAGCTTCCGCGGTCAGTTGCTCGCGCATGGCAGACGGTACGACGCCGTCGAGAGCACGTATCCGACGTCCAGACCGTTCGCGCGGCTCCCGGTCGAAGTCCGGCCGGTCACAATCGGTGAGGCGGTCGCCGGGTTGTTGTCGGAGCTCGCGGCGGACACTTCCGAGGTTCAGCAGCAGTTAGACGAGTTCCTGAAGTTCGCGCAGGTCGACTGGCGGACGCTGTACACCGGGTCGCTGATCGTGACGGTCGAGATCCGCTCGCTCGGCGGCGACGTCCGCGTGTGGGCCCATGAAGGGGAACAGCGAGGTGATCTCTTCGTCAGTCAGCCGATGGATCAACCCGCCGCCGCCAACTGGCACCAGCCCGAAGAACTGGGCGCCGCCGTTCTCGCGGCTCTTCGGCGTTCGTCGACGACGGGCTGGACTGAGCTTGAGTGAGCACCTGGGGGAACCGCTGACGTGCCGATCGCTTCCTGGCTACCTGGAGCAGCGGTTTCCCGACTATCTGGCCATGGTCTGGGAAGTTCGTGTGCAGAATCATCCGCCGGCCGTCACGGCAGATCTGCTGATCCCCGAGGTGTTCGTCGATCACATCTTCACGGACGCGGTGAAGGCTGGCGACCGGGCTGTGCTCGCGGACTGCTTCGAGCTTGCCGAGCTTGGGCTGGGGAGCTCCGATGAGGTGCTCCGGGAGATCGTGGACCAGCATGTCGGGTGGGCTGCGCTGTCGTCGGATGGGCGGGCGCGGGCGACGCAGGAGTTGGCTGGTCCGTTGCTGAGGACGAGTCTGGATCGGAGGGTGGGAACGTCCTGGCGGCAGCAGGTTGGGGGGTTCGGGCCGGACGAGCCCGAGCCCGAGGCGGTCGTGATGATGGCTGGGTATCTCTTCCGGGGTGAGTTCCTCTGGCATTCCGGCCGGTACCTGGCGGACCGGAGCGGGATCGCTACGACCGAGCCTTTCGCCAGGATGCCGTCGGAGGCTGGGGCCTACGAAATGGGAGTGGCGTTGGCGAAGGCGTTGAGTTCCTACTCGACCGGGTACGACGACGAACTGCGGCACGAGCCGGAAAGGTTTCTCGCCTTCGCGGGTGGCATCGACTGGACGACCTTCTACCGGGAGTCACTTGAGATCGCGCTGGAAGGTGGCCCGGACTCGTACGAGGCATTGCTCTACACCATCCACAAGTCGAGCTATGGGACCTCACACATCAGCCACTCGCCGGAGGAACCGGTGCTGGTACCGGACTGGCGGGATGCGGCTGCATTCGGTACCAGCATTTTGGCGGCTTTTGGAAGGGCGACGACCGATTAAGTGGCGTTCGGGCCTACGTCGGTGGACGGGAGATGGAGACAGCGGTCGGTTGGCTGACTCCTGGTACCGCTATGAGCATTGGCTGTCCTCGGCCTCCGACCTTCTCCACGCGGAGCTGGTCGGACCGGCGGCCGAGGTTGAGATTGCCGACTGTGAGCGGAGCGTGAAGCAGTCGCTGCCCGACGAGCTCCGCGCTCTGTGGAGTGTCTGTGGAGGTCAAACGACCATTGATGAGGGCGTCGGCGTTCTTCCCGGGTTCGACTTTCTGGGCCCGGCGCAGACGGCAAGAGAGTGGCAGGTATGGGAGGACGTTCGCCTCCGGGCGGCACCTCATGAATTCGCCGTCTTCAGCGAGTCCGCACGATCGGTGCCCGAAGGCTCCATCCTGCACACGTATTCATCGCCCGGATGGATCCCGGTCTGGCGCGAAGAGATGGCGGCGAACTATATCGGCATCGACATGACGCCGGGACCGAGTGGCAATGCCGGCCAGGTGATAACTTTCGGCCGGGATCAGGAGGTCAAGATCGTCCTTTCGGTGTCCTTAGGCGCACTTATGGAATTTGTCGTAGCGGAGGCCGGGCGGGTCGAAGTTGTGAACGAAGCGGACGGCGTCTTCTTGAAGCATGCTGAAGGTTCCTTCCTCGAGTTTCTGAAGGAGCAAGCTCTGCGCACTGGTCCGCTGACTTGACCGTTTCCTGGCTAGCTATGGAGGTCGCGCCGTGACAGGTTATGATTTTCCGTTCCGGGCGGGAGACCGATACTCATGGTCAAGCGGATCGCACAGTGAAACAGAGATCATTTCTGCAGGTGTGGTGCATTTTCTGACCGGCGCGGTTGTCGCTGCCGATCCTGCCTGGTCGATCAATCCGCTGGAAGAATCGGATGCGGTAGCGGCGAACGTGCCGCCCGGAAGTTACCCGGTCTCTCTCCTGGTGTCGGTCTGGCAGCAAACGCCCGCGTCCGGTGTTGTTCCGCGGAGCAAGGTCTGTGTCGCCAAGCTTCACGTCTCGAATGATCCAGTGACTCAATGGGTGCCCGCTTTTCCGTCGGGATCCGATGACGGCGCGATTCTCGGCTTCGCAGTGGATAGCGGAACGGCGAGTTTCTTCGACTTTTCCGCGAAAGACTGGCTTACCGCGCGGCAGGCTGCAGACGACTGGTACGACGAGATTTCCGACCTGCTCCTGCGCGACCATTATGTCTTGGTTGAAGATCAAGCGACCGGGTTTAATGCCATCGTCTATGAGTGCGGTATGGGTGACGGGGTATACGAGGTCTGGCTCGGGCTGAATTCCGATAGGCAGGTCGCGGAGATTCTCGTCGATTTGGAGTTGCTGTCCCACAGCACTGGCGCCGACCGCGGACATGGGTGAACACGGTCGGCGCCAGGGTCTACTAGGCGGCGTTCGGGCCTACATCGGCCGACGTCAGCGGGCGGCGGACCGGGGCGGCGGTCGAGTACTCGTCGGCACCGACGTCGTATGGCGCGGTGCGGGCTTGGCCGTCCAGGTCGTCGGTGACACGGCTTGAGTGGTTCGCGCTCACCGCGTTGATGGCGGCGCTGCCGCTACCCAGGCGGTAGACGCCGTCGGTGCCTGCGGTGAGCTTCGGGTCGGCTCGGGTGAAGCCGCCGGACGGGATGGTGCCGTTGGAGGCTGAGCCCCAGAGGATGTTGCCGGAGAAGGTGACGCCGGACTGGTACGGCAGGTCGGTGAGGTTGCCGCTGGTACCGACCAGCAGGTTGTCGCGAATCTGACAGCTGAGCGGCTGGACGGTGCGGTTGCTTTCGCCGGCGATGCCCTTGTCGCTGTTGCGCACGGTGTTGAGGACGATGACGACGCGGTCCGGGGCGTCGTTGCCCTTGCGGTCGGTCTCGGACTCGCCGGGGGTGTGGTCGCGCTCGGAGCCGCTGCCGAGGATGATGCCCGCGCTGGTGGAGCCGTCGGTGCCGTGGACGCTGTCGACGTAGTTGTTCACGATCAGGTGGTCGTTGCCGTAGATCCGGATGCCGTTGTTGCCGGACAGGATGTAGTTGCTCTCGACCCGGTTGCCGTTGCCGTGCCGCAGCACGATGCCGCCGAACGACGAGCGGACGGTGTTGTAGCGGATGGTGTTGCCCGACGACTTCACCGAGATCGCTTCGGGGTCGCCGTTCGCGCGCTCGAACAGGTTGTACTCGACCGTCGCATCGGCGTCGGCGAGGGCGCGGCTGCTGACACCGAGCCGGATCGACTCACCACCGTTCTTGCCGCTGAAGCTGTGGTCACGGAAGTGGTTGCGCAGGATGTAGGTGCGCTTCGCGATGGTTTCGTTCTGCGGGTCATTGTTGGCCGGTCCGTCGATCACCAGGTACACCCCGACGGTGGTCTTGTCCCGGAAGAGGTTCCGGTCGATCTTGACGTCATCACCCCGTACGACGACCGAGTGGCTGGCCGCCGATCCGAGCGCGAACTCATTCCGCGTCAACCGAATTCGGCTAGCGGACGCCGCGAGATCCAGCGTCGCGGTCTGCTTGAAGATGAACCCGCTGATGGTGATGTTCGACGAGTTCGAGAACACGAAACTCTTCGACCCGGTCAGCGTCACTCCACCCTTGGTCTCGGCCTGGATCGTGATCGGCGAAGTGGTGGTGCCGTTGCGGCCGGTGACCGTGATGCCGCTGGACCCGACGGCGTACGAGCCGTTGGCCAGCGTGATCGTCGTACCCGCGGTCGCGGAGTTGATGGCGGACTGGAGCTGGGACAGTGATGTCACTACGGCGGACTCACGAGCGTCCGCGGCTCTGACGGCGACGGCCGTGGCGCCGATGGCGCCGACAGCTCCGGCCAGAAGGGTACGACGTTTCATTCCGTGTCTCCTCAACTGCGTGGGCGGTACAGCTTTCGGTACTCGCTCGGGGTCACCGAGCTGACTTGACGGAAGACCTTCGAGAAGTAGGACTGGTCCATCCCGACCGCGGCGGCGATCTCCTCCATCGGGCGGTTCGTGGTGGTGAGTTCGCGCTGGGCCCATTCGATCCGGGTGCGCTTGATGTACTGCTTCGGCGACAACCCGAACTCGGTCCGGAACCGCCGTACGAAGGTGGCGAGGTCCTGACCGAAGTGCGCCGCGAGAACCTCGACGGTCAGCGCGTTGTCGAGGTTCTCCTGGATGTACCGCACGACGCTGGTCTCGCTCGTCGACTGCTGGGCGAGCCGGACCGATCCGGGCGGTGCGCTGTCCAGGTAGTGCGCGAACAGCGCGGTCAGCGCCGACCGGACCCGCAGCGGTGTCGCAAGCCCGGGCGGGTCGCGGTCTGCGGCACCGACCTGCTCGAACAGAACCGCCGCTTCGTCCGGCGACTTGCTCTGCACGATGTTCGGCAGCGTCAGTACCTCGCCAATGTCACGGTCACCGATCAGCGCCGAGAAGTGCAGCCAGTGCTTGCGGAACACGTTCGCGCTGATCGTCTCGTACGAGACCGGGACCTCGGCCGGCAGGTAACACAGCTCCCCCGGCTTCGGAAAGAACTCCTGATCCCCCACCACCAGCCGGCCCTCACCCTCGAGGATCAGGTAGAGCCGCGAGAACGGATCGGGCAGCAACGCGCGCGACCACTCCCGATGCACCTTGGTGATCCGGGCCGCGACCACGAGATCCAGCCGGAGCCGATCCAGATGCGTCCGGATCAGCTCCTCCTCACGCTGGCTCGGCAAGGCGGCGGTCGTGACGTCGGGAGTAGTCATGACGCGTGCGGTCCAACGTCGCCCGCGGTCAGCGGACGGCGGCAGTTGGGCCGGCGAGAGTACTCGTCGGCGCCCACATCGGCCCGCCCGGTACGGCGATCGCCGTCGAGGTCGGTGTCGATATCGGGGTAGCTGCGGGTGGCCGCGTTGATCGCCGGGCTTCCCTTGGCAAGCCGCCGAATCCCATCCGGCCCTGCCACGAGTCGCGGATCAGCTCGGCGGAATCCACCGGCCGGCGCGTTCCCGTCGGTAGCCGCGCCCCAGTGCAGGTTGCCCGACCAGGTGACGCCGTCCTGGAACGGCATGTTCATCAGTTGCCCTCGATCGCCCATCAGGAGATTGTCGGTGATCGTGCAACCGAGCGGCGGCAGGGTCCGCTTACTCTCACCGGCGACCGCGTTGTCGCAGTCCAGAATCGTGTTCAGCGCGATCTGGACGCCGTCCGGCGCATCGTTACCGGTGCGCGAGGTCGGCGCCTCCCCCGGGAAGTGGTCGCGGACGCTACCGCTGCCCAGGACGACCGCGGTCCCAGCGATATCGGAGATGTAGTTGTTCACGATCTGGTGGTCGTTGCCGTAGATCCGGATGCCGTTCTGGCCGGCGAGCAGGTAGTTGCCCTCGACCCGGTTGCCGTTGCCGTGCCGCAGCACGATCCCGCCGAGGCTGTTGCGGATCGTGTTGTGCCGGATCACGTTGCCCGACGACTTGACCGAGATCGCCTCGGGGTCGCCGTTGGCGCGCTCGAACAGGTTCGACTCGATGATCGCGCCCGCCGTCGACAGCGCCCGCGGGCTAACGCCCAGCCGAATCGGCTCACCGCCATTGTCACCAGGAAAGCTGTGGTCGCTGAAATGATTGCGGTAGACATGCACACCCTGCGCCATCTGGTCGGTCCCGGCGCCTTCGATGCCGAGATAGATCCCGAGCGTCGTCTTCCCGTGGAAGGCGTTGTGGTCCAGCGTCGTGTGGTCGGCCCGGATCATCGCCCAGTGCACCCCGGCGATGTCGGCCAGCTGGAAGTCGTTGCGGGTGAGCCGGATCCGGCGGTTGTCGGCCGACAGTTCGAACGTCGTGCTCTGCCGGAACGCGAATCCCTGCAGCGTGATGTCGGACGAGCCGGTGAGCACGAAGCTCTGCTCACCAGTCAGTACGACGCCACCGGTCGACTCGGCTCGGATGACGATCGGCCGGTGCGGGCGGCCGCGGAGTCCGGTGATCGCGATCGGCTGGCCGGCCGGTACCTGGTAGATGCCGTCGGCAACGGTAATCACGGTGCCCGGCACCGCCGTACCGAGGGCTCGGCGGAGTTCGTCGAGCGAGCGGACGTGCCGGCGGTCCAGGGTCATCGCCGCTGCAGGGCGGACAGCGGCGCCAGAAATGGACGCAGTCAAAGCAACTCCAGCAGTGGCAGTGGCCAGAAATGTACGGCGGTTCATGAACCTCACCCTTTCAACGCGCCCGCGGTCAGGCCGCGGGCGAAGGAACGCTGGAAGAACAGGAAGACCGTCACCGACGGCAGCAGGGCCAGCAACGAGGCCGCCATCACCACACCCGGGGTCACGATCGGGTCGATCCGCAGCGTGCGCAGTGCCAGCGGCAGCGTGTACGAGTCGGAGTTGGTGGCCACCAGCAACGGCAGCAGGTACTGGTCCCAGATCATCGTGAAGCCGAAGACCCCGATCACGCCGAGGGCCGGCTTGCACAGCGGAAGGACGATCTGGGCGAAGATCCGGAATTCGCCGGCGCCGTCGATCCGGGCCGCCTCCTCCAGTTCGCGCGGCACGTCCTTCATGAACTCGGTCATCACCAGGATCGAGAACGCCCAGGCGCCGAGCGGCACGATCATCCCGGCCAGAGTGCCCATCAGGTTCAGGTGCACCAGCGGTACGTCAGCGAGGACCAAGGTCAATGGCAGCGCGAGGATCTCCTCGGGCAGCATCATCGTGGCCAGGATCGCGACCATCACCAGCGTCATCCCCGGGAAGATCTTCCGCGCCAGTGCATACCCCGCGAGCACTGAGACGGCGACCTGGAGCAGCAGCCCGAAGCCGACCACGAAGAACGAGTTGGCCAGGTACTTCAGCACGCCGTGGTCGAAGGCGATCTTGAAGTTGTCCAGCGTCGGGCTGCGCGGGATGATGCTGAGCTGGGTCGGGTCCGACACGTGGTTGAACGAGCTGACCAGCAGTGCGAGCAGCGGCCCGGCGAAGACGATGAACAGCAGGCTGTAGATCACCGTCTTGGCGATCCGGGCGCCCACGCTCGTGCTCTCGGTGAGCCCGAGCGCGGTGTCGGTAGCGGCGCTCATGGGGCCTCCTGGCCTGGACTGAGGAGCGTAGGGAGCGAAGCGACTGGAGTGACGAGGGAAGGACTGGAGTTACAGCCCCATGAGCCGCGGCGCGGAGCGTCGCAATATGTACAGCTCATGCGACCTTCTTCCTTCGGAGCAACTGGACGCACACCGTCAGGACGAGCGTCGCCAGGAAGAGCAGTACGGCGCCGGCGGATGCGATGCCGAGCCTGTTCTGCTCGAAGCCGAGTTTGTAGATCAAGGTCATCAGGACCTCGGTCGAGCCGTTCGGCCCGCCGTTGGTCAGCAGGAAGACCTCGGTGAAGGCGCGGAATCCACGCACCGCCGCGAGCACGAACAAGATCGCGAACACCGGCCGCAGCCCCGGCAGTGTGACGTGCAGGATGCGCTGCTTGGTCGAGGCGCCGTCCACGACCGCGGCCTCATAAAGCCCACGGTCGATCCCGGCCAGTCCGGCGAGGAAGATCATCATGTCGTACGGCGCCCCACGCCAGATGCCCGTGACGACGATCGACGCGAGCGAGGTATCGGGGTCGTTGATGAACCCCGACGGCCCGAGCCCGACCAGTCCGAGGATCTGGTTGAGCAGACCGTCGCCGGTCGGGTGGTACATGATCCGCCACAGTTCGGCGACGACGGCGATCGGCACGACCACCGGCAGGAACGCCGCGGACCGGATGAAGGTCAGTTTCCGGGTCTGGCCCTCCACCAGAAGCGCCAGCCCGAACCCGAGGATCATGGAGCCGGCGGTCTGGCCGACGGCGAGCACGATCGTGTTCCAGGTCGCCGAGCGGAACCCCTCCGAGGACAGGATCTCGCTGTAGTTCGCCCCGCCGACGTACAGGTTGCCCAGGTAGGGCCGGACCTCCTGCACCGACATCGAGATCGCCTGGATCATCGGGAGGAACTTGAAGTACGCGAAGAGGATCAGTGCGGGGGCCAGGAACAGCCACGGGACCCACCACTTCCCCGCGGCGCGCCGGTTGCGGCCGAGGCGGCGCGACGGAGTCCGCCGCGCCCCCTCTGCTGCCGCTTGCGGTTCCCGCCCCGCCGGTCGGGCTTCCGCCTCACGGACACTCACGACGCGCCGATGCCCTGCTGCTTGAGGGATTCGGCGAGCTTGCCGTCCAGCTTGGTCAGCTCGGCCGCGACGTCCAGACCGCAGTCGGCGATCAGGGCGTTCACGGTGTCGGCGCTGGCTTGGCGGATCGGCGTCCAGTTCGGGATGCTCGGCGCGTAGCGGCTGTGGTCGCGGTAGACCTCGGCGTACACCTTCCACCGCGGGTCCTTGCGCACCGAGGAGACATCCACGGTCTTGTTCACCGGAAGCTGCACGTTGAAGGCCTTCTCGCCTTGCATGCCGAGCGTCTGCGCCTCCGGCGAGATGATGTACGACGCCCAGGCGTTCTGCCCGGCCTCGTTCTTGGAACCGGCCATCAGGTAGGCGCTGCCGCCCTCGGCCAGCACGGTCGAGTCCTTGGCGCCCTTCGGGACCGGGACGACCTCGTACTTGTCCTTGCCGAGGCTCCCGTCGAACCGCGGCATCAGGTACGGACCGACGACGTACATGCCGGCCTTGCCGGACTCGAAGGTCTCGTTGGTCGGCGGGGTGTCCATCGTGGCGGCGCCGGGCTGGATGACCTTGTCGGTGCAGGCCAGGTCGCGGAACCACTTGGTCGCGGCGACGGACTCCGGCGTGGACATGGCCGGCTTGTACTTGCCGTCGGCCCCCTTCGCGATGAAGTCGCCGCCGGCGCCCCACAGGAAGTTGGAGAAGTACCAGGAGGCGTAACCACGCTTGGTCGAGCCCGGTACGGCGAGTCCGGCGGTGTCGTTCTTGCCGTTGCCGTCGGGGTCCTTGGTGGTGAACGCCTTGGCCAGCGCGGCGAACTGCGTCAGGTCGGTCGGGACCGGCAGGCCGACCTTCGCGCGCCAGTCCTTGCGGATCAGCAGCGCCGAGGCCTGGGCCGAGTACGGGACGCCGTACATCTTGCCGTCGCCGGACTTGGCCACGGCCAGCGCGGACTCGAGCAGCTGGTCGGTGCCCTTCACCGCGGCCGGGTCGACCTCGCGGACGATGCCCTGGGTGAGCATCGTGCCGAGCTGGGACGAGTCGTTCATGACGATGTCCGGCAGATCCTTCTGCGCGGCGCGCTGGGACAGCTTGGTCTCGAAGTCGTCGAAGATCGCGGTGACCTCGATCTTCTGGCCGGTCGCCTGCTCGAACGCGGCCGCGAGCTTCTTCATGCCCTTCTCGCCGTCACCACCAGGTGTGGTCCGCGTCCACAGTTCCAACGTAGCCTTCGAGTCCTGCTCTGCCTTCGGTGCACCAGCGGTGCCACAACCCCCGACGGCCAGGGCTGCTCCGAGCCCGACCGCTACCCACTTCAACGTCCTCGACATCCCGCCCACTCCTCACCTGAGAGCCCCCATTTGTACTTTTTGGGACTCATTTCGTCGGAAGATAGCGCTTTCCAACGAGAGCGGTCAATGATTCATCGGATGTCTGTTGCCGGGCTGTGACATGAGTGAGCGCCCGGCCGGGGTGTGGCCGGGCGCTCGACAGCGGGATCAGTTCGTCGGCGTCGCGCTCGGAGTACGGAAGCCGCCACCGGGGAAAGTGCCGCCCTGACGGACAGAATTGGCAGTCACCGAGCCATCGGTGTTCTGCCCGGTGACCACGACCTGCTCGCCGGCTTTGAGGTCACTGGCCTTGCCCTTGGCAGTGATCTCGATGGCGGTCTCCCCGGTGAGCTTCACCGTCACATCGCCGTTCTGCGTCTTCACGACGAGCTGGGAATCGGTCGCCGACACCACCGTGCCGACCGTGGCCGCCGCGCCCCCGGTACCGCCTGGCGCCTGGCCGTTCTGGCCGCCCCGGAAACCGCCGTACCCGCCTGAGGGCCGGCCTTGAGCCGCTGCCGGAGTGCTGTCCGAAGCGAACGCAGCGTGCAGACCCGCGCCACCGGCCAGGCCGATCGCCAGAACCACCACAGCAGCCAGTACGGCGGTCGCTGTCGGAAGGCTGAGTGTCTTCTTCGGCTTCAGCGCCGCATCGACCTCTTCGTCGGACCCGATCTGGGCGAACTCGTCGGGCGTCTGGTTAGACATGTCGGTGGTGCCTCTCACTCGTGACGTAGTGCGTCGATGGGACGAAGACCGGCGGCTCGGTGCGCCGGCATGCTGCCGAAGAACAGGCCGACCGCGGCGGACACCCCGAGGGCGAGCGCGATCGACGACGGGACCAGAACCGGGGTGACCCCGGCCAGCTGGAACTGGGTGACGATCAGTGCGGCGCCGACTCCGACGGCACCGCCGATCAGGCTGAGCAGGGTCGCCTCGATCAGGAACTGGCCGAGGATCGTTCGCCGCCGCGCCCCGAGTGCCTTGCGGATCCCGATCTCGCGGGTCCGCTCGGTGACGGTGACGAGCATGATGTTGGTGACCCCGATTCCGCCGACCACCAGACTGATCGCCGCCACCGTGGCCAGCAGCGCGGTGAAGGTCGCCGCGGTGTCCTGGCTGGTCTGCAGGATCTGCGCCGAGTTGGTGATCCGGAACGGCGAGGTCGTCGTGGCCGGAACCTGGTGCCGCGCGGTCAGGAGCTGGGTGACCTCGGCCTGGGCGAGGTCGACGCGATCCTTGTCGGAGGCTTGTACGACGATCTGGCTCAGTGCGCCGTACCCGGCCTGCGTGGCGCGCAGTGTGCTGATCGGGACGATCGCGGTCGCGTTCGGGTCGTTGAACCCGGTGCTGTCCTTGCTCGCGAGCACTCCGCGGACCACGAAATCGACGGCACCGAGTTTGACGGTCTGGCCGATCGCGGCTTGGGCGCGGCCGAAGAGTTCGGTCGCCGTGGTCTGGCCGAGCACGATGACGCGTTCGGCGCCGTCCACGTCTTCCTGGGTGAACGACTGGCCGGTTCCGACCGGAGTGTTGGTCGCCGGAAGGTACGCCGGCGTCGTACCGATGACCTGGTTGATGGTGTAGCTCGTGTCGCCGTTGGTCGCCGTACCGGAGCTTGTCATCACTGGGGCGACCGAGGCCACGTCCGGGGCGAGGCGGCGGTCGGACAGTGCGCTCACGTCGTCGAGGGTGAGGGCGTACTGCTGGGACGACGGGCCGGCTTGGCCGCGGGCGAAACCGCCGCCGCCACCGGTCGTCGAGACCGTGAGCAGGTTGGTGCCCATCGCCTCCAGCCGGGTCTGCACGGCTTTGCCGGAGCCGTTGCCTACCGCAACCAGCACGATGACCGCACCGACACCGATCGAGACGCCGAGCACGGTCAGCAGCGAGCGCAGTTTATTGGCGCTGAGGCCGCGCAGGGCGGCCCCGAACAGATCGCGAGGTGTCATCAGCGCGTCACCTCGTCGCGGACGATCTGGCCGTCGGAGACCTGGATCAGGCGCCGCGCACGCGCGGCGACGTCGTTCTCGTGGGTGATCACGACCACCGTGCGGCCTTCGGCGTTGAGCTCGTCGAACATGCCGAGCACCTCGTCGGTCGAGTGCGCGTCCAGGTTTCCGGTCGGCTCGTCGGCCAGCAGGATCCGCGGACCGGTCGCCAGCGCGCGGGCAATCGCGACCCGCTGCTGCTGACCGCCGGACAGTTGGTTCGGCCGGTGGCCGGCGCGGTCGGCGAGGCCGACCAGCTCCAGGGCGCGGTTGGCCCGGGCGCGCCGCTCGGTACGGCGCAGGTGTGCGTAGGTGAGCGGGAGTTCGACGTTGGCCAGGGCGCTGGTGCGCGGGATCAGGTTGAACGACTGGAAGATGAAGCCGATCTTCCGGCCGCGAACGAGTGCCTGCTGGTCCTCGGACAGGCGTGCGACATCACTGCCGTCGAGGAAGTACTCACCACGAGTCGGTACGTCGAGGCAGCCGAGGATGTTCATCAGGGTCGACTTGCCTGAGCCGGACGAGCCCATCACGGCGACGTACTCACCGGCCTCGACCTGCAGCGAGACACCCCGCAATGCATGTACGGCGGTCTCCCCGGCACCGTACGTCTTCGTGACACCGCGGATGTCGATCAGAGCGTCGTTGCTCACCGGGTGCCACCGGCGTTGCGCTGCTGGACGCCGCCGGCGGGGAACTGTCCGCCACCGGCAGGGAGCTGGCCACCGCCGGGGGCTTGCCCGGTCCGGCCCTGACCGGTCTGGCCGGTGCCGCCGCCGATCGTGCCTTGGAGGAGTTCGACCTGGTCGCCCTCGGTGAGGCCGGTCTTGATCTCGGTGAAGCTCCCGCCCTTGATGCCGATCGTGACCTCGCGGCTGGTGCCGTCGGCCATCGTCACGGTGTTCGTCGTACCGCTGGTGACGACAGCCGTGCTCGGCACATTCAGGACGTTGGTGGCTTTGGCGGTCTGGACGGTGACGTTCGCGGTCTGGCCCATCCGGGCGTTCGCCGGAAGCTTGGCCAGCGAGAAGGTGGCCGAGTAGGCGACCACTCCGTTGGTGGTCGTCGGGGTCGGCGCGACCGAAGCGAGGGTCGCGGTGAGGTTGGTGCCCGGCTCGGCGTTCAACGTGACGGTCGCCGACTGGCCGGCCTTGATCTTGACCGCGTCGGCCTCGGGGAAGGCGGCCGAGACCTGGAGCGCCTTCAGGTCGGAGATGTCGGCAAAGCCGGTGCCCGCGGCGGACGTCGTACTGGTGGAGGTTGAACCTTGACCTGAGGTCGAGCCTGAGCCGCCGGTCGTGCCGGAGGTTGAACCGCTGCTGGAGCCTGCGGCGGAGCCGACCGAGCCGTTGATGGCGGTGATGGTGCCGGCGATCGGCGCTTTGAGGGTGGTCGCGGCGACGGCCGACTTGGCGGCTATGACGTCCTGGTCGGCCTGTTCCTTGTCGGCTTTCGCCCGGGCCAGCGAGGCCTCGGCGTTGCTGACGGCAACTTCCGGGTTCTGGGTCTGAGTCTGACCCTGTGCCTGAGCTTGACCTGTCGGCGTGGGTGAGGCCGACGCGTCATCGGCGGCTTCCTTGGCGTCTTCGGCGTCGTCGAGTGACTCGTCGGCCGCGCTCACGGAGTTCGCGGCGGCGATCTGGTTCTGCTCGGCGATCCGCAGCTGCCGCTCGGCCGCGGCCGGATCGATCTTGGCAATCGCGGCGCCTTTGGCGACCACCTGGCCGACCTTGACCAGGATCTGGGTCACTGTGCCGGAGGTCTCGAACTGTGGCGAGGCGGTCTGCGAACTGGCGAGCGTGCCGCTGGAACTGACGCTGGCGACCACGTCGCCGCGGGTCACCGCCACGCTCGGGCGGGCGGCCGCCGCCGACGGTTCGGCACCGCGGAAGAAGAGGAAGTACGCCGTGACGGCGATCGCAGCGACGACGGCCACCAGGGCCACATTGAGCAAGCTGAGGCCACGGAGTTTGTGGCGGGGTAGCACCATGGGACCTGAACGTAGAGATGATTGCTGAGGAAGTGGTCCTTGCTTCCTGGCAACTGACTGTGAACTTGAAACGTCCATATCCCTGGCAGCTCGCGACACACCGTGATCTGTGTACGCCCCATGACAGGGGGTCACGACCGGGCTGTCAGGTGCGTACATACGGCTCGGGCATGCCAAAATGGGAATGATCCGGGCCGACCGACCGTTGGCACGGATGACGATCTCGGAGGTATGACATGTCTAATCGCGTACTGCGTGGTTCGGGGCTGGGTGGGGTCAGCTTCGAGGATGACCGTGGTGTCGAGTTCGCGCCGCGCCAGATGATCACGTACGACTGCCCGCGCGGTCACGTGGTCGAGGTGACGATGGCGCACGACGCCGAGGTGCCCGCTATCTGGGAGTGCCCGCACTGCGGCAGCGAGGCCGCTCGCTCGACCGGTGAGAAGCCGGAGCCGAAGCAGGAGAAGCCGGCCCGTACGCACTGGGACATGCTGCGTGAGCGCCGGAGCATCTCGGAGCTCGAGGAGCTGCTGGCTGAGCGCCTGGACCTGCTCCGCAAGGGTCAGATCGGCCCGGCGCACCTGCACCGGACCAAGCGCACCGCCTGATTCACTGAGTGAACCCGGACCGCAACGGCGCGGTCCGGGTTTTCTCATGCGCTCATTTGCCTAACACCTTTAGGTATGCGCACAATTAGTTATGGCACGTGCAGGGTTGACCGCTGATCGGCTGGCGCGCGCCGGTGCGGAACTGGCTGATGAGATCGGCTTCGAGCAGGTCAGCCCATCAACGCTGGCCCGGCACTTCGGCGTACAGGTCGCGAGTCTTTACTCACATGTTCGGGGCGCGCACGATCTGAAGACCCGGATCGCGCAGGTTGCTCTCGACGAGCTCGCCGACAAGGCCGCTGACGCGGTCGCCGGGCGTGCTGGGCGGGATGCGCTCGTCGCGCTGGCCTCGGTCTACCGCTCGTATGCCCGTGAGCACCCTGGCCGGTACGCCGCTTCGCAGTACCGGGTTGATCCCGGCTCGGTGGCCGTCGAGGCCGGGCGGCGGCATTCGGAGCTGACCCGGGCGGTCCTGCGCGGCTACGACCTGGGCGAGCCGGCGCAAACCGATGCGATCCGGCTGCTCGGCAGCCTCTTCAACGGTTATATCGGCCTCGAGCTCGGCGGTTCGTTCGCCCACTCGGCGCCCAGCAGCGACGAAAGCTGGGCGCGGATCCTCGACGCCATCGACTCACTCCTTCGGAACTGGACGCAAATATGATCTCGATCCCCATCACCACTGACCTGCTCCGGGGCGCGATCGACCTCGAGCAGACCGAGCGCGGCATCCTGCCGCACCGGCTCCCGGCCTGGGCCCGGCGCCAGAACGACGACGCGCTGCTCGCCATGGCCGAGTCCCAGTCCTCCGGACTGCGGCTCGTGTTCCGCACCGACGCGACCGTCATCGAGCTGGAGACGATCCCGACCAAGCGGACCTACGTCGGCGCCCCGACGCGTCCGGACGGCGTGTACGACGTACTGGTCGACGGTGTGTTGTTCGCTCAGGGGACCGCCGACGGCGGCGACGTGATCACGATCGATTTCGCCACTGGTGGGGCCGAGGTGACTCAGGGCTCGTCGGCGACCCAGCGGTTCGAGTTGGCGGCTGGTTCGAAGCTGGTGGAGATCTGGTTGCCGCATGACGAGACGACCGAGCTCGTTGCCTTGCGCACCGATGCTCCGGTCGAGCCGGTGCCTTCTGCGGGTCCGGTCTGGGTTCATCACGGCAGCTCGATCAGCCACGGTTCCAACGCGACCCACCCGACGGGCACCTGGCCGGCGATCGTCGCCGCCAAGTCCGGCGTTCAGCTGGTCAACCTGGGCTTCAGCGGTACGGCGCTGCTGCAGCCGTTCATCGCGCGAACCATCCGCGACACTCCCGCCGACCTGATCAGCATCAAGCTGGGCATCAACCTGCTGAACAGCGACGCCATGCGCCTGCGCGCCTTCGGTCCGGCCGTCCACGGTTTCCTCGACACCATCCGCGAAGGCCACCCCACCACTCCGCTGCTGGTCATCTCGTCACTGCTGGCCCCGATCCACGAGGACACCCCCGGCCCGACCGGCCCGGACTTCGCCGAGCTGGCCGAAGGCAAACTCACCTTCGCCGCCCGCGGCAACCCCGACGAGGTCGCCGACGGCAAGCTCACCCTCGCCGTCATCCGCACCGAACTGGCCAAGATCGTCGCCCAGCGCGCCGCCGAAGACCCCAACCTGCACTACCTCGACGGCCTGGACCTCTACGGCGAGCCCGACACCGCCGCACACCCGTTGCTCGACAACCTGCACCCCGACGCCGACACCCACCGCCTCATCGCCGACCGGTTCAGCACCCTCGCCTTCACCGGCAAAGGCCCCTTCGCGGCACCTGCCCAGGTACGCTAAGAAGGGCAGCGCGGTTCCGTCGCGGATTCGAGGGAGGTAGGCCATGGCCGTAGACATGGTCGCTCCGGCCTGGATGCACTCGCAGATCACTGCCGAGCAGTACGACTCGTGGACTCCCGAGCAGTGTGCCGGCATCGAGATCGTGGACGGGATAGTCGCTGTGGCACCGAGTGCCTCCAAACGCCATAACCGCATCGCCCGCCTGCTGGCCAACGCCCTCGACCAGGCGGCCGGTGCGGAGTGGAATGCCGACACGGACTTCGACGTCCGCCTGCAGGACAGCCCGCTGACCAACCGCAGGCCGGACGTGGTCGTCTACCGCGCCGACACCATCGACATCTCCCCCACCCGCCCCGAGCACGTGCTCCTCGTCGTCGAGGTCGTCTCCCCCGGCTCAGAGACCACCGACCGCATCGTCAAGGTCGACCAGTACGCCCAAGCCGGCATCGCGTTCTACTGGCGCATCGAACAAGCCGTCACCGGCCTCCCGATCGTCTACACCTACGTGCTCGACCCCGCCAGCCGCACCTACCGCGACACCGAAGTCTTCGCCGGCGAAGTCAAAGCCGCCGTCCCCTTCCACATCTCGGTAGACCTAGCCGTCCTCTGACTGGGCCCGGTGGCGCTTCTCGGTCGGGCACGGCTGCGGGTTGGGTACGGCGGTGCATGGTTGGTCGCCGCTCCGGACAAGCCGGGCACGTTGCCTGTGGCTGGTCGCCGCGGCGGCCGCGTTACATAAAGAGCTTGGCTGGGCCCGGTGGGTGGTTGAGGTACTGGCGAGGCCGGTGACCGCGCTCGCGCCGATTGAGGTGCTCGCTATGGTTGCGGCCGGTTGTGGGGAGGCCTTGAACGTGACCCGCCGCTGTGGTGAAAAGCGCTGGCAAGGAGGCCGGGGGTGCTGCCGTGCCCAGCTGACCCTGGCCGCCGCGCTGGTTGCCTATTTTCCGTCGCGGCCTGTCCAGTTGTCGGGGGTCTGTCGGCCGGGTGGTGGGCGTGAACAGGTAATTACCTGTCTCGGCCCACTGTTTCTTGTTCAAGCCCCCGGTTGTTGGCCCGGCTGGCCTCGGCGGCGCTCATTACGCGTGAGTTTTTCGGCGTATGGACCCGAAAAATCCCCGCGTAGTGCGAATCGGCGGGCGGGTATGCCGGTGGGACTCCCCGGTGCCTGATTCGTCGGGTATCCGGGTGGGTTGGGGAGCGAAACTGACCTGGATTGACGGGTAAAGCTCCCCGGCCCCACCCCACTAGCCCGCGCGGTGAGCTGGGTGGAACGTTTTGTGCAAATGGCGACGTGGAGTTTCCACTTGGCGCTGCTTTTCGGCCTCAGCCATAGCGGGTAGCTCAAGCAACGGTCACGCGATCGCCGACCTCGCCAGTACCTCAGCCCCGCGCCGGGCTCAGCCAAGCTCTTTATGTAACGCGGCCGCCGCGGCGACCAGCCCCAGACAACGTGTCCGGCTTGTCCGGAGCGGCGATCAACCGGTCCCGCCGTACCAACAGCGGCCGATCCCCACCGGCCACAGCGCGCTACCTCGGGGGTTCGGGGTCGATGACTTCACCCTGTACGACGTTGTCGGCCGGGCGCGGGCTGTTGGGGCTCTGACCGAAGCCACCGAAGCCGGGGCCTGGTCCACCTAGGCCACCACCGAGGCCGCCCAGACCAGTGGCACCCAACTGGGTGACGCGGCGGCCGAGGAAGGCAGTCAGGGCGCGGCGGGCCAGCGGCCGGGTGAAGGGGAGGACGAAGAAGAAGCCGAAGATGTCGGTGACGAAGCCTGGGGTGAGCAGGAGGGTGCCGCCGATCAGGACGAGGGCGCCGTCGGCGAGCTCGCGGCCGGGCATCTTGCCGGTTTCGAACGACGACTGGAGGGCGGCCCAGGCGCGCCGGCCCTCGCGTTTGATGAGCCAGGCGCCGAGGGCGCTTTCGGCGATCAGGAGGGCGACCGTGGGCCAGCCGCCGATCACCTGGCCGACCTGGATGATCACGTAGATCTCCACGATCGGCACCAAGAGCAGCGCGACAGCCACCAACCAGCCCATGTCCAACCCCTTCTCCTGCTTCTGCCCAGGATACGGAGTCGGGCCAAAGCTCTAGACGGGAACCTTCTGGCGCGCGGGCTTCGGTGCTGGGGGCGCCTGCGGCTTGGGCTTGGAGCGTGAGGCGAGAGCCAGCAGGATGCCGAGCAGGCCGAGACCGGTCAGGATCCACTGCGGCCAGGCGCCGAGCCGGATTGCCAGCGTCTTGCCGTCACGCACCGGGACCTTGGCGACGTACACGTCGGAGACGAACTGGCCGGACTTGTGCTCGACCTTGCCGTCGGGCTGGATCACGCCGGAGATGCCGCTCGTGGAGGCGATGAGCACGGTGCGGCCGGTTTCGATCGCGCGCATCCGGGTGATCGCGAACTGCTGCTCGGGCTGGCCGGTGCCGCCGTACGTGGCGTTGTTGGTCTGCACGATCAGGACCTGGGCGCCGCCGTTCATGACGTCGGCGATGACGTTGTCGTAGGCGAGCTCGAAGCAGATCACGTCGCCGTAGGTGACGCCGCGGATCGGCATGATGCCGACGGTCTTGCCGGGTGCGGTCTGGCGGCCGACCATCTCCAGGCGCTTGATGTAGGGCAGGAGCTGCTCGCGGAACGGGACGTACTCGCCGAAGGGCACCGGGTGCCGCTTGGCGTAGACCTGGCCGGGGCCGGTCTGCGGGTCCCAGACGACGCCGGTGGTCTGGCGCTCGTTCGGGCCGGGGCCCTCGAGGACTGCGCCGACCAGGATCGGTACGTCGACTGCCTTGACCGCTTGCTCGATGTCCGCGCGGGTCTCGTCGTCCTTGAACGGGTCGATGTCGGTCGAGTTCTCCGGCCAGATCACCACGTCCGGCTTCGCCTCGGTGCCGGCCTGGACGCGCTTCTCCAGATCGAGCGTCGCGGCCAGGTGGTTCTTGGTGACGGTCCGGGCGCGGCCGAGGAACTCCAGCCCCTTGCCCGGGACGTTGCCCTGCACCATCGCCGCGGTCACGGTCTTGCCGTTGCCGTCAGTGGGCAGGTCGATCACTGCGCTGCCACCGAAGATCGCGACCCCGGCCAGCACGGCCAGCACGCGGATGCGGAACTTCGTTGCCTGGCGGAAGACGACGTACACGAGCAGGCCCAGTACCGCGATGATGAAGCTGAGGCCCGGAATTCCGACGTACGCCGCGAGCCTTCCCAACGGGGAATCGGAGAAGGCCCACGCGAGCCGCCCCCACGGGAAGCCGCCGAACGGCACGGATGCCGTCGCGAACTCGGTCGCCACCCACAGCGACGGGATCCACAGCGGCCACAGCTTGTGCCGGAACACCCGGACGGCGAACGCGCCGAAGACTGCGTAGAACAGCCCCTCGAGGATCGCCAGGGCGATGGCCGCGTCACCCCCGATGACGCTGAGCCACGGGACGAGCGTCGCGTAGTACGCGATCCCGAAAGCCGCACCGATCAGGAAGCCGGCCTTCGAAGACTGTGCCGAACCTTTCAGGGCCGAGCCGTTCAGCGCCGCGAAGAACAGCGGCAGCGCAATCACGGTGAGCCATGGATGGGTGTGCGGTTCGAAGGCGAAACCGAGCATGATGCCCGCCGCCACAGCCACCACGAGACGCGGCAGCAACCGCCCCAGAGCCTTCAACCGGTTCAACGCCGTCTCCCTCAGTCCTCACCCACCGGCAGCGACCGGCGGTGATAACTGTATCGGGCAGAAAAGAGGAAAGAGGCTCGGTGCCCTTCGGACCAACCGCCGGATCACTGGATGCGAACCGGACAGCTGTTGTCTACTGGGCTCCGAACCTCTTCCACCTCTGCCCCGCGGGGGGCTAACCACCGGCGATCTCAGCCCCCGTCGACTCAAGCCTGGCACTGGCGTGGTCAGCGTCGCGGGATCTCCGGTGGCCGAACTCCGTGTGACCAATGGTCCAACGGCGTTTGACGACTCCCAAAACGATGCTCGCTGCCGACGACGCTGTCAACCTCTCCGCCGGCTCCTTGGGCTCGTTGTAACACTTCCGGCTGCTGGCCCAGAAATTACAGCGGTGTCACCTCTCGGAGTCATCTCGGCACGCTACGTGATCGTTACCCAGGGCAACTATTCGTGACCCGACCGGTACGCCGGAACTCCCCTTTGCGCACCCGATCACAAGCCGCGTTGGTTGCCTTTGACACCTTTAAATTTGGGTGCCGTCAGCAACCAGTACGTCGTGCACCACGCGGCCACCGACCACGGTCCGCAAGCAGGTCGGCACCGGCGCATCGTCGGACAGGTCGGGCAGCACCGGTACGCCGGCCCTAGGGTCGGTCGACCACGCGGCCACCCGCTGATCCGGCGTCTGGACGACAAGGTCCGCCTCGCTCTGCCAGATCGCGTACGTCGCGGGCAAGCTCGGTGCGAGCATTCCCGCATCGTCGACGCCGACCGCTCGCCAGCCACCCCGCGTGTGGGCCTGGAACGCGGCCCGAACGGTAATGCGCTCCTCGGGGGTGTGATGGAACGCAGCCGCTCGCACGGCCTCCCACGGGCCGAGCTCGGTGACCGGCGAGTCCGAACCGAACGCCAGTACGACGCCTTCTCGCGCCAGCGACGCAAGAGGGTTCATGCCGCGCCACCGCTCCCCCACGCGCTCGGCGTACATGTCGTCCGGGCCGCCCCACAGTCCGTCGAACATCGGCTGCACGCTCGCGGCAACGCCGTACCGGGCGAAGGTCGCAATCGCTTGTGGGCTTGGCATCTCGACGTGTTCCAGGCGATGCCGCACCGCCACGAGAGCCTGTACGCCGACCTTCTCGGCGGCCAGGTCGAAGCCGCGGGCGATGTTGTCGAGCGCCTGGTCGCCGATGCAGTGGAAGCCGGCCTGGATGTTCCGTTCGGTGCAGGCGATCACATGCTCGGCGATCTGCTCTGCTGTCAGATAGGCGTGGCCGCGGTGATCGGTCTGGTCGGCGTACGCCTCGCGCAGTGCGGCGGTGCGCGAGCCCAGTGCGCCGTCGGCGTTGAGGTCGCCGGCCAGGCCGACTACGCCGTACTGGTCGAGGACCTCGAAGGCGCCGGGCTCGCCCCAGTAGAGAGTGGAGTGCAGGCCGAGCTCGTCGGCTGCCTGGCGGACGAGCGGGAGTTCCCAGCGCGGTCCGATGTGCGGTGCGGCCATCTCGTGGAACGCACCGATCCCCTTGGCTGCCATGGCGCGCACCGCAGTTCGCGCATCCTCCAGCGCACGTGCCTGAGTAGCTGCGATATCTGCGCCACCTAAGTCTTCCGACAGCGCGTCCCGTACGGCGTGGTTCGCATCGCGCTCGACACGCCCGCTGGCGTCGTACCCCTCACGCGCTGTGAGTCCCGGCACCGCACTGACGAATGCTGACGACACGACACCGGAGTGACCGTCGACCCGTGACAGGTAGACCGGGCGACCACCGGCGGCCCGGTCCAGCTCGGCGGCTGTCGGTGGGCGGCGTTCGGGCCAGCGAGTCTCGTCCCAGTTGGAGCCCTCGATGACAGCGCCTTCCGGAAGCCCGGCTGCGTGCGCCGCCAGGCGGTCCAGCGCCTCGGCGAGGTTGCGGGCGCCGGTGAGGTCGAGGCCGTTCAGCAGGACGCCGATGCCGACCGTGTGGACATGGGCGTCGACGAAGGCCGGGGTGACGAGCTTGCCGTCCAGGTCGATCACCTCGTCCGCACCGTCGGCGTACGCGGCGGCTCCGGTGTCGTCGCCGAGCCAGGTCACCACCCCGTCGTCGAAGGCGATCGCAGTCGCATGCGGGTCGACAGGTGAGTAGACGGAACCGTTCGTCAGCAGTGTGCGCACGGACCCATCCTCCGCCAAGCCGCCTCCGAGTGCCTCAGGCAGGGTGCGAGACCAGGCAAAATACGACTGAAATCAGATGTTCACAGGATTTCTTGCGGGATACTGTTGCCTTGAGGGGAAGTTCTATCGCTATCCTCACACTTGACGACTTTCGCTCCAACCTCCGGAGGACTTGTGACCGACCTGATCAGCCCCCCAGAGATCGATCGTTCCGAGCAGCCGTACGCCTACCGCCGTACTGAGCTCGTCGAGCCGGACTGGACCCGGCTGCCCGGCTGGAAGGACGTCACCGACGAGGAGTGGCGCTCGGTCCAGTGGCAGCGCTCGCACTGCGTGAAGAACGTCAAGCAGCTGCGGGACGTGATGGGCGACCTCGTCGACGAGCGGTTCTACGAGGACCTGACCCGCGACCAGGCCGAGCGCGCGACGATGTCGATGCTGCTGCCGCCGCAGATGCTGAACACGATCGTCCCGCACGGCGCGGCTGATTACACCGAGGCGTTCTACGCCGACCCGGTGCGCCGCTACATGCTCCCGGTGTTCACAGACCGCCGTACCGACTGGGCGTCGCACCCGCATGCGACGCGTGACTCGCTGCACGAGCACGAGATGTGGGCCACGGAGGGGCTGACCCACCGCTACCCGACCAAGGTGCTGGCCGAGCTGCTGCCGACCTGTCCGCAGTACTGCGGTCACTGCACCCGGATGGACCTGGTCGGGAACTCGACGCCGGTCATCGAGAAGCTGAAGTTCGTCACCAAGCCGAACGCGCGGGTCGAGGACATGCTCGACTACCTGCGCCGTACGCCGGGTGTGCGTGACGTCGTGGTCTCCGGTGGCGACGTGGCGAACATGCCTTGGCCGCGGCTGGAGTCGTTCCTGATGAGCCTGCTGGACATCGAGAACATCCGCGACATCCGCCTGGCCACCAAGGCGTTGATGGGTATGCCGCAGCACTGGCTGTCCGATGATGTGCGCGCCGGCATCGAGCGGGTTGCCACGCTGGGGCGCCAGCGCGGTGTGATGCTCGCGATGCACACCCACGTGAACGCTGCCCAGTCCGTCACTCCCCTGGTGGCCGAGGCGACCAAGGCGATGTTCGAGGCCGGTCTCCGCGACGTCCGCAACCAGGGCGTGCTGATGCGCGGAGTCAACGACTCCATCCCGGAGCTGCTCGACCTGTGCTTCGCACTGCTCGACGGTGCGACCATCACGCCGTACTACTTCTACATGTGCGACATGATCCCGTTCTCCGAGCACTGGCGCGTCTCGGTCAAGGAAGCCCAGCACCTGCAGCACGGCATCCTCGGCTACCTGCCAGGCTTCGCCACCCCGCGCATCGTCTGCGACGTCCCGTACGTCGGCAAGCGGTGGGTGCACCAACTGTCGGAGTACGACGAGGTCCGCGGTGTCTCGTACTGGAAGAAGAACTACCGCACCGGGATCGAGCAGCAGGACCCGGACGCGTTGAACCGCACCTACGAGTACTACGACCCGATCGACACGCTGCCGGTTGAGGGACAGAAGTGGTGGACCGAGCACGCTCCCACCTCGCTGGCCGACGCCGAGGCCCGCGCCGCCGCGTCGCGCAACGCTGCCGAGGCCCAGAAGCTGCTGCCACTGATCTGACCGCGCCCCACAAACCGCCTTCGGTGCCATCAATGCAGGGGATGGCACCGGGGGCGTCTCTCTGTTTCTGCAGCTTCGTGCAATCTGCGGGATTTCGGGGCCCTGGGCCCTTAACCGGCCGCTACGATCTGGAGCCGGTTGGTTGCTAGTTCGGGGAGTTCTGCGTGCGGGTCGTTCGGGTTTCTGTTGGTGTGCTGCTGACTCTGGTGGGGCTTGTCCTGGCGGTCGGTGGTGGGATCGCCGCGTTCTTCGTGATCGGGCCGGACGACACCGTGCAGTCCGGCGATCAGCATCTGGTCAGCAAGGGGCTGGCGATCGCCAGTACGCCGGAGTTGCTGGAGCTGAACGGGCCGATCCTGCATGTTGACGCCCGGTCGGCGAACGGGAAGCCGGTGTTCGTCGGTGTCGGGCGCGACTTCGATGTGGCGAGCTACCTGAAGGACGTGGCGCACACACAGCTGGTGCAGCTGACGTATCCGATCGCTTTGAACACCCAGGAGTCCAAGGGCGCGGCGGATCCGCTCACGGCTCCGGGCAGCCTGGACTGGTGGGTTGCGAAGGGGACGGGGTCGCTGACCTGGCCGATCGCGGACGGTCCGTACGACGTGGTGATCATGAACGCCGACGGGAAGACCCCGCCTGATCTGCAGGTGCGGCTGGGGATCGAGGTGCCGAACGCGTTCCTCATCGCGCTGGCGGTGTTCGTCGGCGGGCTGCTGATCCTTGCCCTCGGCATCGTGCTGATCGTGGTCCGCCGCAGGCCGGTTGCCCTGGCACCCGCCGTACCAGCTCCGGCTCCGGCCCAGTTCGGTACGACGTACCGCGTGATCGCAGGAACCGCCGTACTGGGTCTGCTCACTGGGTGTTCAGTGGTGCCGCAGCGCGACAAGGTCACCAGCGTGACCCGCCCGGCAGTCAGCAACGAGGCTGGGCTGGCCGTTATCAAGCACTACAACGAGGTCGCGACTGCTGCGGGTCGCGCCCGCAACGAGGTGCAGATCGCCCAGGTCGAGGGCGGTGAGCTGGTGAAGCAGACGCGGGCCACTTATGCGATCGGCCGTAACCTCAAGCGACCACTCCCCAAGCCGCCGACCTACGGCAAGCCCACTTTTGCGGCGCCGGAGTACGGCGGCTACCCGATGCGCTTCCTGGCGACCGAGGGCCCGAGGGTCGGCCTTTGGCAGCGCGAGAGTGCCGGCAGCCCATGGATGCAGACCTTGGCCGCAACCTTGCAGAAGTCGGCGAAGCTGCCGGACCTGAATGGTCTGCGCCCAGCAACCGATGCCGACGGCAAGAACCTGGCCATGGCACCGAACACAGCGCTCACGGCGCTGAACGAGTACCTGACCAAGGAAGGCAAGTCTCCCAAGGGAGCGTCGTTCGAGGTCGTGCCGCAGTTCGCGGCCTCGTTCAAGCAACTTGCCGGCGAGCGCCAGTACTTCAGCCAGGCCTACAAGGGGCAGGTCCAGAAGATCAGCAGTACCTACAGCCTCGCTGCGCCGCCCACGGCATTTGTCACCAAGGGCGGCGAAGCGCTCGTGCTGGCAACGCTCCGCGAGGAGTACCTGTTCGTCATGGCCGGTTTCAAGAACCAATTCGTCTGGTACCGCGGCGATCCGACGGCGTTCAGTCCGCCGGAAACCTACTACGCCAGTGCGCTGAAGAACACGACCCTGCACGACGTCGTACTGGTTCTTCCTCCGAAGGGAAAGATCAAGGTCGCGGCGTACGAGTCGCAGATGGTCGCGGCCGGCGGATACTAGTGGGTGATCCTGCAGCTTCGTGCAATTTGGTCAGTGCGGAGTGTTCGGAGGCATTAAGCTCACGCCTTCTTGTTTCTTCCTGGGGGTTGTGGTGCGGGTTCTTCGTGGTGTCCTCGGCGGTCTGCTCGCCGTGCTCGGTCTGCTCGTCACGATTGTGGGTGCGGGCGCGGCCTTCTGGCTGATCGGGCCGGACGACACCGTCTACTCCGGCGAGCAGCATCTCGCCGTCCAGGGCCGTGCGCTCGTCACGAGCCCAACACTGATCGATCAGCACGGCCCGACGCTCCACGTCCGGGCCCGCTCCCTGGACGGCAAACCGGTCTTCCTCGGCGTGGGACGCAACTTCGATGTTGCGAGCTACATCGGGACCTACGCCCACACCTCAGTGGTGCAAGTGAAGTACCCCGTTGCCTTCAGTACCGAAGCTCACACCGGCCCCACGACGCCGCTGCCCGTACCGGTCGGCCTCGACTGGTGGCTGGCCCAGACCGCCGGCCCCGGCAAGCAGTCCCTCGCCTGGCCGATCCAGGACGGTCCCTATCAAGCCGTCGTGATGCCCGCGGACGGCGGTTCGCCGGTGGACGTGCAGCTCGAGTTCGGGATCGAGATCCCCCATGCCTTCCTGGCGGCCCTCACAGTGCTGCTGATCGGGCTGGCATTGCTCGCGCTGTCCTGGCGGACGCTTCGCCGCAGGCCGCGGGCTGCTCCGGAGGAGGAGGCCGCTCCGAAGCAGCATGTGAAGGCCGGTGCGGCGCTGCCCATGGTCGCCGTGCTGACACTGGCCACCGGGTGCTCGGGCCTACCCGAGCAGAACACGGTCTCGGCGCTCAGCCGCCCCGCAGTCACCGCCGACACTGCCAAGCAGATCCTCACCCGGTACGACGAGGTTGCTGCGAAGGCCGCTCGCACCCGCGATCTCAAGTCGATCAGCACGGTCGAGGGTGACACGCGGCTCGATCAGACCCGAGGGGCGTACCAAGCAGCGACCGCGCAGAATGGCCCGGCCGCACCGCCTGATGTCTTCGCTCAAGCGGTTGTCGCGGCGCCGACGTACGGGAGTTATCCGATGCTGTTCGCAGCGGCCGGCAAGTCGTTGGGCCTGTGGAATCGTCGTTCCGCCGGTGAACCCTGGCTGCTGGCGTTGGCGGCGCCGGTCGGTGCCGGCGCGAAAGTCCCGTCGATCGCCGGCGCTCGTGAGGCCAACTCCGATGCGACCGCCGCAACAGCCGCCCGCTTCGCCGAATACGTCAACGAGGGCCTCAAATCGCCCAAGGCGAAGACGTTCACGATCAGCCCCGAGGTCGCTTCGCTGCTGGCCAACCGCGCCGGTCGCAAGGCCTCGGCAGCTCGCCAGCCGATGATTGTCTCGCTCGGTGACCAGTTCTCCGTGACGGCTCGGCCCTCGACGTTGCAGACGACTTCCGGCGAGGCCCTGGCCTTCTTCAACCTCACCGAAAGCCAGGTCACCGCGACCGACTGCAGCGCGCCGATCCACTGGCGCGAGGGTGCGGAGACACTGTTCAGCCCGGCCTCGCGCGGCTACCGCTGCGGCCTGACCGCCTCCACCCTGCACTCGGTCGTGTTGGCGATACCCGCCAAGGGCAAAGGCAACCCACGAGTGGTTGCCTTCACCTCTCAGGTACTCAAGGCCGGCGGGTACTAGTGGGTGATCTTCACCTCTGATCCCGTCGACGCGGACTCATAAATGGCCGTCAGCATGCGAGCCATCTCAAGACCGTGTTCGGCGGGGGCGTCGGCCGCGATCTCGCCGCGGCAGACGCTCAGGAAGTGCTCGATCTCGTTGGCGAAGCCGACGGTGAAGTCGAAGCCCAGTGAGTCGATCTGGGGCTCGATGTGGAGCACGGTGTCGTGGCGTTCGGTGACCATGTGCAGGGCCGGCTCGATCTCGACGCCGCCCTTCTCCCCGAACAGCTGGACGGCTGTCTCGTTGCGGGTGTGCAGCGAGTACGAGACGTCGACGTTCAGGATGGCGCCGCCTTCGAAGCGGATCTGCGCGGTGGCGTAGTCCTCGACGTTGTTGACGCGGGTCTCGGAGGAGGCCCGGTAGCGCGACAGGTGCTGGATGTTGTCGCGGGCACCGATCGGGTTGAAGCTCGCGCCGGAGACCGACACGGCCTTCGGCTGACCCATCAGGTACCAGCACAGGTCGACGACGTGGACGCCGAGATCGATCAGCGGTCCGCCGCCGGCGACGTCCTTGTCGCCGAACCAGCCGCCGGGGTTGCCGGCGTTGCGCAGGATCGTGGTCCGGGCGGCGTAGATCTTGCCGAACTCGTCCTCGTCGAGGAACCGTTTGGCGACGAGCGCGTTCGGGGCGTAGCGGCGTACGTAGCCGATCTGCAGTGACTTGCCGGTCTCCTTGGTGGCCTTGACCAGTGCCTCGGCCTCGGCGACCGAGACGCTCATCGGCTTCTCGAGCAGCACGTTCTTGCCGGCCCGCAGGGCGTCCTCGGCGATCTCGGCGTGCTTGTTGTTCGGGACGCAGATGCTGACGGCATCGATCTCGGAGTCGGACAGGATCTCGGCGCGGTCGCCGGTCACCCGGGCCACACCGAACTGCTCACCGCGCTGCTTGACCCGCTCGATGTCGATGTCGCACAGCGCCACCACCTCGGCGCCCGGGTTCGCCTGGTACGCCTTGATGTGTTCCTGCGCGATCGTGCCGACACCGATCACGGCGATCTTGATGGTCATGTCAGGCTCCTTCGGCCAGGGCGAGTACGTTCTTCAGGCCGAGCTCGACCGCGCCGGGAGCGGCTTCGAGGCCCTCGAACTCCAGCGTGACAGGCAGGTCGGGCTTGGTCTGGACGAGCGCGAGCAGCGCCCGCAGGTCCAGGTCGCCGTGACCGGGGATCGTGCCGACCAGGTACTCCCCCGCCAGCGTCTTCAGCCAGCCGCCGCCCGGGACAGAGCGCCGTACGTGGAAGTCCTTGACGTGGGCGGCGGCCGCGACGTCGAGCAGGCCGGCGACCGTGCGGCCGGGGACCTCGCCGACGCACAGGCCGTTGCCGAGGTCGAGGGTGACGCGGAAGTTCTCCCGGTCGACGGCGTGGACGAGCCGGGCGACGCGCTCGCTGCCGTTCATCGACATGCCATGGTTCTCGACGGTTGTGGTGATGCCGAGCTCGGCGGCGTGGTCGGCGAGCACCTGGGCGCCGGCGACCAGGTCGGGGAAGACCTGCTCGAACTCGCCCTGGTTCGCCTCGCGCCAGCCCCACGGCAGGACGTCGTGGCGGAACAGGCGCGCGCCGAGGCGGTGGCCGACGTCGATGTGGCGGCGAACGCGGTCGAGCTCCTTGGCGTCGCCGCCGCGCAGGTCGGCGCCGATCAGGTAGTTCAGGATCGGTACGCCGCGGTCGGAGGCGGCCTTGACGACGGTCTCGACGAGTTTGTCGTCCTCGAGCAGGTCGTCACCGAGGGCGGCGATCTCCAGGTGCTCGGCGGGTGAGTCGGCCACCCAGTCGATGACCCCGACCAGGTCCATCTCGCCGCTGGCAATGAGCTTTTGGAAGCTGTACGAACTGACGCCCAGTTTCACTGGTAGTTCCTTTCATCGTCCTGCGTGAGCTTGTTCCACGGACTCGGGTAGTTCAGTACGCCGTAGATGTCGGAGCCGAAGCGGTCGAAGGCATGACCGGCGGCTCCCAGCACCGCTGCCTCACGGCCCAAGGCGGCGGCGACGAACGGTGGTCGCTCCGGAACGACGAGTTCCTTCGCGACGGCTGCTTCCAGCGGGCCGAGCAGCGTCGCGCTCTCGGCGGCACCGCCGCAGCGCACGACGACGACATCGGGGTCGACGACTAGCAGTACGGTCGCGATCCGGCCGGCGATCTGCCCGCAGAAATCCTTGATCTCGGCCTTGGCGCCGGCGTCACCGGCGGCGGCCGCCTGAAGCACGGCCTCTCCGGTCGGTCGTGACGTCCAGACGAGTTGGCCGCGCTCGGCATTCCGGGTCCAGCGCATGCCACGCTGGGCGCCGAGCTCGCCGGCCAGGCGGTGGCGTCCTTGCCGGATCTCCTCGTCGAGGACGATCGACAGCGACAGCCGGTTACCGACCTGCAGGTAGAGAACGTCGGAATGCCCGCGGCCCGCCCCACCACGCTGCTCGGCCAGGGCGGCGAGCTTGATGTCGTTGTCGACGGTCACCAGGCACTCGAGCTCGGCGGCGACGATCTCCGCGACCGGCTCACCGACGACCTCAGGCAGGACCAGGCTTGCTCGCAGTCGACCACTCTCTTCGACCACACCCGGTACGGCGACACCGACGGCGCGCAGCCGTTCCAGATCGGTCCCGGCGGCCTTGGCCGCAGCCTCGACCGCGGCGCGCACCACGTCGCCGACGACTCGGCCTTCGCGGCCAAGCTCGGCGTACCCGAGTCTGTCGCCGGCCAGATCGCAGAGCACTGCCCGCACGCCGCGGGGACCGATGTCGACGCCCGCGACGAGTCCGGTCTCGCGGACGAACCGGAACGAGCGCGCTGGCCGTCCAGGCCCGGCCGAGGCTGCATTGCTGGGCTCCACCAGACCGGCCGCGACGAGATCATCCAGTACGGCGTGCACGGTCGGACGCGACAGCCCGGTCTCGGCGCTGATGACGCCGACCGTCTGCGCGACCCCGGCCTCGGCCAGGAACCGCAGACACGCGACTTGGTTCGCCGACCGCTCGGCATGAGCAGTCCCTGGTGCAGTCTCCATCGACCCCAACCAATTATCCAACCGGCTTTAATAAACACGCTAGTCGACGACCGCTGGTCCTGACAAGGGAATGATTCGGGCTCGCGCTGCGTACCCGGCGCCGTACGGAGGGGCAGCGAATTCCGGGCTAGCCCGAGTGGTGACGATCAGTTACCGGTTTCGTGCAGCTATTGGGCCGCGGCACACGTCTCCCCGGCATGAGCGCACTCCTGTTCCGGTTCCGGAGCCACTGGCCGTCGCTCCTGGCCGGGGTGGCTTCGGCGGCGATGTTCGTTGCTGCGGGCATCGTTCGTGGCACGTTCCCGTTCGGGGAGCGCACCCGCAACGTCTACGACCTCGGCAATCAATTCATCCCGATGGCGGCTTATCTGCGCGATGTGGTGACCGGCCGCGGCAACGGTGACCTGATCTTCAACTGGCAGAGCGGCTTCGGGACGCCGTTCGTCGGTGACTTCATGGCCTATGTCGGATCGTCGCTGTCCTGGATCGCCTTGATCCTCCCGCGCGCGCAGATCGACCTTGCGCTGTACCTGATCGCGGTCGCCGCGATGGGGCTCGCGGCCGGCGCCATGACGGCGTACCTGCGGATGCTGCGGCCGAGCGGTCCGGTGTGGGTCGCGATCACGGCAGGGGCGTCGTACGGCGCTTGTGCGTGGGCCGTCGGCGAGGGCGCATACATGACGCTGTGGTTGAGCGGGCTGATCGCGTTCCCGCTGATCTGTCTGCTGTGCGAGTGGACGCTGCAGCGCAGGTCGGTGCTGGCGACGGTGGTCACTCCGCTGGTCGTCGCGCTGCTGTGGACCTCGCACTTCTACACGGTCTATATGGCGACGATCGCTGCGGGGATTGTGACGCTCGCCCGCGTGCTCGCGGGAGAAGAGGCTTGGCGCTGGCGACTGACCGGCGGGCTGCGGTGTGCGCTGGCGGTTGCCCTGGGCATCGGGCTGACCGCGCCGCTGCTGATCCCGACGTTCCCGCTGGTCAAGGCGGCAACACCGAGCCCGGATCGGGAGTTTCACCCGCTCGGGGCGGAGCAGTTTCTCGCGCGGCTGCTGTCCGGTACGTCGGGACTCGGGTATGCACCGGCGTTGACGGTCGGGACGCTGATGCTCCTCCTCGCCTTGACCTTCCCGCTGAATCGCCGGATCCCGCTGCGGCAGCGAGTGGTGTGGACGGTGCTGGTGGTGCTGACGGCCTCCACTCTGCAGATCCCGTTCACGCATCGGGTCTGGCATGGGTTTGACACCCCGGACGGGAATGCGTTCCGGCAGGCTTTCGTGATCGCGGGGATGCTCGTCATCCTTGGGTGGCTGTCGGCCAGTGCGGGGTTGGGCTCGGTGGTCACGCTGGTGCTGCCGATGGCGCTGATGCTCGGGCTGGTCACATGGACGTGGGACATCGAGTACTCGACGCCGGTGACGCATGTCGCCGTACCGATCCTGTTGTGTCTGGCTGGGCTGGCGTGGCTGGTGACGCAACGGCGGGTGCCGCGGTGGCTGCGCCGGGGCACGGTGGCTGTTCTGATCGGCGCCGTGCTGGTTGAGGGGACGCTCACGGCGGCCGTCCTCGACCGCACGAACCTACTCGGCAGGACGCGGCCCTGGGGTGTGGAGCACGCCGTGGCGCGGGAGCTGGTGGAGTCTGTGAACGACTGGCCGCGGCATCGGACCGCACCTGGTGCGCTGACGACCCAGAACGATCCGATGCTGATTGGTGGGCAGGGTCCGCAGCACTACTCCAGCACCATCCCGTACCGCACGACCCAGGTTCTGGAGGCGCTGGGTTTCGGGTACGCCGCCTACGGGCGCGCGCTCGAGGATCCGGAGAACCCAGTGGTGGACGCGATCTTCGCCATCCACGCTCGGGTCGGCCGCGGTCCTGTGCTGGTGAAGAACGCGAATGTCGCTCCCCTGGTCACGCTGCGGCCGGCCAAGCTCTGGCAGTCGCCGGACCCCGGGCCCTTCGGAGCGCAGGAGACCGCTCTCGGCGCTGACGTCTACACCATGACCAAGCTTGTCCACAGCAACGGATCCACCGCTTCGGTCTCGATCCGCGACGGCGTAGTGCGGATGCTGCCACCGGCCGACCGGAGGGGGCCCAGTGAGGTGCACCTGGTCACGCACTGCCGGCCGGGCAGCTACGCCTACCTCGTGGCCCCTGACTTCCCAGGGAACGCGCTGGTGGACGGCGTCTGGCGTCCCATTTCAGGCGGCAAGCGGCCAGGCATCTACAGCGGCGCCGCAATGCGCCGGGTCGGCACGGCCGATGCGAACGGACTGGTCCGAGTGACGCTCCAGCTCACCGAGCCGGGCCGGCTGCCATCAGACACCGTCGGCTGCTTGGACCGCGGGCGGCTGGAGTCTGCGGTCGCCGGGCTGACCGCTGCGACCGACATCAGGGTCAGTGGCCACAAGCTCACGGCGCATCTCCCGTCCGGACCAGCCGCAACTGCGGTTGTCGGTGTCGTGGGCATCGATGGCTGGGTGTGCTCAGTCGACGGCTCCCCGGCAGAGCTTCGCTCCGATGCGGCCGGCCTCGTCGCCGTCCCGATCCGAGCTGGCGCCTCGGAGCTCGCGTGCAGCTACCAACTCCCCGGTGGCCGCACGGGCCTCGCGGTCGGGGCGGGCGCCGTACTGGGGCTGCTTCTGTTGATCGCCCTGGTCGCGTGGCGGCGCCGGCCGCGGTCAGGCGACGAGCTTGGCGAGTTCAGCGAAGGTGTTGACGGTGTCGCCGGGCCAGGCGGGGTGGCTGTTGGAATGCTCAAGGGTACGGATCGCGTGCATGCCTAGCGAGGCTGCGGCGGGGAGTTCGTTGTCGTTGCCGTCGCCGATGTAGACGCACTCGGCGGGGGTGACGCCGAGGGCGCCGCAGGCGGCCAGGTAGATGGCGGGCTCGGGTTTGGCGACGCCGAGCTCGGACGAGAACGCCGTGGTGTCGAAGTACGGCGACAGAGGGCTGTCGCGCCACTGGAGCTGGGTTTCGGTGGTGATGTTGCTGACCAGGCCGATCCGCCAGCCGTCAGCGCGGAGCTTGGCCAGGGTGCCGAGCGTTGCCGAAGGCGGCGCTTGCATCAGTCGGCGGGTCAGGCTGCGGCGAAGGTTGGTTGCCTCCAGCACCTGCTCGTCCGTCGGCTCACCGCCGGAGCGCTCCGCGATCACGCGGACAGTCGTCTCCAGATCGCCGTACACGCCGGTGAACCGCTCGTAAGCAGCCGCATCGAACTCCCGCACGAACCTGGCGGTGTCGACCCCGAGCAGCCGTGCCATCGCCTCGTTCAGCACACCCCGCTCGGCGTCCCCACCCGGAATCAACGTGCTGAACAGATCACTCAAAAGCACTCGACGCATCCCAAGACCCTACGTCGCCCGGTCACGGCAAGCGCAGGAAAAGGCCCGGCGTGGACGGTGACCCATCCCGTCCCGTTCCGCCTAACGTCCGAACGACCGGAGGCAGGGTCTCCGGTTTTTCGGACATTACGAAGTCTCGTACGCACGGGAACCTTTGGGGGCGCAGCGGATCTTTGGGCACGCAGCGCGTCTTTGGGTAGCCACCAACCACGCAGGGCGCTCAGAAATGGTTGGTGGGTTCTCAAAGTGGGGGTTCGTGCACAAGGAGCAGCCAACCCACCTTTGGCGCGTTTGGGCGAGTGGGAATGGCCGGTGGGTGCTCAAGGCACCGCCGTACGGCGGGCCCGCCTAAACCGGTTTGGGGATTCCTCGGCCCCGGAATCGGTCGGCGCTGCTCCCCGAACCCGCTGTTGCGGGGGCCTCGCCGGTAGCCTCGCGCTGTGCGCTGGTTGGATGACGGTACGCCGGAGGTCGTGGCAGCGGCTTTGCGGCAGGTCGCGCCTAAGCTTGGTGAGCTGCCGATCGAGTTCCGCCCCATGCGGGTTGAGGCCGATCCGACGTGGTGGGTGGCCAGCGCTGTGGTCGGGGAACGGTTCGTGGTCAAGTTCGCGTGGTCGGAGCCGGCCGCGCTTCGGCTGGCCCACGAGATCGCCGTCATCGAGGCTTTGTCGGTGCCGTTCCTGCCGGAGGTGGTTGCGAGTAGCACCGATCCGGTTTTACTGGTGACTGCGCTGGTTCCTGGGCAGGTGCTGTTCGATGTTGTGGACTCGATCGACCGCGAATCGGCCGGTCAGCAACTGGCGCACTTCCTGGGGTCGTTGCACCAGTCCCCTGTCGACGGCCTGCCTCCAGCCGGTCTGCAACCGGCGTCGACCGACGCGATCCGGGCTGGCTTCCCCCGGTGGGTTCGCCCCGAGAAGCGCTCGATGATCCTGAAGTGGTGCGACTGGGCGGACGCCGTACTGGCTGTCTCCCGATCGCCCGTCCTCGTGCACGGTGACCTGCACGGCGGGAACCAGATCTGGTACGACGGCCGGCTCCGCGCGGTGGTTGACTTCGAGACTGCCGGTCGCGGCGACCCCGAGTACGACCTGCGCCTGTTCCCGGGCACCGGGCCTGGCCTGGAACTTCTGACCAGCACCCTTCGCCACTACCCGGCCCCGCCGCTCGATACCGACCGGATCATGGCCTGGCATCTGCGGACGCTGCTAGGTGATGCGCTCTGGCGGAGCGAGGCGGGTGTTGGGCTGCCGGATTGCCGGATTGCCGACGCTTGGGTGGAAGACCTTGAGCAGCGGTTCTCTGCTCTGGGCATCAAACCCTGAGGTCTCACACTCAGCGACTGGCGGGCTGACCACAGCATTATGAGAGCGCTCTCCCGCTACCGTGCGGAACCGTTTACCATCCCCATAGTGATACTGCTGGCTCGATGAAAGCAGGCGATTACTGTGGGTGAGGCCATGGGTTCTGCGTTGTCTGTCCACCTGCTCGGTGAGGTGCGGATGTTCGCGGCCGGCAGCAAGATACCGCTGGGGACGGTTGGACAGCAGTCGCTTTTCGCTGCGCTGGCACTGCGAGCCAACACGACGGTCTCCAAGAGCGAGATCAGTGAGGCGCTGTGGGGCGAGGCCCCGCCGGCGGCGGCTGAAGGCACGATCTACACCTATGTCTCCAGGCTGCGGAAGGCCATCGGCAATCCGAGGCTCCTGGCGGGCACGCGGCGCGGCTACACCTTGGTGCTGCCTCCGGACGCAGTCGACGTGGAGGGTTTCGAGCGCGCCGCTGAGAGTGCGCAGCAGCACGCGCTCCGGGGTGATCTGGCCGGGACTCTGCATCAGAGCGAGCTGGCCATGTCGCGGTGGTCCGGTGCGGCGCTGGCTGGTGCAAGTGGGCCGTTCGTCGAGCGGGAGCGTGCCCGGCTGGCGCTCGCCAAGGTCGACCTCCAGGAGCTGCGGTGCCACGCCCTGCTAGAGACCGGAGCAGTCAGCCAGGCTGTGGCTGCGCTGTCGGCGCTGACCGAGGAGTACCCCCTGCGCGAACGGCTGCATGAACTCCTGATGCTCGCCCTCGCCAAGGATGGTCGGCAGGCAGAGGCGCTCGAGACCTACCGCCGGGTCCGCTGCCAGCTCGTCACCCAGTTGGGGATCGAGCCCGGCCCAGGGCTCCGCAAGATCCAGACCTCGGTACTCACCGGCGACGAGCTCACCCCACCGACCCGGGCGGCCTGGCCCATACCTGCTCAGTTGCCGCACGCGGTCGCCGACTTCATCGGCCGCGAGAACGAACTGAAGCGACTCAACGAGGCCACCACCGGTGAAGCCGCGAGCCGCTCGCTGATCATCGCTGCGATCGAAGGCGCCGCCGGGGTCGGGAAGACAGCGCTGGCCGTCCGCTTCGCGCATGAGCTCGCCGGCTCGTTCCCTGACGGCCAACTGTTCCTCAACCTCCGTGGCTTCGACCCCCACCACTCGCCGACCGCAACCGAAGACGCACTCGGGCATCTGCTCAGAGCACTCGGCGCAGATCCGGCCGCCAGCAGAGGCGACCTTGCCGAGCAGTCCGCGCTCTACCGCTCCCTGCTGGCCGGCAAGCGGGTCCTGCTCGTTCTCGACAACGCAGTGAGCGCGGACCAGGTCCGGCCGCTGCTCCCCGGTACGCCGGGCTCGCTTGCCGTGGTCACAAGCCGCAACCGCCTGTCCGGCCTGGTCGCCGTGAACGGCGCGATCCGCGTCCGGCTCGACGTACTGCCTAACGAGGAGTCCGTCGAGCTCCTGCACCGGATCTTCTCCGCCCACCAGGTCGGCGCCACCACCGACTCACTCGAGCAGCTGGCCGACCTGTGCGGACAACTCCCCCTCGCGCTGCGCATCGCCGCCGAGCAGTTCACCTGCCAGATGGGCGAGCTCGAAGACTTCCTGACCGAGCTACGGGTCGAACACCAGCGACTCGACCTCCTGTCACGCTCCGACGACAGGCTGATGGCGATCCGCTCGGTGCTGTCCTTGTCGTACCACGGCCTGACACCGTGCGCGGCCCGCACGTTCCGGCTGCTCGGCCTGCACCCCGGCGTGGATTTCAGCACGGGTGTGGTCGCCGCGTTGCTCGGGACCACGGTCGAAGTCGCGGCACAGCAGCTCGGCCTACTGATCCAGTGGCATCTCCTGGAGCAGGTCTCACGCGACCGCTACCGCCTCCACGACCTGGTCCGGATCTACGCCGCCGACTGCGCGTTCGCCGACGAGCCTCCGGCCGAAGTGGCCGCGGCCGTGACTCGCAGCATCGACTGGTACTTGGCCTCGGCCCTGGCGGCTCGTGATGTGCTCGCCCCGGGCCTGGGGCGGATTGACGTCGTACTGCCTGCTTTTGAGAGCCCGCCGCGATCCTTCGCCGACTACAAGGACGCGGTGACGTGGGTGGGGCTCGAGCTGCCCACGCTCGCGGACATGGTGCAGCTGGCCGTCGTCCGTGGGCTCCACGAGTCCGCCACGCAGCTCGTGACGTGTCTCGGCGCGTTGTATCACTGCACCAGCCGCTGGCCGGAGTGGTTGCGCGTGATCGCGATCGGGCAGACCGCCGCTGAGCGAACCGGTGACCGGATGGCCCAAGGCCGCCTGCACAACGACAGCGGAGTGGCCAACTACCACCTCGGCCATCAGCGTGAGGCCATCGCCGGGCACGAGGCCGCGGTCAAGATCTTCACCGCGCTCGACGACCAGGACAACCCCGCCGTCGCGGCCAACCTCGCGGTCGCCTACTCGATGCTCGGGCGCCAGCTGGATGCCCTGCCGCTGCTCGAACACGCGATGAAGATCGCCGAAGCGCACGGCAGCACCTTCGTCGTCGCCAGTGTCGCCAACGGCCTCGGGTCCGTGTATTCCAGCCTTGACCGGCACCCGGAGGCGATCGTGCAAGGGCAGCGCGGTGTGGCCCTGGTCCGGGCGACCGGCCACGAGCACATGCTTGCTCATGGCCTGCATCAGCTCGGGAAGTCCTGCCTGCGTGCCGGGCACTACGAGGACGCGATCGCGCACTTCCGGGAAGCTCTCGACATCCGGCGTGCGCTGGGTGACAGCTGGGGCGAGGCCATCAGCCGGCACGCCCTCGCCAGTGCCCGGCAGCAGGTGCTTGGGTAGTTTCACAACTCGACGTCTGCCAGTCCGACCTGTTTGAGCGACTCGTACAGGACCCGGACGGGCCCGGGCCCCACCGGAAGATCACTCGGTACGACGATCACTCGCCGGAATCCGGCCGCTTCGGCCGACGCGATCCCACTCGGGGAGTCCTCGATGGCCACGCAGTCTTCGGGGTCGACCCCGAGTCGTTGCGCTGCGAGCAGGTACGGCCGGGGATGCGGTTTCGACTGGTCGCCGACGTGGTCACCGCAGACGACGGTGTCCCACCAGATTCGGCCGATCTGGTTGATGACGATCTTCGCCAGATCCCACCGGGTGCTGGTGACAAGTCCGAGCGGGATGCCGGCCGCGTGCAGCTCCTCGATCAGCTCCAGCGCGCCGGGCAGAATCTCGAGCTTTTCACTCAGCAGCAGGGCGGTCCGCTGAGTGAACCAGGCAAAGGCGTCGTCAATCTCTGCCGTGGCCGCCGGCCGCTCGCGATCGCGCAGTGCGCGGCGAATGATGTGGTAATCACTCACGCCCACCGCTTCTTCGAAGGAAGGCATTGTCAAACCGCCGCCGAGGTGGGCGGCGAGCGCGGTTCGCGCTTGATGCCCCTGCCGTTCAGTACTGACGATCGTTCCGTCCATGTCGAAGAAAACTGCCGCAGGTTTCGGCACTGTCCGTTCTCCTAATTCAGTTGTCGGAGATCGCGGGAACGAAACGCGGCGCCGTGAACGGCATCGAGAAAATCGCATCCATGTTCTCGGCGACCTTCTCGAACGCATTGTTGTAGTGCTCGGCCACCTTCGACGGCTGCACCTGCAACGGGTGCGGTGCACGCCCGATCACGATCGAGCTGTCCAGGACGTGCTGGGTCACCGCATAGTCGGCTGCCCGGTAGGGCTCAAGCGGTTCGTCCACCGCACCGGGAGACCAGGCGACAGGTCCCCCGCGCCGGAAGACCGGGTTCTTGGGCTGCGGGTGCGTCAGCCAGTAGCCGGCGTGCACGCCTTCCTTCTGCAGCGCCTGCACCAGGCGGTCGCGCAGCTCGGTGACCTCACCCTCCCAACCCAGCGCCTCAGGATCGAGCAGGATACGGACGAGGTGGTGCGAGCTCGTGCGGTCCAGCGGAATGTGCGGCGGGACGAAGCCCGGGATGTCCTGGATCCCCTTGATGAGAATCTCGGCGTTGTCCTGCGCGGTCTCCACGTAGCGCGGCACCCGCGGAAGCTGCGGCAGCACCCAGTTCGCCGCGGACGGATGCATCCGCAGGTTGAACCCGAACCAGCGGCTCCAGTGCGTGGCCACCTCACCGGGCTTCAGCACCGGCAGCTCTTCGCCGTAGTAGGCGAACATGCGCACGGCCAGCGCGATCTCGGGGTCGTCGCAGGTGAAGGCTCCACCGTCCGAACCCTGCGGAAGCTTCTGCCCGTGGAAGCTGTACGCCGCGCCGTCGCCGAACGTCCCGGTCGCCTGCTCGTCGTAGGTCGCGCCGACAGCGTGCGCAACGTCCTCGATCACCTTCAGGCCGCGGGCCTTGGCGAACTCCATCAGCGGCTTCATGTCCACGGGCAGCCCGTGCAGGTGGACGGCCATGATGGCCGTCGTCTGCTCGTCCACGAGCCCCGGCAGCAGGTTGACATCAAGGTTGAACGTCCGCGGGTCGATGTCGCACCACACCGGAATGGCCTGAGCCGCCAGTACGGCGTGCGCGGTGGCGAACGTCAACGCTGGTACGACGACCTTGTCGCCGGGCTTCACTCCCGCGGCGACGAGGCCGGCCAGCAGCGCCGCCGTCCCGCTCGATAAAGCGACGCAGTGCTCGCGCCCGGAGAACTCGGCGAACCTCACCTCGAACTCACGCAGGATCCGCGAGTTCGGATTCCCGAGATCCTTGACCGGCGCGTCGATCACCTTCAGCGCCAGCAGGCGGTCGTCTTCGGTCACATCGGGCCACGCCACATGGACGTCGGCCGGTACGGCGGGATTCCCGCCTTCGATCGCAAGGGCAGTTGCGTTCGGCATGGTGGTCCTTCCTATCCTCGGAGGTCTTCGCGGAGCAGGTCGGCGCACTTCTCGCCGATCGCGATGGTGGTGATGCAGGGGTTGACCGACACCAGGAACGGCATCGCAGAGCCGTCCGCGACGCGCAGGCCGTCGACGCCGCGCACGCGCAGGCGCTCGTCCAGGACGGCCATCGGGTCGTCAGCGGCGCCCATCTTGGCGGTGCACGACGGGTGATAGACCGTGTTGTGGGTCTTGCGCAGGTAGTCGGCGATCTCCTCGTCGGTCTGCACCTCCGGACCGGGCGCCAACTCCCGGCCGGTCCACTCGGCCATGGCCTCCTGCGCGACGATCTCGCGGGCCAGCCGGATGCCGTGGATCATCACGCGCATGTCGTGCGGGTCGGTGAAGTACCGCGGGTCGACCTTCGGCTTGTCGCGGTAGTCCATCGTGCGCAGCCGGACCGTGCCGGTGGACCGGCTCCGCGTCACGTTCGGCGCGAGGCAGAAGCCGTTCTCGGTGCCGGGGTAGCCGTGCCGCGCGGTGTGGATGTCGAAGGTCGCGGACCCGTAGTGGAACATCAGGTCCGGGCGGTCCAGGCCCTCCTCGGTGGTGGTGAAGATGCCGGCCTGCCACCACTGCGTCGACTCGTTGACGACCGGCTGCTTGGACTCCCACTGGATGATGCCTTCGGTGTGGTCCTGAAGGTTCGATCCGACCCCCGGAGAATCGACCAGTAGGTCGATGCCGACCTCCCGCAGGTGCTCAGCCGGACCGATCCCCGACAGCATCAGCAGCTTCGGAGTGTCGATCGAGCCCGCACTGAGGATGACCTCGCGGCGCGCCCGCAACTGGATGCCGTGGATCATGTCGTCGGCCAGATACTCGGCGCCGGTGCAGCGACCGCCGTCGAAGGTCAGGCGCCGCACGCGAGCGCCGGTGCGGACGTCGAGGTTGGGACGGTCGAGCACCGGGTGCAGGTAGGACACCGAGGCTGACGACCGGACTCCGTCGAGCCGCAGGTTGAACTGGAACCGGCCGGCGCCGTGAGTGACCGTCGTACCGGTGTTGAAGTCGACGCGTGGGATGCCTGCCTGTTCGCACGCGTCCAGCAGCGCGTCGCCGGTGGCGTCCTCGTGCTTGATCGAGCGGATGGTGACCGGGCCGGTGCGGCCGTGGTGGTCGCCGGGGGCGTCGTTGGTCTCGAGGCGCTTGTAGAGCTCGAACATGTCGGCGGCCGACCAGCCGGGCAGCCCTTGTGCCGCCCACTCGTCGAGGTCCTCGGCCGGCGCCCAGAAGGCGACACACGAGTTGTGCGACGAGCAGCCGCCGAGCACCTTGGCCCGAGCGTGCCGGACGTAGGAGTTGCCGGCTTCCTGGGGCTCGACGGGGTAGTCCCAGTCGTAGCCGGACTCGAGCATCGTCATGCACTGGTCGAGCTTCAGGACCGTCTCGTCGCCGACGTCGGACGGTCCGGCCTCCAGCAGGCAGACGGTGACAGTGGGATCCTCGGTCAGCCGCGCGGCGACGACGGAGCCCGCAGTACCGCCGCCGACGATGATGTAGTCGTACTCGTCGCTCACTGGTAATCTCCTCACCGGGAAACAGAAATAGACACACTTGAACAGTTCCAGACTGCCGGAATGCGCATTCAGGAATGTGTTGAGGCGAACCTAGAGCTGGCTTTGCGGACCCGGCAACAAGCCCGCCCGGAGTCGGCACAGAGGGGCAGTTCGGCCCGGCGAGCCGGTGCAGAAACTCAACGTCCGGGAATGCTTTGCGGCATTCGTTCAGGATTCGTTGAGATCGCCTTTGCATACTCGAAGCAAAGAGCGACTGGGGAGTTCTTATGGCGCCTGTTCAGGTTCTCGTCCACAGCACCGAATCCGTCACCGCGGCCGGATTGACCAGCTACCTCCACACCCGGCCCGATATCCGGGTTGTCGACGAGCGCCGCCCGGAGGAGGCCGACGTACTGGTCTTCTCGACCGAGCGGCTCACCTACGAGGCGATGGCTCAGCTGCGCCAGGCGACCACGCAGGCGCAGCGTCCGACCGTGCTGATGGCGAGCCTGCTGGACGACGCCTTGCTGCTGTCGGTGATCGAGTGTGGCGTCGTCGCGATCCTGCCGCGGACAGCGGTGACCGTCGAGCAGCTGCTCGACAGCATCCGGGCGGCCGCCGCTGGAGAGGCGGTGATGCCGCGTGAGGTCGTCGGCAAGGTCCTGCGGAGCGTCGGCAAACTACAGCGTGACGTCCTGGAGCCCAACGGCCTGAACCTGGCCGGACTCGGAGCGCGCGAGGTCGACGTACTCCGGATGATGGCCGACGGCTGGGGGACGGATCAGATCGCCCGCGAGCTTCAGTACTCCGAACGCACCGTCAAGCACGTCCTGTCCCAGCTCACCACCCGCCTGAACCTGCGCAACCGGGCGCACGCGGTCGCCTACGCGGTCCGGGCCGGAGTGATCTGAGCGCTATGTCAGCGCCGGCGGGCGGTGTTCGTAGGGAGTGCTGAGGACGATTGTCGTGGTGGTGGAGACATTGGCCCGCGCCCGGATGACGGCCAGCAGGTTCTCCAGCGCACCGGGTGAGGCGACTCGCACGATCAGGATGTAGCTCGAGTCGCCGGCGACGGAGTAGCAGGACTCGATCTCGGGGACCTCGCGCAGGCGCTCGGGCGAGTCGTCGGGCTGGGAGGGGTCGATCGGGCGGATCGAGATCAACGCCGACAGCGGGAGGTCCAACGCGGTGTGGTCGATCAGAGCGGCATAACCCAGGATGACGCCGCGCTGCTCAAGCCGCTTCACCCGCTGATGCACCGCCGAGGTGGACAGGCCAGTGGCCTTGCCAAGGTCGGTGAAACTCATCCTGCCGTCGCCTGCGAGCAGAGCGACGATCTTGCGGTCCAGGTCCTCCATCCTGATGACCCTACTGGTGCAGGACCCCGGCATGAAAGCATCGCCTCATGGTTGAGACAGGACAGCGGCTGATGCTGCTCGACACCGCGTCGTTGTACTTCCGCGCATTCTTCGGCGTACCGGACACGATGAAGGCTGCCGACGGTACGCCGACGAACGCGATCCGCGGGCTGCTGGACTTCATCGCCCGCCTGGTCGAGAACCACCGGCCGACCCATATCGTCGCCTGCTGGGACGACAACTGGCGCCCGTCCTGGCGAGTCGCGCTGATTCCGTCGTACAAGGCGCAGCGGGTCGAGTACGTGTCACCGAAGGGCGAGCAGGTCGAAGAGGTGCCGGACCGGCTCGAGGTGCAGGTCCCCTACATCCGCGCCTGCCTGGACGCGCTCGGCATCGCGATCGTGGGTGCGGCCGACCACGAGGCCGACGACGTGATCGGCACCCTGTCGCACCAGGCGAGGATGCCGGTTGATGTCGTCACCGGCGACCGCGACCTGTTCCAGCTGATCGACGACAGCCGCGGCATCCGCGTCATCTACACCGCGGCCAAGGGTGTCGGCCGGGCCGAGGTGTACGACGAGAAGGCGCTGCTGGCCAAGTACGAGATCCCCGCGAACCGGTACGCCGACTTCGCGACCCTTCGCGGGGATGCCTCCGACGGGCTGCCCGGTGTGAAGGGGGTCGGGGAGAAGACTGCCGCTTCGCTGATCACGACGTACGGGGATCTGGCCAGCATCCGCGCGGCCGCTGCTGATCCGACCACGCCGATGGCTGCCGGGGTGAAGCGGAAGATCCTCGACTCGGCCGACTATCTCGATGTCGCGCCGAAGGTCGTTGCCGTGGCCAAGGATGCGCCGGTCACGGTGGCGAACTTCCAGATGCCGCAGCAGGTGCACGACCCCGAGCGCTGGCTCGACCTGGTCGAGCTGCTCGAACTCCGCACGAGCGCCCAGCGGGTCATGAACGCCCTGGACCTGGGGCCGAAGTCATGACGGCCACCCAGGACCTTGCCCGGGGTTTCGGCGACGAGATCATCGCGCTGCGGCGCGCGCTGCACCAGGTGCCGGAGTACGACCTCGACCTGCCCAAGTCGCAGCAGCTGATCCTCGACGCGTTGGCCGGTCTGCCGCTGGAGATCACGCTCGGCAAGGAACTGTCCTCGGTCACCGCCGTACTGCGCGGTGGCGGCGGGCCCGGTCCGGTCGTCCTGCTGCGCGGTGACATGGACGCATTGCCGGTGACCGAACGCGTCGACGTACCGTATGCGTCGCAGCATCCGGGCATGATGCACGCCTGCGGCCACGACCTGCACGTAGCCGGTCTGGTCGGCGCCGCGAAGGTCCTGTCGGCGATGCAGGCCTCGTTGCCGGGCGACGTGGTCTTCATGTTCCAGCCGGGCGAAGAGACCACCGGCGGCGCGCCGATCATGATCCGCGAAGGCGTGCTGGATGCCGCGGGCCGTCGAGCGGACGCGGCGTACGGGCTGCATGTCGGCTCCGCCGTGCAGCCGCTCGGGATGTGGAGCAGCCGGCCCGGCTCCTTCATGGCCGCGGCCGATCAGCTGTCCGTGCGCGTCATCGGCGCCGGGACACACGGGTCGACGCCGTTCCGCGGCAAGGACCCGATTCCGGTCGCCTGCGAGATGGTGACCGCGATGCAGACGATGATCACGCGGCAGTTCGACGTGTTCGACCCGGTCGTGCTCACTGTCGGGCGGATCGCGGGCGGCACGAAGGAGAACATCATTCCGGACGACGCGTTCTTCGACGCGACCGTGCGGACGTTCTCGGAGGAGGCTCGGGTCCAGATCCAGCAGGCGTCGGTGCAACTGGTCGAGGGGATGGCGGCCGCCCACGGGCTGACCGTGGAGGTCGAGTACCGCATCGGCTACCCCGTCACGGTCAACAACCCCGACGAGTTCGCCTTCGCCCGCGACACCATCATCGACCTGTTCGGCACCGACCGCTTCCGCGAACGCGCCAACCCTCGCTGCGGCGCCGAGGACATGTCGTACGTCCTGAACGAGGTCCCCGGCGTCTACCTCAACCTCAGCGCGTGCAACGCCGCCGACCCCGACAAGGCCGCCGACAACCACTCACCGCTGGCCGACTTCGACGACTCCGTCCTCCCCGACGCAGCCGCCCTCCTGGCCGAACTCGCCGTACGGCGCCTGGCGCGCCAGTGATGCGTCGGCCGCTGCTGTGGAGCGGGATCGGCTGTTTCGTCCTGGGCCAAGTGGTGGCCGGGTTCTTCGGTCTCGAGCTCTTCGAGAACGAGCCCCACGAACCAGTGCCGCTCGGCAACGGCGTGGTCCAGCTGGATCGGCCCGGCCTCACGATCTCGACCACTGCGCAAGGCCAGGACGTGCGCTGCCAAGCCAAGGACGCCAGCGGCGCAGACATCGCGCTGAAGCTCCCGACGAAACGTGAGAACTACACCGCGGAAGGCTTCACGACCTACTACGTCATCGCGCACTCCAGAACCACGGTACCGCCCCAAGCTGTCACGGTCGCCTGCGACAACGCCGACGAGCCCCTCCCGCTGTACGTCGGCGACCGCGCCGACGTCATCGAGACCATGCTTCCCGCAGTGGTCAAGGCCTTCGCCGCCTTCGCCCTGACCACCGTTGCCGGCGTCGGCCTGATCGTGACCGACGTGGTCCGCCGACGGCGCCGTCGTACCCAACCGAGCTAGGGAGAATTCCCGATGCGCGCATGCCCCGCCAGGCTGCAAGATCCGGGGCATGCGCGGACACTACGGCGACGTCCCTGACGGCTACCTCTACTACGACCAGTACGGCGACGGCGGACCCGACGTCGTCCTTCTGAACGGCGGCCTGGCCGACACCCGCATGTGGGACTCGACCATCGCCTGGCTCGCGAAGTTCGCCCGGGTCACCACCTGGGACTACCGCGACAACGGTCTCTCGTCCCCGTCGTACGGCCCGTACGACGAGATCGCGGATCTGCTCGCCGTACTGGACGCGGCCGGCGTCGACCGCGCCGTCCTGGTCGGTTCCTCCGACGGCGCCCGCCGAGCCCTCGGCTTCGCCCATCGCCATCCTGATCGCGTGCTGAAGGTCTGCGCCGTGGCACCTACTTTCGGCGAGTTCCCGGACCCATCCCCCGAAGAGGAAGCCGCCCGCGTCGTCATGCGGGCTCACTTCGCTGAGATCGCCGACCTTCTCGAGACCGAAGGAATCCCGGCAGCCGCCGCCCACGACATCGACGGCTGGTGCCCCCAGGTCCCCGAGCCGGCCCGCCGCCTCTTGACCGCCCTGGCCGTCGCCAACTCCCGCATCCTCACCATGCCCGAAGCCCACGGCCAAGAACTCGACCCACCGCTGAAGACCCGCTTCGCCGAACTACAGCCGCCGATTCACATCCTCGTCGGCAAACACGACTTCCAAGGCACCCAACTGTGGGCCCAACGCCTAGCCACCCAAGCCCCCACCACCACTTTGTCGGTCCTCCCCCACGCCGACCACATGCCCATGTTCTCCGCCCCCGCCGCCTTCCGAGAATGGCTCACTCACCACGCCAGAGCCGCGTCGAGCCAGGCCATGAAAGCCTGGTAGTCGACCCGGACCGCCATCTCGATCTCGAGACCGTCATCGCTGCGGCTCATCCGGGCGAGATCATCGAGTACGACGCGTTCGCCCGAGAATCGAATCCCTGGCCATTGCAGGGCAGCGGCCAGCGTCATCGCGTCATGTTGCATCGATCCTGGGTACCGCTCCAACCACCGATCGGTGTGAAGCTTCAGAACCTGCGCCCACGTCGGCGCGTTCGGCTCGGCCCACCGCTTGTACAGCGGCGATGCCGCGGTGATCTCGGTCGCCGGGTTGAACGTCACGTCGGAGACGACGTACGCGGGATCCCACCGCTGCAGAAGGGGCAGCATCCGGATCGCCGCTCCCGGATCCATCCGAAAGTTGTGCTCTGCTCGCGACGGGTCGCGGTAGGCGATGGCTCCGCCCATCTGGGTCACCTGCAGCCGAGCGATCAGCTCCGGCCGCGCATCCTGAACCGCCGACAGATTCGTCAACGGCCCCAGGCCGACCCATCGAACCAGTCCCGCAACCTCCGCGCAGACCTCAGCCACTGCGCCCACCACATCGGTCCCCTGCGCCGGTACTTCTGCGGGCGTCACCCCGTCCACAAACCACAGCCGCCGATTACCGAGGTCCGGTCCCGCGACCACCCTCACGTCCGTCCGGCCCACCAGATCCAGCAGGTACCGCACGAATCGAGCCCGCTCCCCCGAGACCTCGTCCCCCGTCACCACCAGACGCAACTCCGGCACCCGCAATCCCGCCACCACCAACGCCACTGCATCATCCGGATCACCCCCGCAATCCGTATCGATGATCATCGGCACCGGCCGGTTGTCCGGCGTCTCGCTCGGCGGCGGGCCGGCCTCCAGCAGTGCGTCGGACCGGTCTCTGAAGTCGTCAAAGATCTCGCCCAGTCCGGCCAGGGCCGTCCATTCGTCGCGGGGGTCTTGGCCCCGGCTCCCGCCCATCCCGACCTCCAGTTGCTTGTACTGAGCTCTGCACATTCTGTACGAACACACGTTTGTCGTCATCGCTGGCGCACTGGTCGTACGCCGTCCAAATCTTGCGGTAGCTGTCGAAAGGAAGATCGGACCGCTCCAGCATTCGCTGGAGCTGTTCCACCTGCTGCTTGTCGGTTCTGTGCACGAACGAGTTGAGGAATTCCGTCAGCCGTGGCTCCGCCGGCTGACCTGTGATCCAAGCTCGGATCTCGCTGCGATAGCGCTGTGATTCTTCTTCGAGCCGCGGCCGAGGGTCTCGTCCGGCCTTCCGGGTTTCAGCAGCCAGCTGCGCCCGATCGGCCAGAGCGTGAAGATTGACGATTTTTACGCCTTCGCGGATGGTCGGTGACAGCAGCCGCGCAGAGAGCCGAGCAGGGCTCAAGCCGTCCAGCAGCCTCGACTCAAAGCCCTGGAGTCGCTGCTCCGGCCTGGCATCCTTGATCCGGACCGGGCTGCTCCAGGGGCCGTCCAGCAACTCCTCGATGCTGTTGAGCGCGAGTTGATGGGCGAAGGTCTTCGTTTCGTCGTCCGGAAGTTCGTAGAAGGGCCTACCCTCTCGTGAGGATGCAGCCGGTAAGTGAACTTCGTATCCCTGCTTGCTACCCGGATGCGGATCGTGTGGTGACTCACCGAAGAAGGCGTAACGCCCGGTGAATGTCGTCTCCGGGTAGACGGCCGACAACAGTTCCTGCACGGTGCCTTTAAAGCTGGTGTCGAACAGCGTCACCCGGCTACCCGGCTGTCCCACCGGGACCCGGGAAGCACGCAGGTACCTGTCCAGCTGACGGAACCCACCGACGGTGTTCGCCGGATCTACCCGGGCTGCCACTCTGCGGAAGCCGTCGACCTGAGGGAATGTCTTGCCCAGGTGACGCTCCAGGTCCTGCAGCGCGTTCTCCACCAGCGCCCGCGAGAGCACGACGTCGGAGATGTTCTTTCGTGCGAACCGCGGCTCGAGCTTGTGCATCGCCACCGAAAGGCTGTAGCCGTCGCGACCGAGCGCGACAATCCTGTCCACCCGTCCGGCGGCCATGTCGGCACGTAAGTCCACCAGCATTTCGTCGGCGACCCGCACCATCAAGGGAGCCAGATACTCGAAGGTCACGCGGTAGGCGTCCCGAAAGATCTCAACGATGTCGTCGCCTTCATAACCCAGCGCCCCGGTGACCTGTTTGGCGAGCTTGTCGCCGCGTCGGCTGTATTCCCTGCCCTCGCCGTTCATGACTCCAGTAAGTCACGAACGGCGAGAGAGCGTCAGAAGTTATCCACAGGCCTAGCTGCTCAGGACCGACCGCGGCTGGTGGACAGGTGGTGGGTCCCTGCAGCCTACCGCCCACGCGAGCTAGCGCTGGTCCTTCTGCCAAGGACTGACTGCGACCTTCCCCGTACTGCCCAGGTCGAACTCGGGTGTCAGCATGACCGGTACGGCGCCGCCCTTCGCCCAGACTCTGGCGTAGGGACTGTTCACATTCGGGCGGCCGGCCTCGAGGGTGTTGCGCCATGTCAGAGTGGCAGTGGCGCGTTCACCGCGCTTCAGGACCAGCGGCTGAGCCTTACCGTCGGTTGTGATCACTACACCGTTGACGGGCAGGTGGCTCTCGTCGAGGACCTGCAACCGCGGGTGGCCGTTGAGGGAGACGGTTCGCGTGCCGCAGTTCTCCCAGTGGATCCCCAGGACGCGGACTCCCATGGCCGCGTCGGCGTCCGCATCGGCGTACAGGCGCACTCCCGTGCGCGGGCACGCGCTGCCTTTCGAGGGCGCCTCGGCTGTGGGGATAGTCCGCACCTTGATGATCTTCACCCGCAGCTGGAGCCCGCGAGAGTCGTCTGCGGTGACCGTGTCCTTCACAGTCCGGCCCGGTGCCACACCCCGCACTGTCCGCGCCGGATTCACCACCGCCTCGCCGGAGCTCGTGTGGAACCCGAAGGTGACCGTGTAGTCGGCAGCTTCCTTGCCGGAGTTGGTGACCTCGAATTCGGCGCAGTACGGCGCAACCCGGCTCACGCCAGTGATCCGGACTCCGGATTCCGGTACGGATGTCTCTCCGGCGGGCGGCGTGTCACAGGAAGAATCGACCGGCACCTCACGATCGGCTCCCGCGGGCGCCGGCTGCGTTCCACAGGCTGTAAGCAACAGGGCGCTGATCACGACGGCGGGAAGTTTGCTGCGCATCGCCCGAGTGAATCAGATCAGAGAGCGACTGCAGGCGTCTCGCCGTTCCTGACTCCGGTGAGAAGTCAGGAACGGCGAGAACACATCAGCTGCGGAGGACTGGTGGGCCGGCGGGGACTGCTTCTTCCTCGGTGGTGACGGCGCCGCTGAATTGGGCGTTGTAGAGGTTGGAGTAGGCGCCGTTGAGGGCGAGGAGCTCTCGGTGGTTGCCTTGTTCGACGATTGCGCCGTTCTCCATGACCAGGATCAGGTTGGCGTCGCGGATGGTGGACAGGCGGTGGGCGATGACGAAGCTGGTGCGGTCCGAGCGCAGTGCCGCCATGGCGCGTTGGACCAGGACTTCGGTGCGGGTGTCGACCGAGCTGGTGGCTTCGTCGAGGATGAGCAATTGCGGGTCGGCCAGGAAGGCGCGGGCGATGGTGAGGAGTTGCTTCTCACCGGCGCTGACGTTGCTGCCTTCCTCGTCGATGACCGTGTCGTAGCCGTCGGGCAGGCTGTGCACGAAACGGTCGACGTACGTCGCCTTGGCCGCGGCCAGCATGTCGTCCTCGGAGGCGTTCAGGTTGCCGTAGAGGATGTTGTCGCGGATGTTGTCGCGGATGGTGCCGCCGAACAGCCAGGTGTCCTGCAGGACCATGCCGATCCGCGAGCGCAGGTCGTGGCGGGTCAGCTCGGTGATGTCGACACCGTCGAGGGTGATCCGGCCGCCGTTGAGTTCGTAGAAGCGCATGATCAGGTTGACCAGGGTGGTCTTGCCGGCGCCGGTCGGGCCGACGATCGCGACCGTCATCCCGGGTTCGGCGACCAGGCTCAGGTCGGTGATGAGTGGCTTGTCGGGGTTGTAGGAGAACGAGACGTGCTCGAACTCGACCCGCCCGCGCGCCTGCGTGACGGTCTCCGGGGTCTTGTCGTCGGGGACCTGCTCCTCGGCGTCGAGTACCTCGAAGACCCGCTCGGCCGAGGCGACACCCGACTGCAGCAGGTTCGCCATCGAGGCGACCTGGGTGAGCGGCTGGGTGAACTGGCGCGAGTACTGGATGAACGCCTGCACGTCACCCAGCGACAGCTGACCGGAGGCGACCCGCAGACCACCGACGACCGCGATCACCACGTAGTTCAGGTTCCCGACGAACATCATCAGCGGCATGATCAGGCCGGAGATGAACTGCGCCCCGAACGCGGCCTGGTACAGCTCCTCGTTCTTCGTCGCGAACGACGCCTCGATCTCCTTCTGCCGGCCGAACACCTTGACCAGCTCGTGCCCGGTGAACGCCTCCTCGATCTGCCCGTTCAACGCACCGGTATGACGCCACTGTGCGACGAACCTGGCCTGCGACCGTTTCGCGATCACCGCGGTCACGATCATCGAGATCGGGATCGACACCAGCGCGATCAGCGCCAGCAACGGCGAGACCACGAACATCATCGTCAGGACGCCGACCACCGTCAGCAGCGAGGTGAGCAACTGGCTCAGTGTCTGCTGCAGGCTGGTCGAGATGTTGTCGATGTCGTTGGTGACCCGGCTGAGCAGCTCACCGCGCGGTGCGCCGTCGAAGTAGCTGAGCGGCAGCCGGTTCAGCTTGTCCTCGACCTCGGAGCGCAGGTCGAGCACGGTCCGCTGGACGACGCCGTTCAGGATGTAGCCCTGCATCCAGGACAGGAAGAACGAGCCGAGGTACAGCGCGAGCACCAGCATCAGGACGTTGCGCAGGGCATCGAAATCGATCCCGGCGCCGGGCACCAGGTCGACGCCCTGCAGCAGGTCGGCGACCCGGCCGTTACCGGCCGCCCGGGTCTGCTCGATGATCTGCTCTTTGGTCATGTTGCTCGGGTACTTCTTGCCGATGTAGCCGGCGAAGATGATGTCGGTGACCTTGCCGAGGATCTTCGGCCCCAGCACCGCCAGGCCGACGCTGAAGACCGCCAGTACGACGACCAACGACACCTGCACGCGCTGCGGCCGCAACCGCCTCAGCAACCGCTTGGCCGACGGACCGAAGTTCATCGACTTGTCCCCCGGGATACCACCCGGAGGCCCGAACGCCCGGCCCGTAGTCGGGCGGTCGGTCGCCTTGACTGTCTGCTCCCCCTCAGGGGCAGCTACCTCATCGCTCATCGTCGTCCTCGCTTCGCTCCGGGCGCCGCTGAGCGGCACTCGCAGTACTTATTGGTGAACTCGCTCCGCTCCTTCACGCGGCCTCCTCCGCAGAACGCTGGGACTCGACGATCTCGACGTACGTCGGACAGTTGTCGAGCAACTCGTCATGCCGGCCCTTGCCGACGATCGCGCCGTCCTCGATCACGATGATCTGGTCGGCGTCGATGATCGTGGAGACCCGCTGGGCCACGATCACCACACACGCCTCGCGCGTCACCGGCCGCAGTGCCGCCCGCAGGCGGGCATCCGTGGCCAGGTCGAGCGCCGAGAACGAGTCATCGAACAGGTAGATCTCAGGCTTTCGCACCAGCGCCCGCGCGATCGCCAGCCGCTGCCGCTGACCACCTGACACGTTCGTCCCGCCCTGGGAGATCGGCGACTCCAGACCTTCCGGCATCGACTCGACGAAGTCCTTGCCCTGGGCAATCTCCAGCGCCGTCCACAGGTCCTCGTCGGTCGCGTCCGGGTTGCCGTAACGCAGATTGCTCGCCACCGTCCCGGAGAACAGGTACGGCCGCTGCGGAACGAGCCCGATCCGCTCCCAGAGCGCCTCCGGCGCAATTTCCCGTACGTCGATCCCGTCGACCAGCACGCGCCCTTCGGTGGCATCCATCAACCGCGGAACCAGCGAGAGCAGCGTCGTCTTACCGGCGCCGGTACTCCCGATGATCGCGGTCGTCTGCCCCGGCAACGCGGTGAAGCTGACATCACGCAGTACCGGCTCGGCCGCCCCCGGGAACTGGAACGAGGTGTTCTCCAGAACCAACTGGCCCGCACCGGTGAAGGTCTTGATCGCCGTGACCGGCGGCCGCACCGACGACTCGGTGTTCAGCACCTCGCTGATCCGGTCGGCACACACGGTCGCCCGCGGCACCATGATCATCACGAAGGTCGCCATCATCACCGAGAACAGGATCTGGATCAGGTAGCTCAGGAACGCCGTGAGCTCGCCGACCTGCATCGCGCCGCTCTCCACCCGCGAGGCACCGAACCACAGCACCGCGACGCTGGACAGGTTCAGGATCAGCATCACCACGGGGAAGATCAGCGCCATCAACCGCCCGGCCCGGATCGCCGAGTCGGTCAAGTCGGAGTTCGCCCTACCGAAACGCTCGGTCTCGTGCGGCTCACGCACGAAGGCGCGGACCACCCGGATACCGGTGATCTGCTCACGCAGCACCCGGTTCACCGCGTCGACGTACTTCTGCATCCGCTGGAACTGCGGCACCATCCGGCTCGCGATCAGACCGATCGACAGTGCCAGCAACGGCACCGCGACAGCGACCAGCCAGGACAGGCCGGCGTCCTCGCGGACCGCCATGAAGATGCCGCCGATCATCGTGATCGGCGCGGCGACCAACATCGTGCAGGTGGTGACGACCAGCATCTGCACCTGGGTCACGTCGTTGGTGCTGCGCGAGATCAGCGTCGGCGCACCGAACGAGTTGACCTCACGCGCTGAGAACTCGCCGACCTTGTGGAACACCGCGGCCCGCACGTCGCGGCCGAACAGCGCCGCGGTCTTGGCTCCGAAGTACACGGCAACGACCGTGCAGAGGATCTGCACCAGGCTGACGCCGAGCATCCAGCCACCGGTCCGCATGATGTAACCGGTGTCGCCCACGGCCACGCCGTGGTCGATGATGTCGGCGTTGAGGCTGGGGAGGTAGAGGGAGGCGATCGTCCCGACCAGCTGCAGGACGACCACCAGGGACAGGTATCCCGCGTACGGACGCAGGTGCGTACGCAAGAGTCGAACTAACATCAATCATCCCCTGAGTGCTGTGGCTTTCGACCGCCGAGCACGAACTCGGCGATCTCCTCGGTGACCGGTACTTGACCCGTTGCGTTCCTACGGACACCGTCGAGGGCAAAGTCGACGATCTCCTCCGCAGTCAGCACCTGGCCACCGGAAATCATTGGGTGGGTCGCGGAGAACGTGACCATCTGCAGACGGCGCACGACCTCTTCGGGCGAGAAGCGCAGCTGGGCCGAATCCGGCCGCAGCAGCTCAGTGAACGCCATGTTCACGAGGTCGGACTGGCGCTTGCGCCGAGCCTCGTCCAGCGGCGTCGACTTGAGGTCCGGCGGCCGGGCGAGCCGCATCGCGAACATCAGCCGGAACACCCCGCGCAGCCGCCGCTGACCGACCTCGACCGCGGCGACCATCCGCTCCCGCAGCGGCAACGTGACGTCGACCGCGGTGAGCTCGGTGAGCAGATCGCTGGTGTCGAACGCCTTGAGTAGTGCGGCCTCGATGAGCGCGTCCTTGCTTCCGAAGGCACGGAAGATCGTCCCCTCGGCAATGCCGGCCGCCTCGGCGATCTGCTTGGTGCTCACGTCAGGACCGTGCTGCTCGAACAACGGCAGCGCGGCCGCGATGATCGCGGCTCGCCGTTCGTCCGGCGGTAGGGGCGTGGCTCTCGGCGTCACCTGACCGACACTAACTGAGTGAGTACTCACTCACAACTCTATTTACCTCCGGTCGGCCACCAGTTTCGCGACACCGTCGAGCAACCGGGCCAGGCCGTATTCGAAGGCATGATCAGAGTCGTACGGCGCATCGAACTCCTCGCCGACCGTACTCCCGACCCGGCTCGACAGCGGGAAGGCCTGAGCGTCGGCGATTCGATCCAGATGGGGAACGTGCGCCAGCCACCACTCCTTGTCGGTGATCCCCGAATGCTGGATGACCTGCCGCGCCTCCACCGCCGCCCGGACCGCGCCGTGCACGTAGCCGTTGATCAGCGCGACCGTCGCATCCATCTCGACATCACTCAGCCCGATCCCCTCGACCGCACCCAGCTCCCACTCGTACTTCGCCATCACCTGCGGACCGAGCGGCGGGCGACTCACCGCCACATGCAGCATCCACGGGTGCTGCAGATACAGCTCGCGGTTCTCGCGGGCAACCTCGTCCAGCCGGGCTCGCCAGTCCCCCGGTACGACGCGCTTCGGCAGCTCGCCGTACACGGTGTCGAGCATGACGTCGAGGAGCTCGCCCTTGCCGGGGACATAGCGGTACAGCGTCATCGCGCCGGCGCCCAGCTCATCGGCGACGCGGCGCATCGACATCGCACCGATCCCTTCGGCGTCGGCGACCCGGAGTGCGGCCTCGACGATCCCGTCGACGGTCAGGGCCGGTTTCGGGCCACGGGTGGGCTGCTTCTGCCGGCGCCAGAGCAGCTCAAGGCTCTTCGCCGGGTCTCCACTGCCGCTGTACTCCTGGGTCATGTGCGCGATTCTGCCGGATCGGATATTCTTCGTACACTGTACCCAGTTCGATCGGGGATTGACCTCAAGCTTTGTCGAGGTTCTACGGTCGGAAACTGTCGGTGAGGTAGGGAATCATCGACATCCCCGAACGACCGAAGCCGTGGAGCCCGCTGTGAGTATGGAAATGACCGCGTGGAACTCGCTGTACCACGCAATGCACGCATCCGACGACAAACGACCGTTCTCCAAAGAGACACTGCTGCGGATCCTCGCGTTCGCGCGCCCGCACAAGAAACAACTGATCTGGTTCCTGGTGCTGAGCATCACCGCCGCGGTGCTCGCCGTCGCGACCCCGGTGCTGGCCGGCAAGGTCGTCAACACGATCGTCGACGGCAAAGCCTTCGAGACCGTACTGCGCCTGGCCATCCTGATCGCGGTCATCGCGGTCGCGGAGGCCGGCATCAGCATGCTCACCCGCTGGCTGTCGGCGCGCCTCGGCGAAGGACTCATCCTCGACCTCCGGACCTCTGTTTTCGACCACATTCAGCGGATGCCGATCGCGTTCTTCACCCGCACCCGGACCGGCGCCCTGGTCTCCCGGCTCAACAACGACGTGATCGGCGCCCAGCGCGCGTTCAGCGACACCCTCTCCGGGGTGGTGAGCAACCTCGTGATGCTCGCACTGACCCTCGTGGTCATGCTGCGCATGTCCTGGCAGATCACACTCCTCGCGCTGGTCATCCTGCCGATCTTCGTGATCCCGGCCCGCCGGGTCGGGCGACGGCTGGCCGCGCTCGAGCGAGAGTCGGCCAACTACAACGCGACGATGAGCACCCAGATGACTGAGCGGTTCTCCGCGCCCGGTGCGACCCTGGTCAAGCTCTTCGGCCGCCCGGCGCGAGAGTCCGCAGAGTTCGCCTCGCGGGCCCGGCGGGTGCGCGACATCGGCGTCCGCACCGCGATGGTGCAGTGGATCTTCGTCACCGCGTTGACGCTGGTCTCGGCGCTCGCCCTGGCCGTGGTCTACGGTCTCGGCGGCTTCTACGCGCTGCGCGACCAACTGGACGCCGGCACCGTCGTGGCGATGGCGCTGCTACTCACCCGGCTCTACGCACCGCTGACCGCACTAGCCAGCGCGCGCGTCGAGGTGATGACCGCACTGGTCAGCTTCGAGCGCGTCTTCGAGGTCCTCGACCTCAAGCCGCTCATCCAGGACAAGCCCGACGCCGGCACAGTCCCCGAGGGCCCGGTATCGGTCGAGTTCACCAACGTCCACTTCGCCTACCCGTCGGCCGACAAGGTCTCCCTCGCCTCCCTCGAAGAGGTCGCCAAACTCGACACGCGCGGCGGAGTCGAGGTCCTGCACGACATGACGTTCCGGGCCGAGCCTGGACAGATGATCGCCCTGGTCGGTTCCTCCGGAGCAGGCAAGTCCACGATCGCCCAGCTCATCCCCCGCCTGTACGACGTCGACTCCGGCTCAGTGCGGCTCGCGGGCGTCGACGTACGGGATGTGTCGGCCGAGTCGTTGCGGGAGACGCTCGGCATGGTCACCCAGGACGGACACCTGTTCCACGACTCCATCCGAGAGAACCTACTGCTCGCCCGGCCCGAGGCAACCGAGGACGAGCTGTGGGATTCACTGCGGCGGGCCCGGCTCGAGGACCTCATCCGGTCAGTGCCGGACGGCCTCGACACAGTGGTCGGCGAGCGCGGCTACCGGCTGTCCGGTGGTGAGCGGCAGCGGCTGACGATCGCCCGCCTGCTGCTGGCGCAGCCACGCGTCGTCATCCTCGATGAGGCAACGGCCGCGCTCGACTCCACCAACGAGGCCGCCGTCCAAGCGGCACTCACCGAGGCGCTCGCCGGCCGCACCGCAATAGTGATCGCGCACCGGCTCTCGACCATCCGCGCCGCCGACCAGATCCTCGTGATCGAGGACGGCCGGATCCTCGAGCAGGGCACGCACACCAGCCTCCTGGCGGCCGAGGGCCGCTACGAAGAGCTGTACCGCACCCAGTTCGAGCAGCCCGGCGCTGCTCCGACCGACGCGGAGGTCCTCACGGTCTGACACAGCTGAGGTGACGAGGTTCGGGGAAGTCGGTCGGGACTTTGGGAGTGCGGTTGTCTGAACTGTCGGGATGTGCGGTTGGGTTTGCCCCCTCGGATCCACCACGGGACGGCAAGGTGCTGTTCTGGGATCCGGAGGGCGGCGAAGTACCGCTCGGAATCGGGGAGCAGGTCCAGCTCGACGTGACAGTCGAGCCGGACGTGCAGTCCGTGCGCGCGATCAGCGTGAGCGTGGCGGACGCCGTTCCGATGCTTGGGCGGATGCGGCGCGAGCCTGGTGCACACCCAACGGCAGCATTCTGGGGATCGGCCGCGGTCGCGGCGCTGCAGTTGGTTGCCCGAGGCAAGCTCTTGCCCGGCGTCTCCCCCGACGGGTACGACGCCTGGCGGATGGGACCACTGGAGCCGGCCGATGTCACCCGGCTGATCACTCTGGCCGAGGCAATGCCACCGACCGGCGTTCCCGGCGAGCTCGCAGCCGAGGGACTGGTGCGCGCATTCTGGGATGCGGTCGCGGACGGGATGCCACGATCCCCCGCCGCCGCCAAGGCACAAGGCGGCGGACTGTTCGCCGCCAAGACGCCACAACGGGCCGAGAAGCTACGGCGCTGGGCCGACGAGGTGTCCGTCGGCCTCGACAGCGGGGTCCGGGTTTCGCTGCGGATCGAGATGACCGAGGCTCAGGCCTTCCACGCCGTCGTGCAGCTGCACAGCCTCAAGGACCCGACGCTCGTGCGGGACGCCGACGACGTCTGGGCGGCCGAGGTCCCCGGCTTCGGACCGCGAGCCCGGATCGACGCGACACTCGCGATCCGCCGGGCCGGGCGAGTCTGGGCGCCATTGGCCCGTCTGCTGGACAGCGCCGTACCCGACCAGATCGAGCTCGCCGACTACGAGATCGGCGACCTTCTGACGGGGACGGCGCAACGGGTGGCCGCTGCCGGGATCGAGCTGCACTGGCCACGCAGCCTCGGGCGAGACCTCAAGGCACGCGCCGCGATCACCGCACCGCAGCAGCGGCCGAGCGACCTGCCGAGCTTCTTCGGCGGCGACGCCACCTTGGACTTCCGCTGGCAAGTTGCCCTCGGCGACGATCCGCTCACCGAAGAAGAGCTCGACAAACTCGCCGAGGCGACTCGGCCGGTCGTTCGGCTCCGCGACCAGTGGATGCTGATCGACCCCGAGCTGGCCCGGAAGGCCCGCGATCGGATCCTCAAACCCGTCACCCCGATCGACGCGCTCAGCGCCGCCTTGACCGGGACGACCGAGGTCGACGGCCAGCAGATCAACGTCGAGCCGACCCCCTGGCTGTCCGAGCTGCGGGCCCGGATCGCCGATCCCGAGCGCGCCGCCGAATTGATCGACGTACCGGCTGCTCTGCAGGCGACACTGCGCGACTACCAGCTGCGCGGGCTGCGGTGGCTGGCACAGATGACGTCGCTCGGTCTCGGCGGTTGCCTGGCCGACGACATGGGTCTCGGCAAAACGATCACGCTGATCTCGCTACACCTCCATCGCCAGGAGTCTGCCGGGACGGCCGGCCCAACGCTGGTCGTCTGCCCGGCTTCACTGCTGGGGAACTGGGAGCGTGAGGTCAACCGCTTCGCGCCTGGCACGCCGGTGCGCCGATTCCACGGCTCGGCGCGCTCGCTCGACGGCGCCGAGGACGGGTTCGTGCTGACGACCTACGGGACGTTGCGACGCGACGCCGTCCGGCTTGGCGCCCATCGATGGGCGCTCGTGGTCGCTGATGAGGCGCAGCACGTGAAGAACCCCTCATCCGGGACGGCGAAAGCGTTGCGAACCATCCCATCGCAAGCACGAGTGGCGCTCACCGGCACACCGGTCGAGAACAACCTCTCCGAGCTCTGGGCGATCCTCGACTGGACGACACCGGGCCTGCTCGGCCGACTCAGCACCTTCCGCACGCAATGGGCGCAACCCATCGAGGCCGACAAGGACGAAGAGGTCGCGGACCGACTCGCCAAGCTCGTCAAACCGTTCCTGCTTCGGCGCAAGAAGTCCGACCCCGGGATCGCACCGGAGCTGCCACCCAAGACCGAGACCGACCAGACCGTCTCGCTCACCCGGGAGCAGGCCAGCCTCTACGAAGCGACCGTCCGCGAGCTGATGGCCGAGGTCGCCTCCAGCGACCGAATGGCCCGCCGCGGCGCGATCGTCAAGCTCCTCACCGGGCTCAAGCAGATCTGCAACCACCCGGCGCAGTACCTGAAAGAAGGCGAGGACGCGCGCCTGAACGGACGCTCCGGCAAGCTCGAACTACTCGACGAACTCCTCGAAACGATCGTCGCCGAAGACGGCGCGGTCCTGGTCTTCACCCAGTACGTCGCCATGGCCCGCCTGCTCGAACGCCACCTGGCCGGGCGCGGGATCGCCACCCAACTGCTGCACGGAGGAACACCAGTGCGCAAGCGGGAGGAGATGGTCGAGCGGTTCCAGGCCGGCGACGTACCGGTGTTCTTGCTGTCGCTGAAGGCAGCCGGGACGGGGCTCAACCTGACACGAGCCGACCACGTCGTGCACTACGACCGCTGGTGGAATCCGGCCGTCGAGGACCAGGCGACCGACCGGGCCTACCGGATCGGCCAGACCAAGCCGGTGCAGGTCCACCGCTTCATTGCCGAAGGCACCATCGAAGACCGGATCGCCGCCATGCTCGCGGCCAAACGCGAGCTCGCCGACGCCGTACTGGCCGGCGGTGAAGCGGCGCTCACCGAGTTGTCGGACAACGAACTTGCCGATCTCGTCGAGCTGCGGGGAGGTCTGCGATGAACGCGGCTCAGGGGTATCCGGCCTTTCCGGCCCAGCGGCGGAGCACTCGCGGCCAATCATGGTGGGCGCGCGCCTGGGTGCAGGCGCTGGAAGACACCTCACTCGACAACGAGCAGTTGAAACGAGGCCGCCGGTACGCGAACTCGGGCCACGTCGGGACGATCACCATCAGCCCGGGCCGGGTCGGCGCCACCGTCTACTCCCCCGACGACACCTACGAAGTCACCGTCCGGGTGGACGAGCTGACCGAAGCCGAGTGGGCCCAGTTCCTGGACCAGGTCGCGGCGCGGGCCGGGCACATTGCAGCTCTACTTGACGGTGAGATGCCCCAGGATCTCGTCGAGGCAGCCGAGTCTGCCGGCGTCGCACTGCTGCCGGGGATCGGCGACCTGGACCCGAGCTGCACCTGCGATGCGTGGGAGCTCCCGTGCCAGCATGCCGCCGGCCTTGAGTACCAGGTCGCTTGGTTGCTCGACTCAGATCCCTTCGTGCTGCTGCACCTGCGGGGTCGTTCCCGCGATGTGCTCCTCGACCAACTAGTCGCACGCTCGACCAGCGCCGAGGGTCAAGCTGAGGTTGAGGATGAGCCTGTCGTCAAGGTTCAGACAACACCCGGCGAGCTGCCTGCCCTTCCCCCGGTGCCCCGCAAGGTGATGCTGGATGAGTTGGCTGTCAGCGGGATCGAGCCCCCGCTGCCGCTAGCGCCATCCGTACTGCCGATGCTCGTGCTCGACGCGTCTCGGCGAGCCCGCGCGCTGCTCATCGCGCTGCTGAATGGGACGCCAGAGCCTGAGCCGCTCAACGAATGGCAGGACGCCGTCCGGCTCGCCGCCGACTTCCCCGAGCTGCTCGCACCGCTGGCCGCGGCAACGGGCCGGCCGGTCGAGCTCGGCATCGGCGTACAGGCCTGGCAGTACGGCGGCTTCGCGGGCCTCGACGTCCTCGAGCATTCCTGGGCGCCGACCCCAGTGGACCTGGCCAGAGCAGGCGCCGACCTCCTCGCCGAGGAGACCGAGAACGTAGTTGTCACCGGCAACCGCCTGACCGTCCATCCCGACACCCAACTCCGCCTGGACCACCACGGCAACTGGCACCCCTACCGCCTCCTCGACCACACGTGGACCCCAGCCGCGGCTGCCTCCCCCGATCCCCTGATCGCCCTAACCACCGACGCATAGCCGCGAGTGAACCCACCGGGCAGAAGCCACCGCCAATGTGCGGACTCTGCTGCCGGCAAACGCTTGTCGCCACCCCGGTCCGCACACTCGACACAGTGAACCCACTCGGCACGACACCCGGGGCGCGAGTGGGTTCACTCGGCACGACGCGGGCGGCTAGGCGACCGTGTGGTTGGGGGATGCCAGTCGGGGCACTTCTTCGGGGTGCTTAAGGTCGCTTTGCGGTAGATCACTGCCGCTCCGTGGCAGTAGAACCACGCAAAGCGTCGCCCTCTCCGCTGTAGGCGCGCGATGGGGAGTTCTGCCTGTCGTTTCGGGTCAGTTCTGCTCCCCGGACCCGGTCGAACACCTAATCGCGAGTGAACCTACCGGGCAGGAGAAGCGCCCAGTGTGCGGACTCTGCTGCCGGCAAACGCTTGTCGCCACCCCGGTCCGCACACTCGACACGATGAACCCAGTCGGCGCGACACGCAGGGGGCGCGGGTGGGTTCACTCGGCACGGCGGGTGGCTAGGCGACCTTGTGATTTGGGTATGGCGCGGTGGCATCCGCCGAGCCCGCCACCTGAAATCGGCCGGCCGCCGCAGCCGGCCAGCGACGTCACCGGCCGAGACGCCCCGCCGACCGAGCGTCGCCTGCCGCGCCCTGTCTGCCGGCCGTCTTTGAGCGGGTTTCCCTGCTGACAAGCGCAACTCTCCAGCGATTACTCAAGAGCTCTTGTACAAAGCATATTGTGAACTACTCGGCACTCAGCGACCTAAGCTGACGGTCGACTTCGGAGGAGGTGGATTGATGACTGCGCCGGCCGCACGCTCCCTCAATCCATCCCGCTCTGTCTGAGAAAGGCACTCCCCCGTTGTCCATGACTTGGAAGACTCGCGTCGGCTCCCCCGCCGACGAGCAGCTACTGCGTGAGATCACTCTTGAGGCGTTCGGCCGGCAGTACGAGGTCGACTATCTGGACGCTCTGCGCGTTGATCCGGAGGTGTGGATCTCGTGCGTGGCGTTGGCCGACGAACAGCCGGTCGGCTACGCGATACTGACGCGTGCGTTTGTTGGCGACACTCCCCTGTTGGCGCTCAGCCCGGTGGCCGTCTTGCCGGCCTATCAGCGACAAGGCGCCGGCGACGCGGCGGTGCGCGGCGTGCTGCAGCTAGCTCAGGAGCGGCCGGAGCCAGCAGTGGTCGTGCTGGGGCATCCGGAGTACTACCCGCGGTTCGGGTTCCGGCCTGCGGATGAGTTCGGGATTCGGCATCCGCAGTACGGCGGGCCGAGTCTGATGGCGCTCGCACAGGGCGACCACGCCGTACCGGCTGGGCCGTTGCGGTTCGTCGTCGAAGGCTGACGACCACCGGAAAAGGTTCGGAAGAATCTCGCCGATCCCTTGCGTAGGTGGGTTGTATACATGAAACAGTCGGGGAACCGCCTACGCATGGGAGCACGTGATGACTCCTCGACTTCCGCTCGTCCTTGCGCTTGCCGTCGCGCTTGCCGGCTGCTCTCCGGTGCAGCCGGCCGGCGACAACACCGGTACGACGACCGGCTCGGCAAACCAGGATGTCTTCGGCGAACCGGCGGATCCGGGGCAGGTGAAGGCGGGCGGGACGCTCACGGTCGCGCTGTCGGCCGATCCTGACAAGCTGGATCCGACGCTGTCGCGCAGCCTGTACTCGCGGTATGTCTTCCACACGATGTGCGAGAAGCTGTACGACCTCGGCCCGGACGCGAAGGTCGTTCCGCAGCTGGCGACCGCGCTGCCGACCATCGCGCCGGACGGGTTGAGCCTGACGATCCCGTTGCGGCAGGGCGTGAAGTTCGCCGACGGCGGCGCGTTCGACTCCGCTGCGGTGAAGACGACACTTGAGCGCGGTCTGACGCTGGCCGGTTCGGCGCGGAAGAGCGAGCTCGGCCCGATCACCGCGGTCGAGACACCCAACCCGAACACCGTGGTCATCAAACTGTCGAAGCCGTTCGCCCCACTGACCGCCGCGCTCGCCGATCGCGCAGGCATGGTGCTCAGCCCGGCCGCGGTCGCCAAGCTCGGCGCGAACTTCTCCACCGCGCCCGCCTGTGTCGGCCCATTCAAGTTCGCCAAGCGGGTCGCGCAGAACTCGATCAAGGTCGTCAAAGATCCCCAGTACTACGACGCCGCCAAAGTGCACCTGGACGCGATCGAGTACCGGATCATCACCGACTCGAGTATCCGCTCGGCCAACCTGAAGGCCGGCGACGCCCAGGTCGCGGACTCGCTGTCGAGTCAGGACGCGCCCGCCCTGCAGAAGGACAGCACGGTCAGCGTCCTGCAGTCGCAGTCGCTCGGCTATCAGGGCGTCACGATCAACATCGCCAATGCGGACGGCGTCGGCAATCCGCTGAAGCAGCTCGACACCCCGATCGCGAAGGATCCGCGCGTTCGCCAGGCGTTCGACCTGTCGATCGACCGGGCCGCGCTGGTGAAGTCGATCTTCAACGGGCTCAACACCGTTGCCTGCTCCCCCATCTCACCGAAAAGCGAGTTCACCTCCGAGGCTGCTCAGGCGTGCCCGGCTCATGACCCCGGCAAGGCCAAGGAGTTGCTCACCGCGGCCGGCGTCAGTACGCCGTACAAGGTCTCGATGATCACTTCGAACAACCCCGACAGTCTGCGGCTCGCGCAGGCGCTGCAGGCGATGGTGAAGGACGGTGGCTTCGAGCTGGTGATCAAGCCGATCGAGTACGCGTCGCTGCTCGATCAGCAGGATCGCGGCGACTTCGAGATCCTCCAGCTCGGCTGGTCCGGACGCGTCGATCCGGACGCGAACATCTTCAACTTCGTCGGCAGCACCGGCAGCCAGAACGTCGCCGGCTACAGCAGCCCCGAGGTCGACAAGCTGCTGACCGACGCACGGCAGTCGACCGACAAGGCACAGCGGATCAAGCTGTACGGCGACGTCGTCACCAAGCTCCAGCAGGACGAACCGCTGATCTACCTGTACCGGCAACGCAACCTGACCGGCGTCTCGAAGAAGCTGCTCGGTGTGCAGACATACCCGGACGGGGTGATCCGTACGGCGTTCGCGGGGTTCGCGAAATGAGCCGGTACCTGTTCCATCGACTGTGGCAGTCCGCGGTGACACTGATTCTCGCGACGATCGTGGTGTTCGCAGGCGTGCGCGCGCTCCCGGGTGATCCCGCGCTCGCGCTGGCCGGCGAGGATCGTGATCCCGAGTCGCTGCGGGCGATCCGCGAGCAGTATGGGCTGGACGATTCGTGGCCAGTGCAGTTCTGGCAGTTCGTGAGTCATGCGGCGCGCGGTGATCTCGGGCAGTCGATCCGGACCGGTGAGCCGGTCAACGGCATGATCGCCGGTGCGTTGCCCGTGACGATCGAGCTGTCGGTGCTCGCGTTGCTCGTGGCCGGGGTGATCGGCATCGGCGCGGGCGTGCTTGCCGCCGTACAGCGTGGCCGACCGGCCGAGTGGGCTGCGAACGCGCTCGCGCTGCTCGGACTGTCGGTGCCGAACTTCTGGCTCGGACTGATGGCGATCCTCTACCTGTCCGTTGCCCTCGGCCTCTTTCCGGCATCCGGGTTCGTCCCGTTCTTCACCAACCCCGTGGCGAATCTGCATCACCTGGTGCTCCCGGCGCTGATCCTCGGCACCGGCTTGGCGGCGGTCATCATGCGACAGACCCGGTCGTCGATGCTCGACGCGCTCTCCGCCGACTACATCCGTACGGCGGAAGCCAAGGGCCTGCCGCCGCGCGCGGTCATCGGCCGGCACGCGCTGCGCAACAGCCTGATCGTGGTCGTCACGATCGTCGGTCTGCAGCTCGGCGCGCTCATCTCGGGGGCCGTCGTCACCGAGCGGATCTTCGCGCTCCCCGGCTTCGGCAAGCTCACGGTCGACGCGGTCTTCCAGCGCGACTATCCGGTGATCCAGGCGGTCGTCCTGGTCACCGCGACCGCGTACATCGTGATCAACCTGCTCGTCGATCTCCTCTACTCGGTCATCGATCCGCGGATCCGCGTTCGGGGTGACGCATGAAGGTGACCCGCCGGATCCTCCGGAATCCGCTGGCGATCGCCGGCCTCGTCGTACTGGGGCTCGCGGTGGTCCTGGCCGTCTTCGCCAACTTCCTTGCGCCGCACGAACCGACCCAGACCGCGCTCGACCAAGCCTTCGCACCACCCGGTACGGCGGGCCACTTGCTCGGCACCGATGATCTCGGCCGGGATGTGGTCTCGCGCATCATGTTCGGCCTGCGCGCGTCGTTGCATGTCGGGATTCTCGCGGTCGCGACCTCGCTCGTGATCGGCGTACCGCTCGGTCTGATGGCCGGGTACTTCCGGGCGATCGACGCACTGATCTCCCGGCTCACCGACCTCGTGCTGGCCTTCCCGTTCCTGATCCTCGCGGTCGGGCTGGCCGCGATCCGCGGCGCGAGTCTCGGCAACGCGGCGATCGCGATCGGGATCGCCCAGATCCCCGGCGTGATCCGGATCGTCCGGTCCGAGACCCTGCGGCTGAAGTCGCTCGACTTCGTCGCCGCCGCGGTCGTCGAGGGCGCGAGTGATGCTTGGGTTCTCGGTCGGCACATCCTGCCGAACGCGGCGTCGGTGATCATCGTGCAGGCGACGGTCGCGATCCCGGCCGCGATCCTCGGCGAGGCCGTGCTGTCGTTCCTCGGTCTCGGCATCCAGCCACCCGCGCCGAGCCTCGGCACGATGCTCTCCGACGCCCAGCAGTTCGCCGCCCGAGCACCTTGGGCCGCCGTGATGCCCGGCCTGGCGATCATGCTTCTCACCCTCGCCTTCAACATCGTCGGCGACAGCCTCCGCGACGCCCTGGACCCGAAGGCGAGCCGCCGATGAGCGCCGTACTGGAAGTGCAGGATCTGTCCGTCTCTTTCCGGACCGAGGACGGCCGGATATCGGCTGTCGACAGCGTGAGCCTTGAGGTCGGCGCCAGTGAGGTGCTGGCGATTGTGGGTGAGTCGGGGTGTGGGAAGAGCGTGACCGCGATGAGTTTGGCGGGGCTGCTCCCCCGGTCTGCCCGCGTCGACGGCTCGGTCCGGCTTGATGGGGTTGAGCTGATCGGGGCCGGCAAGCGCACGCTGCGGTCGATCCGCGGGCGCGAGATCGCCTACATCTTTCAAGAGCCGATGACCTCGCTGAACCCGGTCTTCACGGTCGGTTCTCAGATCGGCGAGGTGCTTCGGACACATCTCGGCGCAAGCCGCCGTACGGCGCGGGCGCGGTCGGTGGAGTTGCTAAAGCTGGTCGGCATTCCGTCGGCCGAGCGCCGGGTGGATGACTATCCGCATCAACTGTCGGGCGGGATGCGGCAGCGGGTGATGATCGCGATGGCGGTCGCCTGCGATCCGAAGGTGCTGATCGCCGACGAGCCGACCACGGCTCTCGACGTGACGATCCAGGCCGGCATCCTCGATGTACTGCGGGGTCTGCGCGAACGACTCGGCACCAGCATCGTCCTGATCACGCACGACCTCGGCGTGGTCGCCGACCTCGCGGACCGGGTAGCGGTGATGTACGCGGGCCGCGTGGTCGAGACGGCCGAGGTCCACGACCTGTTCGCGCATCCGCAGCACCCGTACACGACCGGCCTGCTGGGCGCCTCCCCCGCCGCCGGCCGCCACGCGGACACACATCGCCTCGCCGAGATACCCGGCCTGGTACCGGTGCTGTCCGAGCAGCCCGACGCCTGCACGTTCGCCGACCGCTGCGGCCAAGCCCTCAACACCTGTACGGCGTCGCAGCCGCAACTGACACGTGGTGAGCACGGACTGGCGTGCTGGAACCCGGTAGGAGTCTCATGAACGCACTAGAGGTCGAGGACCTGGTCATGCACTTCGGACCGGTCCGTGCGGTCGACGGAGTGACGCTGCGAATCCGTGAGGGCTCAGTAGTCGCACTGGTCGGTGAGAGCGGTTCGGGGAAGTCCACTGTCGGCCGGTGCATCGTCCGACTGCTCGAACCGACCGGAGGGACCGTCAGACTCGCCGGGGCGGACATCACCCACCTCAGTCGTCGCCAACTGCGCCCCCACCGCCGATACGTGTCGATCGTCTTCCAGGACCCAGCCGGGTCGCTCGATCCTCGACTGTCGGTCGGGGACATCGTGGGTGAGCCACTACGGCTGATGCGCCGCAAAGGGAACGTGGCCGACGCACTGCGCCGAGTGGGCCTGCGCCCCGAGGTCGCGCAGCGCTCACCGCATGAGCTGTCCGGTGGGCAACGCCAGCGGGTCAGCATCGCTAGGGCGCTCATCTCCGAGCCCCGGCTGCTGGTGGCCGACGAGCCGACGAGTGCACTTGATGTGTCGGTACAGGCCGCCGTACTGAATCTGCTGGCTGACCTGCAGCGGGACCTGGGGTTTGCCTGTCTGTTCATCACGCATGACCTGTCTGCGGTTGAGTACCTGGCTGACGAGGTCGCGGTGATGTACCTGGGGCAGCTGGTTGAGCAGGGGCCGCGGGCGCGCATCTTCGGTACGCCGGCTCACCCGTACACCCAAGCGCTGTTGTCGGCAGCACCTGTACCGGACCCGGTGGCGCAGCGGCAGCGGAAGCCCGTGCTGCTCGGTGACGACCTCCCCTCGGCCATAGACCCGCCAGACGGCTGCCGGTTCCACACCCGGTGTCCGGTGGCGGTCGACCGGTGCCGGACTGTCGTACCGGAGTCTCGTGTGATCGGATCTGATGGACATCAGGTCGCATGTCATCTGGTTGAGGCGGATGGCAGCGGACCCGACGTACGGACAAGCGAAGGAGTCGCTCGATGAGCTTCACCACCCGGCCCACCCTGCGTGGCACGTTCGGCATGGTCTCGTCGACGCACTGGCTGGCGTCGCAGTCGGCGATGCGGATGCTGGAGCTCGGCGGGAACGCGTTCGACGCGGCGGCGACCGCAGGGTTCGTGCTGCATGTCGTGGAGCCGCATCTGAACGGGCCCGGTGGCGAGGTACCGGCGATTGTCGCGACCGCCGACAACCCGACACCGCGGGTGCTCTGCGGGCAGGGGGTTGCCCCGGCTGGGGCGACTATCGAGCACTACACGTCGCTCGAGCTGACGCTGGTGCCCGGGTCGGGGCCGCTGGCCGCGACTGTGCCCGGTGCGGTCGACGCGTGGCTGCTGTTGCTGCGAGACCACGGCACGCTGCCACTGCGCGTCGTACTGGAGCCTGCGATCGAGTACGCGCGCAACGGGCACCCGCTGGTGCCACGGGTCACCGAGACTGTGGCCAAGGTGCAGTCGCTCTTTGAGGAGCACTGGCCGACATCCGCTGAGCTGTGGTTGCAGGGCGGGCAGGCGCCCACCGGGCTGTTCCGGAACGAGGCGTACGCCGCCACGCTGGAGCGACTGGTGAGCGAAGGCGAGGCGGCTGGTGCAGACCGGGTCGCACAGCTCTCCGCGGCTCGAAAAGCATGGAGTGAAGGTTTCATCGCCGAGGCGATCGATGGGTTCTCGCGGCTGCCGCATCGCGATTCAAGCGGTGGAGACCATGGCGGACTCATCACTGGCGCCGACCTGGCGGCGTACGAGGCGCACTGGGAAGAGGCGACAACACTCGATTGGAACGGGCACACCGTCGCAAAGACCGGCGCTTGGGGCCAGGGACCGGCGCTGCTGCAGTCGCTGGCGATGCTGTCCGAGCTCGGCGACGTTGACCTGGCCAGTGCGGAGGGCGTGCACACGACGGTTGAGGTGATGAAGCTCGCTTACGCCGACCGCGAGGCCTGGTACGGCGATGGCGACGTACCGCTGAAGTCGTTGCTCTCCCCCGCGTACGCCGCTGAGCGGGCTCGGATGGTTGGCCGGGAAGCGACGTACGAGCTGCGGCCGGGGTCACCGGACGGGCGGGCGCCGCGGCTGCCATCGGTGGCTGCCGGCAACCACTCGACCGACGCGAGTGTGGGTGAGCCGACGGTTGCGCGGGACGGGGTGACGCGGGGCGACACGTGCCACGTGGATGTGGTGGATCGGTGGGGCAACTTCATCTCGGCAACGCCGAGTGGTGGGTGGTTGCAGTCGTCACCGACGATTCCGTCGCTGGGGTTCTGCTTGGGGAGCCGGGCGCAGATGTTCTGGCTGGAGGACGGGCTACCCGCGTCACTTGCTCCGGGCAAGCGTCCGCGCACCACGCTGACGCCGACGCTCGTACTGCGCGACGGCCGACCAGTGCTGGCTTGCGGATCGCCCGGTGGGGACCAGCAGGACCAGTGGCAACTGCTGTTCCTGCTGCGACACCTCGGAGCCGGAATGGACCTGCAGGAAGCCATCGACGCGCCGGCTTGGCACACCACCGGCTTCCCGTCGTCGTTCTACCCGCGCGAGACCGAGCCCGGCAACCTCACGCTCGAGAGCCGTCTCGGACCCGCCATCCGCGAAGACCTCATCAACCGAGGCCACGTGGTCGTCGAGTCCGACCCCTGGAGCCTCGGCCGACTGTGCGCCGTACGGCGTGAGGCCGACGGGCTCCTGTCCGCCGCCGCCAACCCCCGAGGCATGCAGGGCTACGCCGTCGGCCGCTGACCCAGGGCTGCTTTGGCTGCTGCCTCGACGTGGAGGCGGGCCGCTTCGGTGGCGGCGGGGGCGTCGCCGGCGGCGATGGCGTCGACCAGGCGGACGTGTTCTTCGGACGAGTGCGGAGCTCGCTGGGCGGCTCCGACGCGGAAGACCCAGTGCACGTGGTGGTACATCGCTGCGGAGATCGAGTGCAGCCAGCGGTTGCCGCTGACCTCGATGACGGCACGATGGAAGTCGCTGTTGAGCTCGGCGACGCGACCGAAGTCCTTCGCCTCGGTCGCAACGCGGGCCTCGTCGCACAGGTCGCGCAGCCGCTGGATGTCCTCCGCGTTGGCGCGCTCAGCGGCGAGACCGGCGGCCAGGGTCTCCAACTGCTCCCGCACCGAGAAGAGATCCCGTACGGCGGTCTCGTCCAGGGTCGCGACGACCGCACCGCGCCGGGGCAGGATCTGCACGAAGCCCTCGGCCTCGACGACGCGCAGCGCCTCGCGGACCGGGTTGCGCGAGACCCCGAAGTCGTCGGCCAGCCGCGTCTCGGTGAGCCGCTCGCCCTGGGCGTAGTCGCCGTCGACGATCCGGCGGCGCAGCTCCGCCAGGACCTGCTCGCGTAATGCGATGTGATCGGCACCGATCGTCCGGCTCGCCATCAAATCGTCCACCCCGTGTGCTCCTCTCCCCTGGGCTTGCCCGGTCACCTGTACCCCGGACAGCTCCGCAGCACCGTAGCGGATTCACCGTGTCAGAGCACGTGGCCCAGCCGGACACTATGGTGGCGGTTTGAGCATCCGACTGACTCCGCTGACCGATCCGGACTTCCGGCCGTTCAGCCGCCGCCTCGCCTGGCTCGCCGCCGCCCCCGCCGGCCACCCGGTCGGTTCCGCGTTCCTCCGGCTGCACAGCCGCGACTCGATCGCACACCTGGCCGATCTCGAAATCACCGTCCACCCCGCCGAACGCCGTCACGGGGTCGGCACCCAACTCCTGTACGCCGCTATTGCCGCGGCCCGCGATCACAACGTGCAGGTGGTCGTGGCGGAGGTCGATGCGGGCGAGCCGTCGTACGGGTTTCTCGCTCGGCACGGGTTCACCGTCGGGCTCACGCTCATCCACAGCCGCCTGGACATGAAGACCACGGTCGCGGCTGTTCCCCCGCCGCCCGGATACCGCCTGATCACCTGGACGGGCGTCGTACCGGATGAACTCCTGCACACGTTCACCGCCGCCCGCACCGCCATGGACGACGCCCCAACAGGAGCCATCACCTACGGCACCGACCCCTGGGACGCCGACCGCACCCGCCACGCCGCCCAACTGATCCATCAGCGCGGCGAACACCTGATGACGGTCGCCGCCGTCGAGCACGCCAGCGGCCGCATCGTCGCCTTCACCGAACTCGTCGTACCGGCCGACGGCAGATCCGACGCCCAGAACTACGGCACCGCCGTCCTCCCACCCCACCGAGGCCGCGGCCTGGCCCACTCCATGAAAGCCGAACAAATCCGCTGGGCCCAAGCCTTCTTCCCCGACCTCCCCGGCCTCCTCACGGACACCGTCGACACCAACACCCCCATGCGCCGCGTCAACGCGGCGCTCGGCTACGAACCGACCCACACCGTCCTCCGGTGCATGTTGAACCTCAGTCCCATTCAGTCAGCCGCTCCCACGCGTGCTCAGTGACGAAGCCCCGCTCACCGGCCAGCCACTGCTGGATCGCATCAGCGATCACCAACTGGTTGCTGACCTCCGTGCAGAAATGCAACTGCGGCGACCCGTCGCGATACTCCAGGTTGTAGACGCCATCAGTGTTTCTTGCCTGGATGTAGTGGTGGTCGCGCCCGTCTCCGACGATGACGAAGTCGTCGGAGGTCCGGAGCGCATCACCCAGGAATGCCATCCAGTGGTCGGGGAGCCCGGTCGTGCCGTGTTGTGTTGTGACGGTGGGCTCGTTCTCGTTCACTGACCGAGGATCTTCTGCACTGCTGCGGTGGTGATGGGGTGGTAGCCGGGGCGAGCTTTGGCGAAGACCTCCGAGGCGAAGGCTCGGTCGCTGCCGGCTAGGGCTCGGTAGACGGGGAGGACAAGCTTCATGCGGCCTACTTCGGTGAGGAAGGCGGCTAGCTCGGCGTAGGCGGGTTCGTAGCTGCTGGCGGCGACGATCTGGTACCAGCGGCGGGCGATCTCGCCGTTGGCGGTGCCGGTGAGGCCGAAGGCTCGGTCCAGCTGCTGGAGCTGGTTGGGGCTGAGCATGTCGGGGGCGGCATCGAGGAAGCGGAGCCACTCTTGAGTGGTCCAGTTGGCGGCGCCGGCGGGGAGCTCGGCGGAGGTGAGCCACTCGGTGCGGGCGGCGTCGACGACCTGGAAGCGGGCGGAGGCCGCGCGCTCGGCGAAGGTGGGGATGCCGGGCTCCTCGAGCCAAGCGGCCAGCTCGGCGGCGGTGACGACACCGGGGTGTACGTCGAGGAGGTGCTCCTGCAGGTGGCTCACGAAGTCGTCGGAGTTGATGCTGCGGAACGCGAACCGGTCGAAGTAGCCGCGGATGAACGGGTCGAACACGTCCCGCGAGAACCGCTCCTCCAGCCACGTCAGGAACCACGAGCCCTTGAGCGGGCCCAGCGCCGTGATGCCGTGGTACTCGGAGCGGTGGTTCAGCCCCGGCAGCTCAACCGCCAGCTCGGCCGGAGTGAGCGGGTCGAGCTTCACCACCGTCGCGTGCTGCTTGATCGCCGTCTCCATCACCGCGAACTCGGTCCCATAGACCGCCTCGACGATCCGGTTCTCGACGTACGCCGTGAAGCCTTCGTTCAGCCAGATGTCGTCCCAGCTGTCCTGGGTGACCAGGTTGCCCGACCAGCTGTGCGCCAGTTCGTGCGCGACGAGGCTGACCAGCGACTTGTCCCCGATCACCACGGTGGGCGTCGCGAACGTCATCCGCGGGTTCTCCATGCCGCCGTACGGGAAGGACGGCGGGAGCACGAGGATGTCGTAGCGGCCCCAGCGGTACGGGCCGAACATTGCCTCGGTGACCCGCATCATCTCTTCAGTGTCGGCGAACTCCTGCGCCGCGCGCCCGACCATCGCCGGCTCGGCCCAGATCCCCGCGCGCTCACCGATCGGCTCGAACACGAGATCGCCGGCCGCGATCGCCAGCAGGTACGACGGGATCGGCTCGGGCATCACGACGTCGTACGAGCCCGTACGGCGCGAAGTGGTGCCGTTGTCGGCGCTCATCAGCACCATCAGCTCGGGCGGCGCGGTCACGTGCGCGGCGTAGCTGAACCGCACGCCGGGGGTGTCCTGGAGCGGCACCCAGCTGCGCGCGTGGATCGCCTGCGACTGGCTGAACATGAACGGCATCACGCCACCGGCCGTCATCGACGGCTCCAGCCACTGCAGCCCGGTCGCGCCCGGCGCCGTCCGGTAACTCACCCGGACCCGCGACTGGCGCGACGTACGGATGGTCAGCGCCGACCCGAGCTCCTTGTCCGGCACTGCGAGGCTGTACTCCAAGGGCTCCCAGCCGTCGGCAGACTCACCATCGACCACCTCGCCCTCGACCGCAAGCACGGTCAGGTCACGCGTGTCGAGCACGAGCCGGTCGTTGGACCCGCTCCAGTCGAGCGTGTGCGTGGCGGTGCCGGTGAGCACCTTCGCGGTGAAATCCAGCTCGAGATCGAGTTCGAGGTGGGTGGTCCGAACCAGTAGCGGTTCGGCGTAAGAGTGGCGATCGTGCGTCACGGAGAGCTCCCGAGTGAGTGCGTCCGGGGAACATTACCCACGGCGAAGGTGTCTCAGGCGGCCGATCTGAGCCACCCGCACCACCGTGCCAAATAGCCGGTGTCATCGCCGCTCAACGGCGGGTTCTTTGCAGGAAGCTGCAACCGCCGGAGCAGACTGTGACCATGACATCGCACGGGGATGCCGAGCTGGTCCTGAAACGGCGGCCGTTCGGCTCCTGGCTGCTCGGGCCGGCTGATCAGAGCACCAGGATGCTGCGGATCCGGCTTCGGGTGCTGATGACAACGTTCTCGATCGGGACGAACCTGATCGGCGCGGGCGTGGTCTTCGTACTGGCCGTGTTTGTGCTCCCCGGTCCCCCGCTGACCGATCAGTTGCAGCGGTTCGAGGCGATCTTCGTCCCGACGTATCTGCTGTTCGCCGTCCTGGTAGGCGTTGTCTGGAGCACCCATGTAGCGCTCCGCTACACGCGCTGGGTCGACGAGGAACGCCCAGCTAGCCGCCGGGAGCAGATCTCGACGCTGCGGCTGCCGTTGCGGCTGACCCTGATCGAGGTCGTGCTGTGGATGGTCGCGGCGATCGGCTTCACCGCGGTCACGATCGTCATCCAGCCGGAGAACGCGCTGCGGATCGCGGTCACGATCTTCGACGGCATGATCGTGACCTGCGCCATCTCCTACCTGCTGACCGAGTTCGCGCTACGGCCGGTCGCGGCCCGGGCACTGGCCGACTCTGCTCCCCCGCGCCGCCTGCTTGCCTTCGGCCTCAAGGCGCGGATCGTGCTGTTCTGGGCAGCCGGGACCGCGACACCGGTCGCCGGTCTGATGCTGGCCGCGATTCTCGCGCTGATCGACGGCACAGTCTCCGCGACTCGGCTGTCGGTGATGATCCTTGCCCTCGGCATCGTCGCCCTGGGCAACGGATTGCTGCTGATCCTGCTGTCGGCCAAGTCCGTGGTCGCCCCGGTCCGGTCGGTGCGCGACGCGCTCACGCTGATCGGTCAGGGTGAGCTCAACATCCGCATCCCGGTCTTCGACGGCACCGAGCTCGGTTCGCTGCAGGCCGGGTTCAACCGGATGGCGGCCGGTCTGCGCGAGCGGGAGCGGATCCGCGACGTGTTCGGCAAGTACGTCGGTCCGGACGTCGCCCGCGAGGCGTTGACCAGTGACCGGCTCGGCGGTGAGGAGCGATTCGTCGCCGTACTGTTCGTTGACCTGGTCGGCTCGACCAAGCTCGCTGCGGAGCGGCCGCCGACCGAGGTCGTGCAACTGCTCAACCGCTTCTTCGCGATTGTCGTCGACGAGGTCGCGCGTGAGGGCGGGTTTGTGAACAAGTTCGCCGGTGACGCGTCGCTCGCGATCTTCGGGGCGCCGGCCGAGCTGATCGATCCGGCCGGTGCCGCGTTGCGCGCTGGGCGGGCCTTGAGTCGGCGGTTGAGTTCGGAGTTGCCGGAAGCAACGGCTGGCATCGGGGTGACGGCGGGAATCGTGGTGGCGGGGACAGTTGGCGACGTACGGCGGCTTGAGTACACCGTGATCGGTGATCCGGTGAATGAGGCTGCCCGGCTGAGTGAGCTGGCCAAGAACACGCCGTCACGGCTGATTGCGTCGATGTCGACGGTCGATGACGCGGGACCGACCGAAGGCGCGCACTGGCGGCCCGGCGACCGGGTGACGGTCAGAGGGCGGTCGGAGCCGACGCAGCTCGCCGTTCCTGCTTCTCTTCGATGAGCTGGTGCAGCAGACCGGCGCCGTGCAGCATGGCCTTGGTGATGCGGTCGTGCGCGGCTCGGCGTTCGGCGATCGCGTCCCGCAGAGCCTCGGTGCTGCCGGTTTGGCGCAGGCCGTCGAGAACCGGGCGGATCTGGTCGAACGAGTAGCGGCCCTGGCGGAGCATGTGGATGATGCGGGCGTCGCGGATCTGCTCGGGCGCGTACCGGCGGTACTTCGTGACCCGCTCCCGCGTCGGCATCAGCAGACCGGCCGCCTCCCAGACGCGCAGCGCCGACGTCCGCACGCCGAGGCGATGCGCCAGCTCGCCGACCAGCAGCGCCGGACCACTCGGGATGGGCTCGTCGCGAAACTCAGCCGCCGCGTCGCTCAGGGCCTCGCTGGCCGCGTCGGTCGCTAGGCGCTGCTCGTAAAGGCCGGCATGTGCCTGGTCGATCAGCCGGTACGCCGATTCCTCGTCGCCTGCGTGGACCGCCTGCATGATGTGGCGCGCAATCTCGGCGCCGAACCCCGGCGCGAGCGCGCGATAAGTGAGCAGCGCGGACACGTGCTCTTCGCCGTACTGGCGGTAGCCGCTGTCCGTGCGCGGTGCCGCAGGCAGGATCCCATCCGCCTCGTAGTTGCGGATGAGTTGGGTCGAGACGCCCGCGCGCCGCGCCAGGTCGACCGGCCGCAAGCCCATCGTCAACGGCCGCCGGACACGTCGACCGTCGTACCGGTCATGTAGGACGAGCGGCTCGAAGCAAGGAACGCGATCAGCTCGGCCACCTCCTCCGGCTTCCCCGGTCGGCCGAGCGGTGGCGTCGTACCGAGTCTGTCGAGGCGGCCTGGCTCGTGGATCTCGGTCTCGATCAGGCCGGGTCGAACGCCGAGGACGCGTACGCCTTCCTTGGCGACCTCGTTGGCCAGGCCGATCGTGAGCGCGTCGACGGCCGCCTTGCTGGCCGCGTAGTCGACGTATTCACCGGCCGAGCCGAGCACGGCGGCGCGGGACGAGACGTTGACGATCACGCCGCCGTGGTGACCGTGCTTCGTGGACATCCGTCGTACGGCGGCTCCTGCGACGAGGAACGCGCTGATCGCGTTGATGCGGAAGACGTTGTCGAGGCGCTCGGCGTCGTATTCGTCGACGCGGCCGGCGGGTGAGACGACGCCCGCGTTGTTGATCACGGCGCTGAGCGGACCGAGGCCGGTCGTGACCGTGTTGAAGAGCCGCTCGATGTCTTCCTGCACGGTGAGGTCCGCAGCGACGGCAATCGCTCGGCGGCCCTGTTGTTTCACAGCCTCGACGACGCGGTCAGCCTCGTCACCTCGCGTCCGGTAACCGATGCCGACATCCCAGCCGTCGGCCGCCAGCGCGACCGCTGTCGCGGCACCGATCCCCCGGCTACCACCCGTCACCAATGCGACCGTCATGGGACCACCTTAGGAGGCAGGCGGGATCGTGATCGCCAACTGGGTCTCCGAGTCGGTGAAGCCGAGCGCACGATAGATGCGGATCGCGAGGTACTCGGGGTCGGCGACCATCACCAGCGTCGTCGCGCCGTTCTCGAACCCGTACGTCGATGCCTGGTGCACGAGGGTGCTCGCGATTCCCTGATTGCGGTCGTCGGGATGCGTCTGCACGGTCTGGAACCGGGCTAGCCCTTTGCCGTCGAACATCAGGCCCAGCGAAGCCTGGAGGCGGTCGCCGTCGAAGGCGCCGAACCACCTGCCGTGGCCGGCCTCGACGAGCTCGCGGTCATGGGCGACCTTCAGCCGGGTGAACTCGCGGTGGCTGTCGTCGACCGCCATCGTGCTGGTGGCGAGGTTGATGTCGACGACCTGCTGCCAGTCGTCGTCGGTGCTGAGGAATCTGTAGGTCGAGGTGGTGTTCGGACGCTGGGGTGCATTGACGGTTGAGGCGGTCATCACCACGCTCGGGTCTACTCGGCCGCCCGCGGCTTTGACCTCCTGCTCGACGGCCTCGGCCCCTTCAGCGGTAAGCACGCCGTCGGTTGTGTCGATGCCCAGCGTCAGGTGGCGCGCGTCGGGGAACTCCGTGCGGAATTCGGCGGCTCGCCGTACCAGGTCGCCGGGTGCGAGCGGCGTGCGGTGGAGCAGGTAGTTGCCCCACCAGAACGTTGGGTTCTTCGGCGTTCGAATGACGACGTACGGGCCTGCGTCGCGTATCTCGCTGCCGCCGAGACCGAGCAGGAACAGGTCGGTTCGGTAGCCGAGGCTCTTGATCTCCACCCAACCATCCTCCGGCCGTCGTCAACAGATTTCGGGGCGCTTGTGATCAGGGGCGCTTGTGGAGCAGGAGCGGGAGGACGGCGGCGGCACCGGCCTCGCGCAGTTTCGCGGCGGCGACCGTGACCGGCCATTGCGAGGAGCTGGCGTCGACGAGCAGCAGGACTGTCCGGTTGATGATCGTTTGGGCTGTGGTCGGGTCGACCGCCAGGCCGTCGCGCCAAACGCGGGCCTCATCGGCCGAGGACAGGTCGTCGGTGTAACCGGAACGATCGACCGTCAGGTCGGCTCTCTCTAGGCGGCCGACTGCGGCGATCCGGTCGGCGACTGCTGCCGTGACAGCGGTGTGGCCGGCTGCGGCGAGCGGTACGACGACCTCGGGGCGGCTGGACCACGTGCTACGCCAGCGCGACAAGGCTGCGACGGCGCCCTTTTGCAGTGCCTCGATTGCGTCAGCGGGTGGTTCGCCGCCAGAGAACGCCGCGGCGAGAACCTCGCGCCACTCGGGAGCGTCGGCGTAGATGAGGGAGCGGCCGGTGTCGGCGGACAGGTTCGCGGGGATCTTGCCGCGCGGACCGAAGGAGCCGCCGGGCCACATCTTGCGGGGCTCGAGAACATGCACCTCGCCGCGGAGCAGACCGGTGACCGTGGCGACCGTGTCGGCATCAGGTGCCGCGGTGAGCGGCGGCGGGAGGGCGCCGATACAGACCGAGCACCGGCCGCACGGCTCGGCCGAGGCGTCGTCGAGAGATTCCTGAAGTAGTTGCATCAGGCAACGTTCGCCGCGGGTGTAGGCGCGCATGATGTCGGCCTCGCGCCGCCGTACCGCAACGATGCCGTCGTAGTGCGCCGCGTCGAATGTCCAGTCCTTGCCGGTCCGGATCCAGCCTTTTTCGAGTCGCTCGGTGACGCCGTCGACGGCGAGCTGCTTGAGCATCAACTCGACGCGCGTGCGGCGCAGACCCGTCTCTGCTTCCAACGCGGGGACAGACGCCGGCTGGTCTGGGCCGTAGGACTCCATGGCGTGGAGTAGACGGTTGACGTTCTCCGGCACGGGGATGGTCGCGGTGGCGAAGTAATCCCAGATGCCCGAGTCAGCGTCGGAGGGCAGCAGCGCGACGATGGCATGGTCGATGCCTCGTCCCGCACGACCGACCTGCTGGTAGTACGAGACCGGCGAGGGCGGTGAACCCACATGGACGACGAAGCCGAGGTCCGGTTTGTCGTATCCCATACCGAGGGCTGAAGTGGCGATGAGCGCCTTGAGCCGGTTTTCGCGCAGGGCGTCCTCGAGGCTCTCGCGCTCCCCCGCCTCCAACTGACCCGTGTACGCCGCTACTGGCACGTCGCGACCGTGGATCTCCTGGACTGTAGCCGCTAGGCGATGTGCGTCGGCGACCGTAAGCGCGTAGACGATTCCCGAGCCAGGCAGCTTCGGCAGCTGGTCGACCACCCAGGCGAACCGCTGCAGCGGCGACAGGCGGTCGACGACCGCGAGCTGCAGGCTCGATCGGGCCAGCGGACCGCGCAGTACAAGCGTTGACTCCCCCAACTGGTGCGCAACGTCCTCGGTGACGCGCTCGTTCGCCGTGGCCGTGGTCGCGAGGACGGGCGTCTTGGGGTTGAGGTGTTGCAGCACGTCGGACACGCGGCGGTAGTCCGGCCGGAAGTCGTGACCCCAGTCGGAGACCGCATGCGCTTCATCAATCACCAGCAGGCCGACCTCGCCCGCCAGGCTGTCGAGCACGCGTCGGCCGAAGCCGGGATTGGCCAGGCGCTCCGGTGATACCAGCAGGACGTCGATCGCCCCGGACCGCAGATCCTGCTCGATGCCGGACCACGCGTCCACGTTGTTCGAGTTCAGCGTCGCAGCCCGCAACCCCGCCCGGCCTGCTGCGCCGACCTGATCCCGCATCAAGGAGAGAAGCGGCGACACCACCAGCGTCGGCCCAGCGCCTTCAGCCCGCCGAATCGCCGTAGCCGCCCAGTAAACCGCCGACTTGCCCCACCCAGTCGCCTGCACAACCAGCACCCGCGCCGCCGGCTCGCACAACGCCGCCACCGCAGTCTCCTGGTCATCCCGCAGCCGCGCGTTCTCCCCCGCGATCGCCTGGATCACGCCAGCCGCAACCCCAGCCCGGGCCTCGGACAACCTCAACTCAGCACCACTCTCAACCATGCCCCGACCCTAGACCT
>NZ_SMKX01000110.1 GCF_004349055.1 Kribbella antibiotica
GGGATGCGGCGGGGGCAGGGTGCGCTTCCACAGGTTCAGGCGCCGGGGTGGCAGGGGCGCTGGCGTGGAAGGTGAGGACTGCGCGACCGATGTGGATCTGGTCGTTGGGGGTTAGCGCTGTGGGCCCGGTCAGGCGACGGCCGTTGAGGCCGGTGCCGTTGCGGGAGGCATCGTGGAGGGTCCAGACACCGTCGGTGCGGACCAGGCGCGCGTGGATGCGGGAGATGCCGTCGTCGGCGGGGAGGCGGACGTCGGCGTTCGCGGCGCGGCCGAGGGTGATTTCCTCAGCGGCGGCGGGCAGGGGCCAGCGCTGCGTGCCCATCGACAGCGCGAATTCCGTTTCCACCAACACCCCACCCGGCAGCCGACCCTGTCGGCGCGATTCTGCCTGTCCGACCCACGCTCGGTCCAGGGCCCCCACCCTGATGAGACTCGCAACACTAGCGCACGAACGGGGCCGCTCGCCTTGCTGGGTTCGGATCTGAGCACAACGGAAGGCCCGGTACGACGCAGGTCGCCGTACCGAGACGCTTCAGTCCGAAACTAACCAAGTGTCATGCGGGGTTCGCCGTTGGCGAGGCCGGTGCCGGCGATGGTGCAGGTGCCGCCGCGGTTGGCGGTGTAGGTCTGGCGCAGGCAGGAGCGGAGCGCGAGTTGGGCCCAGTAGTTCGGGTGCAGAGATTCCTGAATGAAGTAATTCGAGCCGACCGTGGTGACCGTGCGGATCTGGTTGACCCACTCGGTTTTGTCGACGGCCGTGGGCTGGGTCCACGACGTGAGCCCGACCTCTTCGTACATGCCGACGGTCTTCTCGCACAGGCGGCGGCCGTTGAAGGCGGACTGGAGTTCGAGCAGGCGGATGTTCGCGAGGCCGGACTCGGTGATGGCAGCGCGGACCGTGTTGTTGATGGTGGGCAAGGCGGTGGCGTTGGCCCAGTCGGCGTCGGCGTTCCAGAAACCGCAGCCGCCGACGCTCTGCCGGGTGAAGCCGGTCTGGCCGTAGCGGAAGCCGCTGCCGTTCGGGATCGGCGACGGATAAGTCTGTACGACGAGAGTCCAGGCGGCGTCGCCGTATCCAGCGTTGCGCATCGCCGTCCGAACGTTCTGCAGCGCGGTCGCGATCTTGCCGCGGACGGTGGTGACGTTCGCGGTGGTGAAGTTGGCGACCACCGACGAATCGTCGCGGCAGTAGTCGGGCGACCACGATGGCGACAGCAGGAAGTTCTGCACGCACTGCGTGACGATCCCAGCGAAGTTGAAGTCGTTGCCGCCGATCGAGACGGCGACCTGACGCACGTTGTGGGTGGTGGCGAACTGCTGCAGTGCTTTCGCTTGGCCGACCTTGCCGGCGCCGTTGTCGTAGAAGTCGAGGCCGGGCTTGAAATCGTCGCCGGCGCTCGTCGTGGTGCGCGAGCCGGAACACGCGAGGTTGAGGCCGCCGACGCCGCCGCCGATGAACGCTTCGGCCGAGCTGCTGCGGTGGCACTTGGGAATCGCTTCCGCCGTGCCGCTCGCGTTGTCGTGGTAGGCGTGCGCGCCGAGCGCGTCGGCGGGGGTCTCGGACTCGTTCGAGCTGCCGGCCCAACGACCGGCCTCGCCGGAGATGTAGGAGTCGCCGAGCGTGACGACGTACGGGGTGCCGGTTCCGGGGCCGTCGGCCTGGGCGGGGGCGGCGGCCAGGCAGAGCCCGGTCATGGAGAGCGCAAGGATCAGGGCGAGCCGGAGCGAACTGGGCGGAGTGTTCACCGGTGGTCCTCTCGTGCCGGAGGGACCCCTATGTACTCACAGGTAACCGATGAAGAATAGACCGAGAGTGCTGGCACGTTTGCGTACTGTCACTGCTGGGTCAGTCGAACATCTCCACCCGCCGAAGTGTGCAGAAGAACTGTTAAAGGTGCGTTCCCTGGGCCCCGAGCGGTGGTTGCCACGCCTGGATGCGGCGTGCGGTGCCGACTATTAACAGTTCTTCTGTACGCCGTGTGCGGGAGGATGGGCGGCATGTCGGTTCAGGGGCCGCAGTTGCCGGTGGGGACGCAGGTGGTGCTGCGCGTTGCTGCGCCCGATGACCAGGGCGGTACGGCGCAGCGCGGGGCGACGGGGCGGGTTGCGGGGATCGTGCCGGATGGGCGGTATCTCGTGAAGTTGGTCGATGGGCGGGAGACGGTTGCCCGGCGGGACCAGTTGAGCCTGCGGACGGCGTACCAGGATGAGGCGCTTGAGCTGACGCAGCCGGATGGTGATCGGCTGGTGCGGGAGCACACGATCTTTGCTGTTGTGGTGGGGTCGCGGGCGTTCGGGCTCGACACTGATGCGTCGGATACCGATACGCGCGGGGTGTATGTCGCGCCGACCGAGTCCTTCTGGTCGCTCGCGAAACCGCCGATGCATGTGGATGGGCCGGAGCCGGAGTGGTTCTCGTGGGAGGTCGAGCGGTTCTGTGAGCTCGCACTGAAGGCGAACCCGAATCTGCTCGAGGTGCTGCACTCGCCGCTCGTGGTCCAGCAGACGGCACTCGGTGCTGAGTTGGTCGAGATGCGGCGGGCCTTCCTGTCACAGCTCGCGTATCAGACCTACTCCGGGTATGTGCTGAGCCAGTTCAAGAAACTGGAGGCGGACTTCCGGCGCGACGGTGCGCCGAAGTGGAAGCATGTAATGCACCTGATCCGGTTGTTGCTCTCGGCCCGTTCTCTGTTGCTTGAGGCTGAGCTGGTGGTTGACGTCGGCCCCTATCGTGAGCGCCTGCTCGCGGTGAAGCGTGGCGAACTCCCGTGGGACGAGGTCGAGAAGTGGCGCCTCACCCTGCACGCCGAGCTGGACGATGCACTGGCCCGGACTGTGTTGCCCGCGACACCGGATGTCGCAAGAGTGGACGACTGGCTCCATTCGGTCCGGAGGAGAAGCCTCGGCTGACGGCGGTCAGCTTGGGTCCGGCGGTCACCAACGACCTCGGCCACTCTCGCCGGCCCTCGCGCTGATTGCAGCGTTGTACTCGGGCGGGCGACGCCGTACGTTACTTACTTTACCTCGTGAAGCATTGACAACAGGGCTGACGGGGTAAATAGTTTTGTCCTGAAATCAATCAGAAAACAGAGAGAATCAACAGTGTCGAACATTGAGGTGCTGCAGCTGCGGGCTGCTGGGGTCAGTTTGGTGCTGGACTGCTCGGGGCCGGCGTTGCCTTCGGTGCTGCACTGGGGCGCAGATCTGGGCGAGCTGAGCGAGCGGGCTCTGCTGGAGCTGCGACGCGGGGCCGGGGCGGCTCAGGACGGGAATGGCCTGGACGAGAACCGGCCGATCGCGATCGTGCCGGAGTACTCGGCCGGCTGGTTCGGGCTGCCGGGGCTCAACGGGCACCGCGACGGGCAGGACTTCTCGGCGAGCTTCCGGCTGGTTGATGTCGCGCAGGCTGACAACACCGTCGTGGTCGACGCCGCCGACACCGAGGCTGGGCTGACGATTCGCCTGACCGTCGAGCTGACCGACTCCGGGCTGGTTCGGGCCAAGGCGGACCTCACGAATACGGGCGAGACGCCGTACACGGTTGATGGTCTGACGCTCGCGCTGCCGGTGCCGACCGAGGCGACTGAGCTGCTCGATCTGACTGGCCGGCACATCGGTGAGCGGCACCCGCAGCGGCACGCGTTCACGCAGGGTGCGCATATCCGCGACAACCGCCGTGGTCGCACCGGCGCCGACGCGACGCTCCTCCTGGTCGCGGGCACGCAGGGCTTCGGGTTTCAGGACGGCGAGATCTGGGCCGTGCATACCGCGTGGAGCGGCAACCACCGCTCGTACGCCGAGCGCGGCATGAGCGGGTACGCCGTGATTGGCGGCGGCGAGCTGCTGCTGCCAGGCGAAGGCCGGCTGCAGCCGCAGGGCACCTACAGCACTCCGTGGCTTTACGGCACATACGGCGTCGGCCTCGACCAGACGTCGACGCGCTTCCACGAGTACCTGCGGTCGCGCGAGAACCACCCGAAGACCGACCGGCCCGTCGTACTGAACACCTGGGAAGCGGTCTATTTCGACCTCGACCTGGACAAGCTGAAGGCGCTCGCGGACGCGGCCGCCGAGGTTGGTGCCGAGCGGTTCGTGCTGGACGACGGCTGGTTCCGCGGCCGTCGCGACGACCACGCCGGCCTTGGTGACTGGTACGTCGACGAAGGCATCTGGCCGAAGGGTTTGCACCCGTTGGTCGACCACGTGCGCGGTCTCGGGCTGCAGTTCGGTCTGTGGGTCGAGCCGGAGATGGTCAACCCGGACTCGGATCTGGCCCGCGAGCACCCGGACTGGATCCTTGCTACTGGCAACCGTCTCCCGCCGACCGCTCGACACCAGCAGGGGCTGAACCTCGGCGTACCGGCTGCTTACGACTACATCCTCGAGCGGCTCGACAGCATCCTCAACGAGTACGACATCGCTTACCTCAAGTGGGACCACAACCGCGACTTCGTTGATGGCGGCAACCAGCTCACCGGTACGGCGGGCATTCACGCGCAGACGGTGGCCGTCTATCGCCTGATCGACGAGCTCAAGCGTCGCCACCCAGGCCTGGAGATCGAGTCCTGCTCGTCCGGTGGCGCCCGGGTTGACCTCGCGATCCTGGAGCGCACCGACCGCGTCTGGGGTAGCGACAGCAACGACGCGCTCGAGCGCCAGACCATTCAGCGCTACACACAACTGCTGCTGCCGCCGGAGCTGATCGGTTCGCACGTCGGCCCGCCGAAGGCGCACACCACCGGTCGCACCCAGGCGCTGTCTTTCCGTGCGATCACCGCGCTGTTCGGTCACTTCGGCATCGAGTGGGACATTGCGTCCGCCTCGCAGGAGGAGCGGACCGAACTCGCCGGTTGGGTTGCTCTGCACAAAGAACTGCGACCGCTGCTGCACACTGGCCGGGTGGTTCGCGCCGACCGTGGTCCGAGCGACTTCCTGCTGCACGGAGTGGTTGCCCAAGACAACTCCCGCGCCGTGTACGCCGCTGTCCAGCTGGCGCAATCCGTCACCTCGGCCGTCGGCCGGGTCCGGCTGCCCGGCCTCGACCCGCAGCGCACCTACCGCGTGAGCCGGATCGCCACCCCTGGCCCCGCATCACGCTGGCAACTTGCCTGGACCGAGCCCGTCGAGCTGAACGGCGCCGCACTCGCCGCGGCCGGCGTCCTGCTCCCGGCGCAGTGGCCCGAGAACGCGCTCTTACTGGACGTGACCGCGATCGACTGACCCGCCGGTCGATCAACCAAGAGGAGGTCCCCTGTGACTGCCGTAACGAATGCACCACCGGAGAAACGAAGTCACGGGGACCAAGCGCCGCCCAAGCCGCGGCGGCGCCTGGGCGACCTGAAAGTCGCCATGGTCTTCCTCATCCCGGCGACGATCGGGTTCGTGGTGTTCTACATCTGGCCCACGCTGCGCGGCGCCTACCTGAGCTTCACCGAGTACAGCTTGCTCGAGGCACCGAAGTTCAACGGTCTCGACAACTACGAGCGGATGATCCACGACAGCTTCTTCTGGAACGCGCTCGGCGTCACCCTCGAGTACGTCGCGATCAACATCGGCGTCCAGACCGTCCTGGCGGTCGCGATCGCGATGCTGATGTACCGGCTGACCAAGTCGATCACCTTCCGGGCCGCGATCCTGCTGCCCTACCTGGTGGCGAACGTCGTGGTCGCGCTGGTCTGGTACTGGATGCTCGACTTCCAGGTCGGCATCGTGAACCAGGGCCTGACCTGGATCGGCGTCGACCCGGTCGCGTTCTTCGGTGACTCGCATTGGGCGATCCCGACGGTTGCCGGGATCAACGTCTGGCGGCACATGGGGTACACCGCGCTCCTGGTGTTCGCGGGCCTGCAGACGATCCCGACGTACGTCTACGAAGCCGCCGAGGTCGACGGTGCCAGTGAGCTGAAGACGTTCTGGCGGATCACGCTGCCGCTGCTGCGTCCCGTTCTGGTGATGGTCCTGGTGGTCACCATGATCGGCTCGTTCCAGATCTTCGACACGATCGCGGTCACCACCCAAGGTGGCCCGATCAACTCGACCCGCGTCATCTACTACTACATCTTCGAGCGAGCGTTCACCCGCTTCGACTTCGGCTACGCGTCCGCGATGGCGATGGTCCTGTTCGCGATCCTGGCGATCGTCTCGCTGCTGCAGCTGCGGTTGCTGCGCGCCAAGGAGAGTGACCTCGCATGAGAAGGCCTGTAAGCGTCGGCAGAATTCTCGCCTGGATCCTCCTGATCGTTCTGCTGATCCTGACCCTGTTCCCCTTCTACTGGATGCTCCGTACGGCGCTCTCGAACAACACCGCGCTGGCCGGGAACCCGGGTTCGTTGCTCCCGGTCGAGACCACCCTCGGTGCTTTCAAGCGAGTCCTCGGGCTGTCCACGATCGAGGAAGCGCAGGCCCAAGGCGGGTCCGGTGCCTCGGTCAACTTCTGGCTCTACCTGCGTAACTCGTTGGTCGTGGCAACAATCACCACGGTCTGCCAGGTCTTCTTCAGCGCGATGGCGGCGTACGCGTTCGCCCGGCTGCGCTGGCCCGGCCGGGACAAGGTCTTCGCGCTCTTCCTTGCTGCGTTGATGGTCCCGCCGATCTTCACCACGCTGCCGAACTTCGTGCTGATCAAGAACCTCGGCCTGCTGAACAGCTTCGCCGGCATCATCCTGCCGGGCGCGTTCATGACGCCGTTCGCGATCTTCTTCCTGCGCCAGTTCTTCCTCGGCATCAGCCGGGAGCTGGAGGAAGCCGCGATGATCGACGGCGCCGGGCACCGGCGGATCTTCTTCGGGATGATCATCCCGATGAGTGCCGCCCCGATCGCCACGCTGGCGATCCTGACCTACATCAACTCCTGGAACGACTACTTCTGGCCGCTGCTTGTCGGCCAGCAGGAGAACGTCCGCGTGCTCACGGTCGCCCTGGGCGTCTTCCGCTCGCAGACACCCCAAGGCGGACCCGACTGGGCCGGTCTGATGGCAGCCACGCTGATCGCGGCGCTGCCGATGATCATCCTGTTCCTGGCCTTCGCCAAGCGGATCACCAACTCCATCGGCTTCTCGGGGATCAAATGATGAACGTATCCCGCCGGACCTTGCTCAAGGCCGGGCTCGCTGCACTCGCCGTACCGTCGCTGGCCGCGTGTAACAACGGCGCCGCAGCCCGCGGGGAAGGTGAAGTCATCTACTGGCTCTGGGACTCGGCCCAGCTGCCGATGTACACCGAGGCCGCGAAGGTCTTCCACGAGCAGAACCCGCAGTACAGCGTGAAGATCGAGCAGTACGGCTGGGGTGATTACTGGTCGAAGCTGGTCACCGGATTCATCTCCGAGACGGCTCCGGACGTGTTCACCTCACACTCCGCGAAGTACCCGTTGTTCGCGGACAAGGGCCAGGTGCTCGCGATCGACGACTTCGTGGCCAAGGACAACGTTGATCTCGGCATCTACCAGAAGGGCCTGGCTGACCGCTGGGTCGGTGCCGACGGCAAGCGTTATGGCCTGCCGAAGGACTTCGACTCCGAGGTCTACTTCTACAACAGCGCGTTCACCGAGGCGGCCGGGATCAGCCCCGAGCAACTCAACGCGATGACGTGGAACCCCCAGGACGGCGGCACCTTCGAGGAGGTCGTCCGGCGACTCACCGTCGACGCCAAGGGCCGGCGCGGCGACCAGCCCGGGTTCGACAAGAACAACATCAAGGTCTACGGACTCGGGTACGGCGATGCCGGCGGCGCCGACGGTCAAACCAGCTGGAGCTGGTACGCCGCCTCCAACGGCTGGAAGTATTCCGAGGGCGAGCCGTGGGGGACGAAGTTCTTCTACGGCGACCCGAAGTTCACCGACACGATCGGGTGGTGGCGGGGGCTCATCACCAAGGGCTACATGCCGACGTACGCGCAGGCCAAGTCCGGGGTCGACATCACCACCTCGTTCGGCGCGGGCAAGTATGCGATCACGCCGAACGGATCGTGGATGCTCGGCACCTATCAGACGCTGAAGGGTGTGCAGACCAAGCTGGCGCGGTTGCCGATCGGCCCGATCGGTAAGCGGATGTCGATGATGAACGGTCTCGCGGACACGATCTGGGCCGGTACGACGCGTCGTGAGGCGTCGTGGGCGTGGGTGAAGTTCCTGGGGTCGCAGACCGCGCAGGACATCGTCGCCAAGGCCGGCGTCGTGTTCCCGGCGGTGTCGGCGAGCCTGCCAGCGGCCAAGGCGAAGTTCGCGGCCAACGGCTGGGACGTGACGCCGTTCCTGGAGACGGTCGAGGCGGGTGACGTCTTCCCATACCCGGCGAATCCGAACGCGGCCGACGTCAGCGCTGTCATGACCCCGGCCATGGATGCGGTGCTGTCGTTCGACTCGCCACTGTCGTCGCTGGCCAAGGCGAATGACGACGTGAACAAGATCCTCGCGGCCAACGCCTAGGGGTTCGCTCGGGGACGCCGTACTCCACGGGGAGTACGGCGTCCTGCGTCGTACGGCGGTTGTGCGCCTGCGGGGGTAGTTGAGGTGCCGCCGCTGAGGCGACGCGGTGCGGGGGGCTCTCGCGACACGATCGGTGCAGTTGGGAAACCTACGAGCATCGAGGGAGCGTCATGAGTGACGAAGGATCGATCCGGATCGGCGATACGGAACGGGAAGAGGCCGTACGGCGGCTGGGGGAGCACTACGAGTCCGGCCGGCTGAGTGCGGAGGAGCACGGGGAGCGGGTCGAGGCTGCGCTGCGGGCGCGGACGAGTGATGAGCTGGGCGCCATCTTCGCCGATCTGCCGGGGGAGAAAGCTCAGCCGACGCCGCAGGCTGGACCGACGCGTCGCGGGCGGCCGGATTGGGCTGCTCGGGGGCCGTTCGGGAAGGTGCCGCTGCCGTTGCTGGTGGCGCTCGGCGTGATTGCCGTGCTGGCGTCTGTCGGGTGTGCGGTGGGCGGCGGGCATCCGCATGCGCAGTCGTGGGGTGGCGGGCATCCGCACCCGCCGGTGTTGCTGATCGCGGCGGTCGTGGCCGGGGTTGTCTTCTACCGGAAGCGGCGGCAGGCATGAGGAACGTCTATCGGGTCACCGCGATCCTGATCGCGATCGGGGTCGGCCTGCAGGTGGCGTCGATCGCACTGGCAGGGTTCACCGTTGCCAAGGATGCGAACGACGGTACGGCGATCGGGGCCGACTACGGCAACTTCGGGCAGAGCTATCACGCCATGGCAGGGATGGTGATCGGGCTGCTGGCGCTGGTACTGCTGGTGGTTTCGTTCCTCACCGATGTGCCGCGCGGGCGTGTGCTGGCCGGAGCGATCGTTGGGCTGGTGGCAGTGCAGTTCGTACTGGCGACGGTGTCGTTCGGGTTGCCGGCGCTGGGAGTGCTGCACGGTCTCAACGGGCTGGCCATTGGTGCGATGGCGGGGACTGCGATTGAGCGCGCCTCTGCATCGCGGCAGCTCGCGGCCAGTGTCTAAGCGGCGTGCCCGACTGGTCGCTCTGGGGATAGTCATGGCGGTGCTGGTGCCGCTCGGCTATCTCTGGGCGACCAGTCTGGTCCCGGGCACCTACAACGCGGCCGACATGGGGTACGCCGACTATGGCGGCGGACCGGCCGGTGGGCATGAGCACGAGCACCACCAGCTGAGCGTCACTGATCTGACTGGACCAAAGACCGGTACGCCGGATGTCGCGGTCACGCTCGTTGCCCGCAAGGAGAAGAAGGGGCTGGCCGGGTACACGCTCAACGGCACGTCGCCGGGACCACTGATCCGAGCCGAGAGCGGTGATCTCGTCCAGGTGACGCTGGTCAACGAATCGGTCCCGGACGGGGCGACTCTGCATTGGCACGGCATCGACGTACCGAATGCTGAGGACGGTGTCGCGGGGGTCACGCAGGACGCGGTGCCGATCGGGGGCAAGCACGTCTATCGGTTCCGGGCGGAGGATGCGGGGACGTATTGGTATCACTCGCACCAGGTATCGAGTGACCAGGTCAAGGGCGGTCTGTTCGGCCCGATCGTGATCGCGCCGAAGACGCCTGGTGAGGTGCTGGCCACGATCCACACGTACGACGGGAAGCGCACGATCAATGGTGAAACGGGTAGTCAGCACGTTGAGCTGAAGGCCGGTACGACGGCGCGGGTGCGGGTGCGGGTGATCAACACCGACGACGCAATCCTCCGGGTTGGGCTCACAGGCACGCCGTACAAGGTGGTTGCGGTTGATGGGCGCGAGGTGAATGGGCCGACGCCGATCACGAAGGCTTATGCGTTGGCCGCGGGTGGACGAGTCGACCTGGAGGCGGTGGTGCCGGCCGCAGGGATGCGGTTCGTCGCCGGTACGGCGGCGCTGTCGCTCGCAATCGGACCGCATGATCCGCCAGCCGTGGAGCTGCCGGGGGAGACCGTCGACCTGCTGAGTTACGGGACCACGAAACCGCTCGGGTTCGACCCAGCCAAGGCGAATCGGCGGTTCGAGTATCGGATCGGGCGGCAGATCGGCTTCCTGGACGGCGTACCGGGGTTGTGGTGGACGATCAACGGGCACAAGTTTCCCGACGTACCGATGTTCATGGTGGCCGCGGGTGACGTTGTCCGGATGACGATCAGCAACACCAGCGGTCAGGCGCATCCGATGCACCTGCACGGTCATCATGCCGTTGTCCTGAGCCGGAACGGTACGGCGTCGACGGGATCACCGTGGTGGACCGACACCGTTGAGGTCGGCAACAACGAGACGTACGAGATCGCGTTCGTCGCCGACAACCCCGGTGTCTGGATGGATCACTGTCACAACCTGCCGCATGCGTCCGAGGGGTTGATGACCCATCTCATGTACGCGGGCTACGTCACGCCGTACCGGATCGGCGGCACAGCTCACAACACACCCGAGTAGGCAGGGACCGGGCGGAGGAGCTGGCCGCGAGCGCCGCGGCGCCGACGGCGAACGCCCCGACCTCGCCGATCCGGCGGATTGCCTCGTGTCCGGGGTGGTTCGCGGTTGGTCGCTGGTTCTGGGGTTAACGACGGCAGGTCAGGTGGTTCCGAGAAGCTGCGCGCGGGGTGTTCGGCGGGCTGGGGAGCGTTACGCACCGGAATCGGCAGGCAGTGCTCCCCAGCCTCCGGCGAACGGGTACTGATCCGACGACGGCACCCCTCCACTGACCTCAGCCGAAGCCCAGCACCTCAAGCAACGAGTCATGCGGTCGCCGTCCTCGCCATCCAGCTCAGCCGTAGTCCTGCTCAGCGGAGCGTTTTCAGTAAATCGGCCGCAGCGGCGACCAGCCATCCGCCGGCCGCGCGGGGAGGGAGCGCTGGTGGGGCGGACCGCCGGCACTCAGTAAGTTGCTCGGGTTGGGCGGCTTCACGCTCAGGGCGGCGCCTTCTGGAGCCGGTTTCGGCGGTTGATGAGTGGCGGCGGTCCGCGTTCGGGTGCCCTCGGGCGCGCGTCCGAGGGCAGGCGGAACCAAGGCGTCGCCGGCGGCGTCCATCCCGCATGATGTGGCGATGAGTGATCCCGACGACACCGATCTGCACGGATGGCAGCTCGCCTTCCTGCTGCTGTTCTTCGTCGGAGTCGGCGGCGGCCTGTATCTGATTGGCTGGCTCGCCCGCCCCAGCTTCCTCTACGACCACCCTTTTGCCTGCCCAGCGATCGCCGGCTTCCTCTGCTACCCGGCCCGCTTCCTCGCCGAGCGCTTCGGCTGGTGGAACCGACTAGAGGTACGACGCCAGGCGCGTCGACAACGGCCGGTACGCCGCGGTCGCGAAATCGCGGTTCGGGTCGTGCGGGTGGTGGTCGGTCTACCGATCGCGGTGGGCTCGCTGGCGATCCTGCCGCTGGGGATCCTGGACAGCCGGCGCGACGTGCAATTGGTGGCGGCCGGGCCGGTGCAGACCGTGAAGGTGGTCGAGGTCGAGCGCGACCGTTGGTCCAAGGGTGCGGAGATCGTCGTCAAGGTCGCGCGTCCCGGGGACGGAGTGGCGGTCGAGTTGGGTGGTGGCGATGAGCTCGACCCACTGCCCGCGGTGGGTGACGAGGTCGACGTGGTGATCGACCCCAGCGACCCGTCGTACGTGCTGGCCGCGGCCGTCGACTGGGCGATGCCTTGGTGGGCTTATCTGATCGGCGCCGTGATCACGCTCGCGTGCCTCGCGATGGGGTGGTGGATCGCGTTTTTCTGATCGGCGAGTTCGGCGATCAGAGTGCAGACGGCGGCGAGCGCCGACGACTGTGATGGGTAGGAACCGCACCACAGCGGGTTGTCGGGCTGCGGAAACAGTCCGTCGTCAAGGTCGGCATACCAATGGTCAGCCGTTCTGAAAACTCTGGCGTGCAAGTTCACCGCGCATCACTCCTACTGAGTCACTTCTGCAGGGAGAACCGTGTACCCATCCAGGATGTGACGCCGGTACGGCGGATTGGCCCAGCGACACGCGGTCAGGTGACGAGGACGGTGATTCGCTGCGCGCTGTTGTTCGCGAATCCGCCGCGGTTCCAAGGGGCCTCGACTGGTTGCTCGCGGCCACTGGCATCGATCGCGCGGACGGTGAGCACGTGCTCGCCTGGTGCCGCATCCCAGTCGTGACTGAAAGAACGCCAGGCCAGTTCATCGTTGCCAGCAGCATCTAGTTTCGCGGGGCTCCAGGTGACGCCGGCGTCTGTGCTGACCTCGACGCGGTCGATCGGCGCCCAGCCGGACCATGCCTTGCCCTCCAGCGGGACGATGCCGGCGGCAACGAAGCGGTGGCGGCTCATGAAGTCGGGGAAGCCGGGCGGGATCAGCAATGCCCGCGGCTCGATCCGGGTGATCGCCGTACCGAGCTCGTCGGCCTCCTGCCGGATCCGGTACGCGACCGCGTTCTGGAAGCCGTCGAACTCGTGGTCGATCAGCTCGATCGACCGCAACCACTTCACGCTGGCCATCCCGTACCAACCCGGTACGACGAGACGCAGCGGATACCCGTGTTGCGGCGGCAGCGGATCGCCGTTCATCTCCCAGGCGACGATCGCACCGGAACCGATCGCCTCGCCCAGCGACAACCCACGCTGGTAGTCCTGCTCGACACCACGCTCGATCCCGTGGTCCGCGCCGGTGAAAACCACGTCCACGGCGTCCGACCGGATCCCCGCATTCTCCAGCAGGTCGGCTAGCAGCACGCCGGTCCACTCCGCCGTACCGACTGCTTCGTTCAGCCAGGGCTGGCTGATCGGGCGCGGTTGCAACGACGCGCGACCGTTGCCTGCGCACTCCAATGTCACCCGCACCGTACGGCGGGTCATCGCGCGCAGCTCGGTCAGTCCGAACGACATCGGTTGCTCGACGCACCCATCGACGGCCAGTCGCCAGGTCGCGGCGCTCCCCGCCGGGATGTCGTAGTGCACCAGCACGTAATGCAGTCCGGCCGGCGTCACGTCGTACCGCAGGGCCTCCAGCGGGATCCCATGATTGCGGGCCGCGAGCTGCAGTTCGTCACCGGTAATCCCCTCACCGGTGTCCGCCAGTCGCCCCCGCACACTGAACTGTTCGATCGACATCGTGCCTCCCCGACCCCCGAGAATAGTGCGTCGAGAGCATCAGAGCCAGCCGTTGTCGAGGGCGATGCGGGCGGCCTCGGCGCGGGTGCGGGCACCGGTCTTGCCGATCGCGGCAGAGAGGTGGTTGCGGACGGTGCCTTCGGAGAGGTGGAGCTCCTTGGCGATGTCGGCGACCGTGCCACCCTCGCGGGCTGCACGCAGTACGTCGGACTCGCGGCCGGTCAACGGGCTCGTGCCGGCCACCAGCGTCTCGGCGGCGAGCGAGGGGTCGACCACGCGCAGTCCCTGGTGCACTCGCCGTACGGCGTCTGCCAGCTGAGCGGCAGGGGTGTCCTTCACGACGAAACCGGCCGCGCCGGCCTCCATCGCGCGACGCAGATACCCGGGCCGGCCGAACGTGGTCACCATCAGAATCCGAACACCCGGTACGGCGGTGCGCAACGCGGCCGCGGCCTCGATGCCGTCGAGCCCTGGCATCTCGACGTCCAGCAGCGCGACATCCGGCGTACTGGCTTTGGCCGCGGCAACCACCTCGTCGCCGCGCCCGACCTCGGACACGACCTCGAGGTCCGGCTCAAGATCCAGCAGAGCAGCCAGCGCTCCACGGACCAGAGCCTGATCATCAGCGATCAACAGTCGAATCGTCACGCCTCCACCTCGCTTCGCTCGGCTCCGTCGTGACCAGAGGTCGCTGTGTCATTGGTTCTCTCGCTGCGCTCGCTCACGGGCCAACCTTTACAGCTAGGCGGAAGCCGCCGCCGGGCGCCTGGCCGACCTGGAGGCCGGCGCCGGTTTGGTGGGCTCGTTCGCGGAGGCCGATGAGACCGTGGCCGTCGGCGCTGGTCTCGGCGGTCGGGCCCTTGCCGTCGTCGAGGACCTCGATCTGGCGGCCGGAGAGTTTGATCGTGCAGCGCTTGGCGCCGGAGTGCCGGATGACGTTGGTGACGCCCTCGCGGATCACCCAGGCGAAGAGTTCGCGGTTCTCCTCGGGGACCTCGTCGAGCGTGGTCGGGAGATCGGGCTTGATCTCGGCGGCCTGGAGTGCGGTGCGGGCCGAGACGAGTTCGCCGGCCAGGCTGATCTCGCGGTATCCGGCGACCGCGGCCCGGACGTCACCGAGGGCGGCGCGGGCCAGGCTCTCCACGTCGGCGACCTCGGCCGCCGCCCGCTCGGGGTTGGCCTGGATCAGGCGGCCGGCCAGCTCGGCCTTCACGGTGATGACGGTCAGCGAGTGGCCGAGGATGTCGTGCAGGTCGCGGGCGAAGCGGTTGCGCTCCTCCTGGACGGCCAGCTCAGCCATGTCCTGGCGGGCGCGGGACAGCTCGGAACTGCGCTGCATCGAGACGCGCATCGCGAAAACCGCCAGGCCGCCGAGGAAGATCGCGAATCCGTAGCTGCCGTCGTCCGACCAACCCGGTACGACGCGCATCGCCAGCTCGACGCCACCGAGCAGCAGCAGGACGATCGCCACCCCGAGCGGCAGCCGGAGCGAGAGCACGGCGGTCGCGGCGATGTAGACCATGCAGGTGAGTGCGGTCTGACCGGCGGTCATGGTGAGGAGCAGGGCCAGCCCCAGCATGAAGAGCAGATACCCCAGCCGTTGCCACAGCGGTGACGCGTCCGGCCGGAACTCCTGCCAGCGCAAGACGGCGAAGAAGCCGAGGTACGCCACCGCGAACGCGAGCAAGTTCAGTAGGCCCAGGATGCGGGTGACGCCGTGCTGGGTCTGCCAGATCTCGGTCAGCGGCTGGACCAGGTAAAACAGCCAGATTCCGACCGCGAGAAAGCCCCACCGGCCGGGTGGCCGACCGTTGTCAGCCAACTCAGCCGGCAGGGTTCGCTTCATGAAGCTCACGGTAGGCGATCAGGCTCGTGCAGTGTCGGCGCGGTACCGGCGCAGGGCGATGAAGCCGAGGACGACAGTCCAACCGAGCACCACCAGGAGGGCCTGGGTGTCCACCCCGCCCGCGGTCAGCGCGCTGCGGGAGGTCAGCCCGGTCCAGTACGCCGGAGTCAGCTGGGCGATGTGCTTCATGACCGAGGGCATCTGGTCGACCGGCAGCCACAGTCCGCCGAACGCGGCGATCAGCATGGTCGCCAGTCCGGTGATCGGCTGCATGCTGTCCGGTTTGGCGACGTACCCGATGACCAGGCCGATCGCGGCGAACGGCAGAGCGCCGAGCCAGGAGACCAGCGCGACCGTGATCCACTGCGATGCGCTGAGGTGGACGTGGCCGACCGTCATCCCGAAGAGGAAGACGACGATGAGCGGCGGAACCGCCACGAGCAGCGACAGGATCACCTTGTTGATCACATAGGCCTGTGGCTTCAGCGGAGTCAGCCGAAGCGTCCGGTTCCAGCCGCCGTCGCGTTCGGCCGCGATCACGCCACCGCTGCTCATGGCGGCCGACATCGAGCCGAACATCGCCATACTGACCATCACGTAGGCGATCGCGGAGATCCCGCCTGCGGCCGCGTCCTTGGGGATCGTCAGACCGAAGATCGCGAACAGGACCAACGGCATCAGGATCGCGAAGATCATCACGCGCCGGTTGCGGAGCGTCCGGCGGATGTCGAACATCAGGTAGTTGCGGTTCATGCGACGCTCTCTTTCCCTTGATATGCAGAGCCGTCACTAATTGCCAGTACGGCGTCCTCAAGGTCGGCCGAGGTCACTTCGATGTCGTGAGCGGTCGTGTTGCCGAGCAGGTAGCGCAGGGTGTCGTCGGAGTCCGCACACTGCAGCAGTACGACGTCGCCGCGCGTCTCGACATTGCGCACACCCGGCAACGCGGCGAGCGCGGTCAGGTCTGCACCGGGGATGGTGGCCCGGATCGTGCGGCCGGAGACACTGGCCTTGATCTGCGCGGCGGTCCCGTCGGCAACGATCTTCCCGTTCCGCATCAGCACGACGCGGTCGGCGTACGCGTCGGCCTCTTCGAGGTAGTGAGTCGCGAACAGCACCGTGCGGCCGCGGGCGGTCTCGGCGTGCATCGACGCCCAGAAGTCGCGGCGGGACTCGACATCCATCCCGGTCGTCGGCTCGTCCAGCACGATCAGCTCGGGCTGCGGGATGATCGCCATCGCGAACCGCACCCGCTGCTTCTGGCCGCCGGACAGCCCTTTCATCTTGCGGTCGTACAGGTCGGCGATCCCGGCCCGGTCGAGCGCCTCCTGCACCGGCATCGGCTTGGTGTGCAGCCCGGCCACGAGGTTCAGCAGTTCGCCGACCTTGGCGTCCTCGATGATCCCGCCGCTCTGCAGCATCACCCCGATCTGCCCGTTGGCGATGGCTTCCGACGGCGTACCGCCGTACACCTGCACGCTGCCCTGATCCGGCCGCACCAGCCCGAGCAGCATCTCGATCGTGGTCGACTTGCCGGCCCCGTTCGGCCCCAGCAGTGCAACGACCTCGCCGACCCGGATACTCAGATCCACCCCGGCGACAGCCTGCACCGCCCCGTACTTCTTGGTCACGCCCACCAGGCTGACCGCAGTCGTTGTCGTCATACCAAGAAGCCTGCGGCCTCAGCCATCACCAGGCATCGACCACTCGTCACCACCCCGCCATGACATCCGTCAGCCACATCTCAGGGTCACTCCTCAGGGTCGCGCTCAGGGACGCCTTCCGAACGGGCTACTGCGCCGGCGGGCAAAAGGTTGCATGCGTTGACGAGTTCGGTCGGCTTGAGCGGTGCTTCCGGATCACGAGCTCCACCTCGGGCAGTGGTGCAACTGTTGGGTTCTGCTGGTCCGTTTTGCCTTGCACAGCGGCGAATGCGGAGGCGGCACCAATGGGCGTGCGAACGAAGAGCATTGGGTTGGGCGTTGCAGGTGTGCTTGTTTGTGGGGTTGCGGTGGCGGGCGGGGCAGCGGTGATGTTGCCAAGGTCGGCATCGAAAGCCGTTCCTGGTAAGGCGGTTGGCTCGACAACACTGCCCGGTACGCCGATGTCGGCGCCGGCGTTGGGTGGTCCGTCGTATCCGTGTCAGGGGTTCAGCGGGATCGAGAAGAAGGTTCCTCTGCCCGCGTTGCTGAAGGACACCTTTGCCTGGGGCAACACTGCGCCGTACAAGGTGGGTAACGGATCGGGTGACATCAAGTGGGACTCCGATCCTTACCAGAACCTGAGCTGGCACTTGTGGCTGCATTCCCTGCGGTGGTTGGGGAATGGGGTCTATGCGATGCGGGCCGGGGACGCGAAGGCGAGCAAGCATGTGCTGGCGATCGTGAAGGACTGGGTGCAGGACAATCCGTTCTCGTGGAAGAGCAACACGAGTGCGTCCGAGGCGACGATGCATCGGACGAATGTGCTGATCTGTGTGCGGCAGGCGTTGCTGACTCAGTTGAAGGTCAAGGTGTTGCCGGCTGAATACCAATGGCTCGACGAAGCGTTGCTGACGCACGCGCGCTACCTGACGGACAACTGGAGCGGTGCGCACAACCACGGGACCGATCAGAGCATCGCGTTGCTCGGCATCGGGTGCACCTTGGGGCGGAAAGAGCTGATGGGCTTGGCGGCAAGCCGACTGAACAAAGCGGTCACCCAGGCGATCGACGAGGACGGATCGACCAACGAGCAAGCAGTTGGGTACGCCGACTTCAACTACCGGTTGTGGGGGCGGGCTGTGGATCGGATGAAGGACTGCGGCGTCGCTCCCAGTCCGGCGATCGAAGCACGCCGTACGGCGTTGGGTGAGTGGTTGGCCACGGCAACGACCTCGACCGGGTACATGCATCAGATCGGCAACACCAATCAGCAGAAGCTCCCCAACGTGCCCGGGACACCGATGGAGTTCGTCGCGACGCAGGGCAAGAGCGGTAAGAAACCACGACTCCGGACGGCGATCTACAAGGCGGGCTACGTCTTCGGGCGCACCGGCTGGGGCGAGGAACGCCCGTACGCCGAAGAGTCGACGTACTCGATCCGTTTCGGTGTCGCGCGCCGTTGGCACGGGCACCAGGACCACACGGCGGTCACCTACAATTGGAAGGGGCACGACATCCTCGTCGACCCCGGGTACGGCGGTCACCAGGCGGACGCTCGCCAGGAGTGGGCCAAGGGGCCGGCCGCGCACAACCAGTTGACGATCCCGACCGCGACGGCGCTGGCGAAGGGCCCGGTCACCCGGCTCACCGGATCAGTCAGTACGGCGAACTCCGACTACTTCGCGTTGGCCGATCAGCCCGCGGAGGGCGTCGACCGGACCCGGGATGTGCTGGTTCTCAAGGACCCTGACCTGATGATCACGCTGGACCGCGCGCAGTCGGGGAGTAACCAGAGCTACGAAACGTTGTGGCACTTGGCTCCGGGACAGAAGGTCACTGTGGAGTCCGGCAAGGCCGTGGCGACCGGTGGCGGCGTCCGGACCCACCTGTTGCACATTCCGCTCGGCGGCGAATCCGGCACGACCACGGTCGAGGAGGGGACGCCGAATCCGCCGCAGGGCTGGTTCTTCAAGGACATCTTCACGGTGTCACCGGCACCGGTCGTCAAGTTCAAGCATGTGGGGCAGAATGCGCGCATCCTGTCCGCGATCGTCCCTGCGGCCAAGGCTGACAAGGTCAGTTACACAACTCGGGAGGCGGGCGCCAACGTCGTGCTGGATCTCGTCGTTGGCGCCCACCGGGTCAGCGTCAAGATCACCCCGGAGGGGCGACTGACCCGCCTACCTTGAGGTCGATCAGGCCGGGAGCGTCCAGAGCTGGTTGGCGCTTCCGGCGCAGCTCCAGATCTGCAGCCGGGTGCCGTCGGCCGAGGCTTGGCCGGTGGCGTCCAGGCACTTTCCAGAGGCGGGGTTGAGCAGGTTGCCGTTGGACTGGGCCTGCCAGGACTGGGCTCCGGTGCCGTTGCAGTCGTAGAGCTGGGTGACCGTTCCGTTCGCGGTACCGGCCGCAGCCACGTCCAAGCACTTGCCGAGGGCGCGGATCGTGCCGTCGGTGCTGACCGTCCAGGTCTGGCCGGTGCCACTGCCACAAGTCCACAGCTGTACGGCGGTTCCGTTGGCACTGTTGTTGCCGGCAACGTCAACGCACTTGCCGGCGATGCCCTTGATCTGACCGGTCTTACCGGTCGGCGGGGTGGTGGTGCCACCGGCTGCGTCGAAGATTGCGCTCAGCAACGACAGGCTGCCGGTCGCGTCCTGGGAGAGCTCCCAGTTCATGATGCCACCGGCGTTCGCGACCGCCCACTGCGTCTTGCGCTTGATGGTCGGAATGCCGTTGTAGCACTGCTGACCGCCGTTGTTGTAGCAGTCCACGTTCGCGTTGTTGGGGTTCGCCGCGACGATGTCCTTGTAGGCCACGTAGGTCGGCCGGCTGTAGAACGGGACGCCGAGCACGGTCTTGGCCTTCGGCAGGCCACGGTTCTTCCAGAAGTTCGCCGAGGCGATCGACCAGTCGTAGTTGGCGTGTGGGCTGCCGCCGTCGTAGGCCATGATGTTCAGCCAGTCGACGTAGCCGAAGACGGCGGGCTGGACGCCGTTCGCCGTACCACCCTCGGAGACAACAGCGGCGGTGAGAAGCTTGCCGTTGGCATGCAAGGTGTTGCTCAGCTGCTGCATCAGGGCGGTGTAGTTGTTGCCCGACGTGCCCGGGTCCGGGTACTCCCAGTCGATGTCGACGCCGTCCAGGTTGTACTGGTTGATGGCGCCCATGACCGCGTTGACGAAGGTGGTGCGGGCACCTGAGTTGCCCGCCAGCGCCTCGAAGTTGGAGTCGTTGCCGTCGTTCCAGCCACCGATGGCCAGCGACACCTTGACGCCGCTCTGGTGCGCGAGGCTGACCAGCTGGTTCAGCTTCCCGGGGTCGGGGATGCCTTGCAGTGAGCCGTTGGAGTTCGGCAGCGCGAACGAGTAGTTGATGTGGGTGAGCTTGCTGTACTGGATCGCCGTCACGCTGCCCGACCAGGAGGGCATGTAGCCGACGCTCTTGAATCCGGCCGGCAGCGCCTGGGCCGCGGTGACCCCAGTGGCGGCGGCCGGGGCGGCCTCGGCTTTCGGTGTGGACGCATTGGTCCCGATCAATCCGGCCGTACCGGTGACGAGGGCCAACGCCGCAATCGCAATGCGGCTTCGGGAAAACTTCATGGGGGCGGTGTCCTTTCGGAGGGGACCCCCAGGCAGCACGCAGCGCACGGTCGACATGCGCATCCTGGGCACCTTCTGGGGGCGGTTGGTGCAAAGGCGATTATCGAAAAGATCTGACCGAAGTGCCGTTAGTTTGCTTGCCGATCACAGCCCCGTCAAGACGTCGTGACAAACGAGAATGCGCATTCTCACGGGGTCCGGAAAAGACCGCTGGGAAAGCGGTACCGGTATCGCCGGAGTTACGTGGCGCTGAGGGTTTTGAGGCCTTGCCAGAGCAGATCGCGCAGTGTTTGGGCGACCTTTTCCCGTGCTGGCGGATTCGGGGTTCGGCTGCGCCAGATGGCCAGGCGTTCGGTGGCTCCGGAGATCGAGTGGGCGAGGATTTCGACCTCGTCGGCGTCGACCGGGCGGGTCGGCGGAAGATTCAGCCGGACCATGGCCGAGATGAGCTCGACGAACGAGTTGCGGACCTCGTCGGTGGCATCGGCCATCGGGCCGGCCGCGAGCATGCCTTCGTCGATCAGCACCGACCAGGCTTGCGGGTGGTCGTCGAGGAACTGGAACCACGCGACGAAACCGGCGTACAGGGAGTCCTCGATGTCGGTCGCGGCCATCACGGCCTCCGCGACGGTCTCCAGGAGTTGGGCGCGCAGGCGGGCCAGGCAGGCGAGGAAGAGGCCGTCCTTGGAGCCGTAGTACTGGTAGATCAGCGGTTTCGAGACGCCGACGGCGGCGGCGATGTCGTCCATCGAGGTGCCCTGGTAGCCGCGTTCGCCGAAGATTCGCTCGGCCGCGGCGAGGATCTCCCGCTCCCGCGCGGCGCGGTCCCGACGGCGCTTCGGGGCCTGCTGTTGCGTGGTCGACGTCACTTGCACATCGTAACTGACTCCGAGTAACTTACTTTGAGTAAGTTCGCCAGCGAGGAGGTTTGCTGTGGAGCAGAAGCATCGGATTGTGGTGATCGGCACCGGGTTCGCCGGGATCGGGATGGCGGTCCGCCTCAAGCAGGCCGGGTACGACGACTTCGTCGTACTGGAGCGGGCGAACGACGTCGGCGGCACCTGGCGCGACAACACCTACCCGGGCTGCCGGTGCGACGTACCGTCTCATCTGTACTCGTTCTCCTTCGCGCCGAATCCGGAGTGGTCGTCGACCTTCTCCCCGCAGCCCGAGATCGAGCAGTACCTCCGCGACGTCACCGACCGGTACGACGTCCGTCGCCACATCCGCTTCGGCCACACGGTCGAATCCGCGGACTGGGTGGACGGTGAATGGCGGATTCGCACCGACCAGGGTGATTTCGTCGCCCAGTTCATGCTCTCCGGGATGGGCCCGCTGGCCGAGCCTGCCGACCCGAAACTCCCCGGGATCGAGAATTTCGAGGGCGACGTCTTCCACTCCGCCCGCTGGAACCACGACCTCGATCTGGCCGGCCGCAAGGTCGCCGTCATCGGCACCGGTGCCTCGTCGATCCAATTCGTCCCGGCGATCCAGCCCGAGGTCGAGGAGCTCCACCTCTTCCAGCGGACACCCCCGTGGGTGATGCCGCGGCCGGACCGCAAGATCACCGCCGGCGAGAAGGCCGTCTACCGTCGTTTTCCCCTTGCGCAGAAGGCTGTTCGGGCCGGGATCTACTGGGCACGCGAGTCGTTCGTCCTCGGGTTCACGAAGCTGCCCGCGATCATGAAGCAGGCGCAGAAGGTCGCTGAGAAGCACCTGCAGCATCAGATCCGCGATCCGAAGCTGCGCGCCAAACTGACTCCTGACTTCACTCTCGGGTGTAAGCGCATCCTGCTCTCCGATGAGTACTACCCGGCCCTCGCCCAGCCGAACGTCGACGTCGTCACCGATGGGATCGCCGAGGTCACTCCGACCGGCGTGGTCACCGAGGATGGCGTGAAGCATGAGGTCGACACGATCATCTACGGCACGGGTTTCCGCGTCACCAACCTCCCGGTGATGGACATGGTGCACGGCCGCGACGGCCTGTCCCTACGCGAAGCCTGGTCCGACGGCATGGAAGCCCACCTCGGTACGGCGGTCTCCGGCTTCCCGAACTTCTTCCTGCTGATCGGCCCGAACACCGGTCTTGGCCACAGCTCGATGGTCTTCATGATCGAGTCCCAGATCGCCTACATCGTGGATGCGCTCCGGGAGATCGACGCGAAGGGCCTGCGTGAGGTCGAGGTGCGGCCGGAGGTGCAGCGCGCCTTCGTCGATGGCGTCCGCTCCTCGATGAAGAACACCATCTGGACCCGCGGCGGCTGCACGAGCTGGTATCTCGACGCTCAGGGCCGCAACACCACGCTCTGGCCGACCTTCACCTTCCGGTTCCGGCAGCTCACCCGGCGCTTCGATGCGGCGGATTACCGAACTCTCGCTATGTGACATCGTGCGTGTTACATTCGATCAGTCAGATAGCTGATCGGAGGGCACCGCTGTGCTGGAGCTGCTGGTACCGATGCACGGGATCGGCGGTCGCGGAGACCTCCCTGTCCCGCTCTGGCTGGCGATCTACTCGGCCGGCGCAGCGGTGGCGGTCTCGTTCTTCGCCCTCGCGGCCTTCTGGTCCCGCCCGCGCTTCGAAACAGCCGGCGGTACGGCGCTCGCCGCGCTGACCCGCCTGGTCGACTCGCGGGCGTTGCGCTGGTTGCTCAAGCTGGTCGGCCTGGCTGCACTCGCGATGCTGATCGGTTCCGCCTGGTTCGGCAGTGACTCTCCCGCCGAGAATCCGGCACCGACCTGGCTGTACGTATGGATCTGGGTCGGCATCATCCCGCTGTCCCTGCTCCTCGGCCCGATCTGGCGGCTCGCGAACCCGTTGCGGACCATCGCGAGCCTGGTGCGGCGTACGTCGTACCGGCGTCTTCCGGAGGGGGTCGCGTACTGGCCGGCGGTCGCGGGGCTGGCCGGATTCCTCTGGCTCGAGCTTTGCTACCCGGAAGCCTCCGAACCGATCGTGGTCGCTGCCTTCGTCACGGTCTACGCCGTGGTGAATGTTGCTGCGGGCATCGTTTATGGGCCGGCGTGGTTTGCCACCGGCGACTCCTTCGAGGTGTACGCCGAAGTGCTGGCCAGGTTGAGTCCGCTCGGTCGCGGTGCCGACGGGCGACTGGTGATCCGCAACCCGCTCGCCGGCCTGGCCACGCTGCCGCAGCAACCGGGCATCGTTGCCCTGCTCTGTTTGTTGCTCGGGTCAACGGCTTTCGATGGGATCTCCCGCTGGTCCGCGTGGACTAGTCGGACCGGCGAGCTTAACCACGTCGTCGCTTATACCGCTGGGCTGATCGTCACGGTCGCGATCGTGACCGCTCTCTTCGTCGTCGCCTCCCGAACCACCGGTACGGCGGACGTCCGGCCGGGCGCGGTCGGGAACGCCGGGCTACCGGGCGCATTCGTGCACTCATTGGTCCCAATCGCGATCGGCTACGCGGTCGCGCACTACTTCTCGTTCGCGATGTTCCAAGGCCAGGAAGGTGTGCTGCTCGCGACCGACCCGTTCGGTCTCGGCTGGGACCTCTTCGGAACCAGTGGTACTCGCATCGACTACGCGTTTCTGGGTACCGGCGTTATTGCTGGTGTTCAGATCGGCGCGATCGTGCTCGGACACGTACTCGGGGTCGTGTCCGCTCACGATCGCGCCGCTGGTCTGTTCCGGCGCCGTCAACTCAGGGCCGCCCAGTACCCGATGCTGGCCGCCATGGTCGCCTTCACCGCCGGCGGGATCGCGCTGGTGACAGCCTCATGATCCTTCAGCACATGGGCGGCGTCCCCGAGACCGCGATGGTGCTCGGCCCGATCCTCCTGATCATCGCCTTCATCCGGATCGCGCGGCGCCACGAAGCCGAGACCCCGGACATCGACGACGACTGGGACGCCGACCTCGGCGACCTGCCCAAAGGGGCGGATCCGCGGAGTCCAGCCAACCGCTGACATACCGCCGCCGTCTGTCTCCCCGTAAGCAGCCAACATTTCGGGGGAGTACGCAATGCGAAGATTCGTGAGCGGACTGGTGGCGGCGGTCGCTGCTGCCGGAGTGATGACCGGTACGTCGGCCTTGCAGGGCAACGCGGTCACGGAGAAGCAGCAGGTGGTCGCCGCGCAGTCGGCGGCGGTGAAGTTCGTGACCCGGAAGTTCGACTACGACTCGGACTTCGGGTACCTGTCGGCGGCCCAGCTGCCGAGCACCTGGCGGATGGTCGTGCAGCAGGGGTGGCAGGTGACCCGCTTCCTCGACCCGAAGGTCGACCAGATGGTCAACATCAGTACGGCGTACAGCGGCCATCTGACCACCGCGGGCGCGGTGGCGGAGAAGCGGAAGGCGCTCAAGGGCACCAAAGGCCTGAAGGTGCTGGGCGCGAAGACCACGACGATGAAGTCGACTGCCGGCATGGGCCGGCTGACGGTGAGCACGATCGTCTACACCTACACGCGGGGGAAGACGACCCGCTGGGTCGCCACCCGCTACATCGGGCTGACGGGTGAGGACAACGCCGGCGTCGAGGTGACCGTCGCCGGATCGCCCAAGAACGCGAAGTTCCTCGGGACGGTTCTCGCGAAGGCGACGACCACGCTGTACACCCGCTGAGGCCCAGCGAGCCCTGCCCTTCAGCCGGTGGAGGGGAGGGTGTTGGGGTCTAGGCCTAGTTCTTCGTAGGCGACTACCTCGATCTCGCGGGCCATGGCTTCGCGGAAGGCGGCGACCAGGGCTTGGCCGGCCAGGGGGATGATGTTTTCGAGGGTGCGCTGAATCTCGGGCCAGCCTTCGGCGGGGAGGCCGGCGTCGGCGAACTGGCGCCAGACGGTGGAGCGGAACAGTTCGACGTATGTCTTGGCGACGGCGTCGGCCTGGGCGAAGAGCTTCGGGAGCAGGATGAAGATGGCGTCCAGCGGGACGCCGAGCTTGATGACCTCGAGGCCGGTCCGGAGTAGGTCGGGGTTCGGGATGCGCAGGTGGCCGTTGTCCATCCGCTCGGCGATGCCCAGCTCGACCAGTTTGGCGATGATGGCGGGGTCGTGGGGGATACCGGCTGCCTCGGCGAGCTGGAGCTCGTCGAGCTCTTCGGGCTCGGACGGGGTCCACGGGTTGACCAGGGTCTGGAAGACGCCGAGCGCCATCGCGCCGTCGGGGAGCTCGCTCATCATCCGCTCGACGGCGGCCAGGGTGTAGCCCTTGCCGAGCAGTTCCTGGACGAGCGTGAGGCGGGCGACGTGGTCAGGGCCGTAGTAGCCCGTACGGCCGACCAGCCGCGGCGGTGGGATCAATCCACGCCCGGCGTAGGCCCGCACATTACGCACCGTCATGCCCACCTTGGCGGCGAGCTGGTCGACGGTGAACTCCTCTTCTGCTTCCACTCTTGACAGTCTTCCAGACTCCACGTTACATAGGGTATGTAACATCTGCCATGGCGCATACTTAATGTCCCGAAGGAGCACCAGGATGGCGATCCCGCTAGCCACCACCGGTACGGCGACGTTCGATCAGATCGCGATCGTGACCGGCGTGGTGGGACTGCTGTATGTCGCGATGGCGGTGTTCCTGTGGCGGGAACGGACCGGGCGCGTCACGCTCGTCGGCAGGCTCGCGGACACCATCGGGCGACTGGACGGAGTCCCCCGGTGGGCCGCGCTGTCGCCGTACATCCATGTTGTGTCGTTGCTCGCCTGTGCCTTCGGCGTCTGGTGGGACATTGCCGTGCACATCGACAAGGGCCGCGACACCGGCCCGTTCGGGACGCCGGCGCACTACCCGATCTTCTTCGGCATCCTCGGCGTGATCGTGACCGGCGTACTGCCGATCGCGCTCGCCGGGAAGCCGCTGCCGGCGCGCACGATCAAGCTCACCAAGAACTGGCGGATCCCGTGCAGCGCGGCGCTGATCCTGGTCTGCGGCACCTTCGCGCTCGTCGGCTTCCCGCTGGACGACACCTGGCACCGGCTCTTCGGTGAGGACGTCACGCTCTGGGGCCCGACCCACCTGCTGATGATCGGCGGCGTGGTCTTCTCGATCTTCGCCCGGCTGCTCGCGGTCGCCGAGGTCGAGCAGTTGATGGGGACGAACAAGCGCCGCCTCTTCCAGGAGGTCGCGTCGGTCGGCGCGCTGCTGATCGCGTGGGACCTGTTCAGCACCGAGTTCAACTACGGCGTACCGCAGTTCCCGCTGATCCTGCACCCACTGCTGATCGCGTTCGGCGCTGCGATGGGCTTCACGATCCTGCGCGCTCGCCGCGGCCCCGGCATCACCTTCGGCGCGCTGGCGATCTACCTGCTGGTGCGCGGCATCATCGCCTGGGCGGTCAATCAGCCGCTCGGCGAAATCCTTGGACACTTCCCGTTGCTGATCGTCGAGGCGATCCTGGTCGAGGCGGTTGCTCTTGCCCTCGGCAACAAGAATCGCTTCCGCCTCGGCCTGATCGCCGGTGCGCTGATCGGCACCGTTGGCGTCACTGCGGAATACGCGTGGAGCCAGGTCTGGATGCCGATCGCGTGGCCGTTCTCGATCCTCCCGTCAGCCCTCGGGTACGGCGTGGTGGTCGGCGCGGGTGCCGGTCTGATCGGCGCTTGGCTGGCCACCCGGTACGCCGAAGTTGCCGGTGAGAAGCGGGCTACCGACGTACGGAACACGCGGCCGGACGTTATCCGCCGGACGCACCAGTTCGGAGCGATCGGCCTGGTGGCGGTCGTCGCCGTCATCTTCTTCTGTGTACCGCGGTCGGCCGAACCGGGCGTGACCGGGACTGTCTCGCTGGAACGGGTCGCCACTGGGGCCGAGCCGACGGCGTACGTGACGGTCAAGCTGGATCCGGCGAATGCGGCCGACGACGCGCGTTGGTTCGAGGCGATGTCCTGGCAGGGTGGCGGGCGGGTCCTGCACCCGATGAAGAAGATTGCCGAGGGCACCTACCGGTCCGAGGACGCGCTGCCGATGTACGGCAAGTGGAAGTCGATGATCCGGCTGCACACCGGTGCCCGGAACATGACTGCGATGTGGGTGTACGCACCCGAAGACGCGGCGATCGAGAAGCCTGCGATCCAGGTTTCCGACGGCCAGACCGTTGCCTTCATCAACGAGCAGGAAACTCTGCGTCGCGAAGAGCGCACCGACGTGCCACGATGGATGTGGACCGGCGGCTATGCCCTGCTGGGTGTGGTCGGTCTACTGGAGATCGCCGGTATCGCCTGGCTGGTCGGGCGCGGCGCCCGCGGCGGGCGCCTGCGTGCGGCCCACCTGGCCGCCGGGGACCGAGAACGGGAGACTGCGTGACCATTCAGGCCGAGCGCTCGGGGGTTACCACCACCGACGGCATTCATCTGAACGTCGAGACCACCGGACCGGCCGACGCGCCGGTCACGGTGCTGCTGGTGCACGGGTGGACCTGCTCGACCCGGGCCTGGCACAACCAGGTCGACGGGCTGCCGCAAATCCTCGGGTCGCAGTCTGTCCGGGTGGTCACGTACGACCACCGCGGTCATGGGCGTTCTGATGCTGCGCCGCCGGGGTCGCTGCGGATCGCGCAGTTGGCGGACGACCTGGTCACCGTGCTGGATGAGGTCGTCGGGGACGGACCGGTTGTTTATGCCGGCCACTCGATGGGCGGCATGACGCTGATGGAGCTCGCCGACTCGCGACCCGAGCTGTTCGGATCGCGGATCAAGGCGGCCGCCCTCGTCAGTACGTCGTCCGGTCAGGTGGCGCGCGGTGCTTTCGGCATCCCGCCGCGTTTCGAGCCGGCTGCGGTGCGGATCGCGCCGCGCTTCGCGCAGGTGGTCGGGACGCGCGTCGACCGCCGTGCCGAGCGGCTGGCCGCTGCAGCTGCTGCGGTCGCCGCCGACGCCGGGACAGCGGCCGCTGGAGTCGCAGCCGCTGCGGCGGAAGGTGCTGCCGATGCCGCGGGACGAGCAGCCGGTGCAGTGCGCGGACGCGAGGCGGCACGAGCGGCTCGGGCGAATGTTGCCGCGCTTTTGCAGCGACCGGCGTTGCGACAGATCGTGTTCGGCAAGAAGGTCGACCCGGTCGAGATCGCGATCTTCCAGCAAGGACTCGCGCTGCTGCCAGGCGCGTCGTACAGCGGGTTCTTCGAGGCGATCCTGCAGCACGACCGCGCCCACGCGCTGAAGGTGCTTGGCGAGATCCCGATCGAGGTCATGCACGGCACCCGCGACCGCCTCCTGCCCCCGCGGCACGCCAACCGCATCGCTGCCGAGATCCCCAGCGCCCGCGTCTGGATGTATCCCGGCGCCGGCCACATGCTCCCCCAAGAGCGCCCCCGCGACGTAACCCACCGCCTAGCCTCCCTAGCCCGCAAAGTCCTCGCCTGAGTGATCGCCCGTCGCGTCATCTGATGGGTTCACCCACGAGCTTGCGGGTTCTGCACCCGCATGGGCGGGTTCTCGTGGTCGTTGCAACGCCTCGATTTGAGGAGTTGCGATGTCTGTGTCGTTGGCTGTGGATGTTGAGCGTCATGGCGGTGTGTTGTTGCGGATGGTTGATGGCGGGGTCGCGGTGGCGGTGGCGTGTGAGTCGTTGGGGATCAGGGCTGATCGTGGCTATGAGGTGTTGCGGGTTCTTGGCCGGAGTGGGGCTGGCCGGCGGACGGTGATCACGGACGGGCTGCGTGAGCAGGTGATCGCGGAGTTCAAGGCGACGGGGAACATCACGGGTGCGGGCAGGGTGTGCGGGTTGAGGCATGACACTGCGCGGCGGATCCTGGCCGTCGCGGGGCTGGTGGCGGTGGTGCGGGCGGTGAAACACAACGCGCAGGCCAAGGCCCGGTTTGAGGAGCTGGTGGAGGCGGGCTGTTCGATCACCGCCGCGGCTCGCGAGGTGGGCGTGGACCGGCGCACGGGGTGGGACTGGCATCACGGGGTCCGGACGGTGCGCGGGGCGCGGGTCTATCCCGATGGCAGGGTCGTGGGTTCGGGCGCGGCGACCTGCTATGCCACTGTGGTGACCCCA
>NZ_SMKX01000111.1 GCF_004349055.1 Kribbella antibiotica
CCATTGCCCCGCCCCCATCCCCTTCACGCAGAGTAAGTGCGCTCGGGCTGGCCCACAAGGACTCAAGGAGGGGTGGTCAGCTGCGGTCCAGTGCTGCGAGCAGGGCGAGCGCGCGCTCGTCGGGCCAGGCCCGGACCTCGTTCATCACGTAGGAGAAGGCGATGCCGCGAGCCGGCCAGGCGCCGTGGCGGGAGCCGCCCGCGCCGCCGTGACCGAAAGCGTCAGCCTGCGGGCCGAGGTGGGCCGCAGGGACCTGCAGTTCGAAGCCCGCGCCGTACGCGATCTCGGATCCCCAGGTCGGCTCGATGCCGCGCCTGATTTCGCGCCGGCCGAGCTCGACCGTTTTCGTCGTCAGGATGCTGCCGCTCAGGAGCGCGTCGTAGAACCGCGCCATGCCGCGTGCGGTCGCGAAACCGCCGACGGCGGCCAGGCCGGCACTGCGGTACTCGGGGCTGTTCCAGATCTTCTCCGCGCCCGGCACCAAGAGCGGATTGGGCCGCAGCAAGGAATCCGTCTCCGGTACGTCGACCAGTACGCCGTCCGCAGCGACCATCGTCGTCGCGCGCCCATGAAGCTCATTCGGCAGCCCGATCCACACGTCCAGGTCGAGGGGGACGGCGAACTCGTCGGCAAAGAACCGGCCCGCGGTTCGTCCGTCGACCCGGCGGATCAGCTCGTCGACCAGCCAGCCCCAGGTGATCGGGTGGTACATGAAGGCTGCCCCCGGATCCGTCGCCGGCGCCTGTACGGCGAGGTGCGCGGCCATCGCGTCATGATCCAGCAAGTCGGCGTACCCGGCCTCGACCCAGGCCAACCGGGCCTGATGGGACAACACCTCGGCGACCGTAGTTTCACCGGAGCGGAATTCCGGCCAGTACCGGCGGAGCGGATCGTCGAGCGACAACTGTCCGCGCTGGACGAGCAGCAGGACGCAAGCCGTGGCGAGTCCTTTGGTGCCGGAGAAGATCAGTTGCAGACTGTCGCGATCCCACGGCTGGCCGGTGTCGCGATCTGCGATCCCACCCCGCAGGTCCACCACGAGCTCGCCGTTGCGATAGGCCGCGAAGCCTGCACCCAGTTCACCTCGCTCGGCGAAGTTCCGCGCGAACTCCGCGGCGACGTCCTCGAACCCGGGCGCTGTCCATCCGTTGATCATGCGATAGATAGTACCGATCGGTCTTATCTGGCGCCAGTAGATAACCCCGATCGGTATCATGAAGGCCGGAGGTGGTGCAGATGCCGGTCAAAGCTGGCGAGCGGCTGGATCCCGAGGCGACCAGGGCGCGCATCCTGGCTGCGGCGTCGGAGGTCTTTGCCCAGCGTGGCATCCATGCCGTCGGCATCAATGAGGTCGCCGAGGTGGCCGGCGCCTCCAAGCTCACCATCTACCGGAACTTCGGATCCAAGGACGGCTTGGTCGAGGCGGTGCTGACCGATCGGACGTCGCGCGTGCGCGCCTGGCATGAGCGAGCGGTCGAGCAGGCCGACACTGGCCGGGACCGCATCCTGGCCGTCTTCGATCTGGTCGCGACCTGGTACGCCGAGGCCGGGTTCCGCGGCTGCGCGATGATGAACGCGGCCACCGAGGATCGTGGCCGCGATGGCGCCCCCCGGCGGCTGGCCCAGGATCATCTCGCCTTCTATCGCGACCTGTTCAGCCGGCTCCTGGCTGAGGCCGGAGCGCGTGATCCCGAGACGACCGCCCGCCAGTTGGTCGTCGTACTGGAAGGCGCGACCATCATCAGCGCTGTCGACCGGAATCCTGGTCTGGGCGCGGAGGCGCGCGTCATCGTGGAGACGTTGCTCGACGCGGCCTGAGGAACGCCAGGCACAGGACCAGCGACGCCGCGGCCGCGTGGGCGGCCACGATGAACGCAGCCGGGAATCCGAACTGCTCCGCGACGAGACCGCCGACCGGTCCCGCTGCCATCACCCCGAGATCCCAGAACGACGTCATCACGCCCATTGACACTCCCGGACGCATTCCGCGGACCCGATCGAGCGTCATCGAGATGCAGGCCGGGTAGATCAACGCGAGTCCGAGCCCGGCGAGTGCCGTGGATGCGAGGGCGCCGGCCGTGCTGTCAGCGATCGCGATCCCCGTCAAGGCGACGATCTCGAGGCCGACCGTCCAGGCTGCTACCGCGCGACCGCCGTACCGGTCGACCAAGGGGCTGCCGGCGAATCTGGTGATCAAGAAGGCGGCCGCGAATACCGTGAGTGCGTAGTCGTCGGCGCCGATCTCACCCGCGCGCAGCCGTAGGACCAGGAGCGCCGCGATGGTTCCGTAGCAGTACGCCGCCAGTCCGATGATTGCCCCGGGCAACGGAACGCCGGACGGCGCCAGGTCGCGGATCCGCGCCAGTGGCTCAGTGGGACCATGGGTTCGGCGGGTGGTCAGGACGAGCGTCATCGACGTACCGGCAAGGGCGACCATCGTCCACCACACGAGATCGCCGGTCAGTGACGCAATCAGCGGCCCACCGGCCAGGCCGCCCCACATCGACAGTCCGAACCAGCCGGCAACCCGCCCACGCTGAGCCGTCCGGGTGCCGGCCAGTACCCACGGCAAGGCCGCCGAGAACAACCCGGCCTCGCCCGCACCCATGACCAGCCGGGCGACGAGCAGCAGGGGGAGATTCGGCGCCGTCATCTGCCCCACAGCGCCCACAGCGGTCAGGGCGGCGCCGACCAGTACGACGGGGCGCGACCGGCCCCCGTCCGCCAGCCAGCCCGCGAACGGCCGTGCGCACGCGGTCGCCAGGAAGGCGATCCCAATCGCCGTGCCGCTGGCCAACGGTCCGCCGCCAAATCTTTGCGGCACGTACGTCGGCAACGCCTGCAGGGCGGCGCCAAACGCGAGGTACCCACAGAGCACAGCCACCCACAACCGCTTCACCGGAACCGTCATGAATGAGATGATACCGATCGGTCTTATCTATGCATCGGTCGGGCGCTACGCCTTCGGTTGCTGTGGCTCCGGTTCCGCGCGTAGCGCGATCACGCCACCAGCAATGTTCAGCACCACGCCTGCCGCGAAGATTGCCGCACCGATCTTCATATGCCTCGGCCCACGTTCCTTTGCCGCGACCATCTCGTCGTAGGTGGTCGTATCCCCCGAATTCACGCTCACGCAGACGTCACCGGGTTTCATCTTGCCCGAGCCGCACATGTCGCCAGACAGTGTCGTCCCGCACGACACAACGAACCAGATACAGCCGACGACAACCGCAGTAGTGCCGAGGCGTTTGAGCACACGAATCATCAAGTCACCTTCACTCGTTGGGGCGGAGCCACGCAGTCGCCCGGTCACCGATAAGCCGGGCAAGTTGGTCAGGGGCGTCGTGAGCAATCAGGTGACCCGACTCAGGTATCAGTTCGATCGCAAGCGCAGGACAGACGCCGCGGAACCGATCCACGTCACCATCCGCGATCGGTGAGGTAGGCCCGGCTCGAACCAGCAGGATCGGCACCTCGATCGTCGACGCCGCTCTCAGCAGCTCGGCGCTGTGTTCGAAGATGTCCTCGACGAGCTCGCCGTGCTCGTCGCGCAGGCCACGCTCGTCAAGCCAGGCGCGAGCGCGCGCCGAATCAGAAGTCGGTACGACGTCAACCAGGATCAGGCCGGCAACTCGTCGTACCGCCCCCGGGCTGGCCGTCGCGCCTATCGCCGCCAACCCACCAAGCGATGCGCCGACCACCACGACTGGCCCCGGCTCATACCGAATCATCGCGGTCACATCCTCCGCGATCGCCTGCAGTGACGTCGCCTCTCCCGAACTCTCGCCGTGCCCACGCAGATCAAAGGCGAAAGTCCGCAGTCCGCGCTGATTGAGCACCGCCGCGACCGGCGCCCACACGCCACGCTCCTCACCACCGGCATGAAGCAACAGCACAGTCGGCCCGGCGCCGGTCGCCGTGCCGCGTAGCTGCACGTCTCCTCTATCGAGAACGACCTCACTCATCGCCCACCTCCGCTACCTTGAGCTACCAATGTAAGCAAGCTACAAACCACTACCTCGATTGGTCAAGGTAGAGTCCCAACTGTGGCCATCCTGCGCAACCGCCACCTGGCTAGAAAGCGGCGCCGACCTAAGCCACCTAGTCGAGTCCTTCGCCGACGTCTATAGCCAGGGCGACGGCGAACTAGCCGTCGCCCTCCACGCCGCGGGCTGGCAAGACCAAGGCAGCGGAATGCTAGACCCGGTCGTGGAAGCCCTCCACCAACTCCGTCCCGCCAAGGACTCCCTCGACGACACCCGCCTAGCCGTAGCCGCGCTCCACCAAGCAACGGCCACCGAATCCGTGTACGGCAACGCGTTCCGCCGAAGCGCCGGCCTACCGGCGCGCCGCCTCAACTGACCAGCTGAAGTGGTGGACCCGCCAACTCCAACTAGCCCTCGACCTCGGCTAGGTCACTTCTCCGCACCAGCGAAGTTAGCCCTCACCGGGTCGGTGATCTTCGCGCCGCGAATGTTCGCGCCCACAAACGTCGTACCGTCCAGGAACGTGTTGTGCATGATGGCCGCTTGCAGCTCCGCACCATTGAAATTCGCGTTGTACGCAAAGGTGTTGACCATAACCACCTTAACCATCCCGGCATCAGTGAAGTTCGCCCACCGGCACGACGCGAACGACAGATTCGTGCTCAGCAGATGCGCCTTGGTCAAGTTCGCCCGAAACATAGTCGCGCCCGTGAGATCCGCACCCTCGAGCTCAGCACCCACAAGATAGGCGTCGCTGAGATCAGCGCCGAACAGCTTGGTGTAGCTCAGATCAATCGTTCGACCACCATCACGACTGTGATCCCGACGCACGATGACGTTCAACGCCGCCTGAATATCCGCAGGCGCAGCCGGCAGCAGCCGCTCCGCGCCAACATCGGTGATGGCAGGCGGCTTACCCCGCGACGCGCTATGAACCCGAATGAACGCCTGCAGCACCTCCATGATCGCCGGCTGATCCTGCGGTGAGTCACGCATGATCCGTTCCAGGGCATAGATCCCACCCACCCGCACATCAAGCGCAGCATGCCCCAACTGCTCAACAGCCCGCCCAAACCGCTCAGTCGTCTGCCCCTGCTCAGCAAGCCGCAACTGCTCCCGCCCAGCTTCCACCGAGTCCCGCGTGTAGATCAACGCGTACCCAGTAGCTGCCGAGCTCCCCAACGCCGCCAGCGCAGTAATCGCCGTCACGATCAACGTGAAGTTCTGAATCCGATCCGGCCGCCGTTCACTCACTCATAGCGCTCTCCCCTGGAAGGACCTCTAGCGCGAGTATCGGCCGACCGAGGAGCGACAGACACTACGCGCTGCGACTACCTGATCAGGACCTCGCCAGACCAACCCGATCCGCCAGCTCATACCCAAAACAGGCGGTAGCTCTCGTCGTGGATCTGCTCAAGAGCAGCGACTCCTCAAAACTGATCCGCCGTAGGCTCACAAACCCAAGGTTCATCAAAGACACCGGCCGCTCATCCACGCCCTGAGCCCCAACCGCTCAAGCTCACCAGGCAACCCCAAATAGACAGCCTGAACTCGCCCACTGTCCGCTCCCGCTGGGCCAGCGCCCAGCCCTTTACAGGCTATCGCTCGCGCTCCACTGCCAATCTACTGTCGGCAACTGACCAGCATGGATCCGCTCACCATTCTCGCCGGGCAGCTAACGCGATCAGCAAAGCAGGGTTCTGATGGCTCGCCCAGGATACCGAGACCAGGGTGGCGCGGCCCTGCTCCGCGCTTGGCGCGACACTTTCGGCGAGCAAGAGCTCCCTGTGGAACGGCACTCCGCGGCCCCGTTGAGCGCTAGGAGGTCTTGCCTGCTCCAGGTCTTGCGGTCATCGACTCAGTGTTCGTTGCACACCCGAACGTTTGATGCACCACGAGTACTTGACGAGTACCTGAGCGCGAGACTGCAGATGCTGATCTGCGGGAAGGCCGGGGCGAGGCCTGTTCCTCAGCCGAAGGGCTCCTCGTCCCAGTCAACTGGGCTCTTACGCCTCTAAGCAGGCCAAACTAGGAGGTGGAATCGGAGGAAGGGACTGCCCCGAATTCGATCGGTTGAGGTGTAGCGGGACCTCTGATGATGTCGAGGACGACGACACTCCCGGCGACCGTAACAGAGAGTCGCGATTTGCGATATCAAGGACGTGGGTTGAACAAGCTGGGACCAGCCGTGGGCATTTGTCCGCGCTGACCTGTATCGGGGAAGGCGAGAGTGTCGGTGGAGCGAAGTAGCCTGGGGCGCGATGACAGTCGCTGATGAGTCTGGCCGTGTCGCTGCGGAGCAGCGTGCGCGTTTCATGATCGACAGACAGCTCGACGCAGCGGGGTGGGTGGTCCAGGACAAGAAGGACCTGAACCTGTTCGCCGGACAGGGAATCGCGGTCCGCGAAGTCGTGATGAAAGCTGGGCATGGCCGCGTCGACTATCTTTTGTACGTCGACAAAGCGGTCGTGGGCGTCATCGAGGCAAAACCAGTGGGAACCACGCTCTCTGGTGTCGAGTGGCAGTCGGCCATGTACGCTGATGGGCTGCCCGCTGACGTGAGGCTGGCTGCGAAGGCCAAGGACGGGCGTTTGCCCTTTGTATTCGAGGCCAGCGGGATCGAAACCCATTTCACTAACGGCTTCGATCCCGAGCCGCGAGCTCGACTGATCTTCAACATACCTAGGCCCTACACGTTGGCTCGGCTACTACGAGATGCGGACGCGGAGCCGGAGACCCCGACGTGGAGGGCCAAGGTCGCGTGGCTTCCCCAGCTTGATCACAGTCCTCTTCGCCCGGCACAGATCGAAGCGATCGACGGGATCGAGCGGAGTCTCGCCGAGCAGCGGTTCGACCGATCGCTCGTGCAGATGGCCACCGGCGCCGGAAAGACATACGCCGCGGTAACGCAGTCCTATCGGCTGCTCCGGTACGGAGGGTTCAATCGGATCCTGTTCCTGGTTGATCGCAACAACCTTGCCGACCAGACACTTGCTGAGTTTCAGAACTATCGCGCTCCGGATGACGGTCGTCGTTTCACCGAGCTCTATAACGTCGCTAAGCTCTCCGGTGCGGGCCCGCTCGGGTCAACGAAGGTGACAATCTCGACCATTCAGAGGGTCTTCAAGTTCCTGCAAGAGGGCGAGGTCGCCGACGCAGACGACCCTGGCCTAGACGAGTTCGTTCCGGATGCGCCGGTCAGCGTCGCCTACTCTGACGCGTTGCCTCCCGAGACGTTCGATCTGGTGATCGTCGACGAAGCACACCGCAGCATCTACGGTGTGTGGCGAGGCGTCCTGGAGTACTTCGACGCCCATGTTGTAGGCCTGACGGCTACCCCTGGTAAGCAGACGTTCGGATTCTTTCGCCAGAACCTGGTGTCGGAGTACACCTATCCACAGTCGGTCGCGGATGGAGTCAACGTCGACTTCGAGGTCTATCGGATTCGTACGAAGGTCAGTGAGCAAGGCTCGGTCATCGAGGCCGGCACGATCGTTCCGACGGTCGACCGACGCACTAGAGTGCAGCGACTCGAAGCGCTCGACGAGGACTTGGAGTACCGCGCTCCACAGCTCGATCGCGCGGTGACCGCCACAGACCAGATCAAGACCGTATTGGAGACGTTCCGCGACCGCCTCTCCAGCGAGATCCTTCCGGGTCGTACGACGGTTCCGAAGACCCTGATCTTCGCCAAGGACGACAATCATGCCGAGGAGATCGTTACCCAAGTCCGGCAGGTTTTCGGAAAAGGGAACGATTTTGCCGCCAAGATCACCTACAGCGCTCGCAACGCGAAGGAGCAGCTTCAGGCACTACGCACCTCTCCGACGCTTCGTATCGCTGTCACTGTTGACATGATCGCAACCGGGACGGACGTCAAGCCACTTGAGTGCGTGTTCTTCATGCGCGACGTCCGATCTGCGCAATACTTCGAGCAGATGAAGGGCCGCGGCGCTCGAACGATCAGCCGCGCAGACTTCCAGGCCGTCACTCCGGACTCTGAGAACAAGACCCGCTTTGTCATCATTGATGCGATCGGGGTCACCGAGCATAGGCACGTCGAGCCCCCACTCAACCGGCAGCGGAGCGTCAGCCTTAAGAAGCTACTCGATAAGGCGGCCACGCTAAATCTTACTGAGGATGAAGCTGCAACCCTCGCATCCCGCCTGGCGAAACTGGGACTCGACCTCACCGAGTCAGAGCGGCACGAACTGGACGAGGTTGCCGGCCAGCCCGTCCGCGACATCGTGCGCGGCCTTGTTGATGCGGTTGATCCCGATACTGCAGCACGGAGCGGAAGACCCGTATCGGAGCTCGTGGAGACCGCAATCGAACCGCTCGCAGCTAACCCCGAGCTCCGTAACCGGATCCTCGAACTCAGACGAGCTCACGACCGGATCATCGATGAGGTTAGCCGCGATCAGCTGCTTGAAGCAGGCGGCGTCATCGATACGACCCGCGCAAGGTCCATCGTCGATTCATGGCGCGACTACTTGGACGAGCACCGCGATCAGATCACAGCGATCCAGCTCGCCTACGAGGCCGGAGAGCGCCGCATCGACTTCGTTCATATCCAAGAACTGGCCGACCGCATTGCTCGGCCGCCATACCACTGGACCCCTGACATAATCTGGAACGCCTATGTTGCGGTTGAGCTCGCGAGTGCCAGGAATAGTCCCACTCACACTCTGACTGACTTGATCTCGCTCATGCGCTACACCGTCGGAACGGACGATGAGCTCGTTCCCTATGCTAGTCGGGTGCGGGAAAAGTATGCTGGTTGGCTGACTCAGCAGGAACAAGTTGGCGTCAACTTCACCATACGTCAGCGATGGTGGCTCGACAGGATGGTCTCGGTCATCGCGAACTCGGCCGGCATCCGGCCCGAGGATCTGGACGATGCCCCCTTCGCTGAACGCGGCGGCACCGAAGGCGCCCTCCGAGACCTAGGTGATCGTGCTGCCGACCTGATTGACGAGCTGAACACGGAGTTGACGGCGTGAATTCGCACTGGGCTTGGCGGACGCTTGAGGATGTCTTAGTCAGGCAGGGTAACCGGAAGCCCGTCCAGCAGGGATGGAGCCCGAAGTGCCACGACTTCCCAGCGAGCAATGGCGCTTGGGGTGTCCTGAAGACAACGGCGATTCAGTCGGGCAGATTTGTCCCGGAGTACAACAAGCAACTTCCTGACTCGCTTGAGCCGAGGCCCAGTATCGAGGTGCGCGCTGGAGATCTTCTTATGACTTGCGCCGGTCCCCGGTCTCGATGCGGCGTCCCGGCACTTGTTCGCCGGACGCCGGACCGGTTGATGATGTCGGGAAAGATGTACCGATTCCGTCCAGATGAACGGCTGGATCCCAGGTTTCTCGAGCTGTGGCTCTTGAGTCCAGTGGCTCAGCAAGCTATCGATGCGATGAAGACGGGTATCTCTGATAGTGGCCTAAACTTGACGCATGCGCGCTTCACAAAGCTTGCGGTGCCGGTGCCGACTCTGCCTGAGCAGCACCGAATTGTTGAGCTCCTCGAAAGCCACCTCACTCGCCTTGATGCGGCTGCGGCCAGTCTGGCGGATGCGCTCCGGAGGCAGATTGCGCTTGAGCGAAGCGCGCTCGACACCTACTTCGGCGCTAACCCAGCAGTCCCACTGGCCGTCCTGATCGAAGAGATCTCGGGAGGTCGATCTTTTGGCGCATCGAATTCCCCGGCGCGTCTCGATGAGTGGGGAATCATCAAGGTCAGCGCTATGACCAGGGGTAGGTTCAGGCCGGAAGAAAACAAGGCGGTATCTGCGGAGCACGTTGATGCACGGTTCGAGATTCACCAAGGCGACCTGCTTATCAGCAGAGCGAATACCGCAGACTATGTCGGTGCGAGCGTGCTCGTTGGTAGGGTGCGTCCCAAGCTGCTGCTAAGTGACAAGAGCCTGCGGATCACACCCGCTGCCGGGGTTAATGCAGAGTGGCTTTGGCGTGCCTTGCAGGCGCCATCTGCGCGGCGGCAAATCTCAAAGATCGCCACCGGCACCAAGGACAGTATGCGTAACATATCTCGGGACGGTCTTCGGCAGATTATGCTTCCGGACGTCGATCTGACAACCCAACTGGCTGCACTCAGAGCGTTCGCGGGCCTGGCAGACGCGCTTGTCAGGATGAAGATCGAGATCGATGCCGCTGATCTGCGCCGCGAGCGTTTGAAGCGCGCCCTTCTCGTTGCGGCTTTCTCTGGCCGTCTTACCGGGACGGGCATTGGCGCGTTAGGCGTGCAGGAGATGATTGGTGTGTGAATTCTTACTTCAGGTGAGGATAGGGTGCGACTGATTTGCTGCGCGAATGGGCAATCAAAACGATACCGCCGACCCTGAGAGATCAAGCCTGCAGGGTTTCGTGGCGAGCGCGGCGGGGCAAGACGGATTTATGTGGGTGAGCCTTCCGGTGCCTATTTGAATGATGGAAGTTGTCACCACTGGCCTGACGATAGGGTTGCCAGCCCATATTCTAGTTAAATTATGTAAGGGTAAATCTGTGACTACAACTCCCGAGGCGCGCCGGCTTGTAGACAAGCTCTGGGCGTATTGCAATGTGCTGCGCGATGACGGCGTTGGTGTCATCGAGTACACCGAGCAACTGACCTACCTGCTATTCCTCAAGATGGCGCATGAGCGGGCGACCCGAAGACTGAACCCGCAGAATATTGTTCCTGACAAATATTCATGGCAGCGGCTCCTTGATGCCGAGGGTACTGACCTGGAAGTCGAATACACGACGATCCTCGTTGGTCTTGCGCAAGAGCCTGGCACGCTCGGCACGATCTTCCGCAAGGCGCAGAATCGCATCCAAGATCCCGCCAAGCTTAAGCGGATTATCGTCGACCTCATCGACCGGGAGAATTGGTCCGCCTCGGGAACCGACATTAAGGGCGATGCATACGAAGAGCTGCTGTCCAAGGGTGCATCGGACAAGGGCTCCGGCGCCGGCCAATACTTCACGCCGCGCGACCTGATCCGGGCGATCGTCGATGTCGTCGACCCCAAGCCTGCCGACACGGTCGTTGACCCCGCGTGCGGTACCGGTGGCTTTCTCCTGGTCGCCCACGAGCACGCCTCTGATGGCGCGGAGCATCTCACGCCCACCCAGCGGGAACACCTGCGCGACCAGTTCGTCTCCGGCTTCGAGCTGGTCGACGGAACCGCTCGACTGGCCGCCATGAACCTCCTGCTTCATGGGATCGGTATGCCGGACGGTAACTCCCTAATCAATGTTCGGGACGCATTGATCACGGATCCCGGTCAGCGGTGGTCTGTCGTGCTGTCCAATCCGCCATTCGGCCGGAAGTCGTCGTTGACTATGGTCGGCGCGGACGGGCGGGAGGCGCGTGAGGACCTAGAGATCGAACGGCAAGACTTCGCCGTCACGACGGGGAACAAGCAGCTCAATTTCCTCCAACACATCATGACGATCCTCGATATCAACGGCCGTGCTGCGGTTGTGCTGCCCGACAATGTGCTCTTCGAGGGTGGGGCCGGTGAGGTTCTGCGCCGAAAGCTACTTGCTGACTTCGACCTTCACACGATGCTTCGTCTGCCAACGGGCATCTTCTACGCCCAAGGCGTGAAGGCTAATGTGTTGTTCTTCGACAAGAAGCCTGCGTCCGAGCTGCCGTGGACAAAAAAGTTCTGGGTCTATGACCTGCGGACAAATAAGCATTTTACTCTCAAGCAGACTCCTTTACGCCGTCAGCATCTCGAAGAATTTGTCGAATCCTATCTCATTGGCAAGGATCGTGATGAGCGGACGGAGACTGAGCGCTGGAAGTCATTCGCCTATGACGATCTTATGGCTCGCGACAAAGTAAATTTCGATATGACCTGGCTGCGAGACGATTCGCTTGAGGCCGCTGATAACCTTCCAGCGCCCGAGATTATCGCTCGCGAGATCGTCGAAGACCTGACTGCGGCACTCGCGGAATTCGAGGCTGTGGCCGCAGCTCTCGAGAATGTTGTACCCGAGTACCAAGTGCCATTAGCTGGCCTACTCCCAGACAGATCCAGATGATTTCCTTGTCATATGGCGAGAGGATTCTGATGGCTCCGACTGGCCAGTAGGGATAGATCTGGATGTTGCCGATCTTCAGCCAGCCCCAGCGTTGGTGCATCGGGTGCGCCTAGCGCCTGTTCGTGAGATGAGGTTGGCGAATGAATCTGGGCGTCGGTGAGGGGTATCGACCAGTTGACGGGAGTAGCCGTGGCCACGGCTACTCCTTGTGTACGCCGAGCTCGATCGATGCGAATACGGGGCGGCCGTTGTCTCGTCCGTAGCGGGGCAGCCTTGACGTGCAGGTCCACCATCGCCCGGGCGGGAAACGTGAATGCTCTCGACGAGCTCACCTACTGCCTGGCGTGCCTGGTCGAGGCTGAGCCCGGAGTCAGAGGGGTGGCACTGCGGTTCCGACATCTGGAACGGACGCTTGGCGACATCAACCTCCTCGGGAACGAGAACCGGCCCGAGCACCTGCTGCGGACCCTGGGAAGTGGCCTGGAATGACTCGCCTGGGCGCGCTCCAGAGATGCTTGGACCGATCTCGTCTACGGCCCATTAGCAGGCGCCGCACCCGTTGGAACTCTTATGCGATCCGGACGGCAACTCTCCTGCTGGGCCACGGCATCCGGCCGGCGACCATCGGCGCGGGTGGTACGACCCGACGAATCATTAGGACGATGGAACCGGAACCTGTTCGCCTTGGGGTGGATGCGTTGGTGCGTTCTTCGCACCGCTACTGGAGTCTGTTTGGTTCTCTCCAGGTTGAGTGGCCAAGCATCGCATCCACCATTGAAAGCGAGCGGTGCTGTGTAGCGGCCGCTCGTCCGTGATCAGCGGGCGGGCTCCACCGTGGCCTCGCGCCGACGGTAGGCAGAAGTCGGCAGGGCTCAGGCTGATCGGCGTGGCGAATAATCCAGATCACGGACGCCCGCCAGGCTGGCCTTACTGCCAGATTTCCTTGGGCGCTGCGGTGACGCTGAATGAACAGCCGAGGTCTGCCTATCGCCGGTTCCGAACCCTATGGTGAGTGGAGTGACGAACCTCTTCCAATCGGTGCCTCATCAGGGAGCTCGACCATGAAGGCCGACACCGTCCAGTTGGTGCATATCTTCGGGACCGACAGGCGCCATGTCGTGCCGATCTTCCAGCGACCATACGTCTGGGAAGAGGAGCGCAACTGGGCGCCGCTCTGGTCGGACGTCAAGTCAGCTGCGGAGGAGGTCGAGGCGGAGGGCACGGGCGAGACTGTCCCTGTCGACAAGGTCGCGCGAACTCATTTCCTGGGAGCGATTGTCCTTGAGCGTCTGCCTGTCGCACCGGGCCGTATCGTTGCGATGAATGTCATTGACGGCCAGCAGAGACTTACGACCCTGCAGGTGCTGATTGCAGGGTGTTGGGCGGCGGCCAAGGCTAGCGCGGCACACAATGCCGAAGTGCTCCTGAAGATGTTGCTGAACAATACAGAGCAGCTCATTCATGTTGAACATCCCGACGAGCGGTATAAGGTCTGGCCGGCGCTGCCCGATCGCGACGCTTTTCGTGATGTGTTTGCTGCCAGGCTACCTGCGCGCGCTTCCGACGAGCACAAACTAGTTCAGGCGCGAAGATACTTCGACGGCGAGCTCCACGCGTGGATGACCGAAACAAAGAACCCGGTCGCGCGCGCTGACGCCCTTGTCATTGCGATTCGCGAGCGGCTTGGCCTCGTAGAGATACAGCTCGAGGAGCAGGACGACGCCCAGATCATCTTCGAGACCTTGAACGACCGCGGCACCCGACTCCAAGCGGCCGATCTTGTGAAGAACACGCTGTTTCGGCTGGCTGAACAGCAGGGGAACGACGTCAACGCCCTATACAAGAGATACTGGCAGCCGCTCGAAGCCAGTCGCTGGCGAGAGGAAGTCACCACCGGTCGCATACGCCGTACCCGGATTGATCTTCTACTGTCGTATTGGTTGTCGATCCATACCGGCTCCGAAGTGCCGGTCGAACGGCTCTTCGCGGACTTTCGGATCTGGCTCAAGAGAACAACCCTGCCCGCTGCGGAGATTCTTGCCGACCTCGCGCACCACGGCCGAGCGCTTCAGCGCATGGAGAATCTACAGCCGACGACCGCCACAGGCCGGCTGCTGCAAGTGCTTGATCTGCTCACTACTAGCACGCCGATCCCCGTGCTTCTGCACCTGCATGCCCGAGAGGGCATCAGCGAAGAGCAGCGATCGCTCGCGGCCACTGCAATCGAGTCGTACCTGATCAGGCGAATGGTTTGCGGCCTCACGACTAAGGACTACAACCGGCTCTTCCTCTCAATCCTGCAGACAATTCGCGTCACCACAGATGCCACTGCGGGCGAGCAGCTGGTCCAGCAGCTCGCTGGCCAGAGCGCGCCCTCCCGCTATTGGCCGGATGACGACGAGTTCGTAGCGAGTATTCGCCAGCCGAACATCTACCGCGTACTCCGTGGGCCCCGTCTGCGAGTCTTGTTGGGCGGTATGGAGACGGCGTTGCGACGTCAAAAGTCGGAGCAGCAGTTCGTACCGGCGCAAGTTGCCAAGCTGAGCGTCGAGCATCTGATCCCGCAGAAGTGGTCGCAGTTCTATCCGCTACCGACAGACCGCCCGGTCGAGGAGGCCGAGGCGCAGCGTGACAATGCGTTGAACCAGTTGGGCAACCTCACGCTGACCACTACCAAGCTCAATTCCTCCATCAGTAACGGCTCTTGGCCGACAAAACGAAGGGAGCTGAACAAGCACGCTGTGCTCCTAATCACTGCTGCGAGCGTTCTGCAGGCTCCAGCGAGCGTCGGTGGTGACCTGTCCCAGGCTTGGACCGATGTGTGGGACGAAGAACGTGTGGAGTTGCGGACTACGTACCTCGCGCAGGTGGCCTGTCAAGCTTGGACATCCGCTGGTACTTCCTGAGTCGTCGTGCCGGTCCAGGCAGACCGTGGCGTGACCGTGTAGACGCATGACGGCAGCCTTCGGGTAATGAACGCCGGCTGGTCAGCCGATCGCGGGCGGTAGCCGGAAGGAACTGAATATGGGCGTGCGCGCAGCGGGATCGAGGTCTTATGTCGAGGCGTCTTCTTGTCTGGCTACGAGGTGCCTGATTTAACGGCGTGGCAGGCTGTCAACAGGTCGGCTTCGCGACCAGGCGACATCCCGTGATCGGCTTGGCGTGGGTGGTCGATAAGCCCATCCCGGTCAAGGGCTGTCTTGAAGTCTCGCAGTGTCTCGCTAAGGGGCCGGCATCGAAGACCGGCCTCCGCTGCGCGGCGGCCGGCGACCTTCCAGGTGCCCTCGGGAGTTCGCCAGAGTGGGACCTCGGTCCACTGATCTACGCCTTGTTCATCGAGCCACTCGGGGTCTGCCCATACGGGCTGAGTGCGGCGGCGTGTCAATTCCAGGCACGTGTCGATGAGGTCGCCGTACGTGGCGTGACCGATGGGAGCAACGAGGTTGAAGACACCGTCGCGCTTTGCGTCGATTGAGTCCAGCAGGAACGTCGATACGTCTCGGACGTCGATGGGCTGGATGGGTTGTTCGGCGGGTGCTGGGAGTAGCCAGCGTCCGCCGCGGGCTGCTCGTTCCAGCAGTTTGAGCCCGCGGCCGACGTACTCGCCTGGGCCCAGGATGACTCCGGGCCGGACGATGAGGCTGCGCTTTGCGCCTTCTGTTGCTGCAGCTTCACAGCCCGCCTTGAGGGTGCCGTATTGACCGCCGACAGTCAGGTCTGCCAGTTCGGGTGATTGCTCGGTGTAGGTCGGTGAGGACGGCCAGAGAGGCGATGACTCGTCGACTGGGTTGGCAGGCCAATCGGGGTAGGCACTGACCGTCGAGATGAGCACGTATTGCTCGACCAGGTCTGCCAGGGCATCCGTTACCTGTACGACGTCGACGGGTTCGTACGCGCTCGTGTCGATCAGGGCGTCCCAGGGGCCGTGCTCGGCCAGGCGTTGGAGATCAGCGTCGTTTCGGCGGTCGCCAACGACGTGGACGGCTCCGGCCGGCGGTTGACCGCTCTTGCCGCGGGAGAAGGCGGTCACCTCCCATCCGCGAGCCAATGCGTCGGAGACGACTGTTCGGCCGAGGAACCAGCTGCCACCGAGGATGAGGAGTCGCATGGTGACGAGTTTGCCGGGTCAGACCGACGTACGGCGATACGTTCGGTCGCAGAGTGTCGGATGACACCAGAGCAACGCTGGGTAGCCCAAATCTAATGACGAATGCGGCAACTGTGGTGCGCTGGGCACGTTCAGTAACTAGAGTTGCCTGGGCGTGGTCCGCTGGGGTGACCGCCTGTGACTGGGAGGATGTAGTGGCTGTCAAGGGTGCCGGGGTTGTTCGTCGGCAGCACACCCACTTGCTCCTGCCTCATGCGGCGCTGGACAGCCCTCAGCGAGCCTTGTTTGAGGCGGCGCTGCGTCCGAACGGCTGGATGGCGGATCCTGATGACAGCTCGAGCATGTCGCTGCGCTGGAATCGCGGTCAGGCCGCGCTGCGGTTGCAGACGCTTGGCTGGTTTCCGCTGTTGGTGACTGTGGGGCCGATTGGGAAGGCTACGGCGGCCCACCGGGATGCTGTGGCGCGACTGACGGCGGCGGTCCTGGGGAGCGGGGGGATGAGTTTCACTGATCGGCAGTTGGTTGAATACTTGCCGCAGGCACAGGCCCGTTGGCAGCGGGCGTTGATGGAGCGGCGGCGGCTATCTACGGCCGAGCGGCTGCTGCGGGCTCGTCGTTGCTCGTACTGTGCCTCGTGGTCTGACATGTCCGCGACGCACTGTGCTGGATGCCGGCGGCGGTTCACAGTCGCCGACGACACGGAGTGGGATGCCACAGTCAGCCGGGCATCGGCAACGGTGGCTGAGGCCGAGGCGGTCCTTGCTGACCTAGCGCGTGGTGTGATGCTGGAGCGGTTGAACGGTGTGTCGCATGGCTGAGCCGATGGTTGCGACTCGGGAGGCCGAGCAGTGGGGCTGGGAGTATCGCGGGCAAGAGGTTGTGGTTGTTGAGCAGCAAGACCCGCCAGTGCCCGCCGTACCGGCGCCGTCGGCGCTCGCGACGCTGGAGACCAAGCGTGCCGCTGCAGCGCGGGTCAATCCCGTACTGGTCTGGGCGATGGCCGCGGCCGTTGTTGCTACGGGGGTTATCGGGGTTGTCGTGAATCCCTGGCTGGCGCTGGTGCCTGCCATAGTCGCTGTCGGTCTTGGATGGTTGCGGTGGGGGCGTCCGGAGGTGTTGCGGCGGGCGGCCGTTAAGGAGCATCAGCGGTGGCTGGCTGACTGCGTCACGACGATGGCTGGTTTCGAACGCGACGTGGAAGTTTGGCAGCAGGAGCTGGGCGAGCGTGAAAAGGCGAAGGCGCTGCAGGTCAGTGCTGTGCGTCCGTGGGTGCCGGTTGGGCCGGTGACCAAGGAACGCGTCGATCTGTACGGCGGGACTGCCGCCGGCTGGCGTGCTGCGTTGCTGGCGATGGGTAGCTCGTTGATGAGTGCGGGCGGGCGACTCGTGGTGCTCGACCTCACGCAGGATGCGGTGGTCGAGCCGCTGCGGCGCATGGCCGGCGAATACGGCGCACCGATTCGGTCGGCCGTCGTACCGGATGAAGGGCGGGCTCTGAATCCGCTGACTGGTCTGAGTCCGGAAGAGATCGGTGTGGTGATCGCGGAGGGACTGCGCGGGGCTGAGCCTGAGCAGAACGAGTCGCGTGGTGTTGATGCGGCACTGGTTCAGCAGGTTGTTGAGTGCTTGGTGGATGGTCCGGTCACGTTTACTCGGCTGCACTTGGCGTTCCAGGTCTTGCTGCGGCAGTTGACGCCGGATCAGCGCGGTGAGCTGACGCGTCCGGAGTACATGAAGCTGGCTGATCTGCTGAGCGAATCTGCACGCCGTACGGCGGAGGCTCGGTTGTTCCGGCTGGCTGCGGGTGTGCAGCGGTTGGCTGCTGTCACCGGGGATGCGCCGATGGATGCGTGGGACGACGAAGAGGTCTCGCTGCGGGTGTTCGAGTTGTCGGCGCGGGAGTCTGAGTTGTCGGCTTCGTTGCTGCGGCATTTGCTGTTCCAGATCACGATGGTTCGGATCCAGCGCGGGCAGTTGTCGGGCCGGGGCGAGCGCATCGTTGTGATTGCTGGTGCGGATGCTGTGGCGCGGCCGGAGCTTGAGAGGTTTGACGGCATCTGTCGGCGTAATGGGCTTCGGCTTGTGCTGCTGTTTGCGCATTTGCGTGATGGTGCGGTGGAGCTTCTTGGCGGTGGGGACGCGGTGTTGTTCATGCGTCTCGGGAACGCGAAGGAGGCTGAGCAGGCTGCGACCTTTATCGGTCGACAGCATCGGTTGGTTGCGAGTCAGTTCACGTACTCGCATGGGACGAACACGTCTACCTCGACGTCCGATAGCACTACTCGCGGGAACAGCGCGTCGACGAGCGACTCTGTCGGCCTACAGACATCTGACAGTCGGCAGGCGACGTTTGGGCTGCTGTTTAGCCGGCGGCACCGGTCTGGGTCCAAGACGGCGGGAGAGCAGTACTCGTCATCGACTACCGGTGGGACGTCTTGGTCGGAGGCGATCTCCAGTTCGGAGTCCAGCGGGTCGACGGAGAGTACGTCGGTTGGGTATCAGCGGACGTATGAGTACTCGATGGAGCCGACGGTTCTGCAGGGCTTGTCGCCTACTGCATTTGTGATGGTGGATCCGCTGGATCCGGCTAGTCCGCGGCTTGGTGATTGCGATCCGCGGTTGGGTGCCTCGTGATTCCGGAGTGGCGCTTTACCGAGGTGCCGTTGGCTGGTGGGCCGGATACGGATGCGGCGCAGCGGCTCACCGCGCTTCGGCGTGGGCTGTTGCCGACGTTGATGATGCTGGCGTCGGCGGGGCGGCCGTTCAGTTGTTGCTGGACTCGGGCGGTGGCCGGTGGGCCGATTGAGGTCCGGGTGGGGGTCGAGCCTGTGGATGGCGCGGTGTCCTATCCGGTGGGTGCGCGGGCCGTGGCCGCAGACTCGGTCGAGTTTCCGCACTGGGTGGCGGTGAACGGGCAGCACGACGTACTGACCGCGCTGTCTGAAGCCGAGGTTGAATCGGCCGGGATGTTGGAGGATCTGGCTGAGGCGTTGCCGGCCTTTGCCTGGCTGGTCAGGGCTGTCCCGATCGGGGTGGAGGACCGCGGGGAGTTGCTTGAGGACCTTCATCTGCAGATGACGATTGAGCTGGACCGGGAGAAGGGGGCGGGTCGGGGCGCGCTTGAGTTGGAGCGGAACCGGGCTCGGTACCGCGATTTCTCCGCTGCGCAGGGTGGTTTGTGGTCGGTGCAGATTCAGGCCGGTGGGGCTTCCGAAGCTGCAGCGAGGATGGTCGCGCAGACCTTCGTGGGGGTGGCCGACTTGCACGCCACGCCGTACTCCTTGGCTGCTCAGTCTGTGGTTGGTGCCGAGGCGACTGGCTTTGCGGCGACGGGTGAGTTGCTTGCCGCGGTTGCGCGGCCGCCGGTGCGTGAGATCGCCGGGGTTCGTGTTGTTGAGCAGGTGCGGTTTGATCTGACGCCTGAGACGCCGGCGGGTGGAATCCCGCTTGGGGATGTCATTGATGCAGCGGGGCGGGCGGTCGGGACCATGACGGTTTCGCAGGACACGTTGAACCGGCATGCGTTTGTTGCCGGTGCTACGGGGTCCGGTAAGTCGCAAACGATTCGGCATCTGCTTGAAGGGCTGACCGAGGCATCTGTTCCGTGGCTTGTGATTGAGCCTGCGAAGGCTGAGTACGCGGCAATGGCCGGTCGGCTGGGCTCGGACTCGAGTGTCGCGGTTATTCGTCTTGGCGACCCGGACGCCGTACCGCTTAGTTTGAATCCGCTCGAGCCTGAAGCTGGGTTTCCGCTGCAGACGCATCTGGATCTCGTGCGGGCGCTGTTCCTGGCTGCATTTGAGGCGAACGAGCCGTTTCCGCAGGTGCTTAGCCAGGCGTTGAACCGGTGCTACACGTCGTACGGGTGGGATCTTGCGTTGAGTCGGGGCGGGACTGAGTATCCGTCGCTGGCTGACCTGCAGACGACTGCGCGGGCGGTCGTTGATGATATTGGGTACGGCGCTGAGCTGGCGGCGGATGTCCGTGGGTTCGTGGATGTTCGGCTGAACTCGCTGCTTCTTGGGACGCCTGGGCGGTTTCTCGGCGGGGGATATCCGCTCGATGTTGCTGACTTGCTTAGCCGCAACGTTGTGCTCGAGCTTGAGGATGTTGGTGATGATCAGGACAAGGCGTTCTGTATGGGCGTCGTGCTGATCCGGTTGGTCGAGCACCTTCGCGTGCGCCGTGGACCGTCTTCCAGCCTGCGACACGTGACTGTTGTTGAAGAGGCACATCGCTTGCTCAAGGCAAGTACTGACGGCACTGCTAGTCATGCGGTCGAGATGTTTGCTGGGCTGCTTGCTGAGATTCGCGCGTATGGCGAAGGGATTGTTGTTGCGGAGCAGATCCCTAGCAAGGTGATCCCGGATGTGGTCAAGAACTCTGCGCTCAAGATCCTGCACCGGCTGCCTGCTGCTGATGATCGTGAGACCGTCGGCGCCACGATGAATCTTGACGAGCCTCAATCTCGAGCTGTCGTGTCGCTACCGCCTGGTCAGGCTGCGGTCTTCACCGATGGCATGGACCGGCCGGTTCGGGTTCGTATTCCGTATGGAGGATCACGCGAGCGACGGGCCGACACGCCACCGACAGTCAAGACTGTCGGTCGTCGGGACCAGCTTCCTACAGTTCGCGAGAGCGCTGATGTTGCTCAGTTTCTTGAGCAGAACCCGAGATTCGTTTTGTGGGTCGAGTTGCTGACTGTGGCTCATTTGGCCGCGGTCCCCAAGCCTCTGCCGCAATCGCCGTGGGTGTTTGATGGTGTCGCGCCGGCGGTGGTGGCGCGTGCGATTGCCGAGGCTGTTGGTACAGCTGTTTTCGGACGGATGTCGGCGATCGAGCACCACGTCGTACCGACGCAGCTCGCCGACCATTTGGCCGAGGTTGTCATTGGAGTGGTGTGGCGGCGAGAGCTCAGTTGTGCGACCACTGAAATCGAGTGGCAGGCGGGAGCTTTTCGTTTTGCGGACGTGGCCGACGCCTTGCTGAACTGCCCGGGACCGCTTGATGCTCCGCACCCGTTGACGGCGGAGTGGGAGGCGCGGGGGGCGAAGCTGTGGGGATCCACGCTCGAGCAGCAGATCATGACCTTCTTGAAGGTGCAACAAGCGAAGGTTTCGCCGACATTGTTGCTCGGTGATGGGACGCTGCTTCGGGCCGCCGCCGATCTGTCCGCGGACGCTGAGCCGTATGCGCAGTTGATCGCCGCCGCCCATGAGCTGAATGTTCCTGGGCAGTGGCATCGTCGGCTCTTCCGGATGCTGAAAGAGGAGGGGGAGCAGCTCGATGGACCGACCACGTAGGCCAGAGCCCATCGAGCCGGACGACACCTCTGGTCAGGCTTCCAGTGCCGATGCTCCGGTTGAGCGGAGCATGCCTGACGCTGTCGATCGCCAGCCGGACCACGACGACTCCGGGCGGCAGGAACCTACCGATCGCGGGGACCGAACTGTCGAGGAGCGCTCCACGCTCTCGGCCGATTCAGGCAAGGAAACACCTGCCTCGCGGCCGGACGAGGCCCAGGTAGATCGGCCGGATGAACCCTCGTCCCGGCCTGTTCGTGATGCGGCAGACTCCGTCGACCAGCGAAGCCCACGCGATGCATCGCCGGAGACGAAACAGCCATCCGATGACTCGACACTGGCGCTCCCGGCTGCCGCTGACCGCTTGCCCGCGGATCTGCGCGCAAAGATGCTCGAGCACCCGGCATTCACCCGGCTCGGCAGGGGATCTGAAGACCATGTCGACTCGGGCGACGATGTCGGCGGCGCCCGTACCCCAGAGGCGCGCTCTTCCGAGACCGAAGACCATCCGCCGCTGGAGCAGCCCGACACCGACAACCTACGGTCTGCCGCCGACGGTGGCTCAACGCGAAAAGCAGATTTTGAGCTCGCCGATATCGGCGAGGCGGAGGTCGAAGAGAAAGTCATTGACCCAATACCCAACGAGACATCCGCAGCAGCAGCCGACCCCGAGGCCCCCGTCGCCACCTCGGCAGATGGATCCGACCGATCATCTGTCGTTTTGGAGCAGCCGGCGGAGGGCAGCAGCACGACAGACGACGGCCTTGGCGCTCAGACAGTGGATATACAGGTGGAGTTAGCCGATGGCTCTGCTCCAGGACGAGATGCGAACTCTTCGAGCCGTGACATCGGAGCCACCGAATACCCGAATTCGCTCGATGATGCAGCAAGCCCCACCGGGGAGGAAGGTCTCGCGCTCCCGGTCGGGGAGGAGACTGTGAGGGAGCGGGTCGGCCGGTGGGACGCCAATCTCCTGAACCTCTCACGGCCTCCGTCTGTCGATTCGGGCCATGCTGGTTCGGGGGACGAGATTGACCGTAGAGCTGCTGACGAGGCTAACGCAGTTGCCTATATTGCCGCCAATAAGGAGCAGAATCCGTCGCTCGCTCCTGCGGCTGACTGCGTGCCCGCCGTTCAAAGTGTGTACGCATCGTTGGATCAAGGAATCGGTCACGCACACAGCAGGCATGGGCCATCGCTAGATCAGAACATGCTTGCAGCGAGAGTCGCGCGATTCGAGGATCCGGCGCAGCAGGACGAGGTTCTGCGCAGCAGCGGAGTCGATGGAATCGATCCGGACAAGTTGCACTACTGCGGCCGCTATGCGACAGCAATCGCCGATCCCAACGTCTTTGCCGCTGTGGTCGTTGGGCTAAGCGAGCATCCAGCGGTGCAGGAAGCCCATAGTCGCGACTGGAACGGACTCGCCCCAAAACGGCTCGAGATACCGATCGCGGACCTGCTCGGGCCGGAAGGGCATAAGCACTGCATCGGTCTGCAGCTCCGAGGTGACTGGGCGGAAGTCAAGGCTCAGCGCAAGGAATGGGCTTTGGTGCGATCGACAGGTGGGGTGCTCGAAGACCTGCCAGAGCCTGCCGCCGAACTCGTTCCGACGTTCGAAGGTGGGCGCATCATGATCCTTTTCAAGCGAAACTTCGCCACGTCGAAGTTTGAGATTAGTACGTTCTTTCCTGATCCACCCGAATCATGATGTCCCGAAAGGAGTGCCGGTTATGGCGAGATCTTATTGGCTAGAGGATGACTCCGTGCCTTTTGCAACGTTCCTTGGGGTTATTCAGACCTACTATCATCCCGAGGCGCGAAATGACAATTTCGACGAATTGGTTGAGTGGGCGCGTGCCGGGCGAGGTGGCGAGGAGATGGCGACTTTCAAGGAGGAGTTGTCTCGACTTGTCCAGGGCGATCGAGAAGGTCTGCGGCCCGGTGCGATCGAGGCGGCTACCGAGTATGACGATTGGAATACCGACGAAGGTTTCCTGAATTGGTTGTGGCAAGAGTTGTATCCGGATGAGCCTGTTCCTAGGCCAGGTGCGTAGTCGCACGTATTACTTGGACCTCGCGGTCAAATTTGTTGAGCCGCCCGGTTCCTGCCCAAAGAGGAGGATGGGTTAGAGATGCAGTTGATCGGAAGGTACTGGCTCAGCGATCGTTCAGTTCCGTTCGGTATGTTCCTGAACTTTATGGAGATCTACTACAGCCCCGACGTTCGTAATGACCTCTACGATGACTTGGTGGCTCGGGCGAGACTGGCGGATTCGGGGGACGCCGGCATGGCGACCTTCAAGAAGGAACTCGTCAGGTTGTTGAAAGGTGACCGGGAAGGCCTTCATTCATCGGCGATTTTTACAGCGGCGGAGTATGATGAATGGGATACTGATGATGAATTTCTCCGCTGGCTGTGGCGTGAGCTCTATCCAAGTGAACTAGTACCTATGCCCGCCGCGGCTGAGTCAGACTGAGCGGCCAGCCCTCGTCCCGGCCGCCGGACGTGCCGTCGAAAAATCTAACGGCTTGTCCTGGGCGGCGATTGGCCCTGCGTCATCCACGAGCCCTGACGCCTGGACCGATCGATCGCTGACCAGCAAGAACACCGATCAGTTGACCGCCAGGAACTCTCAGCGGGCTCTCGGCTGTAGGCGTGGAAGGAGCTAGCTGATGGATGAGCAGCGGGAGCGCGAGGTGAAGGACGCGGTCGCTTATGTTGCCGCGTTCAAGAAGCAGCGACCGTGGTTGGAGCCAGTGTCGAAGTGTGATCCGCAGGTGCAGCGCGTGTACGCGTCGCTCGATCTAGGTCTCGGGCATTCACACAAGCGGCACGCGGCTTTCGGTGATGACACGCTCCAGCGGCGGCGGGTTGCTTACTGCGAGGACCCAGCGCAGGCGCACTCCCGGATGCGGATCATGGGCTTCGACGGCTTCAAGCATGACCGGCAACACGTCTGCGGTGCGGAGGCGACGAGAGTTCACGACGCGACTGCTTTCGCCGCGGCGTTCGTAGTCCTCACGGAGCACCCGGAAGCGCGCCGTGGGCTCGACACACCGGCTGTCGGCGGCAGAATTCCTGATGCTGCGAAGATCCCGATCGCCGATCTGCTCGGTTCAAAGGGGCACGATTTTTGTTCGGGGTTTGCCTTGGCCGGTGACTGGCTGGACGCTCGGTTGGTGCGCCGGAGACTGACCTGGGCGCGGTGGACTGGGGAGGATCTGAGCGAATTCGCGAAGCCGTCTGTCGAGCAGATCCCCAGTTTTGAGAACGGGCACTTCATTGTGCGGTTCGTGCCGAACTCGCAGACGGAGGCTGGCGGTCACCAGATCTGCACGCTGACTCCCGAGCCGGAGCGGCATGTTCTGCAGGATCCCCGGCTGGAGGTCGCCGACCGCTACTGGCTGCACCCGGCGGCGCTTCCGTTCACCACTGTCCTGAACTTCATGGAGAAGTACATCCATCCGGAGATCCGATTCAACAACTACCACTACCTGATACGCCGTGTGGCCATCGCTGCGCCTGATGACGAGGAGTTGGCGACTTTCAAATCAGAGCTGGTCCAACTACTTGAAGGCGACCATAGAGGGCTGCATCCGCATGCGCTCAGCGTCGCTTCGGGGTATGAGGACGAGGGGGACGACCCGCAGTTTCTGGCTCGACTCTGGAAGAAGCTGTATCCGCTGGAGCACGTGCCGGGGCCGGTGCAGGGCTGAGCTGATTCCGCTGGATGGGGCCCAGGTTGATGTGACGCCCCGGCGGGAGGCACTCCGGTCGGCGTGATGGCGGTTGTGGGCAAGCGACCTGACTTCGGTCATTTGGGTTAGTGCCTGAGGCGAGGATGGCCGAACCGCACGCCAGGCCCCAGTCCCAGCCCGACCGCGGATCGCCAGCACTGACCAAGTCGTTCTCCGGATGGTCCGGCACGTTGAGCCGAGCGCCGGCCGACTGCCCGGAGCTAGCTTGATCAGTGGCGCAGATCCGGCGTACCGACCAACGGGTAGTGCCCCGCAGAATTCCGTCACCGAAGGCGTCAGCACGCGGCGCGACTCACCGCTGGACGAACCACTACCCGTCCGGCGGTACACCACCCGGCGCTACCGGACGCCCAGGCCATCACAATCGACCAGCACCCGCGGTCGCAGGTGGGCAACCGGCCGAGAGCGCCATTTGTGAGGGGCTGGCGGACCGCCATCACCGTCCAACTCTGCGGGACTCGCCCGGCTCACGCTCAGCCCGCCGCGCCGAATGGCTCAAAAACGCACTTAGACGGTGGTGCAGGTCCGCCCCAGCCACCAGAGCCCGGCATCATTAGTGCCTGAGCCCGCCGCTCGAACAAGCATCGTCGCAGATCAGCGCCATGCATGGTCCTGAACGCGGCAAGGATGACCGAAGTCAGGCTGGACGCCTACGAGCGCCGTACGGACCCTGGTGGGCAGCCGGCGATCGACCCGGAGTGACGTCGTACAACGATGACTGCCGCTGCTAACGAGTAGTCGTCACACGTGTCAGGGGCAGCGTCGGGGAGGCGGCGTCACGTTGGCCGGGTCTCCGTTGGGGTCCACCAGGACCGGACGGAGGTCGGTGATGCGGGGTGGGAGAGCGCGCGTGAAATCGAGAGGGATGTCGCCCTCTCTGCCGCCGCCGGTCCAGTGCACGGTCCAGTAGGCCGTGGCGCTGACCTGGAAGGTGCCGGACTTCTCACAGCGAGACGTCTTGCCGCTGGCCGCAACGGGGAACGGATCGAGCTGAAGGCAGCCGGGATCAGTGGTCTGACTCGTGTTCTTGCGCAACTAGAAGACAACCTCGCCGACCCGTACTGGCTGTCGCCGGGCTCTTCATCCCGTGCGTGGTTACCGAGTGTGTGGAGTGGGAGATCGAGTGTGACTTCTGTGCTGTTGTCCAACGTTTACCGGCGGCATTCTCCGCACAGTCGACGACCCACGTCGTCCCAGGCCAGCAGCGTGCATCGTTTTGAACGACGAGGGCGAGAGGTGGGGCGGCTTCCAGCCGGACGGCTCGTTCAAACTGTCGTAGGAGTTGGTCTTCGACCACCTGGGACCCGAAGCTGATCCGGGAAAGCGGGTACAGGCACCCACGACTGTGCTGCATGAGGCCAACCACGCCCGCGTCGAGATCGACGCTCCTGACGAGCCGAACGCCGTACCGACCAGGCACTCCAAGGCGCTTGACGAAGGGCTGACCGGGTGGGTGTGCCCAAGGGCGGAGCGGTGGCGATCGGCGGGCGCATCCGACAGAACGTGGACGCGGGTGATGTCGTACGAGGACCACCGCTGCCGCCGAGACGCCACTGCCTGCATAACCCAGGAGATCTGCGGGGACCCGCTGGACGCCGATGAGCGGCGGCGGCACCTACGGTCTGTGGATAACCGCGTGGCGGTCACTCTTCGTATGGCAGAGTTGAGGCTCCTGCAACTTTGGCGGCGAGGAGGGTCTGATGCAGTTCAGCGAGTTCAACAATGCTTTCAGCGCCGCGAGGCGACGGATTCGGCGGGAAGGTTCCGATGCGATCGCGCCTGCGGAGGAGCAGTTGCAGGCGATGGCACCTGAGCTGGAGTCGGAGGAGGACCGTCGGGTCGCTGCGAGTTTGATCCAGAAGCTGCCGCAATATGCGTTGCCCCCGAGGCCTCGCAGTGCACTGATGCACGAAGCCCTCCTGGTCGAGCGAGCAGCGTACGAGGCCGCAGGATCCGTTGAAGAACGGATTGCTGCCATGGCCGAGGCGCGCCGCAGAATCTTCGAGATCGCCGAACGCGCGCCGGCCGATGAAGCACCCGGAATTCAGGCGCTGACCCGAGTCATCGAACACCTTGAGGACGACCTCCGCGACCCGGTATGGCCGCTTGCAGTGCCACCGGACAGCGACAGTCGGTAGTCAATGGCGGTCGTCCGGATCGATCCATCATCGGAGCAATACCGGCAATTCGCTGAGCTGTACACCGCGGCTCGGAGGGCACGGCCCAGTCAGATCGATCGGTGGAACGGCGACCTCTACGCCACGGTCGGAGAGGGACGACAGTGGGGCAGCTTCCGCCAGGACGGCTCATTCGCACTCTCGCAGGAGTTGGTCTTCGACAGACTGCGGCCGGGCGCCGAACCGCAACAAGCCGTACAGGCGATCACGACGGTCCTGCATGAGACGAACCATGCGCGCACCGAAATCGACGCCCCGTCCGAGCCCAACGCTGTAGTTTCCCGGCACTCCAAGGCTCTCGATGAAGGTCTGACAGAGTGGGTCGCCGTCGATGACGCCCAGGGATTCGCGGAACGCGCCGGGTACGGCCATCTTCCCGAACCCGAGCCGGAGTACCCCGCTGCGCACCAGGCGACCGAAGAGCTTCTCGAGTACGCAGCTGGCCCCGACAACGTTGCAGATCTGGCGAGCCGTGCGATGGATGCACCGGTGGTCATGCGCTGGGATGTTATCGCCGACGAGATCGTGAAGAACCGCCTGGCAGACGTCGTACCGGCAGATCCGCAGCACCAGCAGGCTGCGCGGGCAGAGCTGATCCACGCGATGACCCACCCAGAGTGGGAGTACCTGGACAAAGCACCAGCCGAAGCCGGCGACAACGCAGCCCAGAGAACAACCCAGGCGCTCGACAAGGCTACGCAGGGTATCCGTGATCACTACGCGCACAATCCGGAATCCCCGGTCCCGGCGCAGAACCCCAACTTCCGGGTTCCTCAACGGGCCGGGCAGGCACTCAGCGAGGTGCAGGAGCGCATCGTGCAACACGAGACTCAGGTGGATCTGGCACAACTGCCGGCGCCTAGCGCCGACGCCCGCATCGAGGGACCACCGGCAGGGCGAGCAGCGGGAGAATATTCGGGGCGTGGATCCGCTGGAGACGGTGCCCGGTTTCTCAGTGGGTCACCCTCTGCTGCTGAGGCGACTCAGTTCAAGCCGAAGCTCGGGAATGGTGCACGCGGAGCTGGGACGCCGGCCGGCGGACGGGGTGGGGTCGAGCGACCCATGCACCCGACAGACCGCGGGCGCGGGTGATACCGCCCCCTACCTTGAGAAGTGGCCAACCGCCGATGCGGTAGTGGGTGTGGGGGCGGAACTTCGCTCAGCAGTCGTCAGCTTGGTCGTAGCCGTCGACGACCTTCCATTGGTTGTCGACCAAGTCGAGACTGCGTTGGTCCAGGTACTTCGTTATTGTGCCTGCCCCTCGGATGGCCTTGCCTTCGGCATTGACGAAGGCGGTTGTGGTTGTGTCGAGGCAGGCGTGCAGGTAGACACCGGTGATTTTTCCGGCAACTGGGTCTTCGACGCTGATCACCTTGGTCCAGCGGATCTCGGTTGGTCCTGTGGCCTTGACCTTCCGGGTGCGGTAGTCCGCTGCCAGCTCGTTCAAGGCGGTCAATCCGTCCTCGGCAGCGATCGAGGGTAGGTCTGCTGTTTTGGTGCCGCCGCTCTTTGCCATGTTGTCGGCTACCTCGATGTAGTGCCGGTAGGCCGCAATGGCTGCCTCGCCGGCGGCTTTTGCGTCGCCTTCCGGGGTGGCTGAGCTGCTGGACGAACCGCTGGAGGTGACTGGCTGCGGCTTGGGGTTGTCGGCGCCGCAGGCTGTGAGAGCAGCGGCGATACCAACGAGGGCTGCCGTGGTGGTGAGCCGCCTGAACATGGATCCTCCGTCGAAGGGGGTTACGGACGGTGGCAGTGTTTCATACGGCGGGTGCTCGGCCGTCGGAGTTACTGGGTGAAATCCAGGTGGGGTAAAGACCGTAGCTGGTGGTCTTGGTGGTAGGCGAAGAAGGCGGCTATTAGGCCGGTGGCTTCTCGGCGGGTTCGGGGGTCGGCTTGGAGGGCGGTGGGCCAGTCGCCGGTGAGGAGGGCGGCTAGGTGGGCGATTGTGGTG
>NZ_SMKX01000112.1 GCF_004349055.1 Kribbella antibiotica
GGCGTTCGGCGGGGTGGTGGAGGTCGGCGGTGGCGTTGTCGATGCGGGTGAGGTGGCGGCCGGCGCCGGTGATTGGACAGGTCCAGGTGCCGTCCATCTCGACTAGGCGGACGCCGGGCTGGTCGAGCCAGCGCAGCACCAGGTCGATCTCTTCGGGAGACGCGCTGGCGACCGGCCCGATGCCGGGCAGCACGGTTTCGGCGGAGGCTCGGAGCATGTCCAGGTAGCGCCGTGGGTCTGTCCCGCGTGGGCTGATGCCGGCTGCGGCGAGGCGGCCGCGGCGGATGACGTGCAGCTCCCAGCCGCCGTCGTCGGTACGCCGGGCCGCGCAGATCTCGGCGCAGCTCGTCACCGAAGCCATTCGTTGCATCCGTGCCGAGCTCCGGACGAAGGCGCTCAACCGGTCCCGTTGCACCGCGGCGTCTTCGAAGCGCTCGTCGGCGGACAGTACGTCGATGCGCCGGTCCAGGGCATCGATCACGGGGGTCGGGTCGGCGGTCAACGCCGTGCGTAGGTTGTCGACGAATTCGCCGTACGAGTCGGTGGAGATGCGGCCGTCGCAGGGCGCTACGCAGCGACCCATCTCGGCCAGCACGCACGGCGACAGTCGGGGGGTGCGCGACATCCGCGCTGTGCACTGGCGGATCGGGAACGCCTCGTGCAGGGCGGCCATTGCGCGCTCGGCGGTTTTGCGGGAGCTGAACGGACCGAGGTAGCCGCCGTCGTCGTCACGCACCTGTTTGACCAGCGAAAGCCGTGGGAACGGCTCGACGGTGACCTTCAGCCAGTGCTGCCGCTCCGGGAACTTGGACCGGCGGTTGTACCGCGGTTTGTGCTCCGCGATCAGCCGCAGCTCCCGGACCTCGGCCTCGAGCGCCGTCCCGCACTCAACACCGCGCACGGAGGTGGCGATCCCGACCATCTCGCCGATCCGGTTCCGGGTTTCGGACGCGGTGAAGTACGAGCGGACGCGATTACGCAGGTCCTTCGACTTGCCGACGTACAGGACCTCGCCGCGGTCGTCGGTGAAGAGATACACACCAGGTGCATGCGGCAACGACTCGGCCAGATGCCGCTTGGCGCGGACCGCTGGGGCGACGCGCGAGTTGAAGGTCTGCAGGTCCTCAAGCGTCTGTACGCCGAGGGAGCCGACCCGCTCGAACAGTCCGTGCAGCACGTCGACGGTGGCGCGGGCGTCGGACAGGGCTCGGTGGTTCGGGGTCGTGGTGGTGCGGAACAGTTTGGCCAGTGTGCCGAGCTTGCAGTTGGGGGCTTCGTCCGGCGTGATCACGCGGCGCGCGAGCAGTGCGGTGTCGACGACGGTGAAGTCGGGCCAGTCGTATCCGTGCACGAGGCTGTCGTGCTTGAGGAACCCCATGTCGAACGGCGCGTTGTGCGCCACCATCACGCAGCCGCGGGCGAACTCGAGGAAGGCCGGCAGCACCGAGTCGATCCGGGGTGACGAGGCAACCATCGGGTTGGTGATGCCCGTCAGCACCGCGATGAACGCCGGAATCGGCTCGCCCGGATTCACCAGGGTCTGGAACTCGCCGATGATTTCACCGGCCCGCACCTTCACCGCGCCGATCTCGGTGATCCCGGAAGCACCGGGCGCGCCGCCGGTCGTCTCCAGGTCGACCACGCAGAACGTGATGGAGTGCAGCGGGGTCCCGAGGTCGTCGAAACTCGGCTGGACCCCACGGATCGGCAGCGGCGGGCTGGTCATGGCCACGACGCTAAGAGCCGCCACCGACAATTCCGCAGCTGACACGCGAGTGCGTCGACTACGCTCTTGGTATGCGTACACAGGCGATCACCGAACTGAGCCTTCGAAGGAGGCAGGCCTTCCGGCCGGTTCGTTGTGGTCTGCATCACGGGCCGCGTGCGGTGGCCGTCACTCCAGCCGGACTGCGGACCGGTGACTGAGGCAGGCACCGCCGCGAGCTCCGCCGCTACGACTTTGCCCGAACCGGTCCGGCAACGAGTCCTGACTCTTGCCGCACACGCGCTCGGCCAGCTCCCCGCGACCGATGTCCCGGCGCCACTGCGCCGGTTCGCGAGCTTCGCTCCGGCCAAGCGCGCCAAGCTCTCGGCGTCCGTCCTCGGCCCGATCCTCGAGACCGACGACCACTTCCGCCGGCTCACCGCCTTCCAGGTACGGCGGGAGCACGCGGAGCTGGGTGATGCGGTCGCCGAAGGCATCGCCGTACCGGCTGCGGACCCGGTGGAGGTCGCCGCTCTGGCGTACCTGCTGCGCCCGGACGAGTGGGAGCAGCGGATTGCTGCGGCCGCACAGTTGCCGGTCGAGGTCCCGCGCGCTGACGACGAGGCCGTCGCCCGGTTGTCGGATCAGCTCGATCAGGCGCGGACCGAGACGCGCCAAGTGCGCGAGCGGCTCCGCGAGCAGGTCAATGAGCTCAAGGCCGAGAACGTCACTCTGCGCCGCAAGCTCAACGAGGCCCGGCAGCGGATCACGGGCCTGCAGAGCGACCTTGAGCAGCGCACGACCGAGGCAGAGACAGCCGATCAGCGCGTTGAAGCTGCCCGGGGTGAGGTCGAGCGCGACATGCGCCGGCTTCGCGCACGCATCACCGAGCTCGAGGCAGTCGAACACGCAGCACGCCGTACGGCGGGCCAAGAGCGCGAGCTGGCGTCTACGCGTACCCGGTTGTTGCTGGACACCGTGATCGAGGCCGCGAGCGGTCTACGCCGCGAACTGGCGCTTCCACCGGGTGGTGAGCTCCGCCCGGCCGACACGGTGGCTGGGCGGGAGCCTGAGGCGGAGCCGGTGGGGCGGATCGCACCGGAGAACGATCCGGCGCTGTTCGACGAGTTGCTGGCGCTGCCGCAGGTGCATCTGATCATCGACGGGTACAACGTCACCAAGACCGTCTGGCCGACCACGCCACTGCACTCACAACGCCAACGGCTGGTCACGGCTCTGGGCGCGCTGGTGGCACAACGCCGCATCGAAGTAACGGTTGTTTTTGATGGCGCCGAGCTGTCTGGGCCGGTTCAGCTGAATCCGCCGCGTGGGGTGCGGGTGCGCTTTAGTCCGGCCGGTGTGATCGCCGATGAGGTGATCCGGCAACTGGTTCGCGCCGAGCCTCCGGGGCGTCCGATCGTGGTTGTCTCCAGCGACCGTGAGGTTGCTGAGAGCGTCGGTAGGTTGGGCGCGCGTTCACTGTCCGCAACTGCGCTGATTACGCGCATCGCCCGGGCCTGATCGCAAAAACTGTCGGCGGCCTTCTCTAGCGTCCTCCTCAGCCGGATGCAAGTCCGGGAGGTTCCCCCTTTGGAGGACGTTGTGCTGATCGACTGCGACGCCTGTGTGATGCGTGGTCCGGGCTGCCAGGACTGCGTGGTGACAGTGGTGCTCGGCTTCGCCGCCGAACGCGCCAAAACCTTCCAGATCGACACTCTGGAGTTTGATGACGGCGAGCGCGCCGCGCTCGACGCCCTGGCCGAATCCGGCCTGGTCCCACCGCTGCGCTTGGTGCACGCGGTCGACACCGTGCTGCCAAACGCCGGCGGGGCAGGCATTGGAGGGATAGGCACAGGGGAGACGGCCACCGGCACCTGACTGCCGCTGAGCTGCCGGTCAACTGCCTGTCAAGCGGCAACAACCGTCGGTAGTTTCAAGCCATGCCCTCCAATAATCGAAGAAAAGCATGGGACTGGGGCTGAGTAAGCCTCGCGGAAACGGAACTGGTGAGCGCGCCACCAGACCGTCTAACCCAGCTGCTCCAAAGCGGTCTGCAATTCCTCGAGCCGCGGATCCCCAAGCTGCTGAGCAGTCTCCACCGCCGACCGGTAGGCGAGCCTCGCCTCATCCGGCCGCTCAAGCTCGATGAGTATCTTTCCAACGGCTTCGTGAGCCTGCATCTGCGTCCCAAGATCGCTGATCTTGGCTGTCATCGCGATGCATTCGCGAAACATGACCAACGCCTGTTCCAGGTTCCCGCCCATCCGGAGCGTCTCCGCGAGCGCGCCAGTGCACGTGGCTTCGATCTCGGCCAGCCCGAGTCGGCGGCTCGTGGGTAGCACACGTTCGAAGAGCGTTCTTGCCTCGTCGACGCCCTCGATGAGGAGATGGACAAAGCCTGTATTCAGCTCGGCGAGCATCGCTGCGTACTCGTCGCCGTCTTGCTCGGCGATCTCCGCGCACTCTTCGTAGTGGGCGATCGCTGCGTCGTAGTCACCTAGGTAGTACGCGCGGACACCGGCTGTGCTCAATGCGCGTGCCAGCGGTAGGCGATGACCGTTTTCCCGGGCGATGGAGATGGCCGAGTCCAGCAATTCCCGTGCCTTGTCGTGCTCGCGAAGGTCTAGGTATGCGATGGACATGTCGCGGAGCAGGATGCCCTCGCGTTCTTTGTCGCCGAGCTGTATGGCGGCCTCGAGGGCGTGTTCATGGGTCGCTAGCCAGATCGTCCAGTCTCTGTGGATCTGGAAGTAGTCGATCATGGCGGTTGGCAGCTGAACCGCATGCCGCAACTCACCGGTTGTCATCGCGAGGTCGATGGCGTCGGCAACGTTCGTCAGCTCATCCGTGCACCAGCGAATCGCGGCTTCCGGCGTACTGAAGCTTTCGGGGACGACACCGTCCATCACGGGATCGATCGGAGTTCGCACTCGAGGCGGGCGCAGAGAGTGACCGGCTCGGTCGGCTGACTGCAGGTAGTAGTCCAAGGCGCGTCGGCCAGCAGCGGCGTCGGGGTCTGGGAGTCGTTGCGCGAACAACTTGAGCAGGTCATGGAAGGCGAAGCGTTGGCTGCCGCGTTCCTGTACCAGGTTGAGCGTCACCAACTGGCGGAGTCGGCGGTCGACGCCGGTGACCGACGCGGCCATCAGTGAGGCGACTACGTTGACGCCGAACGACGAACCAGGTAGCTGTCCGAGGCGGCGGAACAGGAGCTTGAGGTCGTCAGGGAGCGGGCGGTAGGAGAGTTCGAACGCAGGGAGGACCGAAGCTGCGGGATCGTCGGGCAGCGACAACTGATCGAGTCGATCGGCTGCGGCGAGTTCGGTGGCGGCGTCCCGCAGCGAGCGGTGTTTGTCGAACGCGAGGTTGGCTGCGACGACGCGGAGCGCCAGGGGGAGCCGGCCGCATAAATGGATGATCTCGGCGGTAGCGGGGCGGTCGGTGTCGACGCGAGCATCGCCGAGGATGCGGCGGAGGAGCTCGCCTGCTTCGGATTCGGCCAGGGCGTCGAGTTGGACGGCGGTTGCGCCGTCGCGGGCGACGAGTCCGGTCAGGTGATCGCGGCTGGTGATCAGGGTGGCGCAGGTGGAGGAGCCGGGGAGGAGCGGGCGTACTTGAGCCGCAGTTGCTGCGTTGTCAAGGATCAGCAGCAACTGGCGATCGGCGACCATTGAGCGAAACAGGGCTGAGCGTTCGTCGAGTGTGATCGGCTGCTCGGCTCGCGAGACGCCGAGTGCGGTCAGGAAGCGACTGAGCGCTTCGGCGGGATCCAGGGGCGACTGGCCGGGTGCGAAGCCTTGGAGGTCGACGTACAGCTGTCCGCCGGTGAACCGAGTGGACACTCCGTGCGCCCAATGGATGGCGAGTGCGGTCTTGCCGGCGCCGCCGATCGCGGAAATGACCACAGTGCGTGAGCCTGGCTCGTCGGCGACGAGTAGATCGAGGTCGCGGAGGGCGGCGAAGCGGCCGGTGAAGTTCGCGATATCGGCCGGTAGCTGGGAGATTCGCTCGGTCGGCGACGAGGTCGAGGGCGCTGGCTCGGGGGATTCATCGGTGAGTAACGCGAGTAGCTGGCGCTCTTCGTCGGCGGGTAGTTCGAGCGCATCGGCGATCTGGCGGATCGTGCGGGAGCGCGGCTTGGCGACGCGACCGCCTTCGAGATCTCGTAAGGAACGAACGGAAAGGGCTGATCTGTCGGCCAATTCTTCCTGCGTCAAGCCGGAGCGTTGCCGTAGTGCACGTACTTGCCGACCGATCTCGGTCACCACACCCCCAGGTTCGTGGAGAGGGCATCGTAGCCTCCTGTCCAGACCACAATCGACGTTAAGTTTGGATCAAACCCGAGGGGCGAATTGCACCGGTCACGAAACGATCACTACTGTTACGTCCTGTTGCCTCACGGTGTTGGTTGTTAGGACCGACCGGGCAGCGCGGAAGCCGAGGGAGTGACCTCGCGGGTGGTTCAGGCGTTAAGCCTGTAGTACCGGCGTGGTTGACGGGGACGGCGTCGAGCAGAGGAAGGGACCGACCGGGCTGTGTCCACCGGACGCTTCAACCGCACCAGAGGAATTGCCCTCGCCGCCATCACCAGCACCGCAGTCGTAGCGGGTGTGCTGTTCATCCAGTCGGGAGCCGGAGCAGATCCGAAGCCGACGCTGGAAGAGGCGAAGAAGCAGGTTGCCGCTCTGCAGCACAAGTCTGAAGAAGCCGGTGAGGCTGCCAACGACCTGCGTGGTGAGATCACTGCCTCCCAGGCGCGTTTGAAGGCCTTGCAGGCCGCTGTGAACAAGCAGCAGGCCCAGGTCGACAAGGTCAAGCGGCAGATCGGTTCGCTTGCGGTCGCCGGTTACCAGACTTCCGGGATGTCGACGACGGCTCAGTTGCTGCTCTCGCAGAACCCGGACCAGTTCCTCAGCCAGGCGTCGACTGCCCAGGCTTTCGCCGGGCAGCAGACCTCGGTGCTCCGTAAGTTCCAGGACGCCCAGGGCAAGGTCACCGACCTCCAGGCCAGCGCGCAGAGCGAGCTCGCTTCGCTGCAGGCCGTTCAGGCGCAGCAGAGCAAGCTCATCGCAGAGGCCAAGGGCAACCTTGACGCCGCACAGAAGGTGCTCGGCAAGCTCAGCGACGCCGAGCGTGCGCGGATCCAGGCTGAGAACGACGCGGAGGCCGAGAAGGCCCGCAAGGAGCGCCCGAGCCGTGACGGCGACCGGATGGACGACGACATGCCGGTCCCGGCCAACGGTCGCGCCGGGCAGGCTGTCGCAGTCGCGATGAACCAGCTGGGTGACCCCTACGTGTGGGGCGCTGAAGGCCCGAGCTCGTTCGACTGCTCAGGTCTGATGCTGTACGCGTGGGGCAAGGCCGGCGTTTCGCTGCCGCACTCCTCGAAGGCGCAGGCGAACGAAGGCAGGCGCGTCAGCAAGAGCCAGTTGATGCCGGGCGACCTGATCTTCTACTACCAGCCGATCAGCCACGTCGGTATGTACATCGGCAACGGCAGGATGGTGCACGCACCGCGGCCGGGTAAGAGCGTCGAGACGTCGTCGATCGACACGATGCCGTTCAACTCGGCCATCCGGCCGGGCTGACCCGTCCGCTTGCGATACTCATCGGCTCCGGGGTCTCGACCCCGGAGCCGAGTCGTTTCACGACCGTCCAAGTGCTCTACTCTCGGAGGAGGCACGCAGTGTCGCGCCTGACTGGGGCAGGTGAGCAGCGAGGGGTCGAAGTGATCGACGAGCAGGGCGATACGGTGCCGATGCCTGCCGTCGAGCAGCCCGTGCCGGACGCGCCTAGGCCGGGCGAGCTCAGACCGGACGAGTTCAGGCCCGACGAGCTCAGACCCGCGGAGCCGAAACCGTCACCTTTCACCGGTGCGATCGTCAAGAAGGTCGCGATCGGCCTGGCCGTCTGTCTGGTGGCTGGCGCAAGTTACGCCGGTCTCCGCCAGATCGCCGATGCGCCCGCTGATCCGAATGCGCCGGTCGGTGCGAGTGATCCGCAGACTTCGACATCGCCCGATGACGAAGCAGCGGCTGGTGTTCAGCGCGCTACGGACGGTGGCGCCGTACTGCAGGCGATGGCTGACGCGGTGAAGAGTAAGAGCCGCAGCGACTTCCTCGACACCATCGACCCGCGGTCGACGGTTTTCAAGACCAGCGCCCGGACGATCTACGCAAACCTCGAGCAGCTTCCGCTCGGCACCTTCCAGTTCCGCTACGTGAGCGACGACATCGGCGCGCTGACCCCGGATCGTACGGCGGAGCTCGGCGGTACGGCGTCCTGGCTTGCGCAGGTCGAGGTTTCGTGGCAACTCGTCGGGTACGACGTGAAGCCGGCGCGCGCGATTCTTCCGGTCACCTTTGTCACGCGGGACGGGAAGACGTACGCCGCTTCGTTCTCGGAGCGCTTCGTTGCGGGTCAGCGGCGGCCGGTGTGGACGCTCGGCGCGCTTGATGTGGCCAAGGGTGATCGCAGTCTGGTGATCAGCCTGAAGTCCGAAGCGCAGGCTAGGGCCTATGTCACAGTCGCGGATCGGGCGGTCACTGCGGTCAGCAAGGTGTGGGGCAAGGCGTGGCCGCAGAAGGTCGTCGTCTATCTGCCGGCCAAGCAGTCGCAGATGGAGGGCGTGCTCGGCGCCGCGCCTAATACGTACACGCAGATTGCCGCGGTCACGATGGCTGAGCTCGACCAGCCGCAGAGCGGTGCGCCGGTGCGGATCGTGGCCAACCCGAAGTTGTTCGAGGAGCTCGGTAAGCAGGGCCGGCGGATTGTGCTGACCCACGAGACCACGCATGTCGCGTCGACGGCGACTGCTTCGCCGGTGCCGTTGTGGCTGGCTGAGGGCTTCGCCGACTACGTCGCGTTCACCGCTGTGCCGGTGCAGGACGAGTCGGCTGCGAAGGAACTGTTCAAGGTGGTCCGCGGGGGCAAGGTTCCGGCGGCGTTGCCTGATACGAACGCGTTCGCTGCGTCGTCGGCCGATCTGTCCCAGGCGTACGAGTCCGCGTGGCTGGCCTGCCGGCTGATCGCTGAGCGGGAGGGGCAGGCGCAGTTGGTGAAGTTCTATCGTGCGGTGCATGCGTCGAAGAGCACCGCTGGGCTGGCCGATGAGTTCAAGTCGATCCTGGGGATGACCGAGCAGGAGTTCGTTGTTGAGTGGCAGAAGTACCTCAAGCGGCTCGCTGGTGCCTGAAAGGGCCCCGCGGCTGACGGCCGTCGTACTCGCGGTCGCACTGGTCGTGGTGATTGTTGCCACGACTCCCTGGCATCTGATCGATCTACCGAAGCCGGACCCGGCGCTGGACTTCAGCCCGGCCGAAATCGCCCGTCAGCAAGCGTTCCGGAGCGAGTTGTTGCCGTGGTCAACGACCTCGTGGGTGCTGTCGGTCGTGGTCCCGATCGTGATCGGCTTCAGCCCGCTCGGCCGACGCCTGTACGACGCTCTCCGCATCAGCCGGTGGTATGTCGCCGTACCGGTCCTGATCGCTGGTCTCGGACTGCTCACCAGTCTCATCACCTTGCCCACCGACGTTCTCGCTGAGCGGGTCAGCCGGCGATACGGGTTGTCGGTGCAAGGGTGGGGTTTGTGGGCTCGCGATCGCGCGGTCAACTGGTTGCTGGTCGCGCTGGCGGTTGCTGTGATCGCGATCTGCCTGATCGGCCTGGCGCGGCGTCGCCAAAGGACCTGGTGGTTGCCTGCGGCCATCATCACGGCGTTGCTGGTGCTGGGGGTTTCGTTTGCTTATCCGGTGCTGGTCGAGCCGCGGTTCAACAACTTCACCTCGATGCCGGCCGGGGCGCAGCGCGACGACTTCCTGAAGCTCGCGGCGGATGACGGCATCCCGGTCGAGGACGTGCTGGTCGCGGATGCTTCGCGGCGGACAACCGCCTTGAATGCCTACGTTTCCGGCTTCGGTTCGACGCGGCGGCTGGTCGTCTACGACACGCTGCTGAAGCAGACTCCGCCGGCCCAGACGCGGTTGGTCGTCGCACATGAGCTCGGGCACGCGGCTGAGGACGACGTCCTGCATGGGACGCTGATCGGCGTACTGGGTGCGGCCTTCGGGGTCGTCCTGCTGGGAGCGTTGCTCGGGGCAAGGATGGCGGATCCCCGCCGGACGGCGGCGTTGCTGGCGTTGATCGCGATCGGTACGACGGTCTCCGGGCCGGTGCAGAATCTGGTCAGCCGGCGGATCGAGGCGCGCGCGGACTACCACTCGCTGCGGTTGACGAACGATCCGCAGAACTTCGTGGCGATGGAGCACAACCTGTCGGTCACGAACATCTCGGGGCTGACGCCGAGCCGGTGGCGGTACTGGATGTTCGCCTCGCACCCGACCGGGCCGGAGCGGATCGCGATGGGGCGCGCCTGGGCGGCAGCGCATGGGTCGTCAGTTCCGCCGCGATGACGGTTCTCGTTGTCACCAACGATTTTCCGCCGCGGCAAGGTGGGATCGAGACGTTCGTCCGCTCGCTGTGCGATGAGCTGCCTGACGTGGTCGTCTACACATCGCGGGAGGCCGGCGATGCGCAGTACGACGCGGGTCTGCCGTTCCCGGTGATCCGCGATCGGGCGTCGATGCTGCTCCCGACCGGCCGGGTCACTCGGCGCGCCGTCAGCCTCATGCACCAGTACGGCGCCGACCGCGTGCTGTTCGGTGCGGCCGCACCCCTGGGGTTGATGGGGCCGGCGTTGCGGCGAGCCGGGGCTCGGAGGATCGTTGCCATCAGCCACGGTCACGAGACCTGGTGGGCGGGTGTTCCCGGTGCCAGGCAAGCCCTTCGGAGGATCGGCGATGCTGCCGACACCCTCACGACGGTGTCGTCGTGGTGCGCTGAGCAGATCGCCCCGGCCCTCTCCCCGGATGCGGTACGCCGGATGCGTCGGTTGGCGCCCGGGGTAGACACCGAGCGCTTCCGGCCGGGACGCGGGGGAGCGGAGATTCGCCAGGGGCTGGCGCGCGGGGGAGGAGGCTCAGTGCGTCCAGTGCAGGAGATTGCGGCGGACGGAGCCCCGGGGATCGGACGCGCGGGGGTGGGAAGCGGCGCGGAGGAGTGCGTGCCGATTGTGGCCTGTGTTTCGCGGCTCGTTCCCCGGAAGGGGCAGGACGCGTTGATTCGTGCTTGGCCGCGGGTGCTGGCTGCGGTGCCCTCCGCGACGCTCTTGCTCGTGGGCGGCGGACCGGATCGCGCGCGGCTAGAGGAGCTGGCGACGGCTACCGGCGTACGGGAGTCGGTGGTGTTCACGGGACCGGTCGCTTGGGCCGACATTCCGCCGTACCTGGATGCTGCGGATGTGTTCGCGATGCCCAGCCGGACGCGCCGCTTCGGCTTTGAGCCTGAGGCGCTGGGGATCGCCACCCTGGAGGCGTCGGCCACGGGGAAGCCGGTGGTGATCGGCGACTCCGGTGGGACCCCGGACACGGTCCGGCACGGGGAGACCGGCTACCTGGTCGACCCGTACAACCCGGTCGCGGTGGGGGTGCGGATCGCCGAATTGCTGAGCGATCCGGCCAAGGCGCGTCGGATGGGCGCAGCCGGGCGGGAGTGGGCCAAAAACGAGTGGAGCTGGCAGCAGGCCGGCGCCGCGCTGCGAGAAATGCTGGACATCTAGCTGGGGCCGTCGTGCTGTGTCACCGTGCTAGGCTCCGTCGTATGCATCCGATGTTCAGTGTCGTAGCAGCCGTACGAGCTTCGTGCTCTCCGGCTGCCGCTGCCTGACATCTTCTTCCACCACCGGCGACCGGAAACGGTTCGCCGGTTTTGTCGTTTCTGACGCCAGGTGACTCGGATCCGGTCTTCTCTTCAAAGGACCAGAGACAATGACCACCACGCTGCAGAAGACGATCACCCGAACCTTCATCGACTTCTTCCAAGACCACGGGCACATCCCGACCACCGGGTCCACGCTCATCCCGCGCCTCGGTGATCCGGTGCTCTTCACGACCTCCGGCATGCATCCACTGACGCCGTACCTGGAGGGTGAACCGCATCCGATGGGTCGCCGCCTCGTGGGCATTCAGCGATGCCTGCGAACGACGGATCTCGACGAGGTCGGCGACCCGACGCACCTGACCGTGTTCGAGATGCTCGGTTCGTGGTCGCTCGGCGACTACGGCAGCAGCCAGACGCTCCGCTGGGGTTACGAGCTGCTGACCGAGGGCTTCGGCATCGACCCGAGTCGCCTCTACGTGACGGTGTTCAGCGGCGACACCCAGGTCCCGCTCGACCAGGAATCGCTGCGCACTTGGCAGGAGCTCGGGCTGCCGATCGAGCTGACCACCGACGACAACTGGTGGTCGAACGGACCGACCGGCCCGTGCGGTCCGGACTCGGAGATGTTCGTGTGGACCGGCGACGGTGACCCGACCGGTACGCCGACCACCGACGACCGGTGGGTCGAGATCTGGAACCACGTGATGATGCGTTACCGCCGGTACGACGACGGCTCGCTCGAAACGCTGCAGCAGCAGAACGTGGACACCGGGCTCGGCCTCGAGCGGCTCACGATGCTGTTGGAGGGCAAGGGTTCCGTCTACGAGACCTCGCTGTTCGAGCCGTGGATGCGCGAGATCCCGAAGCTGTGGAGCCTCGAAACCCACGAGCAGCGGATCGTGATCGATCACCTGCGATCGAGCATCGTGATCGTCGGCGACGGGGTGCACCCGTCGAACACTGGTCGCGGGTACGTGCTGCGCCGGCTCATCCGCCGTGTGCTGACCCTGTTGTGGCAGGGCGATGACTCAAGCAGCCTGTCCGACCTGCCGATCGAGCTGTTCGAGCACACGCTGAACCACTTCCACCAGGGCGAGACGGTGACGCTGGTCCGGCGGATCCTGATCGACGAGGAGATCCGGTTCAGCAACCTGCTCGACCGGGGCCGCAAGATCCTCAGCCACGAGCGATTCCACAAGTCGCTCGACGAGTCGGACTACGAGTACCTGCACGAGACGCACGGTCTGCCCCGCGAGCTGGTGGACATGCTCAGGTGATTGGGCTCAGGTGAGGCTGGCATCCAGTTGTTCGGTGGGGACGGGGGGCACCTCCGGGGGAGCGACCTTCCCCACCGACGACTGGGCCACGAACGCACCGATCAGCACGATCACACCGCCGATGATCTGGTTGGTGGTCAGCCGCTCGTTCAGCAGGAGCAGCGCAAAAATGCATGCGGCGACAACCTCGACGTACGCGACGGCTCCTGCGATGGCTGCAGACAGCCGCTGTACGGCGGCCGCTCCCGTGATGTAGGCGATCACCGTGCTGACCACGATCAGCCAGGCCGCCATCAGCCAGCCCGGCGCGTGCCTGTCGCCGATCGCGACATTCTCGACCAGTACGTGCCAAGGCGTATTCCACGGCAGGGCGATCAGCGTCAGCAGTACGGCGCCGACGACACTGCCGGCAGCCGTCATTACGAGTGGATCGGCGACCCCGGTCAGTTTGTCGATCAGGATGAAGTACGTCGCCTGGCAGGCCGCGGCCGCGAGTCCGGCGAGTAGCCCGATCAGGTCGATCGTCAGCCCGGACCAGATCTCGGCGACCGTGGCGAGACCGAGCAGGGCGATCCCGACACCGATCGCGGCCGATCGCGGTACGGCGACCTTCTGCCCGAACTTGAGCCACAGCACCACCAGCACCGGACCGGAGAACTCGAGCATCAGCGCGACCCCGACCGGCAGCCGGCTGGCCGCGATGAAGAACAGTGCTTGGCAGCCGGCGATCCCGGTCAGCCCGTACAGCACCAGCGGCTTCCATGATGCTCGCGCCGACCGCAGGCCCCCGCTGCCGCGCAGCACCAGGACGAGCGGAACCAGCAGCAGCGCCGCGCCGAGGATCCGCAGCCAGGCAGCCTGCAGTGGCGTGAAGCCGGCGCCGATCAGCGCCTTGCCGAACGGACCCGAACCGCCGAACGTGACGGCCGAGAAGAGCGCAAAACCGAGCCCCACGGACTTCGTGCTGTACATGGGCATAACGTTCTCATGCCCATTACATGGCTGTCGAGAGCCATCTCAGAGGACGTTGACCGCGCGGGCCGCGACCACCGCGACGGTCAGCAGAGCGATCGCCGACTGGATCGCCATCAGCACCTTCACCCGGGCGGTCAGCGGCATCGTGTCGGTCGGGCTGAACGCCGTAGCGGCGGTGAAGGCGACAAACAGATAGTCGGTGAACCCAGGGATCCACTTGTTCCAGCCCGGCAGGTCGACCGTCATCTGCGGGAACAGCAGGTCCGCCCGTTCCTCGGTGCGGCCGTGCTCAGGGGCGCGCGCGAAGGGCCCACCGCGGTCGACCTCCCAGTACCAGACGCCGAAGGCAACAACGTTCGTCGCCCAGATCAGCGCGGCCGACTTCACCAGCACCAGACCGTTGTTGGCGGCACCAGAATTCAGGTAGAAGATCAGCTCAGCCAGATAGATCGCGTTGGCCAGCACGAGGAGTGCCAGCAGCGCCAGCTCGACCCAGCGCAGCCAGGGCTCGTCGCGCCGCAGGTGAAACGGGTTCATCCACACCAGCGGCAGCAGAAGCAGCGCCCCGAGCGCCGGCATCACCCAGCGCGGGAAGGTCGAGATCTGCGTCGGGATCAGCAGCTGCAAGACCAGTACGGCGACCACCGCGAGCGAAGCCGGCCAGCGCCGGGTGTGCCGCATGTTCATCTCGCCATTATGGAGGCGTCGAGGACGGCCTGGCCTACTTCGGTACGCCGGTAGTGCACCCGATGACCCGTACGACGGCGTGTCGCGAGGCCCGCGTCGTGGAGTGCCGCGAGGTGTTCAGCGACCGTGGCCAACGCCAACCCGTGTTCGGCAGCGAGCGCACTGGTCGTGGCCGGTGGATCGAGCGCGACCAGCAGAGTCGCCCGAGTCCGCCCGAGTAAGCGGGCCAACGGATCCGGGGGAGCGGGCGTGTCGGACCAGAGCCGGGCTGCGCCGCGAGCGGGATAGATGAGCGCCGGCTGGTAGTTCGGGTCGACGATCATCACGAGGTGCGGCCAGGCGAAGACGCCGGGGACCAGCAGGAGACCTTGGCCGGCGAGCTTGTGGTCAGGCTCGCGGTAGTTGCCCGCGATCAGCCGGTCGTCGGACCAGGTCAGCGTCGGATGCAGATCGTCGAAGAGTGCTACCAGGCCGCCGTCGGTGAGTTGGCTGCCGCGATAGGCGATGTCGTCCTCGAGAACGCGGCTGATCGTCGGCCAATCGGGTTTGATCAGCGCGTGCCAGGCACTCTCGATCTCGTCGGCGAGTCGGTCGCGAGCGCGGGCCGGGTTGGCGAGCATCAGGTCGATCTCGGGTGCGCCGGGATTGCTGAACTCGTCCCGCGAGCGGGTCAGCTCACGCCGGACCCGATCGAGCGGCGTACTGCGGACCCGGGCCAGCTCGGTGCTGATCTTGGCGCGCGATGCCTTCGGTGGTGGGGTGAGGAAGTCCGGCGTGAACCCGGTGCGCGGCTGAAGCGCGTTCAGCCCACTCAGATCAAGGCCGGCGGCAGCTTTCGCAGCCGCCCAGGGCGCGTACATGGGGCGATGCTCGACGCCGTTCAGGACGCGGACGGCCGACACGGTCTCCCACAACGGCGACAACCCGAACCGGCAGCGCAACGTGTCGCTCTGGGTGAAGCGGAGCACGGTCATCCGATCGGACTTTCGGTCACAACCAAAAGTCTAGGCCGGGCGGGCCGCGATCGGACAACCTGAGCCGGGTGAGGTCCTATCGAGCTGTCCTGAGTCTGCCCGGTCTGCGCAATGTCTTCCTGGCGCACGCCGTCTCCATGCTGGGCACGATCGCCGCCCAGGTCGCCCTGTCGATCCTGATCTTCGAGCGCACCGGCTCGCCGTTGCTGTCGGCCCTTGTGCTGGCCTGCTCGTTCCTCCCGTACGCCGTCGGCGGCATCCTGCTGTCGTCGATCGCGGACCGCTTCCCGGCCCGCCGGGTCTTGGTGATCTGCGATGTCCTCAGCGCCGCCTGCATCGCGCTGATGCTGGTCCCCGGTCTGCCGGTCGGAGCCTTGCTGGGGTTGTTGCTGGGCACCGGCGTGATCGCACCGATCTTCACCGGAGCAAGATCGGCCAGCCTGGCGCACCTCCTGCCGGCCGACTTGTTCCCGGCTGGGAGATCGTTGCTGCGGGCAATCAGTCAGCTGACCGTGCTCACCGGATTCGCCGTCGGCGCGGCTGCAGTTGCGGCGGTCGGCGCGCCCTGGCTGCTTGCGGTGGACGTGGTGACCTTCCTCGTCTCGGCGCTCCTGATCGGATTCGGTACGCCGTACTCCCCGGCAGGCGAGCGTGGTCGCAGTACTGTGCGTGATTCGTGGAGCGGTCTGCGGCACCTGTTCGCGCACCCGCGGCTGCGGCCGCTGATCCTGCTGACCTGGGTGGCGCCTGCCTTCTCGTCGGTTCCGGATGGGCTCGCGGTCGCTTACTCAGCTCAGACCGGCGCTGCGCCGGCTGCGGCGGGAGCGCTCTTCACCGGTTACGCGGCCGGCACTGTGCTCGGCGAGCTCGTCGTCGCAAGGTTCGCTCCTTCCGTACGGCGCCGGCTGGTCGTCCCGCTGTTGTTGGCGAGTCAGCTGCCCGCGATCGCCTTCCTCGCCGAGCCGTCCGTCCCGGTGGCTGCGGTGCTGCTCGCGGTGGCCGGGTCCGGGTACGCGTTCAACCAGGCGATCGATCCGATGATCCTGGACGCGGCCGATCCGGCGTACCGGGGTCGGCTCTTCACCGTGCAGACCAGCGGCCTGATGGCGATTCAGGGAGTGAGCATCGCCTTGGCCGGTGTCGTCGGCACGTACTTGAAACCGAGCCTGACCATCGCTGCGGCCGGTGTTCTCGGCACGGTCGTCGTGCTGGCGATTGCTCGTCAGGCGCTTGACCGAACCACCAGTGGTGCAGTGACGAGCCGGCCGGGCTGATCGGGGTCGCCGCTGATCTCCAGCAGGGCGCGGTCGAAGAGGCAGGAAGCGATGTCGCGCAGGGGGATCCGGGCGGTCGTCAGCGGTGTGTCCAGCATGCTGGCGAACGGGAAGTCGTTGAAGCCGGTGACCGCGATGTCCTCGCCGACCCGTACGCCGCGCCGCTGCAGGGCGCGCATCGCGACCACGGCGAAGGCGTCGTTGTCGGCGACGAGAACATCCGGGGGAGCGCTCTCCGACGACACGTACGCGTCGAGCTCCTCCAGCGTGCGGAACGAGCGAACGACGGTGTGCGGGAACTCGCGGACGAAGCCGTCCTCGCGCTGGTGGACCCAGGGCAGCGAGCTGTCCGTTCTCAGGTAGAGAGCGCTTTCTCTGCCGGTCTCTCGCAAATGCCGGGCGATGCCGGCCATCGAGGACTCGTTGTCGACGTCGACCCAGCACTGCCGGTGGTGCGGGCCGGTGCGGCCGAAGGCGACGAAGGGGAAGCGGCGCTGGCTGAGGAACTCGATCCGCTCGTCGTTCGGCATCGTCTCCAGGACCACGATCGCGTCTACCTGGCGAGCGGCGATCAGCTTCTCGTAGAGCGCTATCTCGGTTGCTCCCGCGGTCGGCGTGGTCACGTGCACGCCATACCCCGAGACTGCCGCGGCCCTGACTAGTCCGTCGAGCAGACCGTGCAGGAAGCCGCTGAGACCAGGGTTCTCCTCGCTGAACTCGTCGTACAGCGGCAGGCCGATCACCTGGCTGCGGCCCGAAGAGAGCGCTCTGGCTGCGTGGTTCGGGATGTAGCCGAGCTGGTCGATCGCCGCCTGCACTGTCCGGACGGTCGGCTCGCTCACCCGGTGCGGTGCGTTGAGCACGTTCGACACCGTCATCGCGGACACCCCCGCCAGCCGGGCGACATCGGCAACCGTCGTACGGCGTGGTCGTTGCACCATCCCAGCCCCCTCAGCTCTGTTCGATGCGGGCGACCCCGGCGACCGGTACGTCGATCACCCACAGGCCAGGTGGAGTCGTCGTACGGCGGTAGAGCTCGGCGCCCGAACAGTCAGACACTACGAGGTCGACCGGGCCGGGGCCCGCACCTTCGACGAGGAGTCGCGGTTCGCTGCCGCCGTTCACCAGCACCACCGAGCGGTCTGTCTCGGTCAACTGCACCAACGGGTTGGTGAACGCTGCCACCAGCGTTGTCGCTGCGTTCACTGCCTTGACCTGGGTGTAGCGGGCGTCAGACCGCGACGGCAGCAGTACGCCGTGCTGCAGTACGTCGAAGTGTTCGCTCAGGAAGCCCAGCCAGTACCGGACGACGCGGTCGTGCGCAGGTGGCAGCGCCTCGAGCTCCATGGATACCTGCACCGTGCTGAACAGCGCACCGATGAACTGCTGAGCCACCGTCTCCGGTGTGGCCGACGGATGCCACATGAGCATGTCGGAGTGCACAGCGCGATCCCCGGCGAGCAGACGGCTGTCGATGGTGCGGACGCGGTTCTCCACTGGGTCCATGGCGCAGTCGCCGGCCCGCAGGAAGGTGCCGAACTGCCACAGCCGCGGGTTGACGTAGTCCTGCCGGAACTCGATCAGTACGTCGTCCCGCAGCCGCTGCACCTCATCCCGGACCGCCTGCAGCAACCGCTCCACGCCCTCATCGATCGATGTGCAGTCAGCGCCGGGCGCATCGGGGCCGGGCGTATCAGGCATCGGGCCTTCCCACGCCCAGGAGTCGATGAAGTCGATCTTCAGCCCGTCGACACCCCAGTCGCGCACCGGACGGACACGACACTCGACCAGGTGCTCGCGGACCTCGGGGTAGCGCGGGTCCAGGACCGCTACGACCTCGCCGTCGACGAAACCGAGCGTGCGGTGCTTCAGCCGCTCCCAAGCCTTGGAGTGCACGCCGATCAGCGGGGGCGCGATCCACAGCACGTAGCGCTGTCCCAGCTCATGCACTCGGCGCACATGCTCAGTCATGTCCGGAAACTTGCTGCTCGTCGGCTCCCAGTCACCGCAGTACGCGTAGCCGCGCGCCGTACTGTCCGTCTGCCAGCCGTCGTCGACGATGATCGCCGCACACCCGTACGCCGCACTCGCGGCCGCGTGGTGTTCGACGGTCGCAGCGGTCACGTGCTGGTGGTCGCTGTACCAGGTGGAGTACATGGCCTGCCGGGCAATCCCCGGTACGGCGGCCACTCGGTCACCGAGCTCGTCGGCCCAGGCGGTGGTGACGCCGCGCAGGGCTTCGGCGAAATGGACGTCGCGCAGATCGACCCGCAGGACGAAGCTGGTCACGCCGTCAGTGGATTCGATGTCATCGGCAACCAGCTCGATCAGCTGCTCGGCGGTCTCCTCGTGCACCCCGATCGCGAACTCACTGCCGCGAACGTGCGCCGACAACGCCACGGTCAGCAGGCTGCGGTCCTGGTCGTCCACGAGGCTGCCGACCGGCGCGGAGCGGACCGAGTGGATGCGGCGGCGCGATCCCCAGTCGGTGGGGAGCTCGCGCCGCGCGCCTTGCGAGGCCCGCCACAACGTCACGGCCGAGCCGGTTGGCCAGGTCCAGCGGATCGTGACCGGGCCGCCATCCGCGACCACCTCGAAGCGCAGTACGCCGGGCTCAGCGGCCGGCAGCTCAGTCACGGATCGGGCGCCGGTCGCCGTACCGGTCCGGTGCACGCCAGCGTCGGGGGAGCGGATCTCAAAGCTCGTCACGGCGGCGACTATAGCGCTAAAACGAGCCGGACTGAAGTATTGACGGAATTGGTCTGGGTGTTTACTTTAGCAAGGAAATTTTACCGCTAATACCCGATCTCCGAGGAGCATCAAGTGCTCACTGTGAGCTCCGACTCCGGCTATGTCGAGGAGGCCTTCGCCTGGGCCTCCCGGCGTGCGCTGGACTGGGTCCAGACTGACGCTGCGCCCGGCAACCTGCCGTCGTACTGGGCCGGCTACCCGTCCCGGGACATGTTCTACTCCCGCGACATCTGTCATCAGGCGGCCGGCGCGCACCTGCTCGGCCTGGATGCCGAGAACTTCGCGATGTTCCGGCATTTCGCCCGTTCGGCGACCCCGGCGCGGAAATGGTTCCCGATCTGGGCGTTCCACTTCGACGGCCGGATCGCGGCGCTCGACTATCACAACGACGAACACTTCGTCCGGGAGATCCCCGCGGTGTTCGACCTCTGCTACCGGGCGCTGGACCAGTACGACTGGACCGGCGACCGCCGTTGGCTCGACGATCCTGATCTCGCGGCGTACTACGAGACGAGTGTGGGCGAGTTCGTGACGGCTCACGATGCCGATGGTGACGGCATTCCGGAGGCCGGTGGTACGGCCGACATCTTCCTCGGGACCGCGACCTACAACGAGCGCGAGGCGCCACTCCTGATCGCGGGCGACGGGCTCGCGACGCACTACGCCGTACTGCGGAGGCTGGGGCGGGACGCGGAGGCGGATCGGATCCAGGCGACGTACGAGACGTGGTGGGGTGGTGATCACTACGCACGCGGTGTCACCAAGGACGGCCTGGACTTCGACTGGGGGCTGGAGTCGCACACGCTGGCTCCGCTGTTCGGGCTAGGTGGCAACGAGCAGTCTCTCGACTGGCTCGAGTCGAAGATGAACGACGATCCGCCGAAGAACATCGAGTCGTTGAGCTACTACCCCGAGTTGTTGTTCAAGTACGGGCGCGACGAGTCGGCCTGGCGCTGGACCAAGCATCTGATCGACAGTCGGGACGACTATCCGGAGATCTCGTTCACCGTCGTCGAACACCTGGTTGCCGGTCTGCTCGGACTCCGCCCCGCTGCCGGAAGCGCGTTGTCCATCGAGTCCCACCTGCCCGCCGAAGTCACCAGGCTCACCGCCGATCACGTGCGGGTCGGTGACTGGGACCTGCGCATCACGCAGGAGGCCCGGCAGGCCACCGAAGTCACCGTGCACAGCGGACCTGGGGCGCTGCCGGTGACGGTCGGTGCCGAAACACATCCCCTCGAACCGGGCCAGACAGTCCGGTTCACCGTTTAAGGACCCCTCATGAAGCTCCGTTTGATCCCAGCCGCCGCCGCGCTTGTGCTCGCCGCGGGCTGCGCGACGACCAGCCAGCCTGCGAGCAACACCAACAGCGACTCCGCCGCCATCACGTTCTCGTTCTGGGGCACGAACTCCGAGGCGGCCTCGCTGAAAGCGATCGCCGCCGAGTTCGAAAAGGCCAACCCCGGCACCAAGGTGACCACCAACTGGATCCAGGCCGACTACGAGCAGAAGGTCCTGACCTCGATCGCCGGTGGCACCCAGTCGACCGTGATGGAGATCAGCAACAACAGCCTGGCCGGATTCGTGTCCAGCTTCGCCGAGCAGCAGGTCGATCCGGGCAAGTACGTCCAGCCGAACATCTCGTCGGCGCTGCAGTTCGAGGGCAAGTACTACGCGATGCCGTTCGCGGCCAAGCCCAAGGTGATGGCGATCAACGTGGACGCCTTCAAGGCCGCCGGAATCCCGTTGCCGAGCGCAACGACACCGCTGACGCTCGACGAGTTCAAGACGCTGGCCGCCAAGCTGTCGCACGGTGACGGCAAGGCGCGGGTCTTCGGGTCGAGCAACCTGTACTACCGCGGCTGGCTCACCGCGGCCGGCGGCACCTACTACAACGCCGACGGGACCGCCTGCACCTTCGGCGACGAGACCGGAGTCAAGACCGCGCAGTACGTCGTCGATCTGCAGAACCAGAAGTCGGCGCCGACCTCGACCGATATCCAGGGTCAGGACCAGGCGCAGTGGTTCGCGGCCGGCCGGCTGGCCATGTTCAGCGACTTCGGTCCGTGGACCGTGGCCGACTTCGCGAAGATCAGCAAGCCGAACTGGACGCTGGTCCCGGTGCCGGGCAAGGGATTCCAGATGGAGGTCGACGGGCTCGCGATCAGCAAGAAGGCGACCGGCAAGCAGTTGGAGACGGCGAAGAAGTTCGTCGAATTCGCCGGCACGCAGCAGGTCGCGCAGGATCAGCTCATCCAGGGCAACACCGCCCTCGGCGTACCGGTGATCGCAGCGTCCGTGGGGACGTTGGAGAAGGTGCTGCCGGCCGACCGCAACCTGGCCGCGTTCACCACCGCGCTGAAGACTGGTGTCGTCGGCCCCTCGGTGGCCAAGGAGAACCAGGTCTCGGGTGACGCCGAGAAGGGGATGAACAGCTACACCGCGCTGGGCACGGGCAAGGACGATGTGGCCAAGATCCTTCCGGAACTTTCCGACAAGTGCACGGCGGCGCTGAAGAAGTGACGGAGCAGAAGTGAATCCCACGATTGGCTGGATCCGCGACCTCGCGGCATCCTGGGGAGTCCCCACCGCGCTCGTCCCGCTGGTCCCGTTCCTGCTCGTTCTGATCGTTCTGTACGCCGTCATCGGACTGGCGGCGTACGGGGCCCGGAAGCGCTGGCCGCGGGCCGACAAGACGATCGCATTCTGGCTGTTCATCTCGCCCTGGCTGATCGGGTTCGCGATCTTCACGGTCGGGCCGATGATCTCGTCGATCTACGTCAGCCTGACGTCGTGGGACCTGCTCACGCCGCCGCAGTTCGTCGGCCTCGCCAACTACAGCGAGGCGTTCCAGGACCCGAAGGTCCTGCAGGCGCTCAAGGTCACCCTCCTGTACGGCGTGATCAGCGTGCCGCTGCAGACCGTCCTGGCCTTCGTCGTCGCGCTGCTGCTCAACTCCGAACTGCCGGGGATGCGGCTGTTCCGAACCATCTGGTACCTGCCGAGCCTGGTGTCCGGCGTGGCCCAGATGGTCTTGTTCCTCTGGGTTTTCAACCCGCAGTACGGGCTGGCGAACGACGTACTGGCGAAGATCGGGATCGCTGGACCGGCCTGGTTCAACGACGCGGCGTGGGCGTTGCCGACGGTGATCCTGATGAGCCTGTGGACGGTCGGTGGTGCGATGGTGATCTACCTGGCCGGCCTCAAGGACGTCCCACCGAACCTGTACGAGGCGGCCGCCATCGACGGCGCCGGTCCGCTGCGGATGTTCTGGCACGTGACGATGCCGCAGATGTCGCCGATCATCCTGTTCAACGCGCTCACCGGGATCATCGGCTCCCTGCAGATCTTCACCCAGGGCTTCATCGCGAACGGCGGGCCGAAGGACTCGTTGCTGTTCTTCGTCTACTACCTCTACGACAACGCGTTCAAGAACTTCCGGATGGGCTATGCCTCCGCGCTGGCCTGGATCCTGTTCGCCGTCATCCTAGCGCTGACCGCGGTCACGCTGCGGGGGAGTGCGTTCGCTGTCTACTACGAGACTGAGCTCGCGACAAAGCGGAGGAAGAAATGAGACGCCGCAGCGTGCTCACCACGGTCGGCCTGTACGTCGTACTGGTCGCCGGTTCGGTGGTGTTCGTGTACCCGTTCCTGTGGATGATCGCGACCTCGCTGCGGTCCCTGGCCGGTGTGGGCAGTTCGGGGGCGAGCGTCGTACCGCATGAGTTCTTGTGGGACAACTACCGGCGGGCGGTGACGTCGTTCCCGTTCTGGCGCTACACGCTGAACTCGGCGCTGACCACGCTGATCCCGATCGTGGGGACGGTCTTCTCCTGCTCACTCGCCGGCTTCGCGTTCGCGCGGTTGCGGGTGCGGTATTCGGGCCTGGTGTTCGGCGTCGTACTGGCGACGATGCTGCTGCCGGGGGAGGTGACGATGGTTCCGCAGTTCATGCTGTTCAACAACCTCGGGATGATCGACACCCTCTATCCGCTCATCCTGCCCGCGTTCTTCGGGTCGCCGTTCTTCATCTTCCTGTTCCGGCAGTTCTTCGCGCGGATGCCGTCGGAGCTCGCGGACGCGGCGGTGGTCGACGGGTGCGGGTGGTTCAAGACCTTCTGGCTGGTCTATCTGCCGCTGGCCCGGCCCGCGGTGGTGGCGGTGTCGATCCTGCTGTTCATGGGGTACTGGAACAACTTCCTCGGGCCGGCGATCTACATCAACTCCGACCAGTGGAAAACGTTGCCGTTGGCCCTGGCCGGGTTCCAGTCCGTCAACGGCACCGACACCCCGTTGCTGATGGCAACCTCGCTGCTGATCACCCTGCCGTGCCTGGTGCTGTTCTTCGCGGCGCAGAAGCACATCACGCAGGGAATCACTTTCACGGGCGGCAAGTGATCAGCAGCCGGCTGTCTGCTAGAGGTAGTACCAGGAGACGTTGACGTCCTGGCCGCCCAGGCCGTAAGACTCGATGGCCACGGTCATGACGGGGTGGCCCTTGGCCTTGCCGTTGACGTAGAAGCACTTGACGTACTGGAAGCCGTCCTTGGGCGGGCACGACTGGTCGGAGCGGTAGGCGACGCGCTTGCCTTCGATGCCGTGGTAGTCGGCTGCGGCGAGGTGGATGCCGTCCCAGTAGGAGTTGCCGGCGGCATCGTTGCAGGTGGTGATCTGGCCACCGGACCGGCTGTTGTTGTACCAGTCGCTGGCGGCGCAGTTGGCGAGGCGCTTCATGGCGGTCGAGCGGTTGCTGAAGTCGCCGCTCCAGGACATGCCGGCCGCGTGGGCGAGACCGGCGTTGGCGGCGACCAGGACGGCGCCGGTGGTGACTGCGATGCCGAGCCGGGTCGCGATCGCCTTGACCACGGAGGGTCGGGAGGTCGAGTCCATGATGAGACCACTTTCGGTTGAGGGACGAGCCGTCAGTGGAATGGCGGCGGACAGCGCGCGGGGCGTGATCCGGTGGAGTTAGCGCTAACAGCGACTGAACAGTGCCTCAGGCAAGGGATTACCTGCGTCGGCGGACCGGAGCTGATGGTGATCGAAGGGTGTCTGAGCGTGAGCGAACCATGGACAGCGTTGTCAATCGCGCATTAGCGTGAAAAATCCTTCTGCCTCCCGCCCTCCCGCGTGTGGCACCGCCCCCCACCACAGAAGGAGAAATCAATGGCGCGCAAGCTGTTGGTGCTGTCCGGCCTGGCCAGTGTGGTCCTTGCCGTTGTCACCTATGCCGCCCCGGTTGCTGCGATCGGTGCGTCTGAAACTCCCGCCCATCAAGAGTCCGCGCACGCTGAGGGTGCGCACGCCGAGGGTGCCTCGACACCGCACGGCACGTCAGTGATCCCTACCCCCGCAGCCCTTAAGGGCAAGGCGAAAGTCCTTGCTCCGCCGCCTGGTGGCTGGTCCGTCCCGAGCCAGCGCAACTACACCATCACCGCTTCCTGCCAGCCCCACGCAGCTGCCATCCGGCAGGGTGCAGCAGCGTGGCAGGGACTGCGTGAAGGCGGCGGTACTCCGGTCGAGTGCGTCAACGGCTACATCGCAGACTGCGGTGGTGGCAGCAACGTTGTCGGATGCAACTGGGGTGCCGGTCAGCGCATCGCCTTGTATATGGGCGGTGTGAACGACGACGCCTTGCTGGCGGCACACGAGTTCGGTCACGACTGGTACGGCCACTCGACCGTCCAGTGCGCCGCTTGGGACAGCCCGACCACGGTGATGTCGCCGTCCATCTGTAACTAGCAGTTACTGGTGTTCCGGTCCGCACCTGCCGGCGGACCGGGGCGCTAGCTTCCCAGAATCCCTTGCTGGTAACCCTTTGCAACTGCCTCGGCGCGGTCGTTGACGTCCAGCTTGGTGAAGATGTGGCTGAGGTGCGTCTTCACCGTGGCCTCGCTGATGAACAGCTCGCGGGCGATCTCGCGATTCGAGGTGCCCTTGGCAACCAATGCCAGGACCTCACGTTCACGAGCGGCCAATGGGCTCGCCGCAGGCGTCCGTACGGCGGTGACAAGCCGGGAAGCGACTGCGGGGGAGAGCACCGTCCGACCGGCCGCTGCCTCGCGAACCCCGGTGAACAGCTCGGCCGGGGGAGCGTCCTTGAGCAGGTAGCCGGTCGCGCCGGCCTCGATCGCGGGCACGGTATCGGTGTCGGTGTCCCAGGTCGTCAGGACGAGCACCTTCGCGCGGGCGCCGCGACGCTGTAGCTCGGTAATTGCCTCGAGCCCGCTACCGCCGGGCATCCGGAGATCCATCAGAATCACGTCGGGATCATGCTCCATCGCCAGCTCGACCGCCTCGACACCGTTCGACGCCTCGGCGAGAACCGTGAAACCGGGTGTCGATTCGAACATGCCGCGGAGACCATTGCGGACGACCGGGTGGTCGTCAACCAGCAGCAGTGAAATCCCCTTGTTATTTGGCACATCAGCCCCAGTCATCGTTCGTCGACCACCAACGGTACGCGCGCGGAGACCGCCGTACCGGCTCCTGGTTCTGCTTCTACGGTGAGCGAGCCGGCGATGCGCTCGGCGCGGCCGCGCATGCCGTCGAGGCCGAAGCCGCCGGTGCCGGTGCGGTTCGGCAGACTCAATGCGTCGAATCCGACACCGTCATCGCGAATGTCGAGAGTGACCTCGCCATCCATGAAGCTGAGCGTCACGCCGGCCCTTGTTGCATTGGCATGCTTACCGACATTCGACAACGCCTCCTGAGTGATCCGCAGCAGCGTCGCGGAGATCTCACCGTGCAGCCGGGCGGCGGTTCCGGTGACGGTGAGCTCAGTCGGTACGCCGGTCCGCTCGGCCCACTGGTCGACCGTCTTCTGCATGGCCTCTGGGAGACCGTCGTGCGAGAGACCGGCCGGGGCAAGGTTCTGTACCGAGCGACGGGCCTCGCCGAGGCTGTGCCGGGCCAGGTCGGTCGCGCGCGTGACGTGGTCCCGCACGACGTCGGGATCGTTGGTGGTCTCGACCACTTGGAGCTGAGCGATGATGCCGGTCAGTCCCTGGGCGATCGTGTCGTGGATTTCCGCGGCCAAGCGGCGGCGTTCGTCGGCGACCCCGGCCTCGCGAGCCTGGACAAGCAGCTGGGCGTGCAAGGCGGCGTTCTCCTTCTGGGCCTGCTGGAGCTCGATGATGGTGGCCGCCCGCGCTCGGGACCGCTCCTCCTCCTGCTCGCTGAGCCGGCCGACGAAGGTGAGGAGTGCGTTGTTGGCCAGCAGCAGGCAGCCGAACACGATCCACCCCACCGCTCCGTCGGTCGGGATGCCGCCGACCTGGGCGAAGGAGATCGGTATCGAATGCGCGAACAGGGCGAACCGTTTGCGGCGTCGTCCGGGGATGAGGTGGGTGGCGTCGAAGTAGCCCGCGGCCATGAAGAACGCGAAGAAGCCGTTCAGCAGCGCGAGGGTGGCACCCATCACCCAGCGGAGCACGAAGTAGGTCACCGAGACCGCATCTGGGTGCTGCCGCCGAGGACCCGCCCAGAACCACCACACCTGAAGGACAACGAGCCCAGCGACCAGCGCGATGGCCAGCTGCTGCTTCCAGAGCTGCGGCGTGATCAGGTCGCTGGTGACGATCGCGAGGATGCTGGACAGGACGAGCAGACCGGGCGGCGCCAGCCGGTTGAACAGGGCCCGGCGCCGATCGATCTTGTCGCCCGGTGTCTTCACCACCTCAGTCTGCACGAGCGGAGCTCACTCCCACCGGAACCAGCGCACAGCAGCAGCCGACAGAACAACCGCCCAAGCAGCCAGTACGCCGAGATGCGACCAGGCCGGCCAGTCGCCGCCCGCCGCCTCGCCGAGCGCTTGAGCCGCCGCGCCGAAGGGAGTCAGGGTGACGATGCGGGCCATCAGATCGGGCATGGCCTGGACGGGCACCCAGACGCCGGCGCAGAAGAGGCTCGGGAAGAACGTCGCGGAGCCGATCGCGGTGGCGATCTTCGCCGTCCGGGCGAAGGCGGTGATCATCGCGCCGAAGGCGAGCGCTGCGGCCGAGGCGAGCAGTAGGGCGAGGGCGTAGCCGAACGGTTGACCTGGCAACCGGACGTCGAACACGAGCCGGCCGATCAGCAGGCTGACCACCGCCGAGAGCAGTGCCGCGCCGCCGTTGAGAATCATCTGCGCCGACAGCAGGGCGGACGGGCGGACCGGGGTCGTCGACATCCGGCGCAGGATGCCGCGCTCGCGGTAACCGGTGAGCACCGGCGGCATCGTCTGCAGACCGGTCATGATCACGGCGACCAGGACCAGCACCGGCACGTAGACATCGATCATCCGCAGCCCGCCGATGTCGGCGCTCGGCTGCCGGAACGACGGGATCGAGCCGAGGATGATCAGCAGGATGGGCGGAAAACCGAGCGCCCAGAACAGGTTCCCCGGCTCCCGCCGGAACAGGCGGGCCTCGGTCCGCAGCACTGCGACGTACGGCGAGGTGTTGCGGCCTGCGGTGGTCGTGACGGCGCTCATGAGGTGGCTCCGGTGAGGTTCAGGAAGGCGTCGTCCAGCGTGGCGTCGGTGACGCGGAGCTGGTGCGCGGTGATGTGGTTGCGGGCGAGCAACGAGATGACCGCGTTCACGGTCTCGTCGGTGCCGCTCAAGGTGATCCGGCCGTTCTTGTGCTCAACCGACGCGAGCGCGGGAAGTGCAGCCAGCTCCTCGTCGTCAATCGGCGTGGACGGCGTGAACGAGATGACGGTCGAGCCCGCGGACCGGGCGATCAGGCCCTGCGGGGTGTCGAGCGCGGTGATCCGGCCCTGGTCGATCAGAGCGATCCGGTCACACAGCCGCTGCGCTTCCTCCATGAAGTGCGTGACCAGCAGAACCGTGACCCCGCTCGCCCGAACATCCTCGACAACCTCCCAGGTGTCGCGGCGAGCACGGGGATCGAGGCCGGTGGTCAGCTCATCGAGTACGACGATCTTTGGGTTGCCGATCAGTGCGAGCGCAATGAACAACCGCTGCTTCTGCCCACCACTCAGCGTCCCGAACCGCTTCTTCAGCATGCTGGTAAGCCCCAGCCGCTCAGCGAGCGCCCGCCAATCCGCCGGGTTCGGGTAGAAGGCGGCGTACAGCTCAAGCGCCTCCTGCACAGTGAGCTTCGCCTGCAACTCACTCTCCTGCAGCTGTGACCCCAGCACCCGAGTCACCGCTTCGCGATCGTGGGCCGGGTCGAGCCCCGCGACCCGGATCTGACCGCCGTCCGGAACGCGCAGACCGGAGATGCACTCCACGGTCGTGGTCTTCCCCGCGCCGTTCGGTCCGAGGATCCCGAAGATCTCCCCCTCGCCGATGGTGAACGAAACCCCATCCACCACCGCGCGCCCGCCGTACGACTTCCGCAGGTCACTCACTTCAACAACCGGATTCATACCTTGAGTCTCGCGGTTGTTGGCCCGCTGTCGCATCGCCCGTTGAGGTCGAGTGGGTATCAACCGATCGGTTGATACTCGCGGGCCCCGGGCTGGGCCACTCGTCTGCTGGTCGGTGGTGTTGTGCGATGGCTGGTCGCCGCTCCGGACAAGCCGGGCACGTTGTCTGTGGCTGGTCGCCGCGGCGGCCGCGTTACATAAAGAGCTTGGCTGGGGCCGGCGGGGGGTTGAGGTACTGGCGAGGCCGGAGATCGCGCTCGCGCCGATTGAGGTGCTCGCTATGGTTGCGGCCGGTTGTGGGGAGGCCTGGAAAGTGACCGTCCGCTGTGGTGAAAAGCGCCAGCAAGGAGGCATGAGGTGCTGCCGCGCCCGTGTGACCCTGGCTGCCCCCGGCCGCCGCGCTGGTCGTCGCGGCGCTGTCCACTTGTCGGGGATCTGTCGGCTGGGTGGTGGGCTTGAACAAGTAATTACCTAATAAGAGTTATCGGGTCGCCCGTCGGGCAGACTCGGACTGGTAAGCCGCTGGTGGGTGAGCACTTCTATTACCTGGACCTGTGAGTCTTGGGGACAGAGCGTGCCCCTG
>NZ_SMKX01000113.1 GCF_004349055.1 Kribbella antibiotica
CACCCCACCTAGCCCAATCGCCCCTCCCGACACGACGGACTGCAGGTAGTCCGCCCACAGAACCTCCGCCCGCCGTGCTCCAGCTCGAACTGCGGTCTGGCGCGCACCACCTGCAGTTGCACCTGCCGTGTCGGCGCCCCCATCCACCGGCCGAGCAGTTTGCCCGCCCGCCCGTCCGCGCCAGCGTGACGGACTGCAGATAGTCCGCCCGCGACGCCGCTGCCCGCCGTACTCACGCTCGAACGGCGATCTCACGCGCACCACCTGCAGTTGCTCCTGCCGTGTCGGCGCCCCGCAAGCCCTCCTCCAAGCCGCCTGCCTGCCGTCAGCACCACCGCCGCGCCGCCCCACCTGGCCCAGTAGCCCCCGAGATCGCCACATCCGACACGACGGACTGCAGGTAGTTCGCCTATGGCTCCGCGGCCTGCCGTGCTCGCCCTCGTACGGCGGTCTGGCGCGCACCACTTGCAGTTGTTCGTGTCGTGTCGGCGCCCCCAATCCACCGGCCGAGCAGCTTGCCCGCCCGGCCGTCCGCACTAGCACGACGGACTGCAGGTAGTCCGTCCGTGGCCCCGCTGCCTGCCGTACTCGCGCTCGTACGGCGGTTTGGCGCGCACCACTTGCAGTTGTTCCTGCCGTGTCGGCGCTCCGCGAGCCATCCTCCGAGCCGTTTGCCTGCCAGGTCGTCCGCGCCGGCACGACGGACTGCAGGTAGTCGATCCCCTGCACCGCTGCCCGTCGTACTTGCGCTCGAACGGCGGTCTCACGCGCACCACCTGCAGTTGCTCCTGCCGTGTCGGCGCCCCCCAAGCCATCCTCCGAGCCGTTTGCCTGCCTGGTCGTCCGCGCCAGCACGACCGACTGCAGGTAGTTCCTCCCCGACACCTTCGCCCGCCGTGATCCCGCTGGAACCGCGGTGGCACCTGCACCACCTGCAGTCGTTGATGCCGCCGTACCAGCGTGCCGCCACTCGCCTTACAACCGCGCGCCGTCGACTGACTCCACTCGACGGACTCGGCGCTGGCTGGGGTTGAGTGTGGGGTGTGGACTGGGACACTGGAGTGCGTGAGCCGGTCCGGGATGCGGGAGATGGTTGCCGAGGGCGCCGACTCCGACCTGACCTTGCGCGCTCAGGCTGGGGATGCCGGTGCGTTGGGCCTCCTGCTTGAGCGACACCGCGCCGGCATGCGCGCTGTCGCGCTGGCCCTCCTCGGCCATGGCCCCGACATCGACGACGTGGTCCAGGACGCCGTACTGGTTGCGTTGCGGCGAATCAGCGACGTCCGCGACCCTGCAGCAGTCGGCCCCTGGTTGCGGATGATCGTGCGCAACGCCTGCCGCGCTCGACTCCGCGCGCCGTACGAGCTGGAGCTCCTCGACCAGCACACGGCACCGGACCCGACACCCGAGCAGATCCTGGAGAAGCACGCACTACAAGACTGGGTCTGGCGAGCGATCGAGGACCTCCCACCGCCGACCCGGATGGTGGTGATGTTGCGCCACTTCAGTACCAACGTCACGTCGTACCAGCGGATCGCCCAGGCATGCGGCGTACCGGTCGGCACCGTCCGCAGCCGGCTCAGCAACGGCCGGGCCGCGCTGGCTGAGGCACTGCGTGCAACCACAGACTCCGCGTACGGCGACGCTGCCGCGCTCACGGAAGCCAGTCGGCGCGAGGGGCTGGAGACGTTGGCGGAGGCGGAGCGTGGACGGTTCGCCAAAGTACTGGCCGAGCGATGGTCGCCCACGGTTGCGCTGCTCGGATATGACCAACCGATCATCGGCCACGACTTCCTGCTCCGCGGCATGGAGGGCGATCTGGAAGCAGGTGTCCGGCAGCGCCTCCGCAACGTGGTCGCCAGCCGCGGGATCGTCATCTGGGAAACCGACCTGCTCAATCCGCCCGACAACCCCGACCACTGCCCGCCCGAGTCCAGTTGGCTGATGACGCTCAAGCAGGGGCGGGTCCAGTCGCTCCGGCTCTTCCACCCGGCCCGTGTGATCCAGATCGCATGAACTTCGGCGGTCATTTCGACTCCTGCCGACATGACCACGCACACGATCGAACTGAACGGCACAACCCAGCGCTACCACGTCCACGGCAGCGGACCGGTCTGCATCGCGCACCCGGGCGGCCCCGGCGTCTTCTGGGAATACCTGCGGATGCCGCTGCTCGAACAGCACCTCACGATGGTGTACGTCGAGCCGATCGGCACAGGTGGATCCGGACGCCTGGCGACTCACCCCAACCGCTACACCCGAGCCCGGTACGCCGAGGCTGTCGACGGACTGATCGACCACTTGGGTGTGGACTCGGTGTACGTTCTCGGCCACTCGCATGGCGGTTTCGTCGCCCAGTACTACGCACTGCAGCACCCTGAGCGAGTAATCGGGGTCATCCTCTACGACAGCGCGCCGGTGACCGGTCCGGAACACGGGGCCGAGCTCATGCGCAACCTGGAAGAGTTCAGCGCCCGGAACGCGGGCAACCCCGACCTTCCCGCCGTACTGGCCACTGTGCAGTCCATCCCGACCATTTCGACCGATGAGGAGATGACCGCCGCGCTCAGCGGCATCATCCCGCTCTATGTCGCCGACTACTGGGGGCGGCGCGAGGAGTTTGCCCCGCTGCAGGCGCGGGTCCGGGGCACCCACATCTCCGGGCTCGACGCGCAAGGCGAGCCGGAGCTGATCGACGACCGCGCAACGTTGGGGGAGCTCCAGGTCCCCGCGCTGGTGATTGTCGGCTGGTGGGACCCGATCTGCGGTGTCCGCTGGGCCGAGGAGCTCGCCAAGCTGATCCCGGCCGCCGAGCTGGTGACCCTGGAGCACAGCGGCCATTTCGGTCACCTCGAGGAGCCCGAGGCCTTCGCCGACGCCGTCACGGCGTTCGTCAATCGGACGCACTGACCGGGTTATCCACAGCCGAAGTCCGCGCGGCGAATTCTGTCCGTCGCGCGGGCTAGGGTGTGGCGGTGGGTGTCGACGTACGCGAATTACTTGAAGCCGCTGTCTCCGGGATCGCCGGAACGACCAGACCTGGTCAGGTGGAGATGGCCGAGGCCGTCAACACCGCCATCCACGACGGCTCGCATCTGCTTGTCCAAGCCGGCACCGGCACCGGCAAGTCCCTCGGCTACCTGGTGCCCGCGCTGATGCATGCGATCGAGGACCGGCGGGTCGTCGTCTCGACGGCCACTCTGGCTCTGCAGTCGCAGCTCGTCGACCGCGATGTCCCGGCCTTGCTGGACGCGACCGAGAAGCTGCTGCCGCGCCGCCCGAAGTATGCGATTCAGAAGGGCCGCAACAACTACGCCTGCCTGCACCGGATCCGCGAGGGTGCGCCGGACGAGGACGGCATGCTGATCGACATCCCGCCGGCGGGGGCTATCGGGCAGCAGGTGCTGGAGCTGCGGGACTGGGCCGAGCAGCAGTTGCTCGACGGCGCGGCCGGCGACCGTGATCACGCGCCCTCACATCAGTACCAAGCCTGGCAGCAGGTCGCGATCGCGGCCCGCGAGTGCCTCGGCGCGCAGAAATGCCCGTACGGCGACGAGTGTTTCGCGGAGAAGGCCAAGGAGGAGGCCCGCAAAGCGGACATCGTGATCACGAACCACGCGCTGCTGTCGATCGACGCCTTCGAGAACCGGACGGTCCTGCCCGAGCACGACGTGATCATCGTCGACGAGGCGCACGAGCTGGCGGCCCGGGTCACCGGCGCGGCCGGGGACGAGCTCTCGCCGCAGATGATCGAGCGCGCCGCCAAACGGTCCCGCCGGTTCGTCGACGACGACAAGGCCGACGACCTGATCGACGCCTCCGACGCGCTCCGCGCTGCCCTCGAAGCCACCCGTGAGGGCCGGATCGAGCCCTCGAACGCGCCGGTCCTGGAGGCCGCGGGCCTGGTCCGTGACGCCGCCCGCGGGCTGTACTCCGACCTGAACAAGAAGTCCGACGGCAAGGACGACGACCCGGACGGCGCCAAGCGGCAGGCCAAGGGTGCGGTCAAGGAGATGTTCGACGTCGCCGAGCGGGTCGCCGCACTGAACGACCTGGACGTCGTCTGGATGGTCGACCGGGAGCGGTTCGGCCGCGAGTTGCGGATCGCGCCGCTCACCGTCGCCGGCCTGCTGCGCGAGCTCGTCCTCAAGGACCGGACGGCGATTCTCACCTCCGCGACGCTGACGCTGGGTGGCGACTTCGACTCGATCGCTCGCCAGGTCGGTCTGCGACCGGCCGACAAGCTCAGCGCCGACGACGAAATGCCCGAGCTCGACGACAGCAACGACACCGGGCCGCTGCCGTGGCGCGGCCTCGACGTCGGATCCCCGTTCGAGTACGAGAAACAAGGCATTCTGTATGTCGCCAAGCACCTCCCGCCGCCGCATCGCGACGGTCTCGGCCAGAAGCAGTTCGACGAGATCATCGACCTGATCACCGCAGCCGGTGGTCGCACCCTCGGCCTGTTCTCGTCGCGCCGGGCGGCGGAGGCGGCGACGGCCGCTGTCCGTGAGGCGACCGACCTGACCATCCTCTGCCAAGGCGATGCGCAGCTCGGCGAGCTCGCCAAGGAGTTCGTCGACAACCCGGAGACGTCCCTGTTCGGGACACTCTCGCTCTGGCAAGGCATCGACGTACCGGGCTCGACCTGCAACCTGGTCATCATCGACCGCGTTCCGTTCCCGCGCCCCGACGAGCCGCTGATGGCGGCCCGCCAGCGCGCCGTGGACGAGGCCGGCGGCAATGGGTTCATGGCTGTTGCCGCGACCCACGCCGCGCTGCTGCTCGCCCAGGGCACCGGCCGGCTGATCCGCCGCAGCTCCGACCGCGGTGTGGTCGCGATCCTCGACCCCCGCATCGTCACCCAGCGGTACGGCGGTTTTCTGCGCGCCTCCTTGCCTCCGATGTGGCCGACGGCGGATCGTGAGAAGGTGCTCGCTGCCTTGAAGAGACTCCAGACGGTATGAGCCCCGCGGGCGGTCCGCCGGTGCTGCCGATGATGGCAGCGCTGGGCGAGATGCCGTCCGGGTCCGACTGGTCGTACGAGCTCAAATGGGACGGGATCCGGGTCGTCGTCGAGGTCGACGACGGGATCTGCCGGTTGTGGTCGCGGAATAGCCGTGACGTCTCCGGTGGGTACCCCGAGCTGATCGGTCTGGCCGAAGCGCCCGGGCTGCGACTCCCAGCCGTACTGGATGGGGAGATCGTCACGCTCGACGAGCACGGTGCGCCGTCGTTCGGTCTGCTGCAACGGCGGATGCATGTCCGGGATCCGCGGCAGTTGCGGCATCTGATCACCGAGGTGCCGGTCTCGGTGCGGTTGTTCGACTTGCTCCGCTTCGACGGCAAGTCATTGCTAGAGGCAACGTACGACGACCGCCGTGGACTGCTGGAGTCGCTGGAGCTCGGCGATCCGTTCTACGAGACGCCGGCCGCCTTTGCCGACGGCAACGAAGCTCTCGAGCTCGCCATGTCCACCGGGCTCGAGGGGGTGGTGGCGAAACGACGCCGTTCCCGTTACCTGCCCGGCCGCCGCAGCGCCGACTGGATCAAGGTCAAACCGGTGCAGACCCGCGACGTCATCCTCTGTGGATGGCATCCGGGGGAGGGGAACCGCGAGGGCAAGATCGGTTCCTTCTACATTGCCGCGTACACCGAGCCCGGCGGCGAGCTGCTGCTGATCGGCAAGGTCGGTTCGGGGCTCGACTTCGCGACCCTCGACCTGCTCGGTGCTGAGCTGGCCGGCCTGGAGATCGACCGGCCCGCCTTCGATCCAGCCACCATCCCGGGCCCTGACCAGCGCCGCGCACACTGGCTGGACCCGGCCCTCGTCGCGGAGGTCACCTACTCCGGCTGGGCCGCCGACGGCCGCCTCCGGCACCCGGTCTGGCGCGGCCTCCGCCTCGACATCGACCCCACCGACGTCCTAGTGGTCGACTGACTTGGCCAACGCGTCGAGCCGCTTCATCCAGCTGTAGTCGGTCGTCGAGATCGTGTCGTCGCCAGGCTGTTTGCCGTCCCGGTCGATCGCGTAGGCGAACACTCCGCCCTTCTCGCCTCCGGTCGGCTGCCAGCGCGCGTACGACGCTGCCCGGCTGGTGTCGAACGGGTCGAGCGTGTCGTCCCAATGGGCGCCGCGCTCTTCGTAGAAGGAGACTCCGGGGAGGAACTGGCACGACGAGATCCGGCTTGCGAAGGTCTGCCAGGTCGACTGGAGTGTCTGCGCACCACGGCCGTAGGCCTGCAGCATCACGTAGTCGTAGCTCGACGAAGTGCGGGTGAACACCGGGTGGGTGCCAGTCATGTTGGTGTCGTAGATGAAGAGTTTTCCTGAGCTCGATCTCGGGCCGATCCGCTTGCCGAGCGCGTTGAGGATCCCTGCGGCTCGGGTCAGCGCCGTACCGCTCGGGGTGCTCTCGACATCGACGTCGAGGCCGTCGACACCCCACTTGACGATGTACTCGTCGTAGAGCTGCTGCGCATAGGCGTCGTACGCCGCTGCCGTGTCCGCGACCGGAGCCGTGGCGAAGTCGTCGATCCAGAGGGTGAAGACCGCCTTCGTGCCCTGGGCGTGCAACGCGGGCAGGTAGGTGTCGCGGAGTGCGACCCAGAAGTCCGGGTCGTCGGCCGGCTTGGTCGCGAAGACCGACACGATGTCGATCTCCGGCGGGACCTCGCTCAGCCGCTGGACGTTCGGCTCCCGGTCCTCGGGCTTGGTGGTGGCGACGTCGCGCCACTGCCGGTAATACCCGTAGGTGACGGGTGTCCCGCAGTTCTGTGCGCCGGTGGCGGCCGCGGCCGGCGCGATCGGCGCCAGCGCCACGGCACCGGCGGCGAGCGCGACGCATGCTGTCCTGATGACTGTCCTCATGGGCAGTCAAGATGCCGAACTATACCGGTTTAGTCAACGGTCACCGGCAGACCGGTAGAGGCAGGAGAGCCCGGCTCGCCGAGGCGTGAGAAAACTGCCCGGTATACGGACGGATTCGCGCTGCGCTGTGACGCCACTTGTTCAGGTGTTGCAGCGAGTGGGGTCAGAAATGGTTGCGCTCGGCATCGATCGCCGAGCGCGCCGGGGGACGGTCAGTCGTTCGATTCCCGGGAGGTGGCCGGCATCGCCAGTGCCGCCTCGATCTTGTCGGCCAGCTTCTCCGGGGTGTTGGTCGGCGCGTAGCGCGCGATCACCCCGCCGTCGCGGCCGATCAGGAACTTGGTGAAGTTCCACTTGAGCCGGCCGCCGAGCAGGCCGCCCTGCTCGCGTTTCAGCCAGTTGTACAAGGGGATTGTCCGCGAACCGTTCACGTCGATCTTGGCGAACATCGGGAACGTCACGTGGTAGATCGTCGAACAGAAGTTGGCGATCTCCTTCTCGTCGCCGGGCTCCTGGTGATTGAACTGGTCACAGGGGAAGCCCAGCACTGAGAAGCCCTGGCGGCGATAGGTCTTGTAGAGCTTCTGCAGCCCCGCGTACTGCGGGGTCTGGGAGCACTGCGAGGCCGTGTTCACCACCAGGAGCACCTGGTCGCGGAAGTCGGCAAGAGACTGTTCATTGCCTTCGATCCGGCGCGCGCTGAAGTCGTAGACAGTCGTCATGGGAACAATGCTGACACGCGCCGGGAAAGTCCGCTCGCCGTCTGAGATGTCAGACTCGCCGCAGAACTGTAACGACCTTTCCGAGGATCACCGCGTCCTTGCCGTCGATCGGCTCGAAGGCCGGGTTGTGCGGCATCAGCCAGACCTCGGACTTGGTCTTCTTGAACGTCTTCACGGTCGCCTCGCCGTCGATCATGGCGGCGACGATGTCACCGTTCTCCGCGGTCTGCTCCTGCCGGACGACCACCCAGTCGCCGTCGCAGATGGCGATGTCGATCATCGACTCACCCTTGACCTTCAGCATGAACAACGTGCCCTCGCCGACCATTGCCTTGGGCAACGGGAAGACCTCTTCGACCTGCTGCTCGGCCAGGATCGGGTTACCGGCGGCGATCTGTCCGACGACCGGCACGTAGACCGCGTCCGGGTGGGCGTCGCCGGCCCCGGTCTCGTCGTACGCCGTCTGCCGGACCGAGCCCAGCGCACTGCGCCGGGCGGCCGCGTCGACCTCGCCCGGGTAGCGGACCTCGATGGCGCGCGGCCGGTTCGGGTCGCGGCGCAGCAGGCCCTTCTGCTCGAGGACCCGCAGCTGGTGCGACACCGACGACGAGCTGGTCAGGCCGACCTTCTCGCCGATCTCGCGCATCGACGGCGGGTAGCCACGGCTTTCCACCGAGTCCCGGATCACGTCCAGCACTCGGCGCTGGCGCGGCGTCAGTCCGGTCGCGTCGGCCGGCCCGTCGGGCAGCTCGCTCACGCTCCGGCCCGCCTTGCCGGTGGCATCCGCGGCGCGGTTCTCGTTCTTGCTGGAACCGCTCGGCGTCCTGGCCATCGGTGATCCGCTCCTCTGGTCGGGCCGGCGGGGAAAACGCACGGCCAAGGTTGCTCGACTGAGATGACCGTAGACCGAATTCTGAGATTCTTCAAACATCTGTTCGAAGGCGTGTCGGCTCGCACGTTTGTTCGTGTGTCGGGTTATAGGGCGGGAATTCCCCTGGCGTGTCGGCGTTGGAAGTAGTTGCGTCGACAGGGTCGATGGGTTAATCATTCGTACAGACGTTCGATCGAACAGGTGTTCGTCTGATGGCCGCGACGAAAACTGTCGGCGGTCGCCGGTAGACAAGGAAGCACAGCAACAACGTGGTCTGGAGGATCTGATGAGTACAGCGGAACTCGCAGCGGATGCGCTGGTCGGCGATACCGGTTACGGGGCAGCCGGCCACCGGGCAACCGGCTATGCAGGGACCGGTCGACCGGCGCCCGAGGCTGCGCCTGCTCCTCAGGAGGGTCCGCGCCGCCGCCGGATCCCCGGCAGCACCACCGAGCCGCTGCCGATCCGGGGCTGCGCGGGTGAGGTGCTCGGCCGGCACGTTGCCGAGCCGGCCGCGCTGCGCCAGGTCGCCCGCAATCAGGAGTTGCGCCGGCCGCGCGAGGTCGAGGCCCCGGCGCTGCGGCTGACCCGCCGCGGCCGGATGCTGGTCGCCTTCGTGTCGGTGCTCATCTTCGGCTCGGCCATCGCCGTCCTCGGCCTGCGGATCGCCGGCGTCCTCGAGACCGGTCCGGAGTTCAGTAGCACCGTCTCGGTCCAGGTCGGGCCCGGTCAGAGCCTGTGGTCGATCGCCCAGGAGACGAACCCCGAGGTCGATCCGACCGTGGTCATCGACAAGATCGCCGACCTGAACAACCTCTCCGGCCCCGCCGACCTCAGTCCTGGTCAGACGCTGCAGATCCCGATCGCCCGCTGATCCACTCGTTCTTCAGCAAGGCATAAACGAATTCGTTGCACCACTCGTCCTTGAGTCGCCAGGCCTGCAGATGGTGAGCCTCCCGGCGCATCCCGAGCCGTTCGACGAGCTGCGCCGACGCAGTGTTGCGGTCATCGAGGATGGCGACGATCCGATGCAGCCCGAGCTCCTCGAAGCCGAGCCGCACGATCTCCTGGGCAGCCTCCGAGGCCAGCCCCTTGCCCTGATGGCCGGCATGCAGGGCGTACCCGAGCTCACCCGTCTGATCGGCCGCACTGGCCCACTTGAGCAGTACTTCGCCGATGACGGTCTTCGTCTCGCGTAGTTCGATCGCCAGCACCAGCCACTGACCTTCCTCGGTCAGCCGGTCCTGCGTGAGCTTCGCCTCCAGGGCGACCCGCGTCTGTTCCCGATCCCGCACCGGCCACGGCACGTACCGCACGACCTCCGGATCCGAGTGGAACGCGACCAGATCATCGAGGTCGTCCATCCGATGCGGCCGCAGGTCGAGCCGCTCGGTGCGCAATGGATAGACCGGGTGTAGTCCGCTCACAGTGCTGCCCTTCGGAGTAGTCTGTCTAACACCGTTAGACACTAGCTTCTCTTCCCGAACCCGACAATGAGGTTCCCGTGCCCACTGACCCGCCCACGACGGCGACCCGTGCCCCCTCCTCCCATGCCGCGGTGGGGATCACGGTCGCGGCGATTGCCGATGCGGCGCTCTCGGTCATTCGGGCGGTGGGAGTCGACGGGCTGACCATGCGCGGAGTCGCCGAGCGGTTGGGCGTGCGGGCGCCGTCGCTTTATCACCACATGCGGAACAAGGCCGACCTGCTCGACCTGGTCGCGCGGAACGCCTTCGACGAGTTCGCGGCGGACGAAGCGGCGTACGGGGAACTGAGGTCGATCGATGAATGGATCGAGCTGACCAGAACCGGCTCGCTCGAATTCCGTGCGTTCTACGCGGCCCATCCCGGATTGGCCGGCCTGATGCAGGCGAAGGCGACTCCGGATCGCGATCAAGGAGACGGTTCCCGAGCGGCTCTCATTCGGGTTCAGATCGAGTCGCTGACCCGCCTCGGCGTACCGGAACCCCGGGCGCGGCACCTTTTCGAGGTCAGCGCTCGCTGGTCACTCGCCGCCGTTGTCGCCAATCTGCCGGATGACCTGTTCGCCGACGGGCTCGACGTATTCCTGGCCGGTCTGAAAGCCCAGCTGACTACCTGACCGCGTCCAGCCACAATTCGGCGTACCGGGAACCCTCCACTGCTGTCGCAACCTCAACCACGGTGGGTGAAACGCCGTGGGGATCGCTCGTCCGATCGGTCGACCAATCCCGCGTGTCGACGATCGTCCGCCCGCGCGACCAGCTCCCGCCAAGCTCCACCCGCAACGGAAAACGCTGCGTGGTCAGCCCGTCAGGATCAATCACCGCACAAACAGCGCCGCCATCGCCAATGCTGGCGCCCTCAGCGCCGTACAGCTCGCTGCGCTTTTCGATCAGTTTGCGTGCCAGCTCGGCTGCGGGCGATCCACTCAATCCCCGCGCCTGCTCGAGCGTCACAACAACGTCGTAGAAGACGTCCAGCCCATACATCGTGACCGGTACGGCGAGTTCCCCGGCGGCCGCGAGCATGATCGCTGCCGCTTCGGGATCGGTCCAGATGTTGAATTCGGCCGAGGCGGTCGCGTTCCCGATGCCCGCAGCACCACCCATGAACACGATTTCACGCAAACCGGCGGCCGCCTCGGGATAAGTGCGCAGCAGCAAAGCGATATTCGTCAGCGGCGCCAGGGGGATCAGCGTGATCGGCTCACCCTTCGCCGCCGCGTCCAGCAGAACCTCGCGGAGGAGCTCGACAGCCGGCGTCGTACTGGGTGACCGAGTCGACCGCGGCCACTCCAGATCCCCAAGACCGTCAACGCCGTGAACGTGAGGCGCCGTACGCATCGGTTGCAGTAAGGGGAGCGCTGCGCCTCGACCAACCGGTACGTCGGTCCGCCCAGCCGCCTCGAGGACGGTCAGGGTGTTGATCACGACATCGTCCAGCCCGACGTTTCCGCCGACGCAGGTGACGGCCCGGAGGTCGAGTTCAGGGTGGCGGGCGGCGAGGAGCAGTGCGCAAGCGTCGTCCAGCCCGGTGTCGACATCCAGGATCACCGGTTTCATGGATCCATCCTCGCCCATCGCCGGGGTCGCCGAACGACCGGGGGGAGGGGCCCGGAAGCGTCGCAGTGTGCACCTGTCCGGGGCGCTTTCGGTGACGCCACGCGGGACTACACGGGCTCGCGCGAGTGTTGGAATCAATGAGGTGTGAGACCGATTCCGAAGCGACGCGCGCGAGATGTGGCCGTTCTTGCAAACTGTCGGAGGCGAGGACTAGCATCCCTAGATGTAGTGGTTGCACGGGTGTAACTCTCCACAGGTAGTGGTTGGTTACCCACAGGCCATACACAGGTTGTCCCCAGATTCATCCACAGACCCGCCTTGCAGGCGGCCTACGGGAGGAGTGATTCGCCGTGCACTGTCCGTATTGCCGGCATACCGATTCCCGTGTGGTCGACAGCAGGGTGGCCGAGGACGGCGGAGCGATCCGCCGCCGGCGCCAGTGCCCGGTCTGCGAGAAGCGGTTCACCACCGTCGAGCAGATGCAACTGACGGTGGTGAAGCGCTCCGGCGCGACCGAGCCGTTCAGCCGGGAGAAGGTCGTCAACGGCGTGAGCAAGGCCTGCAAGGGCCGGCCGGTCGGCGTGGATGCACTGTCCCGGCTGGGACAGAAGGTCGAGGACGCCCTGAAGGCCAGCGGTTCACCGGAGGTTCCCGCGCACGAGGTCGGCCTGGCCATCCTCGGGCCGCTGCGGGAGCTGGACGAAGTCGCCTACCTGCGGTTCGCCAGTGTGTACCGGCAGTTCGAGTCGGCGGACGATTTCGAGACCGAGATCGCCCTGCTGCGCGCGGAGAAGGAGCCCGAGGGCACCGAGCCGCCGCCGCTGAGGCCGACCCAGCAGACATAAATCGGGGATACGGCACCACCAGTAACACGACGGCCGGTACGGCGTTGACGCAGTACCAAACGGGGCGGTCCCGGGCAGGCCGCAGCAGGGCTAATTGCGAGGAGCACAAATGACAGAGACGGTGACCGGCCACTCGGGGTCGACCAAGAGGTCGCCGGCCGGGTTCCGCGGGCGTAAGAACGCTGCGGCGGGACTCACCATCGAGCGCATTTTCACCACCGAAGGCGTACATCCGTACGACGAGGTGACGTGGGAGCGCCGCGACGTCGTACAGCAGAACTGGAAGACCGGCGAGACCGTTTTCGAGCAGCGCGGGGTGGAGTTCCCCGACTACTGGAGCGTGAACGCGTCCACGATCGTCACCACCAAGTACTTCCGTGGTGCGGTCGGGCACGACAACCGTGAGTGGAGCCTGCGCCAGCTGCTGGACCGGGTCGTCAAGACCTACCGCAAGGCCGGCGAGGACCACGGCTACTTCACCACCCCGGCCGACGCCGAGATCTTCGAGCACGAGCTCACCTGGATGCTCCTGCACCAGTACTTCAGCTTCAACTCGCCGGTCTGGTTCAACGTCGGGACGACGTCCCCGCAGCAGGTCTCGGCCTGTTTCATCCTGGCCGTCGACGACTCGATGGACTCGATCCTGAACTGGTACAAGGAAGAGGGGCTGATCTTCAAGGGCGGCTCCGGCGCCGGACTGAACCTGTCCCGGATCCGTTCCTCCAAGGAGCTGCTGCAGTCGTCCGGCGGCACCGCCTCCGGCCCGGTCTCCTTCATGCGCGGTGCGGATGCGAGCGCCGGGACGATCAAGTCCGGTGGCGCCACCCGCCGCGCGGCCAAGATGGTCGTGCTGGATGTCGACCACCCCGACATCGAGGAGTTCGTCGAGACCAAGATGCGTGAGGAGGACAAGATTCGCGTCCTCCGCGACGCCGGGTACGACATGGACCTCGGCGGCCGCGACATCACCTCGGTCCAGTACCAGAACGCGAACAACTCCGTCCGGGTCACCGACGAGTTCATGCGCGCGGTCGAGGAGAAGGGTGAGTTCGGGCTGCGGGCGCGCCTCGACAACTCGATCATCGAGACCGTCGACGCCCGCGAGCTGTTCGACAAGATCAGCCACGCGGCGTGGGCCTGCGCCGACCCGGGCATCCAGTACGACGACACCATCAACGACTGGCACACCACTCCCGAGACGGGCCGGATCACCGCATCCAACCCCTGCTCGGAGTACATGCACCTGGACAACTCGTCCTGCAACCTCGCGTCGCTGAACCTGATGAAGTTCCTCCGCGACGACGACCTGTTCGACTCGGAGAAGTTCGTCAAGGCCGTCGAGCTGATCATCACCGCGATGGACATCTCGATCTGCTTCGCCGACTTCCCGACCGAGGCGATCGGCGACACCACTCGCGCCTACCGGCAGCTCGGTATCGGCTACGCGAACCTCGGTGCGCTGCTGATGGCCACGGGTCACGCCTACGACTCCGACGGTGGTCGCGCACTGGCGGGCGCTATCACGTCGCTGATGACAGGTACGTCGTACAAGCGTTCGGCCGAGCTGGCCGGCATCGTCGGTGCCTACGACGGCTTCGAGCGCAACAAGGAAGCGCACACCCGGGTGATGCGCAAGCACGCCGCGGCCAACGACGCGATCCGCGAGGTGCACGAGATCGACAAGGACGTCCACACGCACGCCACCGCGGCGTGGGAGGGCGTGCTGAAGATCGGCGCGAAGAACGGCTGGCGCAACGCGCAGGCCTCGGTGCTGGCACCGACCGGCACCATCGGCTTCATGATGGACTGCGACACCACCGGTATCGAGCCGGACTTCTCGCTGGTCAAGTTCAAGAAGCTGGTCGGCGGCGGCTCGATGCAGATCGTCAACCAGACGGTCCCGCGGGCGCTGCGTCAGTACGGCTACACCGAGGAGACGATCGAGGCGATCGTCGAGTACATCTCGGAGAACGGTCACGTCGTCGACGCACCGGGCCTGAAGACCGAGCACTACTCGATCTTCGACACCGCGATGGGTGAGCGCGCGATCAAGCCGATGGGCCACGTGCGGATGATGGCGGCTGCCCAGCCATTTTTGAGTGGCGCAATTAGCAAGACCTGCAACGTTCCTGAGACCGCAACGGTCGAGGAGATCCAGGACATCTACTTCCAGGGCTGGAAGCTCGGCCTCAAGGCGCTCGCGGTCTATCGCGACAACTGCAAGGTCGGACAGCCACTGTCCGGCTCGAAGGCGGCGGCGACGACGGAAGCGCCGACCGCTGAGCCGGTCGTCGAGAAGATCATCGAGTACCGGCCGACCCGCAAGCGCCTGCCGAAGTCGCGCCCGTCGCGTACTACCTCGTTCAGCGTGGGTGGCGCCGAGGGCTACATGACCGCCGGCTCTTACCCGGACGACGGCCTCGGTGAGGTCTTCCTGAAGATGGGCAAGCAGGGCTCGACCCTGGCCGGTGTGATGGACGCCTTCTCGATCGCCATCTCGATCGCCCTGCAGCACGGCGTACCGCTGGAGACCTACGTCCAGAAGTTCACCAACCTGAAGTTCGAGCCGGCCGGTCTGACCGACGACCCGGACGTCCGGATGGCGCAGTCGATCATGGACTACATCTTTCGTCGGCTTGCTCTGGATCACTTGTCCTTCGACGACCGCTCAGCCCTCGGCATCTACTCCGCCGACGAGCGCTCCCGTCAGCTCGACACCGGCTCCTACGAGCCGGCCCCGGTAGAGATCTCCGAGCCCGAGTCCCTGAAGTCGGTCGAGCCACTCACCGAGGTCGCTGACGTCGCTGACGTCACCGAGAAGCCGGTCGAGGCAGCTGCTGCCAAGCCGCTCACCTCGGAGGTCCGCACCACCGCAGAGATGTTCGAGCTCATCACCGGCACCTCGGTCGATGCCCCGCTCTGCTTCACCTGCGGCACCAAGATGCGCCCCAGCGGTTCCTGCTACGTCTGCGAAGGCTGCGGCTCCACCTCGGGTTGCAGCTAACCCTCAAGTCAGCCACCAGCTGACCCCTCGTTGATTGCGCCACGGCCCCCGGGAACTTCCCACATCCCCCGGGGGCCGCAGCGCGTCGAGACGAGGGTAATTGCCTATAGCAACTGCTTTGCCGGTGAGCTTCCGGCGTTGGGAAGTTTCTGTCGGTGCGACGTCCTAGCGTTGAGCTATGGCAGTCGAACGGATTGCCCGCCGGCTGGTCTTGACCACCCGCGGCGGACACAAGCGTGAAACCAATGACGATGAAACGGTCTTCGCTAGTCTCGGCGACCAGCCTGGTGAGGTAGTTGCGAGCAGCCTCCGTGTCGGAGACTTCCTCGGTATCCGCTACGGCGGCTATAGCTGGCCGACCCAGCCGGCATCACTGCCAGAGCTTCCGTACCGAAAGCGCTACGGATCGGAAAAAGCAGTGGTGTTTCCTGCCGTCATGACGGCGGAGCTTGCATTCTTGCTGGGCGCCTACGCGTCCGAGGGGCACACCACTCGCGCGAACTGGTCGGTTATCATCACGAACTCTGTGCTGCACATTCTCCAGCGTGTTCAGGCAGCGTGGTCATCTTGCTTCGGCCTCACCGCGCGTATCACCCATCAAGTGGACCGTTGCCCTGGTGTTGTTGTCTCCAGCAAGCGGCTGGTCGAGTTCCTCGAGTTACTCGGGTGTGGATCGCGAGCCTCCGACAAGGCGATCCCCGAGGTCGTCATGGCCTCCACGCGAGAACACGTGCTGGCCTTCCTGCAGGGGTTGGCGCTGGATGGCTACACAGCCAATACCGGCGCCGGGAAGTGGGCGATCTGTCTGGAGAGTCGTCGTGCCATCGACAGCCTGCAAGAACTCCTGACCCGCCTGGGTATCGTCAACGCCCAGATCGACAAGCTCAATCGGCAGTTCGACAAGACCTATCCGGAGCTTTATGCAGCCGGTCCGTGGGGACAGGAGGTGTGTCGGCTGGTGCCTTTTCTTGAGCCGGACAAGGCAGCGAGAGCCAGCGAGTTCCTCGAGCGGGTCTACACGGGCGTGTCAGCAGCAGACGTGATCCCAGGTCTATCCGGCAGAGAGCTGTACAACTTGATCCCGCGAGGGCGGAGCGGTCGCAACGGACGGGGGACCGGGCGCCAGCAATTCGCATATCTCATGGATGCTCGGACGAGGCATGTCTCCAGAGCGAGTGCCTTGAGACTCCGAGGAATCGACGGTGTCGAACTTCCTAGTTGGCTTGAGTCCGTGCTCGATGAATCTGTCCATTTCGCTCCCTTGATCTCCATACAAACAGGCGATGTCTGACGGCCGGGCGTGGCGGTGCGTCCTCGATAATGGTTCGGTGACTACCCCGAGACGTCGCCTGACCCTCCAGGTTGTGGTTCCGGACGCCGCCCAGAGGCAGGCCTACGTGGAGGTCCGCCCGTTGGTTGACGGCGAGGACTTCCTCATGGATGTGTTCACGGTAGGTCCGGGCGAAGATCCCGGGCGTCTCTTGCGACCGGGCAGCCCGCTGCTCCCTGCCGATAAGCCGCACGAGGTGCGGGTTGCGGAGGCAACGTGTACCGAGGGGTGCTGCGGAGCCGTCTATGTGACGATCCGGCGTGAGGGCGACTCCGTCGTCTGGAGCGACTGGCGCAACCCCGACGCACGCAACTTCGATTTACCTGAGTTCTGGTTCGACGCTACGGAGTACCAGGCCGAAGTCGAGCGAGCAGTCGCGGACCACGGCTGGGAATGGCCTGCCCGCACCGTGGCGCGGCTGCTGAAGCAAGACCTCGCAGAGCGCACCGACTGGCTCATGCACTGGGAATGCGAACTGGGCGCTGTGTCGGCGTGGCATTGGGAACCTGACCAGATCAATGTCTTCTTCTTCCACCCGGGCAGCCCAACTGTCGAAGACCGCCCATGGCTGCAGTTCCGGCAGCGGCTAGCAGTCACCGATGCCGATCCTGCCCGGCAGGCTGAGCAGCTCGCTCAGCAACTCATCGCTAGGGACCCTCGTCGGACAGCCGAGGTCTGCGGCGGATCGGCTGACTTCGCCAGGAAGCTCGGATATCCCTGGATCGGAGGATGAGTTTGCCGGGGTCTTGCGTGCTCATTACCTGATACTGCGGCTGGGATAGCGTTCTGGCCATGCGCATATCTCTCCGCCCTATTGCCCTGACTGCAGTTCTGACCCTGGCCGCGACCGGTCTGATGAACGCGCCGGCTTCCGCCGCGGCCGTCGTACCGGCTGACTGCGGTGTGTGGACCACGGCGTACCAGTCGTCTGGTCAGCGTGTTTCGTACGGCTACACCAACCAGCAGACCCAGGTTGTCTCCTACCCGGCAGACACCTTGCCCTGGGTGCCGACCGCTCAGCAGCAGCTCGGTGGTGCCGGGGACACCGACCTGTTCATCAGCAGCGAGCTCGTCACCCACCCGACCGACGGTTACATCTACGCGCTGGAGCGCCGCGGCGAGCGGACCAACGGCGTCTGGAAGATGACCCGCAACGAGACCATCCGCCTCACGTCGGGCTACGCCGGCACCCGTGTCCTGGCCTACGGCTATCCGTATATGTACCGAGTCGCCGGTACGGCGCTCTACCGGCACGAGGTCAGCTACGCCAATGGTTCCTGGGTGGTGTCGGCGCCGGTGCGGCTTGCGGCGACCAGCTGGGACGGCGTGAAGACCTTCACCTACGAGCGCACCGAGGGAACCGGTACGGCGGCTGTCGACGTCATGATCGGCACCAAGAGCAACGGTGAGCTCAAGGAGTGGCGCGTCAACCGCGCGACGCCGACCACTATCGCGTCGACGGTCCTGAAGACGACCGGTTTCGCCACCTTCGGCAGCCTGGCCAGCGGCTACTGCCAGAACCACCCGACCGGCCGGCCGCTGCTCGGCATCACCCCGGCCGGCGCTGCGTCGGCGTACTTCGACGCCACCGCGAACGACCGCAGTGGCGCCGACATCACCGGAGGCTCGCTCGGCTCACTCGGTTGGACCGGCAAGGGCTACGGCCAGTAGTTCTAGTGACCGAACTGGTCTGAGTCAGCTGCTGCCTTGGCCGTGCCGTCGAGCGCGGTCAAGGCGGCGAGCTGCACGGGAGTCAGGTCGAAATCGAAGATCGCCAGGTTCTCGGCCAACCGGCCAGGGTTGGCAGACTTCGGGATCGGTACGACGTCCTGTTGCGACTCCCAGCGCAGTACCACCTGGCCCGGCGTCCGGCCGTGTTCCTTCGCGATCTCCTGCAGGATCGGGTTGTCCAGGAGGTCGGTGCCCTTGCCCAGTGGGCTCCAGGCCTCGGTGACAATCCCATGGGTCGCGTGGAATTCGCGCTCGGCCGACTTCGCCCAGACCGGGCTCAGCTGGATCTGGTTGACCTCTGGGGCAACCCCGGTCGCGTCGATCAGTCGCTGGAGATGGGCCGGCTTGAAGTTCGACGTACCGATCGCTTTCACCAGCCCGGCGTCACGCAGCGCGATCAGGCCTTGCCAGGCGTCGACGTACCGGTCCTGGTCCGGGTTCGGCCAGTGGATCAGCAGCAGATCGAGGTAGTCGACGCCGAGCTTCTCCGCGCTCGCCTCGAAGGCCGTCCGCGCTCCGTCGACGCTGTGCCAGGCCTTGTTGAACTTCGACGTCACGAACAGTTCGTCGCGCGGCGCCTGCCGCAGCGCGCGGCCGACGCCGGTCTCGTTGCGGTAGTTCTCGGCCGTGTCGATCAGCCGATAGCCGGCCTCGAGCGCGTGATGGACCGCTCTTTCGGCATCCGCGTCGTTCATCGGTGACGTGCCCAGCCCCACCCGCGGCATCGTCGTTCCGTTACTCAAAGTGATCGTCGGGACCTGGTTCATCGGGTCTCCTCCTCGGCAGTGGCTGTCCGGCCACGGTACGCCGAACACCCTCTGCTCCCACGCCTCCACCCACCCCGGACCCCGCCGTACGGCGTACGGCCGGGCGACTGTCTCAGCGCCCGTATTCGAAGCGCGAATTGTCGGAGCCGAGGTGCATGATGGGGATCTGTGGGGAACGAAACGCGTTGGAGGGTGGGCGAATGCGCAATCGGCTGATCACTCTGGTGGACCTCGGCCTGGACAGCTCGTTCGACGCCTCGATGACGTTCGTCCAGGGCATCACGGGCAATATCAACGCGGGCTGGGACGAGCCCGTCATCGACGTCAACTTCGTCCGCACCCGCGACCACGAGACGGCGTTCTCCGCCCTCACGACTCCCTCCACCGTCCTGCATGTGATGGCACACGGTGACCACAGCGAAGAGCCGTCCTTCCTCTCCACCGACGGCCGCACCCAGGTCTCCCTGCGCTCCCTGGCCGACTGGTTCCTCGACCGCCAATGGGGAATCTCCAGCGGCGTGGTCATCGCCGACGGCTGCAAAACCGGCATCGGCAAATGGCAACGCGCCATCCGCGACTGCCTCCAGGACGACATCACCTACATCGGCACCAGCACCGTCGTCGGCTGGTACGAAGCCACCGTCTTCTGCTCCGCCTTCTACGGCGCCCTGGTCCGCAACCGAGGCCTCGGCCGCACGCCCGCCGAGCAAGGCTGGGACGCCGCCAACCGAGCCATCAGCGCCTACGAAACCCTCACCGACGCCCGCTGCCCCTACAAACCAGTCCTCCTCACCCCGTCCCGCCGAGCCCTCCGCTCCCTCGCCGGCTAACCGACACGCAGCGCGAGCACCACAGTCCGTCACCCGTGTGAAACTTTCTGTGGTTCTGACGGCGGTGGGACGCGGGGGTGGTTCGGCTTGATTTCGCTGCAGACGTTCCAGGACCTGATTGGTCCAGCCGCCTGGCCCCGCCTTCTCGCGGCTGGAACGTTGCGCAGTTTCCAGCCGGGGCAGAACATCCTGCACCAAGGCGATCCGGGCGGGTTCGTCTTCGTGCTCGAGTCGGGGCGAGTGAAACTGCTGGCCTACGCCGAAGACGGCGCCCAACTCCTCCTGACCGTGCGAGGTGGCGGCCAGTTGCTCGGTGAGCTGGCCGGCGCCGACGGTCGCCGGACCGCAACCGTGCAGGCGATGGACCTGTGTACCGCGCGCTATCTCACGATCCAGCAGTTCGAGCAGTTCCTGGCCAAACACGGTCTGTCGACGCTCTACAGCCGCTATGTCACGAGCAAGTTCGACCAAGCCGTGACGCGCCAGGTCGATCTGGCGCACCGACCGGCGCTCCGACGGATCGCCCGGCTCTTCCACGACGTGGTTCGGCTAGCTCCGAAGACGGCGTCCGACCCCATGCGTGTTCCGTTCACCCAGGAGGAGCTGGCGGCATCGCTCGGGCTCGCCCGGAGCACGGTGGCCGAACAGCTCGGCGTACTGCGGCGCTCCGGCGCACTGGCCTCAGGTCGGCAACTCGTCGTTGCCGATCTCGAGCTGCTGGCCGACTTCGCCGCTGCGTGACCCGGCGTGTTCGGGGTCACCTCCTGATCGTCCGATTCCGGACAACGGCCTTCGCCTGTTCGCGGAACTCTGATCGCACCGAGATTGCTCACCGACTCTGGAGGTTCGACCATGACGACTCCTCACGACCCCCGTTCCGTCGGCGTGCGGGACCTGCCGCCGTACCGCTCGATGCTCGTCGTCGACATGAAGGACTACAGCGGTACGACGAGCCGCGACCAAGCCCATCTGAACGTCCTGATCCCGGAAATCCTGGAGAGTGCCTTCACTCGCGGCGGGCTCACGAGTGTCTGGTCGGAGATCTCGTTCCGCGATTCGACCGGGGACGGCTACGCGATCGGGCTGCCCGCCGAGCGCCTCCCGTTCCTCCTCAACCCACTCCTCGGCGCGCTGCAGGACGAGTTGGCCGAGCGCGGCCGGCCATTGAGCGCCGCAGGCTTTCCAGCCATCCGGATGCGGGTCAGCGTCTCGATCGGCCCGGTCACCGATTCCGGGGAGAACGGCGTCGGCGACGGTGCAGGCGCGGCACGCGTCGAACTGCACCGCCTCCTCGACAGCAAACCGGTACGGCACCTGCTGACGAACTCGGCCGAAGTCACAAAAGTGGCAGCGATCGTCTCGGCCCGCGCCTACGACGACGCCGTAGTCGGCGGCTACAGCCAGGAGGACAGCAGCCTGTACGTCGAGGTCGCAGCCGAGGTGAAGACGTACCAAGGCCGCGCATATCTCCGCGTGCCGGTTCCGTCAGGCGATCTCCTGAAGCGGGGATTCGGCTCCGAGTCCCCGACAGTGGCCGAGGAACAGGCGAACAAGCGGGCCGCTGTGACGCCCGCACCGGCGACAAACCAGGCCAACGATCACAGCCAGAACCGCCGCGGCGGCATCGGCTCGATCAGCGGCACTGTTCACTCGATCATCACGGATCCGACCGCGCCGGTCCATACGGGCCAGGGCCACCTGTATCTGAGCAACGAACCGGATTCGAAAGAGCACCGATGACCGCGGAGCACCCGCCCGGTCCGGAAAACGAAATGGCGAGTGGTCGACGAGGTGGTGTCGGCGACATCTCCGGCGGCGTCCGGAGTGCCATCACTGATCCGCGCGGTGCCGTCCACACGGGGGACGGCAATCTGAATGCGACCACCTGGAACGTCGCGACCCTCAACGTCACCGAAGCGCCCGCGGCGGCTCTGGTCCGGCAACCGCTGGGTATCAAGCCAGGGCAGGCGAGTCTCCAACGGCTTCAGCGCGTCTTCGTCGCACCGGACGGCTTCGATGGGCTCCTCGGCAGGCTCCGCGATCCTGGCAGTACGGTCATCCTCACCGGGCCGCCAGGCAGTGGGCGGCGCGCGGCCGCTCAAATGCTCCTCTGCCCAACGGTTGAAGACATCGGTGCGCTGACTCTGCTGACGACCTCGGACCTGCAGGGCAGCGACAGCCTGGTTGACGACGCGGTCTCCGAAGGCGCGCGATTGCTGCTCGACGTCACGGACCTTGATTTGCGCGGCTTCGGACAGCATCAGACCGACCTTCAGCGTTGCGTTGCGATTGTCGGCAAACAGCGGGCGAGCCTGGTGATCCTGATCCCCGACGGGCTTGACCAGCACCTGCATGACGATCTGCAGATCCATCGGGCATCGATCCGAGGCCCAGACCAGTGGCGGGTCTTGAAGTCGCACCTGGAGCACGGCTTCGAGCTTTCCCTGTCGCAGTCGAGGGTCGCGAATGAGGACCTGCAGGTATTGAACGGGCTGGCCCTGCGCAGCGTGGCTCGCGTCGCGGGGTATCTCGAGCAGACCCGTGACCAGGGCCTGGACCCCAGGGAGTGGTTCAGGAATGCCTTGGCTGGTCTCGCCGACCAGGAGCAGGACGTCATCACTCTGCTTGAGGAAAAGGTGTCGGTCGAAGAGCGAACTCTGCTGCTGGTCACCGCAGTACTGGAAGGCGCAGCTGTCGATGCTGTCTATTTCGCAGAGTGCTCGCTGCAAACGATCGTCGGGTACGCCGAGGATTCGCCACCGCACCGGTTGGAGCAAGCAGGAATCACCGATCGGATGCGTGCTGACCAGGAGAGGATTCGGCTGGTCGACGGCAGAGCCCGCTTCATCCGGCCGGGGCTTGGGGAAGCGATCCTCAGCCATTTCTGGGATGCCTATCCCGATCTGCGGCCCGGCTTCGCGACCTGGGTGGAGACGGTCCACAGCTGGCAGGCGACGCGAGCCGAGGATCGGATGGCCGTCGCTCAACGCTTTGCATTGCAATCGATCCGGACGAATCAGCTGACCGACCTGCAGGCAGTGGTCGAGCACTGGAGTGTTGCTGACCGCGACGAGCCCCGACGGCTGGCTGTAGCAGCGATGACCCGTGCGCTCCTCGACGATCGAGTGGGGCAGCAGGCCAGGAACTACCTGTATGGACTGGCTGTCAGATCCCACCTCGACCCGCGGCTCGGCCGGATCGCGATCGAGCTCTGCACGGATGTGGTCGCGATCGGGCATCCGCGGCAGGCTTTGGTCCGGCTGCGCTGGCTGGCCGGTCAGCGATCGGTCGGCGCGGAGGCGCGGCAGGCCCTGGTCGCGCTGTGCGAGGACAATCGCACCCTCGAACTGTTCGTCCATGTGCTGACCGACCGAGCCCGATTCGATCCTGAACTGGCTCGTCTCGTGCTCGCGCCGAGCCGTCTCAGCCACGGGCACGGACGGACTGCCCCGCTGCTCGTCCCTCGCTTACGGCTGAAGGCCATCGCGGTCTGGGCCAGGTCCCTGCAGAACGCAGATTCCCTGGCCTGGCGCAGTGCCGTGGTCCCTTGGCTCGATGAGCACGCCCGCTTGGTCGACCTGGGCGATGCACGGCTGGCATCGGTCCTGGTGGAGAGCCTGATCGCGATCTGCGGTAGTGAGATTGCTCGCCTCGCGCAACTGAACGCGGCGAACGAGACCTGGCTTGCGGACAGCGGGGTTGCCGGCCGCTCCCTGACCACAGCACGAGCGGTCGACAACGCTCTGGACCGCTCGCTGGCCGATCTACCTTCGACATCTCTTGGGAGTTCATCGTGAATATGTCTCGAAAGACTTCGCTCGTGGTCGCCGCGGGGGCGGCCGTCGTTGCGGCGATTGCTCAGCTTGCCGGTTGGCCGACCTGGGTGTCGGTGATCCTGCTCCTTCTCGTCCTGGCGTCGGTGGTAGCCGCACTCCGCGACAGGGCCGAACCCGCTGGTCCGTACGGCGCCGACTCGCAGCCGGCGGCGACTCAGCCGATTGTCGTGATCGATCCGGAGCCGCAACCGAAGTCGTCGAAGGTGGTGTTCGATGTCCCGCTGTCTTCGGCCGCCGCGGACTACGCGTTCAGGTTTTCGGCGACGGTGTGCTGGCGCCCGGCCGGACCGTTCGTCCGACCTGGGGATCCGGAGACCTCCGCGGTCAATGCGGTGGTCCTCCGGGCACAGCGTGAGCTGGCTCATGCCGCGCCGGACGGGGCGCAACTGGACCTGCACCAACTTTCGGCAGCGCTGTCGCGCCCCGAGACAGATGCCGGACAGGAGGTCGTCGCCTGGGCTGAGCGAATTCAGGTGCGGCTGCCTGAGCCGTACGCCGAGCTGGCGAAGGTGCGTGACGCGCAGCGGCTTGCTCAAGAGGTCAAGACGTTCGAGCACGCGCGGGAGCGGAGCGAGCGGGCGTATCTGAAGGACGAAGCCTTTGCCACACCTGGATCAGCGACCATCTGGTGGCTGTCGCGGCACCAGGACGACCTGGAACGTGCCCTCGAGCTGTACCCCACGCTGCGCCGTCTCTCGGACGCAGCCAACGATCGTCCGGAAGCCGTCGCCCAACCGGTGTGGGACCCGTCTGCCGAGCGCGTCGAACCGGCGATGGCAGTTGTCCAGCCACCCGATCTGTCGGCAGCGGTGGAGATCTTGCTCGATGGCCTGCCCGACGACGAGCGCAAATTGAAGGCCTCGCAGTTGGCGAAGCTGGAGGACAGGTTCAACCGGCCCGACCGAGCCGAAGACATCCGCCAGGAGTTCAGCCCGGGCGTTCTCGCGCAGCAGCAGCAGTCCGAGGACTCAGCCGAAGATCGGCAGCCGCTCCCCGACGCTGCGGAACTCGCCGCTGAACCGGCCGATACGTCGAACGAGGTCGCCACGGTTGCCGCCCCGTCGTTCGGCGCAACCGACTCCCCGCCGTACCGCGAGGAGTTCCACCCCACCGCAGCAGAGACGTCGAACAGATCTGTACCGAACGGACGGCCGTTGCCTGGCGATCTGCCGGCCGAGTTCGACGGACACGGTTCGGCAGACTGAAAGTACGGGTGCCCGACCACTGTGGAGCAGATGGTCGGGCACCCGATCTCGGGGTGCGAACTCGCCTTCGCTGGTTCCCGAGGCTCTGTGGTGCGTGCGGGCATTGCGGCGGGGTAGCGACACGCCTGGGGCGGCCGTGGGGGATCGGGCGTGTGAAACTTTTGGGGGACTTGTCGTGAGGTGAGTCTGCGGTCTGGGTTGCCGGTGGCCCGGGCGGTGTGAGGACGGGGAACCGTTCGGTACGCATGGGTCGACCTGCTGACGTTCGCCCGACGCGGTGAAGGAACCCCACCATGAAGCTGCACCGGAACAGCCTGCTGACTGCTGCGGCCATTGTGCTGGTGCTGTACGTGGTGTCGCTGATCGTCGGGCTGCCGACGTGGGCGCCCGTCGTGATGGCAATCGTGCTGCTGGTGTTGCTGGCGGTGGTTTGGAAGCAGCCGGAGGTTCCTAAGGCTGCGGTGCAGGTGGCACAGGCTGTGCCGGCGCCGGTGGTGTTGCCGGATCCCGTGTTCACGGGGCCGCCCACGCGGACTGTCGTCGATGTGCGGTTGCCGTCGGCCTCGGCCGACTTCCAGTTCAGCTTCTCGGCGATCGTGCAGTGGTCGACGGTGCTGTCGGGGTCGCGGCATGCGGATCTTGGCGCGGTGGCTGTGGATGCGTTGCTGAAGCGGGCCCGGGCGTTGGCTGTCGGGTTGCAGGTGACTGAGGAAGCGCTGAACCAGCAGCATCTGGCGGCGATCCTGGGGGAGCCTGCGCTGGATGACAAGGGACAGGTGCGTTGCTGGGCGACCGAGGTGCGGTTGCGGTTGCCCGAGGCCGATCACAAGCATCTTCAGCATTTGGCGGCGCTGCACCGGCTTGAGCAGACGACGTTGATCGAACGCCGGATGGAGCAGGACAAACGCGCCTATCTGAAGGATGACGTGTTTGCCACGCCGGGATCGGCGGCTGTCTGGTGGCTCGCCAACCATCCTGGCGACGTTGAGAACGCGGTGGGCTTGCTCGGCACCCTTGGTGAGCTGTCTGCAGCAGCGAACGATCTGCCCGCACGCCGGGAATCGACCGAGACGGTCGAACAGGTGAAACCGACCCGCGCCGAACTGGAGTTCACCGCGGCGGTCGACGACCTGCGTGCACCAAATGCGGCCGCGCTCGAACGCCCGGCGAAGGCGAACGGGACGACTCCGCGAGCTGTCGAGGGCCCGCCGAGCCGGAACGGCGCGAAGCCTGCTGATGAACCGCGCGACGAATATCGCGAGCAGTTCTACTCGGAGTAGGCCGGCGCGGCGGGCTGTCTGCAGGGGGAACCCGCCGCACCGGGGTCGGTGGCGGCTCACTCGTCCAACCAGCGGATCGTGGTGGAGCCGTTGTGACCGTGGATCGTGAGGAGCGCGTCGACGCCGTCGGCCCAGATGGTCGTGGTCGGGTAGCGGCCGCCCCAGCGCAGCGCTACCGAGCCGTCGGTCCACTCGACTCCTTCGGCGACGACGCCCGTACCGCTGACACCGGAGACGTCGACGTGGCGCACGAGCTGGAAGCAGCGTGGTCCTGCCTCGCTCGCGATCTTCAGATGACGCCGCCGTGAAGATCTCCGCGGCAGCGTCGCGGTCCTACCGCTCATCTCGTCCATGGCCCAAGTCAACGACCGAACGGCCGGCCTGACCAGGAACTCATCCGGTATCCACAGGGAACAAATTAGGCACTCCGGCGGTCACCCAATCGCCGTATTCTGATTGCAAGGAGTGACCAACGCCCAGGAGAGTGAGAGCGATGACAGTCATCGACGAATGGACCGGAAGGCATGCGAATGCCTTGCGGGCGGCGCTGCGGCTGACCAACGAAGCCTTCGCCGAGTACCTAGGGATCTCGCCACGCACGGTCACGAAGTGGCGCGAGAGACCGAACATGGTGCCGAGCCCACCGTTGCAGGAGGCGCTCGACACGTCGCTGCGCAACGCGGCCCCGGACGCCCGGCTCAGGTTCACCGCCAATCTCGGCCTCGATCAGCAGCCGGTCCCGCTCGACCAAGCGGCCCTGACGCAGCTCAATACCGCGATCGGCGACCTCACGCGGGTCCTGGCCCGCCTGCAACCTGGTGATCCGCAGCAGTCGCCGACCCTTTGAGACCGTTTTCATTCGTGCGTGTTCGGGCACTGGAGGGGCCTTCCATACGGGGGTTCGCCCAAACCCAGGAGGGGACATGCGTACTCGCACTGCATCGAGGACACGTTCGAGGACGGTCGCCATCATCGTGGCCGTGTGGTTGCTGATCGGGCTGGCCGCAGCAGCGCAGCGGAGCTACTTCTCCGGCTCTGACGCGACCTGCGCCAAGATCGGCACAACACTCGTCACGGTCGTAGCCGGCCCGCTGAACTACATCGGCGCCAACCCCAAGATCGACTGCACCGCGCCGCAGCCGTCGAAGTAACCCGCAATCCGACGTAGCGTTTCCAGTGAGCGTCGGGAGGGGGACCGTGGACGTACTACGGGGCGGGATCGAAGCGGATCGCGAGGAACTGGGGGTTCCTGGCGTCGGCTGGGCGGTGATCGAGAACGGCGAGATCACCCACAGCGGATCGGCCGGGGTCGTCGAAGCAGGCAAACCGGACGAGATCGAGGCAGGGACACTGTTCCAGGCAGCTTCGATCAGCAAACCGGTTGCCGCGCTCGCGATGCTGCGGCTGGTGGACCGGGGGCTGCTGGAGCTGGATGAAGACGTCAACAATCGGCTCAAGTCCTGGCAAGTGCCACCGACCCGTTCGTGGCAGCCGGTCGTGACCCTGCGGCAGTTGGCCAGCCACAGCGCCGGTCTGTCCACTCCCGGATTCCCGGGCTACCACCCGGATGCGCCACTACCGACACTCGTGGAGATGCTCGCCGGGACAACCCCGAGCAACACCGCCGGCCCGCGGGTGGACCGGATTCCCGGCACACAGTTCGCCTACTCAGGTGGCGGTACGACGGTCATCCAGCAACTGCTCGAAGACGTGACCGGTACGCCGTTCCGTGAGCTGATGCGCGAGCTGGTCCTCGAGCCGTTGGGGATGGCCGACAGCGATTACGCCCAACCACTACCGTCGGAGCTCGCTGCCCGAGCGGCGATCGGACACGAGGACACCGGAGAAGTCGTCGACGGCGGCTGGCATGTGTACCCGGAGTTGGCAGCAGCCGGCCTATGGACCACTCCGACCGATCTGGCCAAATTCGCGATCGGAGTCCACCAGGCGTACGTCGGAGCTCATGGCGCACTGCTGTCGCCAGAGCTCGCTCGGCAGATGCTGACACCGGTGATCGTGGTGGAGCCGCCGATCTCGGCCCTGACCCACATGGGCATCGGCCCGTTCTTGAGCGCGTCCGGTCAGTTGTTCGGACACAGCGGCGGAAACCTGGGGTTCCGCTGCGACCTGATCGCCGATCGGATGACCGGGTACGGCGCTGCCGTGATGACGAACTCCACGAATGGCAGCCGGCTGGCGCTCCGAGCCTTCGCCTCCGCAGCGTCGGCCTACGGGTGGGAGAGCTATCGGCCCGAGGACGAGATGTCCGAGGTGCCGACGGCTGAGGCGCTGGCGGAGCTTGCAGGTGACTACCGGCTCGGGGAGCGACTGCGACTCACAGTCCTGCCGTGGGGGAGTGGCCTGTGGGTCACCTTCGAGGGGCAACCGCCGCTGCGGTTCATCGCGCTCTCGGCCACCCGCCTCATGGCGACGAGCACGCAGGCGCAGCTTGAGCTGCGGGACGGCAAGCTGGTGTTCGAGCAGGCGGGTTTCGAGCTCGACTGCGTGCGGGAATAGCTGATCGATCAGCCCGGTTACATCTGATGCCGCCCGGTACAAGACCCCCGGGCCTCAACCTCAGCCGCTTCGAGCGGCCACTCGCCGAGAGGCGTCTGCCGGGCGGCGTCTGCCGGGCGGCACAGAAGGCCAAACGGCGGACGGTCGGGTGTAAGGGCTGAAGCAAGGTGCCAGACCCCGATTTGCATCTAGCGGGTGAACATCAGTATTGTTCTTCTTGTTGGGAGCGAGTGCAGGACGCGGAAGCGGCCGGACCTCCTGATCACCCTCTAAGGCTTACGCAGCCGGATCGTGTCTTCGGACTCGGGTCGGTCGCTGAGACACGGGTGACTGTAG
>NZ_SMKX01000114.1 GCF_004349055.1 Kribbella antibiotica
GGGGTCTACGGGCCGGCGGTTGGGTTGGCGTTGGTTGACCAGGGGTCGGTGTAGTTGGGGACCATCGCGGTCAGGTGGGCGCGGAACGCTTCGCGTTTGGCGGCCAGCGTCGGGTTCGGGAGAGCGCTGCCCGCGGAGACCCTGGTCGGCTGATCGTGGCCCGGGTAGCTACTAGTCGCCTCATGGGTAGCAGTCGTCCAACTGCGAGCTGCAGCGAGAACAGCCGGATCCGTCACCGGTGCTGGATCGGCCCAGCTCGGCCGGGTCACGTTCACGATGCCGCCGGTGATCGAGACAGCCCACTGCCCAGCATGCACAGCACGGTGATGCGACGCACACAACAGCACCAGGTTCTGCATGCTGGTCGGCCCGCCGTTGGCCCAATGAATGATGTGGTGCGCATGGCACATCCACGGCGGCGCCTTACACACCACACAGCCCTTATCGCGCTTGATCAAAGCCCGCCGCATATAGCGATTCACGAACCGCTGCTCAGTCCCGACATCCAGCGGCTGCGAATCCCCACCCAGCACGATCGGGAGGATCGCTGCGTCACAGGCCAGTAGCCGCACCGCTGAGGCGGACAGGTTGTTCCCGAACACCAGCTCACCAACCGCGCCGGTCGTGTCTCCGAGAGCAGCTTTGAGGTCGTCGAAGTCGATCGTGACGGTCAGGTGCGGCACACCCGGATGGTCACGGTTGCCGGCCGCGGCGTCCATCGTGGCTACCAAAGCATCAGCCTGCCGCACGTCCTGTGGCCGCGGATCACGCTCACCATCAACAGTCTTATGCGGCTTCGACAACATGTGGATCTGGGTGGTGAGCTGCTCACCGTCAGCACCAGGCAGGAACCCGGAGAACTTCACCCCGCCATCGACCTGCCGCAACCGCAACGACCTCTTCGCGTGCGCCTCTTCTTCAGAAGGTTCCGCACCGTCGGTGTCGAGCCGTGTGAGGACATCGTTGCCGAACTTGGCGAGCCGACGAGGGTCCTGGTCTTTCGCGACACCGACCATCTGATTTTCGGTGAACTCAAGCGTCTCAACCGCAACAGTCGACGGAACCTTCTCCAACGTCTCGACAACCACCATGCCCTGCGCCGGCCGCACCGTCCACGGCCGAGCCGGATCGGTCGGATCCGGCAACGCGCCCGCCACCAGCGGGTACTTACGCAAAGCAGCCATGAACGCCAGAGCCTTACGCACCTCCGCAGGAGCCTCCCGGTACCGCTCAGACAAGAAATCGACAGTGTCACGAGCACCGAGCTCGGCCGCGGCACCCATCTCGTCGAGGCGCCCACCAGCTTGCAGGATGAAGGTGTCGAGCGCCGCTCTGACAGCGTGCGCAGTGTCCAGCGAGGTCACCAGTTCGGCGACACTCAAGGACCACACCGGGGGCATCGTCAACATCTCCATACCCAAAAGCATAGACACGCCCACCGACACTTTTTGGCCGAAAACCCCTTATTTACATGGTGAGCTGTGGGCTATTCGATCAGCCCACACCAGCCCACACCTGAGCCCGCCGCGCGTCTTTGAGAACGCACCAACCACGCAGAGCGCGCCAAACGGTTGATGGGCTCTCAAAGTGCGTCCGTTCGGCGCGCGGGCTTGCCTTTGTGGAGCGAGATGGGCAACTGGTGGCCTTGGCGATCCACAAAGCTAGCTGCCCCATTCCACGCGACCTTCCCCAGGCAGCGGTCGCGGCCGGGGAGCGCAATGAACCGGAATCGACAGGCAGAACTCCCCAGCCTCGACACCAACCTCAGGCACTGCCGATCACGCCACCGCACTCCACCGCCCCGCTCCAGCCAACGCTTACTAGGATCGCCGCTCCGACCATCCGCGCTTTCCCGCCCAGCACAAGCGCGCCCGACGGGTTCAGCCGATTGCCCTTGGGACGAGCGGGGATCCGCAGCCCCGGCTAAGGTCCGGCAAGGACTCGGCCGGGGGCGTGGGTGCCTGGTTGCTCGCCGCGACCGGCCGACTCGAAAAGCGGGTGGCTGAGCGCCGCGGTGGCTCAGGCGAGATGGCGAGACCGGCGACCTAGGCTCACGCTGCTTGGTGTTCCGGGCTTTGGTTGCGGCCCAGAAAAACAGGCCGCGTCCACGGTGGCCGTTGCTTGGGGCTCCGGGCTGTGGCTGGGGTTGCTGAGCTGCCGTCGGCGATCGCGTTCAGGCTGCATTTGGTGGGCGCCCCCAAAAATGCCAGTTGATTAAGGGGCCAGGACAGTGCCGAAGGGTCGGTCAAGCGTCGACGTCGGAAGGCTCCGAGCACATGGTCTCCGGATCTTCGGACGCTAGAACACTGGCCCGCTAACGTCCGAACGATCGGCGCGCGTGGTCAGCGGTTCTTCGGACGCTAGCTGCGGTCGCGGTGGTTGGGGCCGCTTTGCGGGAGTCTGCTGTCGTTGTGGGGCAGTAGGTTCTCGCTGATCGTTGCCTTGGACGGTGGACGGACCTGCGGCCGGGGTCGTCCGGTGGGTGGCTGGTCGCCGCTGCGGCCGATCTGCTGAAACGGATCGCCGAGCAGGTCTACGGCCGGGGTGGATGGCGAGGTCGGCGATCGCGTGGCTCGTTGCTTGAGGTTCTGGGCTTCGGCGGGGGTCAGTGAAGTGCGGTCGTCGGATAAATGGCCGTTTGCCGGGGGTTGGGGAGTTCTGCCTGTCGATTCCGGTGCGTAGCGCTCCCCCGCCTCGCCGGACAGCACGCCGGAACAACCTGTCCTGTGGTCGAAAGCCACCGCGGCGGGTCAGCTGTCAGGACTCGTTGCCATCGGCAGCAACCTCAAGCAACGAGTTCGCGATCGCTGACCTCGCCAAGCAGCCCAGCCACCGCGGCGACCAGCCACGCCGCCGTTAGTCGGCCGCAGCGGCGACCCGCCATCCCCAGACGTCACCGGCCGAGCCCACGCCCACCCACCGCTGACCGCAACATTTCCCGCCGGCCGCCGCCCAAGAACCACCGACCAACCGCGAACCACCCGAACACGAAGCAATCCGCCGTACCGAGGACACCGACCGGGGACCGTGGACACCCGGCTGCTAAGGAGTGGTGGAGTCGGCTTCGGTGGTGAAGGCGGCTCTTGGTTGCTGGACTGAGGCTAGGGAGACGATGTCTCGGCCGTAGAAGGCGGCGGCTAGCCAGATGGCGAGGACGCGAACCTTGCGGTCCCAGGTCGGTACGGCGAGGACGTGGTAGCCGCGGTGCATTAGCCAGGCGAGCGGTCCCCGCACGACGATCCGGCGGAACTGGAAGATGCCGGTGCCGAGGCCGAGCGTCGCCACGGCACCGAGGCTGGAGTGGCGGTACTCCTTCGGCTCGCGACCGCGCAGGTTGGCCAGCAGGTTCTTGGCGAGCAACTTTCCTTGCCGGACCGCGTTCTGCGCGTTCGGCACGGTAAGCGAGCCCGGTACGGCGAGGTCCGGGATCGCGGCGTCGTCGCCGGCGGCCCAGGCGTCCGGGACGATCTCGTCGTCGGTGCCGACTCGTAGGTCGGGGCGGGTCTGGATGAGGCCGCGGGTGGTGACGGGGAGGTCGGTGTGACCGCGGACCAGGCGCGTCGCCGCGTTTCCGGCCGACCAGATGATCAGGTCGGTGTCGAACTCTGAGCCGTCGCTCAGCACGACGTGACCGTCGGTGGCCGAGACCACGGTCGTCTCGAGGTGGAGGTGACCGCCTCTGCCTTCGAAGAGCCGGCGTACCCAGGCTCGCGGGCCGTCGGACACCTCGGGAAGGATCCGCGCGGTCGCCTCGACCAGGTGGAGCGACAGGTCCTCACGGCTTAGGCCGGGGTAGGACTTCAAGCGAGAGTAGTTCACCGAAGCTCTCGACTCCGTTGAAGCCGGCGCCGACAACCAGCATTGTCAGCAACCGGCGGCGCTCCGGACCGGGTGGCAGAACGGATGCCTTGTCGAAGGCGGTGAGCAACTGGTCGCGAACCGCCACCGCCTCCTCGACATGCTTCACACCGATCGCGTGCTCGGCGATACCGGGTACGGAGAAGGTGCGGGTGATCGCGCCGGCGGTGATTGCGATCACGTCGTACGGGAGTTCGAAGTCTTCGCCGCTGACGGGGTGGATGATGACCGTCTTGCGGGCGTGTTCGACCTTCGTCACCGAGCCCGCGATGATCCGGGTCTTGCGCAGGTTACGACGCAGGGAGATCGCTGCGTGCCGGGCCTCGACCGAGCCAGACAGCACTTCGGGGAGGAAGGGCTGGTAGGTCATGTACGGGCGTGGGTCGATCAGTACTACCTCGGCCTCGCCTCGGCGAAGCTTCTTCTCCAGCTTCCATGCTGTGTAGAAGCCGGCGTATCCGCCTCCGACAACCACGATTCTGCGCACCGAAATCCTCCGCTCTCTCACTAGCTACGACAGCGTAGAGGTCCCGGTTGTGACAACCCCCACCCCCGGTGTGACCGCTGTTACCCGGCTGGGAGTCACAGAACCGGAATCTGCGTGGTCAAGTAGACACTGAGCCCTTTGAGTTTGGGCCGAAGAGCCTAAGGAGAGAACCATCAATGACGATGGCCGAGCAGCAGATTGCAACCTCCGTCCTGGTGATCGGAACCGGTGGTGGCGGCCTGCGGGCCGCGATCGAGCTGGCCGAACGCGGTGTCGAAGTCCTTGCCCTGGGCAAACGTCCACGCAATGACGCGCATACGTCGCTGGCCGCCGGTGGTATCAACGCGGCGCTGGCCACGATGGACCCCGAGGACACCTGGCAGCAGCACGCCGCCGACACCTTGCAGGAGAGCTACCTGCTGGCGAATCCGGACACGGTCCGGATCGTCGCCGAGGGTGCCGCGCAGGGAATCGCCGATCTGGAGCGGTACGGGATGCCGTTCGCGCGGGAGGCCGATGGGCGGATCTCGCAACGATTCTTCGGGGCGCATACCTACCGCCGGGCAGCGTTCGCCGGCGACTACACGGGGCTGGAAATCCAGCGTACGTTGGTGAATCGCGCGGTTCAGCTCGGGGTTCCGATCCTCGACAACGTGTATGTGACGCGGATTCTGGTGCGCGACAACACGGTGTTCGGTGCCTATGGGTTCGATCTCGATACGGGCAAGCGGTATGTGATCCACGCCGACTCGGTGATCCTCGCGGCCGGTGGTCACACGCGGATCTGGCGGCGTACGTCGTCTCGCCGGGATGAGAACACCGGCGACTCGTTCCGTCTCGCGGTCACGGCTGGTGGGCGGATTCGCGATCCTGAGCTCGTGCAGTTCCACCCGTCCGGATTGATCGAGCCCGAGAATGCGGCCGGGACGCTGGTGTCCGAGGCCGCGCGGGGCGAGGGTGGGCAGCTCAAGAACGCGCTCGGAGAGCGCTTCATGGCCCGGTACGACGCTGAGCGGATGGAGCTGTCGACGCGGGACCGGGTCGCGCTGGCCGCGTACACGGAGATCAAGGAAGGCCGTGGTACGCCGAAGGGTGGGGTCTGGCTCGACGTGTCGCACCTGCCGCGGGAGACGATCATGCAGCGCCTGCCGAGGGTTTATCAGACGCTGCTTGAACTGCAGATGCTCGACATCACCCAGCAGCCGATCGAGATCGCGCCGACCGCGCATTACTCGATGGGCGGCGTTTGGGTGCGGGCCGAGGACCACTCGACGGGGGTTGATGGTCTGTACGCGCTGGGCGAGGCGGCCAGCGGTCTGCATGGCGCGAACCGGCTGGGCGGGAACTCGCTGATCGAACTCCTGGTGTTCGGCCGGATCGTTGGTGAGGAAGCGGCGAAGTACTCGGTGAATCGTGAGTCCCAGCAGCGATCTGCCGAGGTTGTCGGTGAAGCGCGGGCTGAGGTCGACGGTCTACTTGCTTCTGACGGTCCGGAGAACGTTCGGGCGCTGCAGAGAGCGCTCCGCGACACGCTCACGGCGCGGGCCGGCGTCGTACGGGATGAGGCCGGTCTGCTGGCTGGTATCGAGGAGCTCGAAGCGATCGAGGAGCGCACGGCGCAGGTCGGCGTGCACCCCGATATCGCAGGTTTCCAGGACCTCGCGCACGCCTTCGATCTCAAGTCCTCGGCGCTTTCCGCCCGGGCGACCTTGGACGCCGCGCTGGAACGCCGGGAGTCGCGCGGCTGCCATAACCGGTCGGACTACCCCGACCTCGACGAGTCGCTCCAGGTCAACCTCGTCTGGTCGGGCCCCGGCCAGATCACGAGAGAGCGCATCCCCGCGATCCCGGCCGATATCCGCGCGCTGATGCGCGACGAAATCTCCACGGAAGGCAAGCTCGTCGAGTAGTCAGGCGCGCGGCGTGAGCCGGACGAGGGGGTACTTGCGCGCCGACTTCTGCTGGTACTTCGCGAACCGCGGCTGGGCTTGGATGATCGAGGCCCAGACCGCTTCGTACGACGCTCCCGTCAGCGGCTCCGGTGTCACCGGTACGACGCCGCGGTCGGGCAACTCGATCGTCGCCGCGGCCGGGTTGGCGAGCAGGTTCGCGTACCAGCCGGGGTTCTGGCTCCCGCCGCCGGAGGCGATCAGCACCCAGGCGTCCGGCCCATCCGCGAACCAGGCCAGCGGGTTCTCCCGGGTCAACCCGCTGCGCCGCCCGACCGTGGTCAGGACCAGCAGGTCCATCCCCATCATCGTGGCGCGACCACGCCGGATCTTGCGCGTGGTCCGCCCGTTCACTGTCCGCTGGAACCAGCGAGAGAGCGCTCCCGGGGTTCCCGGCTGCCGTTCTTGTGTGCTCGTGTTGTTCATACCCGCAACGCTAGATCCTGCCGGGCATCCCGGGCTTCTTGATTCCTGATCAGATCACGCGGGCGACCGCGGTGGTCCTGTCCGAGCGCGCCACCCGGAGCCGGACCCGAGTGTGGATCTTGGGGAGCGCAACCACGGTGGCGAGGTCGGCGGCGGTGCGTGCGGCCGCCGCATGCACAGCTTCGAGATCGGCGGTCGGCTCGACGGTGCAGGTGAGCTCGGCGACCAGTTGGCCTCGGTCGGCGACTACCTGACCTGAACCGTCCCGGACGCCGGGCGTCCGCGCCAACGCCTTCGCGGCGGCGTCCACCGCTGAATGCGCGTCGGCAACCAGCTTCCCGCTCCGATCACCACCAGGCAGCGCGAACCGCCCGCCGACCCGCCGCGGCAAATGCCGTGCAAGCCACCAGAGCCCGAAACAGATCGCAATGACTCCCGCGGCACCAGTTGCCCACGGCCACCATTCGGCGCCGGTGGGATCGCTCACCGGCCCGGCCGTGATCCGGTCCGGGGCAGCCGGCAATTCGCCGTACTGCCAAGCGACCGCAGCGCCACCCACAACAAGCAGAGAGAGCGCGATCAGCGTTCCCACCAGTCGATCCAGAGCAATCACTCCGCGACGCATGTCACTCCTCCCGTACGGCGATCCGCGTCCGCGGCACCGGGGTTATCGTCCGCAACCGCTCTTCCACAACTGCCGTGACGTCGGCGCTGACACGGACCGGGTCGCCGAACGTCGTCACCACCAGGCCAAGCCGCTTCCGCTTCGACCGACCCGCCACGTCGGTCACCGAGTCCACGTGCCGCGCACTGTCTGTCGCCAACCGCGCAACGTCCGTGCTCCGCACCCACACGAGGCCGTCGGACCCGTTGACCGCATGATGTGTGCGGCGACGGCGCTTGAACGCCATCACCAGCAACAGCAGCCCGACGGCAGCGGCACCAATCCCGGCCGGCACCATCCACCCGGCAGGTTCCAACTCAGCAGTGCGGCCGAATCCGCGGCTCAACCACGAGGTCCCGTCCATCAGCCCGGAAGCAACCGCCATCTCCCGGAGCGCAACACACCCCGCCAAGATCAACGCGAACGCACCCACGATCCCGAACCAAACGACCGCAGTCCCCGCCACGGGCGGCTTTGCAGCCACCGCCTCGGCGACGGCTTCACCGCTCGACTCCTCTACCTGAGAGGCGTCGACCGTGGTGATCGTGACGTCGGCTCGGTCCACGCCCAGCCCGGTCAGATCTTCCACCGCGGACGTGATCGCCTCACGGAGGTCAGCTGCAGTTTCAGCGAGCGGATGCGGCCAGGTGATCGCGGTCTCCAACGAGACCCGCACACGCTGCCCAGCAACCACCGCCCGCGCCTTGGGCAACCCACGCCTCAGTACGGCGGACTGCCGGCTCACCGCAGGATGGCGGCGGGCCGTGATCTCCACGATCCGCTCGACCGCCCGTTGTGCGATCTCGAGCCGGCCGCGATCGCCCCCGAATGCGATCGCGGACGGCCCTGAGACCCCCGGCACCGGTCCGTCCACCGGCGCAAGTTCATTCCCCGCACCGCCGTCAGACGAACAATCGTCTGACGCAGCCCCAGGCCCCACGGATCCCACCGACTTCTCACCGGCCGACTCGACCAACAGGGGGCTCCCCAGCGCGCGCTCTACCGGAACCCCGCCGTCCGGTGCCTCCGAGCGCTCTGCCGGGATGCTGTCAGTCGGGCGCGGGGTGTTCTGGTCAGCCACGGTTTCGGCGGGAGAGGAGGTCGTCGAGCGCCTTCGTCCCGCTGCCGTCGGACAGGAAGCGGCCGACAACCAAGCCGACAGCGCCCAGCACGAGGGCCAGCAGGAAGCCGGGGAAACCGCCGGCTGCGGCAGCGATGGCGATCAGCAGGCCGGCGAACAGGCCGATGGTCGAGGTGCTCACTCGGGATCTCCTCTGAGGAAAGGTGCTCTGGGGCAGGGTGCAAGGGGTGCTGCAGGAAAATGCAGCGGGTGTGTCAGCGGACGCGGGGTTCGGCGGTGTCGGCGGACTCGGAGTCATCGTCGTCGTCGCCGTCCAGGTGCACGTCGGACACGGAAATGTTGACCTCAGTGACCTGGAGGCCGGTCATCCGCTCGACGGCGGAGATCACGTTCTCGCGGATCGCGGCGGCCAGGTCGGCAATGCTCACGCCGTACTCGGCGACGAGGTCGATGTCGACCGCGGCCTGCGTCTCACCGACCTCGACGGAGACGCCCTGCGAGAGGTTCGTCTTCGAGCCAGGGATGCGCTCGCGCAGCATGCCGACTGCCCGGGCAGCGCCGCCGCCGAGAGCATGCACACCGGGGATCTCACGGGTTGCGATACCGGCAATCTTGGAGACCACGACATCCGCGATCGAGGTCTTGCCGCCGGCAATGATGCCATCGGCAACAACTGTGTCGTTGGCTACCGGGTCGGCGACGGCGACCGGACGCTTGGGGGCCGGCTTGGGGGTAGCGGTTTCTGTCATCGGAGATGCCTTTCTCGTCAGCGACTGCTTCGATCATCCAGAACAGCTTCGGAGCCGTTCGCTGGAAGGACGACCGTGCGACCGGAATCGTCACGGTCCCTCCACATCCGGACCAGCGTGACATGGCTCACGCAATGGATCCGGGAGGCTACCGTGACATCTACGCAGGCAGTGTCGTCTCAAGAGCAGGTGCGCAACCAGGAGGTGGAGTGACCACAGGGCTGATCGAGCTCGACGAGGCAACCCTCGTTGCCCGGGCCCGTGATCGCGACCCGGCGGCGTTCGAGCTGCTGGTCCGGCGCTACCAGCGCCGGATCTACACGCTCTGCCTCCGGATGCTGAACGGCGCAACGGGTGACGCCGAAGACGTCGCCCAAGAGACGTTCGTGACCGCGTGGCGCCGGCTGCCGGAGATCCAGCACGACGCAGCCTTCGGTTCCTGGCTCTACCGCACCGCGACCAACAAGTGTTTGACGATCTTGCAGCGCCGCAAGCCAACCACCGAACTCGACGAAGAGAGCGCTCCCCACGACCTCAGCGGTGACGCTGACCCGGCCCGCGCGGTCGGGAACAGCGAAGCAATGCAGGCACTGGCCGTTGCATTGAAACGGCTCCCACCGCCACAGCGTGCCTGCTGGCTACTGCGCGAGGTCCACGGCCGCTCGTACCAGGAGATCGCCGATCTCGTCGGTACGACGCCCACGGCGGTCCGCGGCCGGATTGCCCGCGCCCGCGCCGAACTTGCGGAGGTGATGAAGCCATGGAGATGAATCCCGAAGACGCAGTCACCGATCTGCATCCGCTGCCTTGCGGGCGGACTGTCGAAGATGTCTGGGACGAGATCGAGTCCGGCGAGCTCAGCGAGCACCGGGCCACCTGCCCGCACTGCCGGACGGCGCAGGCCGGTCTGGAGCAGCTGATCGAGGCGACCCAGTTCCTGATCGACGACCCGGTCGACGTCCCCAGTGGATTGCTCGACCGGATCATGACGGCTGTCCGCGCCGACCTGAACCTCGGCCGCACGATCCCGCTGTCCACCGAACCGGCCGAGGTCGAGGTCTCGGTGCACGCACTCAACGCCGTACTGCGCTATGCGGTCGACGGCACCACCGGCGTACGGGCTCGGCAGTGCCGGATCGAGTTGTCCGAGCCTGGTGCCGTCCGGGTGTGGATGTCCGTCGCGCTGGAGTTCGGCGCCGGTCAGGTCGGAGCGCTCGACGAAGCGCGGCAGCGGGTTTCGCTGGCTCTGCGAGGACAGATCGGGCTCGAACTGGAGTCCCTCGACTTCGAGGTTGTCGACGTCTGGACCAAGCCGTGAGCACCGGTGAGGTTGCGCAGATCGGTGCCGCCGAGGCGGCGGCGCTGGCTGCCCGGGCCGTCGGCGGCGTCGTCCGGTTGCAGCCCGGGATCAAAGGTCTGCTCCGGCAGTTCGGTGCGCAGGCTTGGCAGCGTGCGACCGGCCGCGACATGCCAGATGTGGCCGGCGTCCACATCGAGCTCACCGAAATCGAGGTGCAGGCGGAGGTTCGGATCGTGGTCGGCGTCGATCACCTGGCCGCTGAGGTCGGCCGCAAGGTGCACGAGGCGGTCGTCTCCGCGTTGGAGGCGGCGACCGGACGGACCGCGGTCGTGCGGATCCGGATCGTCGAGTTCGAGCTCGAACCGCGCTACTCCTGACACGCCGTGACGAAGATCGCCCTGGTCCCGATGCCGGTGTTGGTGGTAGAAAGGGCCTGACCGCAGTACACCGTGAGCGAAGGGAGCGAGACCGATGCGTCTTCCGGGCTCCCTCAAACCGCTCACGATTCTTCCCCCCGGGTAGCACTTCACCCCGCCGCCACCAGTCAAACTCTGGTGGCCTTTGGCATGCGCGCGTTCTGGCCGCCTCTGCCCCCTCTTCTGCCACAGCCAATTTCTTCATGTGTCGTGGAAGGACATCGATGACGAAATTTCGCGTCACCTACGCAACTCTCAGCGCAGACAACGAGGATCTGCACACCGCGTACGAGCAAGGCCTCGCCATCGCGAAGGACTGGCTCGGCGCCGATCTGACCGGCTTCGTCGGCGGGAAACCGCTCTCTGGCCAGGAAACGTTCACGATCACCAGCCCGGGCGACGCCGCGCTCACCCTGTGCACCGTGCACAGCACGACCGCGGCCGAGGTCGACGCCGCGGTCAGCACTGCGGCTGACGCCGTACAGGCTTGGTCGGGGCGCCCGTGGCAGGAGCGCGTCGACATCCTGATGCGCGCCGCGGATCTGATCAGTGAGCGCTCCAACGAGCTCGCCGCCCTGATGTCCATGGAGGTTGGCAAGAACCGCCTCGAGGCCCTCGGCGATGTCGAGGAGTCGGCGGACCTGATTCGCTACTACTGCAAGCAGTACAGCGACAACGACGGTTTCGTGCGGCCGATGGACCAGCTGTCCGACGCCGAGCGTACGACGAGCGTCCTGCGCCCGTACGGCGTCTGGGGCGTCATCAGCCCGTTCAACTTCCCGATGGCGCTGGCCGCGGGACCGGCCGGTGGCGCGCTCGTTGCGGGCAACACGGTCGTCCTCAAGCCGAGCCCGCAGGGAACGTTCACCGCGGTCAAGCTCTACGAGTGCCTCCAGGACGCCGGTCTGCCCGGCGAGGTCATGCAACTGATCCCTGGCGGTGATGAGGTCGGCCGCGCGCTGGTCAAGCACCCGGGGGTGAACGGTCTGACCTTCACCGGTTCGTTCGCGGCCGGCATGGAGATCTACCGCAGCTTCCCGACCCCGTTCCCGAAGCCGGTCGTCTGCGAGATGGGCGGCAAGAACCCGGCCATCGTCTCGGCCAAGGCCGACCTGCCGACGGCGATCGCCGGGATCGCGCGTTCCGCCTTCGGGTTCTCGGGCCAGAAGTGCTCGGCCTGCTCCCGCGTGTACGTCGAACGTGCCGTGTACGACGACTTTGTCGCCGGACTGGCCGTCCGCGCCGGTGAGCTCAAGGTCGGTGACGCGACCGCGCGCGACGTCTTCGTCGGACCGGTCGTCAACGACGAGTCCGTCGCCCGGTTCACCGACGCCGTGGCGCACGCCTCCAGCGTCGGCAAGGTCGTCGCCGGTGGTGAAGTGATCGAGGGCCGCTACGTGCAGCCGACCGTGGTCACGGATCTCCCCGCCGGAGACCGGTTGCTGACCGACGAGCTGTTCGTGCCGTTCGTGGCCGTCCAGCCGGTCGACTCCCTCGACGAGGCACTGACCCTCGCGAACGCGACCGAACTCGGTCTCACCGCGGGCTTCTTCTCCGCCGACGACGCCGAGGTCGACTACTTCCTCGACCGGATCGAAGCCGGTGTCGTCTACGTCAACCGCGCCGCCGGCGCGACCACCGGCGCCTGGCCGGGCGTCCAGCCGTTCGGCGGCTGGAAGGGCTCCGGCAGCTCCGGCAAGGCCGGTGGCGGCCTGTACTACGTCCAGCAGTTCCTCCGCGAACAGTCCCGAACGGTGGTGTCCCGATGACCCAGACCCCGACTCACGCCAAGCCCAACACTGGCCGCCCGGAATGGTTGCCCGAGGGCCGGCCGGTGCCGGACCTCGTCACGGCGATCCCCGGTCCGCTGTCGAGCGCCGTGGTGGAGCGCGATCTCGCGGTCACCAGCCGCTCGCTCCCCCGCGCCTACCCGCTGGCCCCGCGCCGCGGCCACGGCAGCGTCATCGAGGATGTCGACGGCAACCTCTTCCTGGACTTCAACGCCGGGATCGCGGTCAACTCGACGGGTCACTGCCACCCGCGCGTGACGGCCGCCGTACAGGAGCAGGCCGGTGAGCTGCTGCACTACTCGGCCAGCGACTTCTTCCTGCCGATCTACAGCCAGATGTGCGACGCGCTCGCCGCGACTGCGCCGATCGATGGCCCGGTCCGGGTCTTCCTGTCGAACTCCGGCGCCGAGGCGGTCGAGGGCGCGCTGAAGCTGGCTCGCTACGCGACCAAGCGTCCGTACGTGATCAGCTTCTACGGCGCGTTCCATGGCCGCACGATGGGCGCGGTCACGCTGACCGCCTCGAAGTCCAAGTACCACAAGGGATTCGGGCCACTGCTCCCCGGTGTACTGCACGCGCCGTACGGAGATGACAGCACGTTCGACCACCTCGAGAACACGCTCTTCCGGTACGAGGTTTCGCCGGACGAGGTGGCCGCGATCTTCGTCGAGCCGATCCAGGGCGAGGGCGGTTACCTGGTTCCGCCGGCAGGCTGGATGGCGCGGCTGCGCGAGCTGTGCGACAAGCACGGCATCCTGCTGATCGCCGACGAGGTCCAGTCGGGCGCCGGCCGGACCGGCAAGATGTGGGCGATCGAGCACACCGGCGTCCAGCCGGACATCCTGATCAGCGCGAAGGGTCTCGCTTCCGGCCTTCCGCTGGGCGCGTTCATGGCTCGGGCCGAGCTGATGGAGAGCTGGCCGGCCGGTGCGCACGGTTCGACGTACGGCGGTTCGCCGGTCGCGTGCGCGGCTGGCCTGGCGACGCTCGAGGTCATTCAGTCCGAGGGTCTGATGGAGAACGCGACCACGATCGGTCAGCAGCTCCTCGACGGGCTGACCAAGATCCAGGCCGAGCACCCGGACAAGATCGTCGACGTCCGCGGTGTCGGTCTGATGATCGGTGTCGAGTTCGCGACGGCTGACGAGGCGGCTGCGGTCCAGCAGCGGGCATTCGAGCGCGGCCTGCTCGTGCTGGAGTGTGGCGAGAGCGCTATCCGCATGTCTCCCCCGCTGGTCATCACGGCCGAGGAAACCCAGATCGCGCTCTCTCTGTTCGCCGAAGCGGTCGCTGGGTGACTGGCGCCGTCTTCTCCCGTGCCGCTGGTCGCGACCTTCCGGTCGTGGCCGGCGGCCGCGGTGCTGAACTGTTCGACACCACTGGCCGCCGCTACCTGGACGCGGCCGGTGGGGCGATCGTGGTCGGGATCGGGCACGGTTCGGCCGAGGTCGCCGATGCCATCGCGGCCCAGGCCCGGTCGGTTGCCTATGTGCACGGGTCGGCCTTCGCATCGCCGTCCTTGACCGAGTACGTCGAGACGCTCGGCCCGCTGTTGCCGGTCGACGACCCGTACGTCTACCCGGTATCGGGTGGCAGCGAGGCCGTCGAGACTGCGCTCAAGATGGCGCGGGCCTATCACTTGGCGCGTGGCGAGGACCGGTCGGTCGTGATCGGCCGGACCGGCGCGTATCACGGCAACACCCGGGGTGCGCTCGATGTCTCCGGTCGCGACGGCCTGCGAGCGCCGTACCTGCCCTGGCTGGGGTCGGCGGCGCGCACGACGTCGCCGTACGAGTATCGCTGTTCGTTCCCGGACAGTCACCCAAACGGCTGTGGCGCACAGCATGCCGAGGCATTGGAACAGGTGATTGTTGCCCAGGGCCCGCAAAACGTCGCGGCGTTCATCGCGGAGCCGATCGCCGGCGCAGCCCTCGGGGCTTGTGTGCCGTCGGCCGACTACTGGCCGGCCATCACCGAGGTTTGCCACCGGTACGGCGTCCTGGTGATCGCCGACGAGGTGATGACTGGGTTCGGTCGCACCGGGCGTTGGTTCGGCTCGGATCACTGGGGTGTTCGGCCGGATCTATTGGTCGCCGCCAAGGGGGCTGCGTCCGGCTACTGGCCGCTGGGACTGACGGTGTGCAGTGGCGAGGTGCACGACACGATCCAGAAGGCCGGGTTCGTCCACGGCTTCACGTATTCACATCACGCGGTCGGGGCTGCGGCAGGGCTCGCCGTACTGAAGATTCTGCAGCGCGACGGGCTGGTCGAAGCGGCCGCCGAGCGCGGTGAACAACTCGGGGCCGAGCTGCAGAAGGAGCTTGGGGATCACCCGCACGTAGGCGATATCCGGGGCCGCGGCTTGTTGTGGGCAGTCGAGCTGGTGGCAGACCGCGAGACCAAGGCGCCGTTCCCGCGTTCTGAACGAGTGGCCGAGCGGATCGTCGCGGCGGCCAAGGAGCGCGGCGTGCTGCTGTATCACTCCACCGGCTGCGCGAACGGGACGGAGGGCGATCTCCTGGTCTTCGGGCCGCCGCTGGTGATCACCCCGGCCGAAGTCACCGAGGTCGCGAAGGGGTCTGCAAACGCGATCCGCGAAATCCTTTCTGCCTAGCAAAACGGCGCTGCATAAATCAGTTCGGCTGGCGGCCGCGGGACTCTACAGTCAGCAGAGTGATGACAGAGCGGATCGACCCCCACGACCCGGCGGCCTTCGACGAGTGGCATGCGGTGCACCTGGCCGGCGGGACTGCCGGGCGCGAATTCGCTGTGTCCTGGCAGCTGGAGGAGATGCGGATTTCGCTGACCCAGCCCACGCCGTACTGGACCCACGAGCTTTGGGCTGCTCGCGACGAGACCGGCCGGATGGTCGGCGTACTTTTCGTTGATGTGCCGTTGAAGGACAACCTCAGCCTGGTGTCGATGGAGATCGACGTCCTGCCGGAACACCGCCGTCGGGGCTACGCCACCGCGCTGGCCGCCGTAGGTGAGGCGCGCGCGGCGCATCACGGCCGCACGATCGTGCAGGCCATGGTGCACAACCCGCTCGACGGCTCGGCACCCGGCCAGAGCTTCGCGCGGGCCCAAGGCATGACGGTTGGCATCGTCGACATGCATCGGATTCTCCAGCTACCGCTCGACGAGGCCTTCCTCGCAAGCCTTGCCGCGGAGGTCGCCGACCATCACCGTGACTACCGCCTCGTCAGCTGGCAGAACCGCTGCCCGGACGACCTCGTTGACGCCTATGCGGCCCTCGAGAGCACGTTCAACAACGAGGCGCCGATGGGCGACCTGACCATGGAAGCCGAGGTCTTCGATGCAGCCCGGATCCGCGCACGGGAAGAGCACACACTCGCGCAAGGCAAGCACAGCTGGGTGACCGCAGCGATCGCGCCGGACGGCACCCTCGCCGGGCATACGGCACTCTTCCGTCCCACGCATGACTCGATCAATGCGTTCCAGTCCGGCACCCTGGTGGCACCGGCGCACCGCGGCCACCGACTCGGCCTGGCTCTCAAGGTGGCCAACCACCTCGAGCTGCAACGCACCCACACCGAGCCGCGCGTCCTGCACACCTGGAACGCCGAGCAGAACACCGCCATGAACGCGGTCAACGCCCGGCTCGGCTACCGTCCGGTCGAGCTGACCGAGGAATGGCAACGCAAACTCTGACAGCTTTCAGCGCAGGCTCAGCTGAGTGCTGACCTGGTAGCGATCGCCGCGGTAGGCAGCGCGGGTGAACTCGAATCTGCGGCCGTTCTGGTCCTGCGTCGTTCGCTCCAGGACCAGGATCGGGGCATCCAGCGCGAGGCCGAGCAGAGCGGACTCGGTGGCATCCGCCGACGCCGCCGAGTGAATCTGCTCGGCGTCGGCCGGAATCACGCCGTACTGCTCCTCGAGCACTGCATAGAACGAGCCGTGCTCGATCGCCTGGACGTCGAACCCGGCCACGATCTCCTGCAATACATGAATCGTCTCCAGGCAGATCGGCTCACCGTTGACGAGGCGCTGGCGGGCAATGCGTAGTACCGGCGTATTCGGTGGGACCCGGAGCCGGTTGCCGACCACCGTGCCGGCCTGGATCGTGGCATGAGCGAGCACTCTGCTGGTCCAGGCTCCAGGGGCTTCCGGATAGGTCGCCCCCTGGGTGCCGGTGATCTGTTGCGAGATGCGGGGACTGCCGACGAACATGCCACGGCCATGCTCACGGACAAGCCAGCCGTCGCGGACCAGTTCGTCGACCACCATCCGAAGGGTGGGCCGCGAAATCTCCAGTAAGTCGCCCAGTTGCCGCTCCGACGGGATCGCCTGGCCGACCTGTCCCGACTCGATCAGCCCGAGCAGGTATTCGCGGGCCCGGTCTCGCTTGCGCAGACTGCCTGCCATCGAGATCAGTGCTGCGGGGGCTGGTAGTTCTTGCAGCTCCCGGTGTCGATCATCGTGTCCTGGTAGCTGGTGTTGTGCTTGCGGTAGGCCTTCACGCGCGCCTCGGCCCGGCTCGGCGAGACCGTCTCGTTCTTGGCGTAGTAGGCCCAGTCGATCTGCTGGTGGTACTCGCTGGTCCCCGTGCCCTGGTGCGCCTCCAGATCGATGAACCACAGATTCCAGTTCATGCTCATGTCCTGGCGCGGCAGGACGGTGTTGCCGTCCTGGTCGACGGTGTGGTCGGCGGTCAGCTTGCCGTCGATGTAGTACTTCGCGTGGCCGTTGCCGACCTGGGTGACGTAGGTGTGCCAGCCGCTGAGCGACCTGGCCTGGTTGTTGGATGCGGAGCGCGCGTCCCACGGGTCCTCGCGGAACGTGTGGTAGCTCGTCTGGAAGTTGATCGGGCCGGTCTCGCCCCAGCCGCCGTTCGCCAGGTACTCGGTAAAGTCGAGTTCGCTGTAGATCGGGTCATAGTCGAATTTCGTCGGGCCGATGGCGAACGCGGTCTGGTTGATGTGGTCACCATCCGATCCGGCGACCGGTTTGTCGGCATAACGGACCCGGGTCGCATAAGTCCCGTTGCGCAGCTTCATCGTCGTACGGCGAAGTTCGGCGTGCGTCGTACCGGCCGCCGTACCGTTGGTCGTCGCCCGCAACTGTGCGACGTTCTGGCCGTCTTGCCGGACAAAGGAGACATTGCTCGCCGGCCACGCTGCGCCCGGTACGCCGGGGCCACCTACCTCATTGCGGGCATTCCAGCCATGCGCTGCGAGCGCAGGATCGGCGCTCGACTGGTACTGGAAGTCGTCGAACAAGACGCCACAGGCGCCCGGTCCACGGTCGGCCTGGCCGGTCGAGCCGGCGGCGGCCGAGGCGCCACCCAGCATCGAGGCGACCGCGGCGGCGGAGACAAGGAGGATGGTGGTTCGCTGACGTGACATGACGCGAGCATGAATGCCACCCCGGTGAACTGCAAGAGTTTCACCCGATCTTTTCGAACGAACCCATCCTAAAATATCCGGATAATGCACTGGTAAATACCAAGAACTATTTCGCAGCCTGGCGGCACAGTCGATGGTATTTACCAGTTGGGCCGTACTAACTGATGACGGAGGCAATCGTCTTGGTGCGGGCACCCTCATAGGCGGCCAGCAGGATGCCCAGTACGGCGATGCCTTCGACCTCGGTGTGGATCGGGCGCGTCTTACCGATGAGCGAGTCGGCGAAGTGCTCGATCTCGGCGACGAAGGTGTCGACCGGCTCCAGCTCGAACGTCTCCGATTCGCCTGACCGCAGTTGGTAGGTGAGCGACGTACCGTCACTGTGCAGTGCGCCCAGCTCGCCGACAGCCGAGAAGCGCTCGGTCGAGCCGGCCGGCTCGTAGGCCCAGCTGGTGACGAGCTGACCGACCACGCCGTTGTCGAAGCGGATCAGCACCTGGGCGGAATCTTCGCCCTCCATGAACTTCAGGCGGTGCGTGGACAGCATTGCCGTCGCCTCGACCGGCATTCCTCCGGCGAGGTGCAGCATCAGGTACGTCGGGTGGTAGCCGGTGTCGATGAGCTCGCCACCGCCACTGGTCTTGCTGCTGGCGCGCCAGCCCATCGAGCTCGGGTCGAAGTCGTTGTAGAAGCTGTCGGTGGTCCGCACCTCGTAGACCGTGCCGATCGTGCCCGCCTCGAGCAGTTCCTTGGCCTTGGCAACCGCCGGCATGAAGAGCTGGTTGTGCGCCGACATCAGCGTCACGCCATTGGCCTCGACAACTCGCCGTACGTCGGCGGCCTCCTCGGCACTCAGGCACAACGGCTTCTCACAGAGAATGTGCTTGCCTGCTTCGGCTGCGGCGACGATCGCGTCGCGGTGCAGGTGGTGCGGCAAGCAGATGTCGACCGCGTCGAGCTCTTCATTGGCGAGCATGTCGCGATAGTCCGTGTACGCCGTTGCACCGAGCTCAGCACCGCGTGCTTTCGCAGTCTCTTCCACCGCGTCTGCCACCGCAGTGATACCGATCTTGTCGGCATGCGCGACGTAACCCTTGATGTGTGCGGAGGCAATCCCGCCGGCGCCGATCAGGCCGACCTTGATCTGGGGCATGACGATCTCCTCAGGTGTATGCGACGACGGTGTTGGTGGCGGCGGCTTCGTTCGCCGCGACGACCAGGCGGGTGAGCTCCAGCGCCCGGGCGATGTTGTCGTCCGCGCGGGTATCTCCGGTGATGTGGTCGACCCACTGCCCGAACGGATCCAGGCTGTGCTCAGGAACCGGGATCTCTTCCTCGCCGACCTTCAGCAGGTTGCCTGCCTCGGTGTACGTGAGCGTGTTCTCGGTCCCGAAGATCTCGATCGTGAATGGGTTCGGGCTGGCGAAACCGGCCTCGATCACCCCGATCGTCTGGTTCGCGTAGCCGAGCACGACGACCGCGTTGTCCTCCAAACCGAGACCCGCCAGCGACCGGTACGTCGCACTGACCGTCTCAGCGGCTGCTCCGAGGAAGAGTTGAGTCAGGTACACGGGGTGGCAGCCGAGGTCGGTGAGCGCGCCCCCGATCGCAGCCTTGGGCTCGAAGAACCGCAGCGGCAGCCAGCCGTCCTTGCCGTCACGACCGATCGCGCCGTCATGCGACAGCCGGACCCGGGCGTAGCTCACCTTGCCGAGCCGCCCACTGTCGAGCACCTCGCGGATGGCGTTCGTATAGCCGTGGGCGAGTCGCGGCAGCGAGACCGTCAGCTTGACACCGTTGTCGTCGGCCGCGGCGATGATCTCCTCGGCCTCCGCGACGGTCGGCGCGAGCACCTTCTCGGTGAAGATGTGCTTCCCGGCCTGAGCGACCTTGACCATCAGGTCGCGGTGCTCGTCGGTCGCCGTGGTGATCACGACACCGTCGATGTCGCTCGCCAGCAGCGCGTCCAGATCGCTTGTGTAGGCGACGCCGAAGGCTTCGGCCCCGGCCTTGCCGCGCTCTTCGTCGGTATCCCAGACCGCCACCAGTTCCGTACCGGGATGTTCCTGCGCCTGCCGCGAATAGTCGCCGGCATGGACGTGCCAGAAGCCCAGGGTCGCGATCTTGAGGGGGTTCGGCATCTGCTTCCTCCTGCCCGAGGTCGTCCCGGCTCACCAGCACCGGCCGCGGACCAACGTACAACGTTGTCATGGGGTTTTGGGAAGGGCTGGCGCGCCCCATTTCATCTACCGGACCGGCTGCTCGTCTCTATAGTTATCCGGGACTCCTAGGTAATTGGTGAGGCCCACATGAATGAGGTCCAGTGAGCGAGGCACTGTCCGGCGGGGACCTGCAAAGGTTGCGGCAGCTCAACGTGGTCGCGGCCCTGCGGGTCCTGCGCGCCGAGGCGCCACTGACCGTCACCGAGCTCGCTAAGCGGACCGGACTGTCGCGCGCCTCCACCGAGGACGTCGTACGGGATCTTCTGGGACGGGGCTGGATCGGCGAGGTCTCGCCGACGGCAGGAACCGTTGGCCGGCCGGCTCGGCGCTATCGGTTTCGCGCCGATGCAGGGCGACTGCTGGGCGTGGACATCGGTGGTCACAAGGTGCTGACAGTGGTCACCGACCTCGAGGGTGACGTCCTTCATCAGGCCCGAATCCCCGTCGCGCCCGACGCCGGTCGGCGGGAGCGCTTGCAGGCGGTCGATGACTGCATTGCGGCCGCGCTTGCCGGTGCTGACACGACCGCGGAGCAGATCTGGGCAACCGGCGTCGCCACCACCGGGCTCGTCGACGGCACCGGCAAAGTGATGCTGTCCGACTCGCTCCCCGAGTGGACCGGCGTCGACCTCGTCGCTCAACTGCGCCGCATTGTCCGCGGTCCGATTCGAGTCGAGAACGACTGCAAACTTGCTGCCCTGGCTGAGAATTGGCGCGGTGTCGCTCGCTATGCCAAGGATGTCGTGTTCTTGCTGGCCGGGCTGCGGACGGGCGCCGGGCTGATCATCGACGGCAAGCTGCACCGCGGATTCGCCAACTCGTCCGGCGAGATCGGCGCGCTACCGGCGGTCGGCTGGGAGCGCGCTCCGGAGCACCTGCACGGCTGGCTCAGCCCCGGCGAACCGGTCGAACGCGTCTTCCTCGCCGCCCGCGACGGCGATCGCGCGGCTCTACGCGCAGTCCGCGGCTACGTGCGCGACATTGCCATCGGTACGTCGGCCCTGGTGCTCACCCTCGATCCGGAACTGGTCGTGATCGGCGGCGGCTTCTCGCGCTCGGCCGACGTACTGGTGGAGCCGTTGCGCCGCGAGCTCGATCGCTGGTGCCTGCGTACGCCGGAGATCCGGGTCTCGGCCTTCGGGGATGAAGGGGTCGCGCTCGGCGCGGTCCGGCTGGCCGTCGAGCAGGTCGAGTCCACCCTGTACGGCGACGCAGTCCCAGCCGCTTCGCTCATGTTTTGATCACTGCACTGTCGGGTTTTTGATCAAAACTGCTCGAAACTACCGCGTTGTGAACTCTTGACACAGTTTCCGTGGAGTCCATGATTATTCCATCGCCCGCCCACGCGAGAGGAACTACTCATGAGACTCCTCCGGCTGTTGACCGGCATCACCGCCGGTGGACTTCTGGCTGCTGTTGCGCTGGTCGCCCCCGCCAGTGCGACCATCAGCGGTGGTTCCGCCAGCAACACCGCAACCACCGTCACGTACCAGTACTCGTTCACCGGTTCCCCGTCGTTCCAGCGCGTCTATATCGACACCGACCGCAACACCGGCACCGGCTACGCCCAAGGCACGGTGGGCGCCGACTACCTGCTGGAGAACGGCAATCTCTACAGCAGCACGGGCAGCGCCTGGGGCTGGACGCTGATCAAGGCCGTCACGTTCTCGGCTAGCGGCGGGGTCGCGAGCTGGACTGTGAATCGGGCAGACCTCGGCGAGACTGCTTCGCCGAATGATGCTGATCTGGTCTTCCAGGTCGAGACGCCGCTCGAGACCTCGGCGAAGTACACCCACGTCTACAGCGGCGGTGGCGGCTCCGGTGGGACCGTCAACTACACGGCGAGCACCGACAATTTCGCCAACCCGGAGCGCGGTTTCTACCACCACACCGGTGACTGCGACAAGACCGACTTCTCGCAGAGCACCCTGGAGAGCTACCGGACCAGCCAGGGCATCTCGCTGGTGATGTGCGTGTTCTATCTGGCCGAGTACAAGAACGGCCCGCTCGCCCAGGCAGCCCTCGACCAGCTCCAGCAGCAGATCAACACCGTGCGTGCGGCGGGGCTGAAGATGGTGCTGCGGTTCGCCTACACAACCTCGACGACTGGCGACGACGCAACCAAGGCTCGGGTTCTCGGCCACCTTGACCAGTTGGCGCCGTACCTGAACTCAGGGAAGGACGTCATCTCCGTCGTCCAGGCCGGCCTGGTCGGTGCGTGGGGCGAGTGGTACTACACCCAGAACTTCGGAAACGCCGGCACGGTCAGTACGACGGACTGGGCGAACCGCAAGGAGGTCACCGACAAGCTGCTGAGCGTCGTACCGGCGAGCCGGATGGTCCAGCTGCGGACGCCGAAGTTCAAGCGGACCATGTACACGACGACGCCGGTGTCGTCGGGCAATGCCTACAACGGATCGGCGACTTCGCGGCTCGGGCACCACAACGACTGCTTCCTGGCCAGCCCGGACGACTACGGCACCTACGAGAACACGTCGGTCGAGTATCCGTACCTGCAGTCCGAAACGCAGTACGTCGCGATGGGCGGCGAGACCTGCGGCGTCAACGCACCGCGATCCACCTGCCCGACTGCGACCGCGGAAATGGCCCAGTTCCACTGGTCGTACCTGAACACCGACTACGAGCCGAACGTGCTGAGCTCGTGGAACTCCGGTGGCTGCCTGGCGGACGTGACGAAGAAGCTCGGGTACCGCCTCCGCCTGGAGACCGGGACGTTCCCGACCTCGGCTGTGCGTGGCGGGAGTCTGCCGGTGTCGCTGTCGGTCCGCAACGACGGCTACGCGACGCCGTACAACTCGCGTGGTCTTGAGCTGGTGCTGCGGAACACGAGCACCGGCACCAACTACAAGCTCGCGATGAGCTCCGACCCACGGCGCTGGACGGCCGGCACTGCGACCACGGTCTCGCAGACACTCACCGTGCCGGCGAGTCTGCCGGTCGGTTCGTACCAGCTGCTGCTCAACCTGCCCGACCCGCTGCTGTCCACGCGGCCCGAGTACTCGATCCGGCTGGCGAACCAGAGCACCTGGGAGTCGTCGACCGGGATGAACTCGCTCCTGCACACCCTCACGATCAGCTAGGAGATTCCCCTGATGAAGCTTCTGCGCCTGGTTGGCGCCACGTTAGTGCTCGGCTTACTAGGCCCTGCCCAGCTTGCCGATGCGCACCGCTCGAACCCAACAGATACTCGCACCTACACGGCGAGCGACGCCGTGATCGCCAACCAGGAGCGCGGCTTCTACCACCACACCGAGACGCACTACCGCGCCGACGGCTCCGGCTACGTCCCGCTGGATGCTGCGCAGCTGCGGGGCTTCCGGACCCAGGAGAGCGTGACCCAGATTCTCCGGGTCTTCTACCTCGAGAAGTTCGCCGGCACCGACAAGCTCGACCCTGCCTATCTGGCCCTCGTCCGCGCCGACTTCCGCACTGCCCGCGCGGCCGGGGTCAAGGTGATCGTCCGCTTCGCCTACGCCCAGCCGCCCGGCTGGCCGCCCACCATCCCGTACGGCGATGCTCCGGTTTCGCGAGTCCTGAAGCACATCCAGCAACTGACGCCGATCCTGCGTGAGAACGCCGATGTGATCGCGCTCGTGCAATCTGGCTTCGTCGGCCTCTGGGGTGAGGGCTACTACACCGATCACTTCGCCGACCCGGCCGACCCGAGCAAGGTTTCGGACCAGAACTGGGCCGACCGCAAGGCCGTAGTGATGGCCCTCCTGAGAGCGCTCCCCCGCGATCTCATGGTCCAGGTGCGCACGCCGTACATGAAACAACGCATGCTCGGGCTGCCCACGGGAACCGACGGAGCGCTCTCTGCGGATCAGGCGTACGACGGTTCCGCGGCCGCGCGGATCGGGCATCACAACGACTGTTTCCTGGCCAGCCCCGACGACTTCGGCACGTACCTCAGTGATCCGATCGAGCTCGACAAGGACTTTGTTGCCCAGGACACCAATTACGTGCCCGAGGGCGGCGAGACCTGCGCCGTGAACTCACCGCGCTCCGACTGGGAATCGGCTTCTGCCGAGATGGCCCGGCTGCACTTCTCCTACCTCAACACCGACTACAACCAGGACGTGCTCGGCAGCTGGGGCTCGAACATCACGATCGCCAAGCAGAAACTGGGCTACCGGTTGTCGCTCGTGCGTGGCACCTTCACCACCAAGACCCGCCCCGGCGGCGCCGTACAGGTTGCTCTGGACGTCCGGAATGACGGTTGGGCCGCGCCGTACCATCGCCGCCAGGTGCAGCTCGTCTTTCAGGGCGACAAGCACACCTACCGAGTGAACCTGCCGGCCGACCCGCGCCTGTGGGCAGCCGGTACGACGACCGCTCTGAAGGCGACTGTCCGGGCGCCGATCGCACCGGGCCGCTATCGCCTGCTGCTGAATCTCGCCGACCCGTCACGCCGTCTGCAGACGGCAACCTTCAACCCGATCTACGCCGTCCAGCTGGCCAACAGCGGCACCTGGCAGGCGGCGACCGGCTACAACGACCTCGGGCAAACCATCACCGTTTCGAGATGACTGTCGAGATTTGCTCGATCTCAGATTGCGGGTCGCCAATCTGAGATGTGTGCTGAGGCCGGCGGTACGGGTGCGGTACGGGCAGCACGGCGACAGCGGCAATTCCTAACCTTGCCGCCAGCCGTGCGTCACGGACCGATTGAGGGGAACCAGATGAGGCAAGCAGCACGCATCACCGCTGTACTCGCCGCCGCAGGGATGGCCGTCGTGGGCCTGACCACCACCAGCAGCGCCCAGTCAGCGAACGACCAGAGCGTCCAGGCGACCAGCCTGAGCGCGGCCCGCCTCGTCGCGGCGGCTGCCGACGACCACAGCGACACCGTCTACGTCACCAGCAAGGCCAAGGACGGCACGGTCAGCGTGACGATCTACGACCCGGCCAAGGGAGTGACACCGGATCAGCTCCGGGACAAGCTCCGCCGCAGCGGGGTCACCGGAGTACTCGACAAGGGACAAGAGCCACCCACCAAGCAGCCCAGCCAGAAGCAGGACCTGGCGCTCGCATGCCTCAGCTACGGCACCGCTAGGCAATGGTGCGACCGCCGCTGGAACTACGACCTCTTCCGTGACCCACAGGTCTACTTCCTCGACCACACGTCATCGGCCTGGCCGGTCAGAGCCGCGGTGACCGTCTGGAACGAAGCAGTCGGCATCGACTCCTACTACCGCTGGTTCACCGAGGGCTGCCCGAGCGGCAGGCACTGTGTCCACGTCTACAACGGCCGCTATGGCACCGTAGATGGCTGGTACGGCCGGACCACTTGGGCACCCGACACCCAGGGCCCGGTCACCGTCCAGCTGAACGACAGCTACTCGCTGACGGCCAACGAGCACCGCACCGTCACCTGCCACGAACTCGGCCACGCGCTGTCACTCCACCACAACACGGCCGACTCCAGCTGTCTGCGCTCGGGTACCTACATCTCGCTCCGCCCGAACGTCCACGACTACGAACTCCTGAAGCGGATCTACCCGCTGTCCGGCACCTGAGCAGGTAGCCACGCTTCTCTGCCGTGCGACAGAGGCAAGATCGGTCGCACGGCAGAGGCGCCGCCTGAACCACCCGCTCTACGCTCCTCGGCATGCGACGAACACCGATCCTCGCCATCGCTATAACACTTTGTCTCTTTGGCGTTTCCCCAGCAGTTGCTAATAGCAACAAATTGACCTGGCGCGGCTGCGGCACCGGCCCCGATGACGAGACCGGGAACGCTCTCGCCGCGGCCGACGCGCAGTGCGCCGAGGTCGCCGTACCGCTCGACTACCGTCATCCCGACGGTCGCACGATCAAGATCGCGATTGCTCGGCGTGCTGCCACCGCTCCCAGCAAGGGCACCTTGGTCGTCAACGTCGGCGGTCCCGAGGCATCGCGCCAAGGCGTGAACCTCTTCCTGGACCGCAGCCCGGCGCTGGCGGACCAGTACGACGTGGTCGGGATCGATCCCCGCTTCTTCGGGCTCAGCGCCCCGCTGGAATGCGGTTGGCGAACCGACCGCTACCTCCGCAGCGCCCAATACGCGAGCCCCACCCGCGCCGCCTTCGCCGACAGCGTCGCGGTCGCGCGCGAACTCGCTGCCCAGTGCGCGCCGTACCGAGAGGTGTTGCCCCACGCCTCAACACGCAACATCGCCCGCGACATGGACCGTGTCCGGGCCGCTCTCGGCGTACCGAAACTCTCCTACTTCGGTACGTCGTACGGCACCTACCTGGGCGCGGTTTACCTCCAGATGTTCCCCGCGAACGCCGACCGTTTCGTCCTGGACAGCTCTCATGCGCCCGACAACTACGGGCCACGCTGGACGCGAGAGACCGCTCTCCCGGATGCCGCTGCCTTGGCCGACTGGGCAGAGTGGGCCTCCACTCACACCCCCGGCCTAGGCGCGGCGACTATCAACCACATCGCTGCCACCCTCAAGCGGCACCCGATCCAGGTCGGCACTCAGGAGGTCACCGAGTCGATGCTTCCCGGCCTGCTCCTCACCGTGGATGACGAGGACAAGTCGTACGCCGACTTCTCCGCCGACGTCCGCGTCTACCGCGACGCCGCCAAGGGCCTCCCGGTCACCCCCACACCCCGCCAAGAGGAACGCTTCGCCCTCTACAACCTCACGGAAGTAGTCCCGGCGTTCGGCTTCAGCGCCACTATCGCCAACCAGTGCGCCGATCGTGCTGCTCCGCGCGACCCGAACGTTTACTACCGCGATATCCAAGCGCACCTCGCCGAGGAACCGCTCTACGGCCCGCTGGCCCGAGACATCAGCCCTTGCACCTTCTGGCCGACATCGCCCGTCGAGCCCCCGACCACCATCTCCAGCAACCACCCAGTGCTGATGCTGGCCGCCTCCAACGATCCGGTGCTCCCCTACGCCGGCCAACAGGACATGCATCATGCCCTCCGAGGCTCCCGGCTGGTCACGCTCGCCAGCACCTACCGCCACGGTGTCTACCGCGTCTCCCCTTGTGTAGACGCAGCAGTCACCCGCTACCTGACCACCGGCGCTCTCCCGCCGACAGACCAAACCTGTACGCCCTAAGGTGACGTCGTGGAGATTGATGCGCGGTTGGCCGCCTACCGTGCCGTCTCCGCGTCGCTGGCGCTGCGTAGTGATCGTGAGCTGAGCGACCTGGTGGATGCGGCCGCTTCTCTGAATGCTGGCATCGGCGGGACCTCGTCGCTGCTCGATGTCGATGGAACCCCGGTCTTCGTCAAGCGGCTACCGCTGACCGATCTGGAACGGCAGCCGGGCAACATCCAGTCCACCGCGAACCTCTTCGGGCTGCCCAGCTTCTGTCATCCCGGCCTCGGTGTTCCCGGCGGGCCGGGCTGGGGAGCCTGGCGGGAGTTGGCCGTGCACACCATGACGACAGACTGGGTGCTTGGGCGGAGCTTTGAGGGCTTCCCGCTGATGTTTCACTGGCGGATGCTGCCGCATCCTGGGCAGACGCTGCCTGAGGAACTGGCCGACGTGGAAAAGGTCGTCGCCTACTGGGACGGCTCACCACAGGTGCGGCAACGGCTAGAGGCGCTGCAGGACGCCTCGGCGAGCGTTGCGCTGTTCCTGGAGTACATCCCGCAGAACCTGCACAACTGGCTGGGTGTTCAGGTGCGGACCAACGCCGAGCAAGCCTGCGCCATGGTGGTCAGGGAGCTCGAGGCCGGAGTCTCCTTCATGAACTCCCACGGACTCCTGCATCTCGACGGCCACTTCCAGAACATCCTCACCGACGGCGAGCAGCTGTTCTTCACCGACTACGGCCTGGCAATGTCGTCGTCCTTCGACCTGTCGCAGGACGAAGCCGACTTCTTCGCCGAGCACCAGTCCTACGACCGCTCCTACACGCGGACCCACCTGGTGCAGTGGCTCGTCACCGCCCTGTACGGCTACCAGGGGGACGAGCGCAGCGCGTTCATCCGCGCCTGCGCCCAAGGGGAAACCCCGACGGGAATCCCGCCGCAGATCGCGGCAATCCTCACCCGCCACGCGCCCGTCGCCGCAATCATGCTCGCCTACTACCGCGCCTTCCGCTTCCAGAGCCGGCAGACGCCGTACCCGCTAGGGGCGGCCGGGGCGGACTAGGCCGGCTTCGTAGGCGAGGACCACGGCTTGCACGCGGTCGCGGACGCCGAGCTTGGCGAGAACGCTGCTGACGTGGGTCTTCACGGTGCCGGGGGAAACGCTGAGCTGGTTGGCGATCTCGGCATTGGACGAGCCGCGGGCGACTGCGATCAGGACTTCGCGTTCGCGGTCGGTCAGTGCCGCAACCGCCTTGCCTGCAACGGGATCGAGCGCCGGGGCCAGCTGGTCGAGCAGGCGGCGGGTGGTCGAAGCAGCCAGTACGGCGTCTCCTGCGTGCACCGTGCGGATCGCGGCCAGCATGTCTTCCGGCGGAGCGTCCTTCAGCAGGAAGCCGCTAGCGCCGGCCCGGACGGCGGAGAGCGCGTACTCGTCGAGGTCGTAGGTGGTCAGCATCAGAACGCGCGGCGGCTCCGGGAGAGCGGTCAACTGCCTGCACGCCTCAATCCCATCCAGGCCTGGCATGCGGATGTCCATCACGACCACGTCCGGCCGGGTACGCCGTACCTCCAGCACACCTGCAACGCCGTCGCCTGCCTCGCCGACCACCGTCAGATCGTCCTGCGAGTCGATCACCATCCGGAACCCGGCCCGCACCATCGACTGATCCTCGACCAGCACCACCCGGATCACATCGGCATCCTTGCCCTAAGCAACGATCCCCCACCAGGCCGCTCCGTCAGCTCCACCGAACCACCGTACGCCGCCACTCGCTCCCGCATCCCCACCAGCCCGAACC
>NZ_SMKX01000115.1 GCF_004349055.1 Kribbella antibiotica
CGCAACACCCTCCTCGACCTCCTGCTCCCCAAGGCCCCGGTCCTGCGCAAGCTCGTCTGGTCCCTCCCCGACGCCCTCCAGCCCAAACCCGCCGACACCATCGACATCCAAGCCTTCAACGAGTCAGGCGTCCTCATCCACGACCTGACGAGCAACAACCCCGACTTCCGCACCCCAACCGGCGTCCGCGAACGAGACGGCAAAGTCTGGCTAGGCAGCATCGGTACGACGACCCTGGCCACCTTCCCAACGCCTATGCGCTAGCCGATCTGCCAGGAGCGTTTGGACAGCCCGTACCAGAAGCCGTCGATGACGGTTTCGGCGGTGGGGAGTTGGTTGGCGGCGGCGCCTAGCGTGACGAACAGGGGTGCGAAGTGTTCGGTGCGGGGGTGTGCGATGCGGGCCGCGGGAGCCTTGTGCAGGAAGTCGATCAGGGAGTCGACGTCTTGGGACTGCAGGGCTCGGCGGGTCCAGTCGTCGAACTCGATCGACCAGTTGGGGGCGGGGGCGTCGACGCCGGCGGCGAAGTTCATTTCGCGGAGGTTGTGGGTGGTGAAGCCGCTGCCGACGATGAGGACGCCTTGGTCGCGCAGGGGCGCGAGCTTCTGGCCGATGCGGAAGAGTTCGGTGGGGTCAAGGGTGGGCATCGAGACCTGGAGGACCGGTACGTCGGCGTCCGGGTACATCTCCTTCAGCGGCACGTACGCGCCGTGGTCGAGACCGCGGGTCGGGTCGTCGTAGACCGGTGTACCGGGGGAGTGGAGGAGCTTGCGGACCTGGTCGGCGAGTTGCGGGGCGCCAGGAGCGGCGTACTGGACCTGGTAGTAGCGCTCGGGGAAACCGCCGAAGTCGTAGAGCAGCGGGACGGTCTCGGTGGCCGCGAGGGTCAGCGGCGCGGCCTCCCAGTGGGCCGAGACGATCAGGATGGCGGTCGGGCGCTCGAGAGCGGCTGAGATGCCGGCCAGCTCGGCGGTCCAGCGGTGGTCGTCGGCGAGCGGGGGAGCGCCGTGGCTGAGGTACAACACCGGAGTAGTCATGTCAGCTATCAATGTAGTTGAACACTCAATCTATTCCCAGCTCGGTAGGGTACGGGTATGCGATTCGGGATCACGATCCTGCCGGAGTACCGGTGGAATGAAGCAGAGCGGCGCTGGCGGCGGGCGGAGGAGCTCGGGTTCGACCATGCCTGGACCTATGACCACCTGACATGGGGAGGTTTGCCGGACTCGCCCTGGTACGGGACGACGCCGACCTTGACCGCGGCGGCGCTGGCCACCTCGACGATCAAGCTCGGCACCTTCGTCACCTCACCGAACTTCCGGCACCCCCTCGCGCTGACCCGCGAGATCCTTGCCCTGGACGACATCTCCGACGGTCGCTTCCTCTGTGGCCTCGGCGCAGGCGGCAGTCTCGACGCCACCATCCAGGGCGGCTCGGAGCTGTCCCCACGGCAGAAGGTCGACCGGCTCACCGAGTTCGTCGAGCTGCTGGACACGCTGCTGACGACCGACGGCGTCGACTACAAGGGCGACTACTTCGAGGTCCGCAACGGCCGCACGCTCCCCGGCTGCATCCAGCAGCCCCGCGTCCCCTTCGTGATGGCCGCCAACGGCCCGCGCTCGCTCAGGCTGGCCGCCAAGTACGGCGCCGGTTGGGTCACCACCGGCGGTGATGCCGACGACCTCGACGGCTGGTTCGCGACGGTCGCGGAGCTCACCCACCGCCTCAACGACGTCCTGGCCGCTTCCGACCGGTCTGGCTCGTTCGACCGCTACCTCTCCATCGACGACAGTTTGTACGCCCTGACCAGCGTCGCTGCCTTCGAAGACCTCGTCGGGCGCGCTGCCGCCCTCGGTTTCACCGACGTCATCACGCACTGGCCAAGAGTAGAAGGTGTCTACGCCGGCAGTGAGGACGTCCTGGAGCAGGTTGCCGCAGAGGTCATTCCCCGGTTCCGTTAGGCATTGAGCGCCGGACCCCTTCGGGGATGGCGTACCAGAAGACGACGAACCAGAGCAGGACGATCGACGTGAGCAGGATCGCGACCGGCCGGGACAGTACGACGTCGGTCGCGAGCAGGACACCGCCGGTCAATGCGAGCACCAGGAAGGCCAGGCCGGCGACGGCCATCCGGCTTGCGATCGGGAGCATCCGGTCGCGGAGTTGGTGCCGGTAGACGATGCGGTGAAAGGACACCGGCGCCAAGAACAGGCCGACCGCGAGAGCGGACGCGAGCAACGTCACGGCGTACACGTGATGGGTGAACGCGTCCGCACTTTGGAACGCACCCTGGAATGCGATGCCGAGCAGGAACGCGAACAGGATCTGGGTGCCGGTCTGGGCCAGCCGGAGCTCCTGAAGCAGTTCACCCCATTGCCGGTCCAGTCGCGCGCCGGCGTCTTCCGAGAGTCGCCGGTATGGCTCGTTCTGCGTCATCGCGTCCATTGTTACCCGGACGGCTACCAGAACAAGACAGTTGACACAAGGAAAGGGCCACACACCCGAAGGTGTGTGGCCCTTTCATCAGTTTCGAGAAGAGCTGATCCGAAGATCAGATCGGGCGGATGTTCTCCGCCTGAAGGCCCTTCTGGCCCTGGGTGATCTCGAACTCGACGCGCTGGTTCTCGTCCAGCGAGCGGAAGCCCGAGGTCTGGATGGCGGAGTAGTGCGCGAACACGTCCGCGCCACCGTCATCCGGGGTGATGAAGCCGAAGCCCTTGTCAGCGTTGAACCACTTAACGGTACCGACAGCCATTGTTGTCTATCTCCTTGATGGCTTGTAACAAGACGCGATCCACACCTCATGGACCGCGTGTCGCCGAAAGGCCCCAGACGACGAAACCGGCCGTACAGCACAGCGAAAGTCAGTGGGAGTCCAAAACTGCAACGCGATAACTGTAGCCGATCTGGGGCCCCGTGGAAGGGGTGATCGAGAACACGTGTCGCTGATTGTCGCTGGTTGCCACGCTCCGTGCTCATCCGTATTCGGCCCCTCCGCACCCTGCACAGTCGTGCCGTGAAGGGCCGAATCCCGCGCCGACCTGCTGATTCGTCCTCCGGAGCAAGGGCCGGGGGGTGGCAACGTGAGACAAAGCGACCGGTACGGCGGGTAATGGCCGCCCGTTGCTGATCGAATTTCTCGGCGTGTCGCGCGGGTCTGGACATTCGTTGCGCGGCGCGCAATGGTGGTGCACCGACCGCCCCGAGGAGCTGGATTGATCGTCACCGTGACCCGGAGTGGAGGGTTCGCCGGGCTCGTCGCCGAGGGCGAACTCGACACCAGTACGCAGCTGGACGCCGAGCAGCTGGAGGCCGCCGTACGGGCCCTTGAAGCGGGGCAACTCGGCAATGGTCGTCCACAGCCAGATCGGTACGTCTACCGGCTGGAGGTGCGCGCGACTCCGGAGGGAGCCGCGACGCACCACACAGTGGCCGAGCAGGACCTGGACGAGTCCACAGCCTGGCTGCTCGACCGCATCCTCAGCTAGCTAGCGCCAGGCGATCTCCGGCGCCCGGTAGAAGTTGACGCTCAGCGCATCCCACCGCGAGCCCTGACCGGCCAGACGGTCCTTGTACGCCGTCCAGTTCAGGGCGGAGGCCGATGACCAGCCGAGCTCGGCGACGCCGGGCAGCCGCGGGAACGCCATGAACTCGACCTTGTCGATGTTGTCCAGCGTCTCCGACCACAGCGGTGCCTCGACACCGGCGACAGCGCTCTCCGGCAGGTTCGGGATCAGCGTGGTCGGGTTCCAGCTGTAGGCCTTCTCAACGCTCACCAAACCGGCCCAATCCAGGCCGTACGGGGTATCGCGGTTGTACTTCATGTCGAGGTAGGCCCGGTTGGCCGGCGACATCACGATCTTGGCGCCCTTCGTGGCGGCCTTGCGGGCGAGATCGCGGGACTTGGTGTCATCGGTGCCCCAGTACTGCACGATGCTCCCGGCCGGGAGAGCGGTATCTCCGATCTCGTGCCAGCCCATCACCTTCTTGCCGGTGTTGGCGACGATGGTACTGGCCTTGTTCAGGAAGGTCACGTAGTCCGCGTGCGGCGTCGAGTGCGCCTCGTCGCCACCCAGGTGGACGATGTCGCCTGGCGTCTGCGCCGCGATCTCACCGAACACGTCAGCGAGGAAGGTGTAGGTGACAGGCTTGCTGACGCACAGCGAGCTGAATCCGACGTTCGTGCCGGTGTAGAGCGCGGGCGCGACGCCGTTGCAGTTCAGCTCCGCGTACGACGCCAGGGCCGCGTTCGTGTGCCCCGGGGTGTCGATCTCCGGGATCACGGTGAGATAGCGCTCTGCGGCGTACCGGACAATCTCGGCGAAGTCGGCCTTCGTGTAGTAGCCGCCGGGTGTCCCGCCGACCTCGAGACTGCCTCCGTACGTCGCCAGTCGCGGCCAGCTGTCGACCTGGAGCCGCCAGCCTTGGTCGTCGGCCAGGTGCAGGTGCAGCTTGTTGAGCTTGTACAGCGAAGCGAGGTCGATGTAGCGCTTGACCTCCGCGACCGAGAAGAAGTGCCGCGAGACGTCGAGCATCGTCCCGCGGTACGCGAACCGCGGCGAGTCGGAGATCGACGTACCGGCGATCTGCCACGGACCACCCTGAGGCGTGGCTGCGTCGGCCTTGGCGGGTAGCAGTTGCCGCAGTGTGGTGACGCCGCGGAACAGGCCCTCCGGCGTCGCTGCGGTGACCGTGATGGCCGCGCGGTCGACGCGCAACTGGTAGCCCTCGGCGCCGAGGGAGCTGGCTCCGTTGGTCGAGAGCTTGATCGCGCCGGCGTCGGCCACGACCGGTACGGCGAAGCCGGTGGAGCGCCGCAGTTGGGCGGACAGCTGCTCGGCCACCTTGGTGGCGGCAACGCGCTTGTCGGGGCTGGCGATGACGCCGACCGCAGTCGATGACTTCAGCGTGAACGTCTCACCAGAGAGCGCTTGCTGGGAGACGGGCTTCGGAATCAGAGCGGGCGCCGGGGCAGCGTGCGCAGTGGTCGGGATGGCGAGAAGTGGAGTTGCCAAGAGGGCGGCGGTCAGTAGACCGATCAGAGGACGACGGGGGCGGCGTAGTCGTGTCATGACTTTAAGTGTTCGGGCAGGCGCTCTCCCCGTCAACACCGGACAATTGCCCGGAGTGAGCTCCTTGACCGGTCAAGGAGGCGTGTCGAAAGGTGCGAACTGTCCCATCGACCTGTCATCGTAGGCGGCCGGGCCTTCCAACAAGAGGGCCCGTAGTCGTGCCCCGACAGGAGCAGGGCTGTCGAAGAGACGAAGCTGGAGGACAGATGACGCAGGTGGCAGAGCAGCCGGGCAGTACTGCCGGGCGGCTCGGCTCGGTGGTTCTGGATTGTGCAGACCCGCTGGAGCTCGCCCAGTTCTACTCGGTGCTGCTGGGGCTGGAGATCGACGAGAACGGCGATGACGACTGGCGGAGCCTGACCGGCCCCGGCTCGTCGCTCGGCTTCTCGACGCTGGCCTTCCGCCGCTCGGAGGAGTACTTGCCGGGCGCGTGGCCCGGCACCGATGCGCAAGATCTCCACCTCGACCTCATCGTCGAGGACCTTTCCAGCGGCCACGCCACCGTGGTCGCGCTCGGAGCGGAGCCGCTGGACCCGCTCGACCCCCCTCCGGCCGACAATGCGCGCGGCTGGCGGATCTATGCCGATCCGGCGGGACACCCGTTCCGGATCTGCCTCGAATAAGCTCCTCGCCCGTCCCGGTGCAGTCGGCCGGGGCGGGCCTTTTACTTTCCTTCGAGATACGCGACCGCCTCAGCCTGCTTGAACCACTGCGCCCACCCCAGTACGTCGGCCTTGAACCGCGCGTCCGTGATCGTCAGATCCGCGCCGTGCTCGACCAGGAACCGCAGTGTCTCCAACGCGCCGTTCCCCGCCGCCAAGTGCGCGGCCGTGAAGCCGTTGCTCGTCTTCTCGTTCAGCCCGAAGCCTGCGGCGGCCAACTGAGGCACCAGTTCCCACCGCTTGGCCGCCGCAGCATCCGCCACCAGCGTCGGACGCTCAGCCGGCGTCACCTCGCCGGAGAGCGCTCCCTCGAACGAGTCTTCGGGGTGCGTCCCGCGGTAGAAGTCGCGCACGGTGCCGACCTCGGCGCCGTGATGGATGAGCTCGTCCAGGATGTGCAGCGCGAACGCCGTCCCGTCGTCGGCGGCGTACGGACCGGCGACCTCACCCAACGGCCGATCCAGATCCTCCTGACTCAGCGAAGCCAGTCGCCGGCGCCAGACGTCGTACGAGTGGTCCAGCGCAGTCAACGCCTCAGTGGCCGTGGCCGGCACCGGCGGCTGCCCGTCCGCCGGATCCACCTCATGCCTGAACCAGGTCGCCGTACGGTCCTCTTGAAGGATGTCGACGATATGCGTGATCCGCCACGCGAGCGTGGTGAACGGCGGCGGCTCCGGCGGGATGACCAGCCCGTCTTCCGCGAAGCCGTCCGCCGCCAGGCCGTCCGCTGAGGGCCGCACGGTCCAGCACCCGTCGTAGGGCTCCCAGAAGTACTCCTCGTCGGTCAGCCCCTGGACCCGTGCCTGCAGCCGCCCCCAGGCGAAGTCGGACAGATTCAGCAAGTTCTCCAGCGTGGTCACCATGACTCCACCGTAGAAGCTGTTCCGGACAGTCTCCGTCCGGAACAGCTCAGCCTCCGGACAGGGCCTTGCGGATCCGTTTCTCCGAGACTGGGTACGGCGTGCCGATGGTTTGGGCGAAGAGGCTGACCCGCAGCTCTTCGAGCATCCAGCGGACTTCGAGGAGTTCGGGGGACGCGTACTTGCCGGTCGGTACGGCGCGGAGCCGGTTCTGGTATTCGTCGGTGAGCGTCTGCACGATCGCCATCCCGGAGCGGTCGCGCATGGCGTTCGCGCCGATCTTGTCGAGCCGCTGCTCCATCCCGCGCAGATACCGCACCAGATCCGGCAACCGCGCCGCCCCGGTCCGCGTGATGAATCCCGGGTTGATCAGCGCCTCGAGCTGACCGCGCACGTCCGACAGCGCCGCGAGCAACGCCGGCGATGACGCCCGTGAGATCGCCTTGTCCACCGTCCGCGCGTGCCCGAGCACCTGCTCGACCTGCCGCAGAATCCCCAGCACCGTGTCCGCAAGATCCGACCGTACGGCGTCGCGCAGCACCGAGAACGCGGTGAGGTTCCAAGCCGGCCCATGCGCCGCCGCCATCAACTGGTCGACCGCAGCAGCGATCGCATCGTCCAGCAGCTCACCGACATTGCGGTGCGGGCCGGCCATCAGCGTCATCTTCTGCTGATTGCTCAAATGACGCTGTACGACGTCGATCACGGACGGCATCGTGAGGAGCAGCAACCGGCGGGTGCCGTTCCACATGGCGGCGGTCTGGTCGCGCTCGGTCTCCTGCAGCCGGATCGCGACCGTCTTGCCCTCGTCGACCAGCGCCGGATAGCCGGCGATGGTCAGCCCGTTGCGATGCTCGGAGAAGCTCCGCGGCAGATCACCGAACGTCCAGTCGGTCAGACCGGCACGCTCGAGCCCACTCACAGCCTTCGACGCGACCTTGGAGATCGCGGCCGTCGTCTTCGGCTTCAACCGTTCCTTGAGCTTGGCGAGGTCCTTGCCTTCGGCCACCGTTTTGCCGTTGTCGTCGACCACCCGGAACGTCATCCGCAGGTGCTCCGGAATCCGGCTCCAGTCCCAGTCATCGTCGTCGATGATCACTTCGCGCAGGTTCCGCAGCTCATGAGCCATCGCGGAAGTCAGCGGACCGGATGCGGGATCCAGGAACGGCAGGATCTGCCGCGCATGGTCCGGCGCCGGCACGATGTTGCGCCTGATGGCCTTGGGCAACGACTTGATCAGCGTGGTGACCAGCTCCTCGCGGAACCCGGGCACGCTCCACTCGAACCCGTCCGCGTTCACCTGGTTCAGCACCAGCAACGGCAGATGCACAGTCACCCCGTCGGCGTCCGTACCAGGCTCGAAGGCATAGGTGAGATCGAAGGTCATCCCGTTCTGCGACCAGTGCAGCGGGAACTCCTCCTCCTTCACCTCCGCGCCCTCACGAACGACCAGCGATCGCTCGAAGTCGAGCAGGTCGGCGTCGCGCTGCCGCGCCGACTTCCACCAGGTGTCGAAGTGCGTCCCGGTCACGACCTCCGCGCCGATTCGCTCGTCGTAGAAGGCGAACAGCGTCTCGTCGTCGACCAGCAGGTCGCGCCGCCGAGTGCGCTCCTCGAGCTCCTCAACTTCCGCGATCAGCTTGCGGTTCTCGTGAAAGAACTTGTGGTGGGTGTCCCAGTCGCCCTCGACCAGCGCATGCCGGATGAACAGCTCGCGCGATGCCTCCGGATCCACCTTGCCGTAGTTGACCTTGCGCCGGGCAACGATCGGTACGCCGTACAGGGTGACCTTCTCGTAGGCCATCACCGCACCGGCCTTGCGCTCCCAGTGCGGTTCGGAGTACGAGCGCTTGATCAGATGCGGCGCGAGATCCTCGGCCCACTCGGGCTCGATCTTCGCGTTCACCCGCGCCCACAGCCGCGAGGTCTCGACCAGCTCGGCGGCCATCACGAACTGCGGTGGTTTCTTGAACAGCCCCGATCCGGGGAAGACCGCGAAGCGCGTGCCGCGGGCGCCGATGTACTGGTTCTGATTGGCCGGATCCTTCATGCCGAGATGCGAGAGCAGTCCGGACATCAGCGCGATGTGGACGCTCTGCGGATTGGCCGGCGCGCCGGTGTTCAGTGTGACGCCGATCTGCGCGGCGACCTGCCGCAGCTGCGCGAAGATGTCCTGCCACTCACGGACCCGCAGATAGTTCAGGTACTCACCGCGACACATCCGCCGGAACTGATTGCCGGACAGATCCTTCTGCTGCTTCTTCAGATACGCCCACAGATTGAGGTAGCCGGAGAAGTCGCTGTCCGGGTCGCGGAATCGCGAGTGCGCCTGCTGGGCCTGGGCTTGCGCCTCGGTCGGCCGTTCGCGTGGGTCCTGGATCGACAGCGCGGCCGCGATCACCATCACCTCGCGGACGCACGAGTGCTTGTCCGCCTCGACGATCATCCGCGCGAGCCGCGGGTCGAGCGGGATCTGCGCCAACTGCTTACCCGTCGGCGTGAGTCGCCGCGTCCGCTCGCCGCTCTTGGCCGGCTCGATCGCGCCGAGCTCGGTGAGCAGCTGCAGGCCGTCGGTGATGCTGCGTTTGTCCGGCTCGTCGATGAACGGGAACGCCGCGATGTCGCCGAGCCCGATCGCGGTCATCTGCAGGATGACGGACGCAAGGTTGGTTCGCAGAATCTCCGGGTCGGTGAACTCGTCGCGGCTCTCGAAATGCTCCTCCGAGTAGAGCCGGATGCAGATTCCGTCGCTCGTTCGCCCGCACCGTCCCTTGCGCTGGTTCGCGCTGGCCTGCGAGACCGCCTCGATCGGGAGGTGCTGCACCTTGGTCCGATGGCTGTACCGCGAGATGCGCGCCGTACCGGGGTCGATCACGTACTTGATCCCGGGCACCGTCAGCGAGGTCTCGGCGACGTTGGTCGCGAGCACGACCCGCCGGTTGCCACTCGGATGGAACACCCGGTTCTGCTCGGCGTTCGAGAGTCGCGCGTACAACGGCAGCACCTCGATCGCGCCCGGCCGGCCACGCTGAGCGGCGTACTTGTCATTCAAAGCGTCAGCGGTGTCGCGGATCTCCCGCTCACCGCTCAGAAACACCAGTACGTCGCCATCTGCCTCGTACTCGAGTTCCTCGACGGCGTCCAGGATCGCCTGGGTCTGGTCGCGATCGAGCGTGGCCGGGTCGTCGGGATCGTTGATCGGCCGGTACCGAACCTCGACCGGATACGTCCGCCCGGACACCTCGACGATCGGCGCCGGTGTTCCGTTGCTGTCGGCAAAGTGTTCGGCGAACCGCTCGGGGTCGATGGTCGCCGACGTGATGATGACCTTGAGGTCGGGCCGGCGGGGGAGCAGCTGCTTGAGATACCCGAGGATGAAGTCGATGTTGAGGCTGCGCTCATGCGCCTCGTCGATGATGAGCGTGTCGTACCGGCTCAGATCGCGGTCGCGCTGCAACTCGTTCAGCAGGATGCCGTCGGTCATCAGCTTCACGAGCGAGCGCTCACTGACCTTGTCCGTGAACCGCACCGCGAAACCGATCGTCTCGCCGAGCTCGGTGTCGAGCTCCGAAGCAATCCGCTCCGCCACCGTCCGCGCCGCCAACCGCCGCGGCTGCGTGTGCCCGATCATGCCCCGGATCCCGCGCCCGAGCTCCAGACAGATCTTCGGCAACTGCGTCGTCTTACCGGACCCGGTCTCGCCGGCCACGATGACGACCTGGTGCGCCTGGATCGCCGCCGCGATCTCGTCCTTCAGCTGGCTGACCGGCAGCTCTTCCGGATACGTAATCTCCGGTACGGCGCTCCGCCGGAACGCGACCCGGCCTTCGGCCTGTTCGACCGCCCCGATCACGCCCTGCAGCGCATCGGCCCGCTTCCGCGCATCCTGCGTCCCGCGAACCCGCTCCAACCGCCGCCCGAGCTGCTCGCGGTCATAAGCCGTCAACTCACCCAACCGAGCAACCACCTCGGCCAGATTCACCTCCGGTACGGCGTCCCCGGCCGCGCGCTCGGCCTTGTCCCCACCGGCCGACCCCCGGCCGGCGCCGCGCGGCGTTCCGCTCTGGCCTCCGCCTGGCCGCCGGCGGCGCCGCGGCTTGCCGCCTCCCTCACGGGGCGCGTCAGGCTGGGCAGCAGTGCCCGGGGTAGGCGGAGTGGAGTCCTGGGAAGGACCGGGGGCTGGGGGAGGACTGGGCAACTCGGTCCGGGCATCAGACATGTCACCTACAAGTTTAGGCGGCCCAGCCCACCCACTCACGTGGTTTACCTGTTCAGCAGTCGCGATAGATGTCCGCGAGCTGCTCGCGCGACAACGCGGGCTCCGGCAACGGGTGAGCCGCGGACGCCCGCAACCCATCCAGAATGAGCGCCAGGTGGCGCCGCCAGACCGTCGTACTGGTTCCTGCCGTGGCTTCGATCGTCCGCGTGATCGACCACGTCACGAACGCCATGTCCTCGAGCGTGAAGTCGGCTCGCAGCCCGCCGGCCTCGCGCGCCCGCGCCACGATCCGGCTCATCAAGTCATATCCGCGGGACAGGTCTTCGGCCGAGGACGATCCGGCGAGCTCGTTGTACCCGCGATCGGCCGCCTGCAACTGGCTGACCTGCTCGACGAAGTACACGAACCCATCCCATGGATCCGCCAGCCCCAGCGCGTGCTCACCCAGCCGCGCCACCGTGTCCACGTTGTCGGCAAACGCCGCCCGAACCAGCTCTCCCCGCGTGGGGAAGCGGTTGTACAACGTCCCGATGCTCACCCCGGCCCGCTTGGCGACCGCATCGAGCGCAACATCCAGCCCGCGCTCGGCAAACACCTCCCGAGCCGCCGTCACCAACCGCTCCCGATTGAGCTCCGCATCCCTTCGCACGACCGCAGCCTAGCAAAGTTGACGGCCTCCTCAACTTATGTCTAACTTGAGAACAACCTCAACTTATGGAGATATCATGCGCAAAGTCCTCGCCGTCCTCGGCGCCGGTCCGGGCCTCGGCCTATCCATCGCCCACCGCTTCGGCCGCGAAGGCTTCACCGTCGCGCTCGTCTCACGCAGCGCCACGCGCCACCCGGCGTACCTGAAAGACCTCCAGGGAATCGACGCCCACGCATACGTCGCCGATGTCCGCGACCCAACCGCCCTCCGCGCCGTCCTGGCCGCGATCACCGCCGACCTGGGTCCCATCGACACCGTCTACTTCGGTCCGGTCTCGGCCGACGGCGGGGGACCGGTGCCGATCACCGAGGCGGACGCGGCGACCATCGGCGCGAAAATCGAGTCGCTGGTCCTGCCCGCGATCGACCTCGTCGACGCCGTCCTCCCTGACCTGCTCGCCCGCAACACCGGCACGATCCTGATCCCCGGCGGCCTCAGCGGCAAATACCCGATCCCCATGCTCGGCGCCCTGGCCCCCGCCTCCGCCGCCCTCCGCATGTACGTCCTCACCCTCAACGCAGCCCTCAAGGACACCGGCGTCCACGCCGCCACCCTCACCATCGGCGGCCTGATCGAAGGCGGCGACATCCACACCACCGCCACCCGCGCCTACCCGACCGCCGACCTCCCGACCCTCGACCCGGTGGCGATCGCCGACGCGGCCTGGGCCATGTACACGGCAAGAGACCTCCCGGAGCGCGAGTTCAACGCGCTCCAAGAGGTCTCCAGGTCAACGAGCAGCTAGTTCAGCAGCCGTTGTAGGTGTGGCAGGTCTCGCGGAATGTCTCCTTGTTCTGCTTCCGCTGCTCGTCGTACGCCTGCTCCCGGGGCGTCTTGTTCTTCCCGTTCCACATGTTGTCGAACAACTGCCCGATTCCGACGAAGGCCGCGGTGCCGCAGGCTCCGGCGGCGGTCGGCGCCCCGACGCCGGTGGGCGCGAACGGCACGGAGCACCCGAAGCCGACAGCGCCACCCCCGGCGCCCGCGACGGTGCCCCTCAGGAGCTTGTACCAGAAGGGCTGGTCCTTCTCCTTGTTATCGAGCTTGTCGATGTTCGGGTCCGGAGAGGTACAGCCGTACTCCCAGCACGGGCTGGGACCGCCGGCCATATGGAACCGACCCGCACCCGCACCGCCGCCGCCCCCGCCACCTTGGCGGTTGGCACCGCGTAGCGTGAGCGCCCAGGTCATGGCCTGGGCGGTCTGCTGCGCGATCCTGGTCGCCGACGCCAGGATGTCGTTGGAGTTCTTCAGCATCTGGTCGAGGTTCTTGGACTCGGCGTCGTCGACCCAGCGCTGGAGTTGGCGGGTGACGCGTTCCTGGACCTTGACCAGTTCCCGGATCGTTCGCTGGATCCTGTAGATCTCCCGGACCTGGTAGGTGGCCCAGCCGATCAACGCATTGGCCAGCGCGTTCCAGCCCATCGCCCGGAAGACGATGTAGAGGGCCAGCGCCGTGATCACCATCCGGCTCCTGGTGACGAGCCGCTCCTTCTCCTCGATGATGCGCTTGTAGACGACCTTGACGACCTCGCGCAACGTGGTCACCGTCTCGGTCACGTAGCGCTCGCCGTCCGGGTCGCTGAAGGTCACCGGACTGTTGTTGGCGTAGGCGTACGCGTTCATCTGCTGCGGATCCTGGAAGTCCAGCTGCGGGTCCGCGGAGACGAACCGCCCGGTGCCCGGGTCGTACTGCCGGGCCCCGAGGTTCACGAGCCCGGTCGAGTCGTCCTGAACACCTCCGACGAAGCCACGCTGACCGGCCCACGCCGTCGGCGCGGTTCCCCGCACTTCGCCGTACGGCGAGGTCCGGCGCCGCTGGATCGCCAGGGTCGCCGAGTCGACCGACACGGTCATCGTGCCGTGGTGGTCACTGCTGACCCACTTGATCTTGTCGCCGACCCGCACGGCCACCGCGTGGTCGCCGAGTGCGTAGTACCGGGTCCCGACCAGGCTGCCGTCCAGCTTGAGCTGCAGCTCCGTGTCACCGAGGAACAAGGTCGTCCCGCCGACGTCCCTGCGCAGGATCTGGCGGCCGGCCGCATCGTAGATGAACTTGCTGGACTTGCCGTTCCCGGTGAGCTCGTTGAGCCGGCCGTCGTCGGTCCATGTCAGCGTTTCGGTGACGGCACCCTTGGTCCGCGTGGTCATGCTCCCGTTCGCGTCGTACCCGTACTGGTCGACCCGGGTGCCGCCGGTGCCGGTCGTGGTCACCTTCTGGACGGCGTGCGGCCGGGCCTGTCCCGCCGCCGGGTACTCGTAGGTGGCATCGGTCTGCGCCGTCGGCGTGATCCGCCGCTCGGACTTCCGGTTGCCGATGGCATCGAATGTCCAGCTGTACCAGTACGGCGCGGGCCCGCCCAGCGCGTCCTTGGCCGGGGCCGCTCCGCAGTCGCCGCCGGTCGGCGTCCAGGCCTGCGTCAGCCGCCGGTAGTGGTCGTAGCCGAAGCACTGGGTGTCGTTCGCGTCCTCGGTGGTCGGGGTGTCGGTGGCCTGCAGGACGTTCCCGGCCGCGTCGTACTTGTAGCCGACATCGGAGACGTACCCGTTCGGGGTCAGCAGGCTGGAGCGGGACAGCCGGTGTGAGCCCTCTTCGTACTCGAAGAGCTGCTCGGTCCAGTTGTCACCGTTCTCGACCTTGATCCGGCTGGTCTCGCCGTAGGCCGTGTAGTCGGTCTCGGTCACGTACGGCGAGGCGCCGGTGAGGGTGATCGGACGGCTTCGGGAGTCGTACCCGGTGGTGACGGTCTCCTGCGGCAGTCCGCCGACGGCGGGCATCGTGGTGCTCTTCACCTGGCCGTCGGTGGTGTAGGCGGTGCTGATCGGGTAGACGCCCTCGAGCTTGCCCTCGGCCTTCGGTACGACGAGCTCGGACCCGGTCGGGCGTCCGGCGGCGTCGTACCCGGTGTAGCGCATGGTGTACGGGTTGCCGTCGACGTAGCGGGTGGTGCTGGTGACCTGGCCCGGCTTGAGCGTGTCGTAGACGGTCTCGCCGATGACTGTGTCGCCCTGCTTGACCGCGGTCTTCCGGCCGAGGACGTCGTAGCTGAAGGTGAGCGTGATGTTGCGCGCGTCCTTCGACGTGACCAGCTGGTCGAGGTCGTTGTAGGTGTAGGTCGTCGTGCCGCGATCGGGGTCGTGGTCGACGATCTTGCGGCCGCGCAGGTCGTACTCGTACGACCAGACGTTGCCCGCCGGGTCGGTGACCGCGGCGATCTGGCCGCGGGCCGTGTAGGTGTAGGTGGTCTTGTCGTAGGCGCCGGTCGCCTTGTTGCCCTGGTAGGCGCGCAGCTCGACCAGCCGGCCCTGCAGATCGGTGATCCGGGTGGTCGCCTGCTCGCCGGTCGGGGGTTCGATGGTCTCGACCCCGGTCCCGTTGGTGTGGGTGCGGGTCCACTGCGGGACGCCGCTGGTCTTGAACGACTCCACCTGCGGCCGGCCGAGGGCGTCGAAGGTCGTCAGCTTCTGGGCCGGGAGTTTCGACTCGTCGGTCGGCTTGACGATGTCGAAGCCGAGTGGCGCGTTGTTGTAGTACGGGCCGTTCTGCTTGACGACCTGGCCGCGGCTGTCGGTCAGGTAGTCGGTGATGATCCGGCCGACCCCGTCGGCGGACTCGTTCTGGGTCTGCCGGCGGCGGCCGAGACCGTCGCTGAACTCGCGTGAGGTCTCGCTCCTGCCGTCGGCGCGCAGTGCGGTGCTGGTGACCAGCCCGGGCTTACCGGGCTCGTCGCTGTACACGTTGACGACATCGGGGACCGCGCCGGTGTTACCGGCCTGCCGGGTCTCGAGGACGCGGCCGAGCGCGTCGCGGGTGGTCGTCGTGGTGCGGTTGGCGATGTCGGTGACGGTCAGCTCCTCGCCCCGGGCCGGGTCGACCGTGCTGGTCGCGGTCTGGCCGTTCGGCTGGATGGTCTTGGTCGCGGTCACCGGACCACCAGTGGCCGGGGTGTAGTCGATGGTCGTCGTCGCGGTGCCCTTCTTCGTGTGCCGGACCCGGCCGATGACGTCGTAGTCGATGGTGCTCGTGGTCTGGTAGATCTCCTTGCCGGCGGCATCGAATCCGGCCAGCCGGGCCTGCGCCACCTTGTCACCGGTCGCGGGGTCATAGGTGGTCACGGAGTCCGAGATGACGTCGTTCTTCGTCCACGGCTTGGTACACGCGACGTCGACGGTCTGCAACCGGGCCGGCAGATTGCTCAGCTTGGCAGCCGGGCTGTCGAAGTACTCGTACCGCGTGCAGATGTCGTCGTTCGGGTCAGCGATGTCGCGCAGGTCGCTCTTGGCCGTCACCCGGCCGGTGGCCTCGTCGATGGTGTTGGACGACGAACTGCTCTTCCATCCGGTGCCGGTGGCCTGGTCCTGCCGGACCGCCTGCTCGGCCACCTGATACGCCTTGGTGGTGCCCCAGGTCCGCTCCCGTACGGCCGTCGGCGTCTTGGAGATCCACTGGTCGGCGATGGACCGGTCGACGATGGTGTCACCGGAGTACGTCGTCTGTTCCCGCGACCGCCCGGTCAGGGCGTTGAGGTCCTTCGACTTGGCGCCGGTGGAGTCGGTGATGGAGACGTCCTTGACCGAGTTGTCGGCGCGGACGTCACCGTCCATACCGCGGTAGTAGGTGTTGAGCTTGACCGTCGCAGGCCCGTCGACGCCGTCACCGGTGATCACCTTGACCTTCTCGTAGCCGCGCCACTGCGACCAGGTCTTGCGGTCGACCTCGACCAGGCCGTCCTCCTCGTCGTGCCGCCAGGCCGGTGCCTCCGGATACTCGATCCGGGTCACCTGGTCCCGGGTGCCGCCGACCTGGTCGGCTTCCTTGACCTCGTCGACGACGTACTTCGCGAACCAGTCCTGGCGTTCGGCCTGGTCCTTCGGGGTCCACTTGATCGGGTAGCAGCGCTTGCGGTTGTCGTCGGCGGTCGGCAGGTCGGTGGGGTTCACGCAGTCCGGCGTCTTGTAGTGCACGGCCACCTGGCCGCCGGTGCCGTAGGTGACGGTCTGCACGCGTGGCCAGAGCAGCGCGGGCTGGCCGACCGAGTCCGGGCCGATCAGCCGGTTCGGCAGCATCTGCGCGGCGAAGGTGACCTCAGGCAGGGCCTTGGTCCCGCCGACGTGACCGGTGTTGCCGAGACCGTCGAGCCACAGCATGCTCGAGCGGCCACCGTCGCGGGGGTCGAGGAAGCTCTGCCGCAGCGACCACGAGTCGACCGGTGCGTACGCCGTACCGCGCCACACCTCGCTGACGACGCGGGCCAGCCGCTTCTTCGTCCAGAACGTGGGGGACAGGATGGTGCCGCAGTTGGTGGTGCTCGTGCACTCCTGGTCCAGTGGGGTGTCCACGTAGTCGGCGGCGACACAGCCGGTCGACTTCAGGCACCGCTCAGCGGTCTCGAAGCGAACCTGCGCGACCTTCGCGGCGTTGTCGGTCAGCTTGTTCTTCTGCTGGCCGTACTCGATCCGGTTGATGTTGCCGGCCCGGATGTAGTCCGAGACGAGGGTCGCCTGTCCGGCGCGGCCGTACTTGTTGGTCTCGATGTCGTAGTAGTAGCTCATCGTGTTGCCGTGCGGGTCGACGACGTAGTCGAGGTTCCACTTGTAGGCCTGCTTGCAGAACGAGTCCGCGAAGGCCGCCTTCTTGCACGGCTCACCGTCGTTGTTGCCGGCGACCGGGACGGTCCACGCCGAGTTGGTGGAAGCAGTTGCTCCCGGCAACTTGTTCAGCCCGAAGTAGTACTGGATGCCACCCTTGTCGGTGATCCGCCAGTGCTCGCCCTTCTGGCCGGCGCCGGAGTCGGGGCCCTCGTCGCCGTTGTCGGCGTTGCCGAGCCGCTCGATCGTCATCCCGTCGTCGGTGCGGGTGTGCCAGGTCTTGGTGGTGTCGTCGAGGACCAGTTCACCGCCGGAGCCGTTCAGCGAGAAGGTCGCGTTGTCGGTCGCCCAGCAGTAGTCGCCGGTGGGAGAGGTGCCGTTGTTGCCCTTCTGCTCGGTCTTCGAGCCGCAGGAGGCGTATCGGCGTTCGATCGAGCCGCCGGGCGCCAGTTCGAAGCCGGCGCCGACCCACGAGCCCTGGCTGTTGCTGGCGGTGGTCCGGCCGTCGACGGCGCCGGAGTTGTAGCCGAGGGCAACGGTCGGTCTGGGGCCGCCGAGGCTCGGCGGAACCTGCATCGGGTAGGACCAGTTGAAGTCGCCCGAGGAGCCGCCGACCTGCCAGGTCGCGGTCGGGTTCAGAGCGGTGGCAGTGCCGTCTCCGGACGGGCCGGACGGCGCTGCGGCCAGCGCGAACGTTGTCGGTGCGGCGGAGGCCGGTACGTCGGCAGTGATCGCACCCGTGCCGTCGTTCCGGCTGGGGACGCGCACCGGCTGACAACCTGCACAGTCCAGCACTTTCAGCACCTGCAGCCGCGTCGACCAGTCGCCGCCGAATGCCTGGCGGAACGCGCTGTAGTCGAGCCGGAGACCGACCTGACCGGCCTTGGCGACACCATCGGTACGGCGGACTGTGAACCGCAGCTCGCTGCCCTTGCGCTCAAGCAGTTCGACAGCGACCTTGCCCGGGGCCGCCGCGACGGTCGCGCGGTCGGCCGCTGTGACGCCGGCCGCCGCCTTGTTCACGGGCGCCGCCGGTCCCACCGAAATCGGAAGCGTGCCGACCTGCGTCAGCGGCGCTGCCGCCGTCCGCCCGGCCTGCAGCGTCTGCGGCTTCGGTACGGCGACTTCCGCGCGACCGGCTGCCGGCCAGTGCTGCTCGGGGACCGAGGTCACCGTGCGCTCGCCGTCGCGATCGGGGATGCCGGGCTTGGCCGGCAGGTTCTCGGTCGGGACCGAGGCTTCCTTCTTGCGCGGCTTGGCCTTGCCGGCGGTGGATTTGGGCTTGTCGGCAGACTGCTCAGCCGACGCGACCCCTGGTGTTGTCACGAGCAGACTGAGCGCCACGGCAACTGCCGTTGACGTCGTCTGCCAGCGTCGGCGTACACGCATGAAGACTCCCTGGGTGAGCGGGCAGAAGGGGCTCTCAGTTGAGGCGACTGCCAGGGGATCGGGCAAGCTTTTCCAGCGATCCTGAATGGTCTAGCCCGAAACCGAAGCACCCTTCCACGGGCATGGAATGGTCGGGCCGAAGAGGTCCGCGCGGCCGGGAACTGTGCCATGGTGGCGGCCTTCTCGCGACTCTGCCCGACAGGAGAACAGCGTGCCCACCTCCTCGACTTTCCGCGTGCTCACGACCGCGATCGTTGCGCTTCCGCTGTTTCTGGGTCAGGTGCCGACGACAACAGCTGTGACGCCCGTGACCGCCGTGCCCGATCGTCCGGACAGTGCGGCGGCGCAAGCTCGGCAGAGCGGTCAGCGCGTCGAGCTGCCGGACCTGCGATCGACCTCGCGAGAGGTCTACGTCAATCCGAACGGGACCCACACGATGGTCCAGCACGCGACGCCGGTGCGGACCGGCGCAGCCGCCGGCTGGAAGGCTCTCGACCCGACCCTCCATTTCGGTGCCGATGGGAACGTTCGTCCGGCGGTCGGCGACAAGGGCGTTGTCTTCTCCGGTGGTGGCACCGGTGCAGATCTGGTCCGCCTCGGTGGCCCGAACCAGCACCTGACAGTCGGCTGGCCCGGCGTCCTGCCGAAGCCCGTCCTGCAGGGCGACACAGCGACGTACGGCGAGGTGCTGCCGGGCGTCGACCTGCAGCTGCGGGCAGAACCAGCAGGTTTCGCCAAAGCGCTCGTAGTGAAGAACCGAGCCGCGGCGAGCAACCCCGCGCTCCGGGAACTGCGGTTCCGGCTCGGAGGTGCCGGGCTGACGTTCACGCGCAGCGCGGGCGGCACGACGCTGGCCAAGGATCGCCGGGGGCGCGCCGTCTTCGCCTCCGGACAACCGCTGATGTGGGATTCGGCGACCGAGCCCGTAACGAAAGCGGCGGCCTCGACGCTAGCGGCCGGCGTACTGACGATCCGGCCGGACCAGGCCATGCTGAACGCCCCGACGACGCAGTACCCGGTCACGATCGACCCGTCCTGGTCGGACGAGGCGGGGGACATGTGGACCCACGTCGACGCCCGGGTTCCGACGATGAGCTACTGGGGATACGACCGTGACCAGGGCGCCAAGGTCGGTCAGGCCTGGGGGCCGGACACCGACACCTACCGATCCCTGTTCAACCTCGACACGACCAAGATCGCCGGCGCTCGGGTGGTCCGGGCCCGGTTCACGGTCGTGCTCGACCACTCGCCGGACGGCAACGACCACCCGGTCGATCTGTACCGCACCACGCCGATCAGCCGGTCCGCGGACGTCACCTGGAACAGCACCGGCTGGCCGCAGTACCTGGCCACCGCGAGCGGTCACGCGCGATCCTCCGAACCGGATATGACGATGGGCTGGGAGTCCCCGGCGCTGAAGGACCTGATCCAGAAGGTCGCCACCGACCGCGACTCGTCGGTGTCGCTCGGCCTGGCCGCGCCCGACGAGACGAACGAGTACCAGTGGAAGCGATTCCGCGGCGAGACCGCGACCGTCATCATCGATTACAACAACGCACCGCGGATGCCGCTGAAGGTCAACTTCGACATCCCCAAGACCTGCGGTACGGCGGCCGCGCCGACCCCGATCGGGACTCGGCAGCCGGCCTTCTCCGGGGTTGCCGGTGACCCGGACGGCGACACGTTGATCAACAAGCTGGAGATCCACCGGGCAGCCGGCGACACCACGGTCTATACGCAGAACTCCGGGATCACCGGCAACGGAGCAGCCTTCACCTGGTCCCCGGTTCCCGACGGCGTGCTGAGCGACGACACGGCGTACTACTACGTGGCTCGCAGCGACGACCAGGTCGCCGACGACGGGATCGATTCCGGGCCGGCCACGGCGCGCTGCTACTTCACCATCGACAGCCGGCTGCCGGGTGAGGCGCTCCGGACGTCGACGGACTTCCCCGACGGCCGGCCCGGGAAGCCGGCCCGCGAGGTGGGGACCATGACCTTCAGCCCGGCCGCGGGCGACACCGATATCGCCGAATACCAGTACGGGTTCGAGCAGGCGAAGATTGTGCTGACGATCAAGGCACGTCCGGACGGCACCGCCGTACTGCCGATCAGTGTTCCTTCGTCCAGCCGCAAGCTGTGGGTGCGGGCCGTCGACAAGGCAGGCAACCCCGGGCCGCTGTCGGTGAAGGCCTGGACGCTGCTCGCGCAGACGAACGGCACGGCACCACGGGTCCGATCCGATGTGAACGGCGATGGTGCGGCCGACGTGGTCATGGTCGTCGACCAGGGCTTCGGCCGGACCGGGGTCTGGAATGTCCTCAGCCGCAGTGGCACCTTCGGCACTGGGACGATGGCGTGGGACAGCGGCATCAACGGCGGGTTCGCCCTGTCGCGCAGCAAGCCGGTGCAAGGCGACTTCACCGGAGACGGCCGCACGGATCTCGCGTTCTTCCGCGACGAGCCCGGCCGCCGGGTCGCGCTCTACACGATGGTCTCGGACGGCAATCGGTACGAGCCGCCGTCCACGCCGAACTGGAAGGCGCCGCAGGCCGACTGGACGATCGCGACCGCGCACGTGACGTCGGGCGACGTGACCGGTGACAAGGTGAGCGACATCGTCGTCCAGCTCAACTCGGGCAACGGCGGGTGGCGGGTCGTGGTCTATCCGGGCGGCAACCTGTCCGCGCCCGTTCAGTGGCTGCAGACCACCACAGCCGGAGGCGACTGGGCCGTGACCCAGCCGGTGTTGTCCGATGTGGACGGCGACGGCAAGGACGATCTCGTCGTCGTCCGCAAGACCGGTGACTGCCGCACAGTCGTCAACGTCTACAAGTCCTCGGGCACCGCGTTCGGTGCGGCAACGACGGCCTACGACGGCGCCTACTGTTTCGACAAGGGACATCCGGTCGCGGGCGATGTGGACGGCGACGGAAAGGGCGACGTCGTCTCGGTCTACGACAACGGCTCCGGGACCGTGCTGAAAACCTTCCGATCGACCGGTACGGCGTTCACGCTGTCGGACTGGTGGACCGGCGCCGACCGCGATCCGCTGCGGACCGCCGTACAGGTCGGTGATCTCGACAAGGACGGGAAGGCCGACGCGGCTCTCATCTCCTCCCTGACCGGCGGCGGCCGGCAGGTCGCACATCTGCGCTCGACCGGTACGGCGTTCGAGGCGCCGGTGAACGACTGGTCCGAAGCAGCGGTCGGGGCGTCGGACGCGGGCCCGAAGTTCGACCTGGAGTCGCGGACCTACGAACTGGTCGCACGCAACAGCGGCAAGTGCATGGAGGTTGCCGGTGCCAGCCGGACAGACCCGGCGCTGATCCAGCAGTGGGACTGTCTCAACGGCCTGCACCAGCGCTTCCGCGTCGTACCAGTTGCCGGGACGGACCAGTACGAACTGCACATGGTGCATCTCGACGGTACGGCGATCGACGGCACGCCACGCTGTATCGACGTCGGAAACCAGAGCTTCGACGACAACACCCCGATCGTGCAGTGGAAGTGCCTCGGCCAGGGCAATCAGCAGATCCTGATCGACTATGTCGAGGGCAGCAGCTACGACACGGTGTTCCGCGTGCGCTTCGGGCACAGCGGCAAGTGCGCCGGCGTGGAGAACGCGGGGACGGCCAACGGGGCGAAGATCATCCAGAAGACGTGCGCCGCCGTACCGGAGCAGCAGTGGTTCCTCCGGGCAGCCCTGAACACGACGCAGCTCGACGGCCGCTACAAGATCCGGGCACTGCGTGATCCTGGCAAGGACTACGTCCTCGACATCAAGAACTGCGACCCGCTGCAGGGCGTCCGGACCTGGGATTGGATCTCGGACAGCCCCTGCCAGCGGTGGCAGCTCAAACCACTCGGCGACGACGTCTACCAGATCATCGACCCGTCGACCGGGACCGCCCTGCAGGTCGAGAACTGCTCGCGGATGCCCGCAGCCAAGCTGGTTGCTTTCGGCACGGATGCCTCGGAGTGCCAGCGCTGGCGGATTGAACCGGCCGCCGACAACAGTTGGACCCTGCAGCAGGCCGACACCGGCCTGATGGTCGATGTGCCGGACTGTGTCGGCACCACCGTGGAGAAAGTCATCGTCTGGCACTACTGGAACGGCCCCTGCCAGCGCTGGCAGCTGACCAAGATGTAGAGCGTGTCAGTCGTCGTGCGGTGTCGGTGCCTTGACCGCGAGCACCGGCACCGGGGATTCCAGCAGTACGCGCTGGGCGGTGCTGCCGAGGATGAGTTTGCCGACGGGGGAGCGACGGCGCAGCCCGAGGACGATCAGGCCGACGTCCTCGGCGGCGGCCGCCTTCAGGAGCTCGCCGGCGACGTCGCCGTTCGAGACTGCCTGCTGGATGGTGACCTCGACGCCGTGCTCGCGCAGCTTCGCCGAAGCTGTCTCGAGCTCGGCCTCGTTGGCGTAGCGGGCGTCGATGTAGGCGTCACCGCGACTGGTGTTCAGCAGGAGCACCGAGGCGCCGCGCAACGAGGCTTCGCGGCCGGCGGCGTCGAGTGCAGCCTCGCCTTCGGCCGTGGGGACATAGCCAACCAGGATCTTCACAGGGTCACTCTCTCATTCTAGGGTGTGTCTCTTGCTTCCCCGCCTACTGCGCTGCACTCGGCACGGCACCTCGGCGCACTGGAGGAAAGGCCACGATGGAAAAGCATCGAGGCCTCCCCTCCAGCACACCGAGCCACCGCACCGAGCACATGCTCGCTACGGCGCGGAACCAAGAGACACACCCTTGCGGCCCATCAGTCATCCTCGCCGAAGGTCAGTCGCTGGTGGGCGGGCTGCGTGCCGCGCAGGCGCGCGACGATCCTCGGCAGGTACGGGACGAACAGCGCGAGCACGGTCAGCACGATGATGACCAGGCTCAGCGGCCGGGTGAAGAAGACGCTGGCGTCTCCGTTGGAGATGACCAGTGCCCGGCGGAACTGCTCCTCCATCGTCGGGCCGAGGATCACGCCGAGGATGACCGGTGCGATCGGGAAGTCGAGTTTGCGCATGAAGAACCCGACGACACCGATGACGAGCGCCATCAGCACCTCGTAGCCGGAGCCGGAAAGCGAGTACACGCCAAGGCACGCGAAGACGAGAATTCCGGCGTACAGGAGGGGGCGGGGGACCTTCAGGACCTGCACCCAGAGACCGATCAGCGGCAGGTTCATGATCAGCAGGATCAGGTTGCCGATGTAGAGGGACGCGATCAGCGTCCAGACCAGCGTGCTGTTGTTCTCGAACAGTTGCGGTCCGGGCTGCACGTTGAAGATCTGGAACGCCGCGAGCATCACCGCGGCCGTCGCCGACGTCGGCAGACCGAGCGTCAGCAGCGGGACCAAGACACCGGAGAACGATGCGTTGTTCGCGGCCTCCGGACCTGCAACACCCTCGATCGCGCCGTTGCCGAACTCGTCGCGACCCTTCTTGCGCGCCCGCCGCCGCTCGATCGAGTAGGACAGGAACGTCGGTACTTCGGCGCCACCGGACGGGATCGCGCCGAACGGGAACCCGAGCGCGGTCCCGCGCAACCACGGCGCCCACGACCGCTTCCAGTCGGACTTGGTGAGATACCCGGTCCGCAACCGCCCCTTCTCCAGTACGGCGGGCCGATCCGGAGTCGACCGTAGTTTCGACGCCACGTGCAGCGTCTCGCCGATCGCGAACAGACCGACGATGACGATCACCACGTCGATGCCATCGAGCAGTCGCAGCGAACCGAACGTGTAGCGCGGTGCGCCCGACAGACTGTCCAGACCGATCAGCCCGATGAACAGACCGACCGTCAGCGACAGCAACCCGCGAACCATCGAGTGACCGACGAGCGCAGTCACCGCGACCATCGCGAGCAGCGTGACGGCGAAGTAGTCAGTGGCCTGGAAGTTGCTGGCCAGACTCCCGAGCGGCTTCGCGACGAACGTCAGCAGCACGGTCGAGATGGTGCCGGCCACGAACGACCCGATCGCCGCTGTTGCGAGCGCCGCCCGAGCGCGACCTTTCAAAGCCATCTTGTGGCCCTCGATCGCCGTCGCGACCGAGGCTGATTCGCCTGGGGTGTTGATCAGGATCGAGGTGGTGGACCCGCCGTACATGGCGCCGTAGTAGATCCCGGCGAACATGATGAACGCGCCGATCGGGTCGGAGAAGTTGAAGGTGATCGGCAGCAGCAGCGCGATGGTGAGCGCCGGGCCGATGCCGGGGAGGATGCCGACGAGCATGCCGAGGGTGACGCCGAGGACGGCCCACAGCAGGTTCATCGGGTCGAGGACGGTACCGAATCCGTGCAGCAGGTCGCTGCCGACACCAAGCGCGATCACAGGCCGAGCACCCCTTCCGGCAGGGAGATGTCGAGGAAGCGGGTGAAAGCGACGTACACGACAATTGCGAGAACGACGGCCACTACCACGTCACGAACGAGTTGCCGGCTACCGAGCACCCGGGCCACGGCGAAGAACAGCAGTGCGGTCGCGATCAGATAGCCCAGCGGTACGACGAGAAGCGCGTACAGCACGAGGAGCGCGGACAGCGCTACCGGCTCGAACCAGCTTCGGTCACCGTCGGCCTTGGCCGTCTTCGGTGCGCGCAGTCCCTCGATCAGGTAGCCGATCGAGAAGAGGAGCCAGGCCGTTGTCACGAGCAACGGAAAGAATCGCGGTCCGGCCGGGTCGAAACCCTTCGGACTACGGATGTCGAAGACGCCTACCAGGAACGTCGCGCTGAGGACGATCAGCACGATCGCCGCGATGATCCGGACCAGCCGGGACGCCTCGACCTCGACGTCGGCGGCCTTGGGAGCTTCGACTTCTTCGGTAGCGCTCATACGATCCCCAGCTCCTTCAGGAGAGCCTGCACGCGCGTGGTCTCGTCAGCGATGAACTTGCTGGCGTCGTCACCGGTCTTGAAGAACTCTGTCCAGCCCTGCTTCTTGCGGATCTCGTCCCACTCCGGCGACGTGTTCACCTTCGTCACGAACTCGATCAGCCGCTGCCGGTCCGCATCCGGGATCCCGGGCGGTGCCACGATCGCCCGCCAGTTCTGGACCTCGGCGTCGTACCCCTCGGACTTCATCGTCGGAAGCTTCTTACCGTCGACGGTGAGCTGCTCGGCGCCGGTGGTCGCGAGCACGCGCATCTTGCCGGCGGTGATCTGCTCCTCGAACTCGCTCATCCCGGAGATGCCGACGGTGACGTCACCGGACAGGATCGCCGCGGTCGCCTCGCCGCCACCGGAGTAGCTGATGTACTTCACCTTCGCCGGATCCAGGTTGGCGGCCTTCACCAGAGTGCCCGCCGTGATGTGGTCCGTGCCGCCGATGGTGCCACCGCCCCAGCTGACCTGAGCCGGGTCGGCCTTGTAGAGGTCGACCAGGTCCTTGAGAGTCTTCAAGGGGGAGTCGGCCTTGACCACGATCACCTCTTGCTCGGCGGTGATCGTCGCGATCGGGGTGGTGTCGGAGACCTTGATCTGGGACTGGTTCAGCGTCAGCGCGCCGACCATCACCAGGCCGGTGATCATCAGCGTGTGCGGGTCCTTGCGGTTCTTGGTGACCAGCTTGGAGATCCCGACCGCCCCGCCGGCACCGGTCACGTTCACGACCGAGACGGAACGGTCGGCCAGCAGTTTGTCTTCCTGGATCACGTGCTGGAACTGCCGTGCCGTCAGATCCCAGCCGCCACCAGGGGCAGCGGGGACCATGATCTCCACGTTGCGGCTCGGGAAGTCACCGGCGACGCTGCCGCCGTCGAGTGTCTTCGACAAGGCCGAGCAGCCGCTGAGCAGCAGACTGCCGGCCAGGCCCGCGGCGACGAGCGCCGTCCTGGCCAGTGCCGTCCGGGTTCGGGCCGTCCGGGTTCGGGCCATGCGATGCCTCCGGGGGCGTCGGGATGGAATGCCGAAAAACGTAGCAGCATTCCACCAGGGGGTACAGAGATTCCGTTCTGCGGTACGCAGGTCTATCGTCGGAAGGAGACACCCGAGAGAGGGGATTCGGATGGCCGACGGTGACGGGGTTCGCAGTGTGCACCGTGCTCTGGACTTACTCGAACGTTTTGATGACGAGCACCCTAGCTGGACGCTGGCCGCGCTCACCACAGCCAGTGGGTTGCCGAAGACAACAGTTCTGCGACTGGTGACGACGCTGGAGCAGCGCGGTCTGGTGGCCGCGATCGGTCCGGGCAAATACGCGATCGGTCCGGGCTTCCTGCGCTGGTCGCGGCTGAGCAGCGCGACGATGGAGATCCCGCCGGCCGTCCGCGCCGCGATGGGCCGGCTGGCCGCCGACACCGGCGAGACCGCCAACCTCTATATCCGCGTCGGCCGCACCCGAGTCTGCCTCGCCCAGGCGCTGGGCACGCTCAGCATTCGGCACTCGATTGCTGTCGGCTCCTCGATGCCGTTGTGGAGCGGCGCCGCGTCGAAGGTCCTGCTCACCGACCCGCCGGTGCTGTCAGTGGATCCGTCCGTGATCGAAGAGATCGCTCTGGAAGCACCCCGGCCGCCCGGTTTCGCGAAGCGACTCCGCGGTGCCGCCGCCGATGCCGCCGCTCGCGGCTTCGCGATCAGCCACGGTGAGCGCGAGCTCGGCGCCTCCGGCGTGGCCGCGCCGATCCGCCGCCCCGACGGCCGAGTCGTCGCTGCCATCGCCATCGGCGGCCCCACCACCCGCTTCAGCGACGACCGCCTTCCGGCCTACATCAACGCCGTACGGCGGTGTGCCGCGACCATCAATACGACCAACTGGAGCGGCTTCAGTGCAACCTGACGCAGACCTGCTGGCCGGAGTGCGGGTGCTGGACCTGACGAATGTGTTGGCGGGCCCGTTCGCCGGATATCAGCTCGCACTGATGGGCGCAGATGTCATCAAGGTTGAGGTGCCAGGCACGGGAGACCTGGCACGCAACCTCGGGGGAGACCCCGAGCTCTCCGCTGCTGGTCTCGGGATCTCGTTCCTGGCTCAGAACAGCGGGAAGCGCTCTCTCACCCTCGACCTCAAGAACCCCGCCGGCCGCGAAATCTTCGAGCGTCTGGTCCGCGAGGCCGACGTACTGCTGGAGAACTTTCGCCCCGGCGTCCTGGCCCGCCTCGGCTTCCCGGCCGAAACCCTGCGCGAGCTCAACGCCGGGCTCGTCTACTGCGCCGTCTCCGGCTTCGGCCAGACCGGTCCGATGCGCGGGCGACCGGCGTACGACCAAATCATCCAGGGCCTGTCCGGGATCATGAGCGTCACGGGAACACCAGAGAGCGCTCCAACGCGGACCGGCTTCCCGATCGCGGACACACTCGGCGGCTATGCGGCCGCGTTCGCGATCTCGGCGGCGCTCGTGAAGCGCTCTCGCACCGGCATCGGCAGCTTCCTCGATGTGTCGATGCTCGAGACTGCCGTTGCCGCCATGGGCTGGGTCGTCTCCGACTATCTTGTCGGCGGCCGCATTCCACGGGCCATGGGCAACGAAAACGCCACCTCCGCTCCCTCCGGCACGTTCCGTACCGCCGAGGGGGCGCTCAACATCGCGGCCAACAAACAGGAGCAGTACGTCGAACTCTGTCGCGTACTCGACCGCCGCGACCTCCTGACCGACGAGCGCTTCGCCACCCGCGAGTCCCGCAAGACCCACCGCGCTGAGCTCAAAGCCGAACTCGAGAAGACGCTCGTGCAAGCCTCAGCCGCGCACTGGGACAGCCTCCTCGCCGATTCCGGCGTACCGGTCGCTCCCGTTCTCACTGTCGAGGAAGCGCTCTCTCTCGATCAGCTAGCCGAGCGCGAACTCTTCCACGAGGTCCCGATGCCCGACGGCCGAGAGCGCTCTCTGCGCGTTCTCGGCAGCAGTGTCCACGTCGACGGCCAAGCGGTGGGCCCGTCCAGCCGCCCACCTCGTCTAGGTGAACACACCACCGTCATCCTCGCCGAACTTGGCTACACGCCCGCCGAGATAGCAGCGCTCGCCGCGAAAGGCGCCACATGACCAGTACGACGGATGCCGCGGACTGGTGGTCCACCGGAATCTCCGACATCGGCCCCGGCAGTATCCGCTTCCACGGCTATGCCATCCAGGACCTGATCGGCGAGGTCACCTTCCCGCAGATGATCTGGCTGATGACCCGAGGCGACCTCCCAACGATCGGCCAAGCTCGCCTCCTCGAATGCGCCCTCGTCGCCGCCGTTGACCACGGCCCGCAAGCCCCGTCGATCGCCGCCGCCCGGATGGCCGTCTCCTGCGGCCTCCCCATCAACAACGCCATGGCCACCGGCGTGAACCTCCTCGGCGACATCCACGGCGGCGCCGGCCAGCAATGCCTCGAGCTCCTTTACACCCTGCACGAAACCGGCGCCGACCCTCGCGACGTCATCGCGTCATACAAGTCCCGCAAGGCCTTCATCCCCGGCTTCGGCCACCGCTTCCAC
>NZ_SMKX01000116.1 GCF_004349055.1 Kribbella antibiotica
GGGGGTTAGGAGGGTGGCTGTACCCGTGGCGGCTGCGAGGGTGAGGGTTTCCACGGTCATGCGGGTGGTGCTGAAGAGGGCTGCGCCGGCGCCGCCTCGGTGGGCGGGGACGTGTTGGAGGGCTTGGCCGTCGGGGACGCCTTCGGTGAGGCCTAGGGAGATACCTAGGAGGGCGGTGCCGATGAAGAGGGCCGGTGGCGCGTCGGTTAGTTGGAGGGCTACGGCGGTGGCGACGCAGGTGAGGAGCGCTGTGATCACCAGGGGTGCGGCCCAGCGGCGGGCTATGCGGGCGGCGAGTAGCGGCAGGAGGGTTGAGGGGATGGTGAGGAGGCTGAGGAGCAGACCGACTTGGCCGGGGCCTAGGTCGGCGCCGAGTTGCGGCAGGACGGTTAGGCCGACCACTAGGACTCCCATGAAGGCGCCGGTTCCGAGTGCATAGGCCCGGTACGCCGGGATGCGCAGCAGGTCGAGTGGGATCGCAGGATCCGCCGTACGGCGTTCTACTCGGACGAGTACTGCGGTTCCACCAGCCGCCGCGATGAGCAGGACAAGAGTCGCCCAGACGGGCAGGGCGAAACCGAAGGCGGTCACGGCGGCAGCGATCGTGAGACCGAAGATGACCGCACCGGCCAGGTCGAACTCCGGAGGGAGATCGCGAGTGCGGAGACTCGGCAGGCCGATGGAGAGTACGACGGCGAGACCTGCAACCGCGGCGGGTACGACGAAGACCATGGGCCAGCCGCCGAGCGCCATCAGGCCTTGGGCGGCGAAAGGTCCGAGGGCGAGGCTGGTGCCCAGTACGGCGCCGACATAGCCGTACACGCGATGTCGATCCTCAGGCGGATAGACGGCGAGCACCATCGCCGAACCGCCGGCCGCACACATCGCCGCGCCAACCCCCGCCAGCACTCGAAGGGCAACGAGCGCGCCAAGGTCGGGTGCGAAAGCCGACAACACTCCAGCGACAGCAACGACAACGTTGCCTAAAGCAAAGAACTTCGTGCGGGAGGTGCGGTCGGCCAGAACACCGGCGAGCAAAAGCGCAGCGGCGAAGAGACCGTTGTAGCCGACAACAATCCAGGGGCCGAGGGCATCGTTCCCTGGCAAGTCAGCGGTCGCTGCGGGGATAACGGCGGTCGAGCCGGTGATCGCGAGCGGGAAGACCGCAGTGGACACGAGGTCGGCGACAAGAATGCGCCGACGATGACGAACAGACAGTTGAAACACGGGTATGCGCTCCGGAAGGAAGACAGATTCCGAGCGCCACAACGGGCGCTCCCGACGGATGGTCAGGAGCGACGGCGAGTTCTGGTTGCTATGCGCCGCCGCTCATGAGCGACGGCGCACCGTGTCTGTCTTGGGCACGCAGCGAGGGTAGCAACCGGGCGGGTCGGGAGGCACAGGGTTTACCAAAGCGAGCCGGTGGCGTCCCAATGCCCACTCGGGCGGTCGTCGGTGAACGGCACCAGCCACGCGATCGGCACGGTGAGCGTCTGCACCCGCGGCAGCACGATCGGCGTACCGTCCGGCATCCGCAGATTGCCGACGATCTCGTACTCCCCCTCCGGCAACCCCAGCTCCCGGCACTGCTCAACCGTCAAGGTGACCGCGGTCGTCGGGCTCAGCACCGACCGAATCCCTTCGGCCTCGCTCGCCTCCAACGCGGTCACCGTCAGCGGAAAAGTCGCCCCACGCAGGGCACCGAACGTCAGCCGATGGTCCGCCTCCAGCACATGCGGCACCTCGACCAGATATGTCGTACCGACCTCAACCTCACCGTTGAGCACCCCACCAGGCTCCGTGCTTCACACCCGATTTGTCCAGCGACTGATCACCGACCGGGCAGGCGGGTGGTGATCTCCTGGAGGATCCAGGTGTTGTTGTCGGGGTCGGGGAAGGTGGCTCGGGTGGCGTAGCTGGCGCGGTCGGGGTCCAGGCCGGGGACGAAGCCGTCGGGTCCGCGGTGGAAGTAGTCGGTGACTGCGGCACCGGCGGCGACCAGGGCTTCACGGGCGGTGACGATGTCCTCGACGACCAGGTAGGCGGTCGACGAGCCGGGCGCCGCAGGGGTGATCCCGGCACCGAACTGGACCGAGGTGGCCGAGCCGGGCGGGGTCAGTTGGACTACGCCGGGCGGGGTGACGTCAAGGCGCCAGCCGAGGCCTACGTAGAAGTCGCGGGAAGCGTCGACATCGGTGACCGGGATGATCAGGGCCTCGATGCGCTGTTCAAAAGTGCTCATGCAGCCAAGATCACGGGTACGACGGCCTGCTCGCACCAGGGAAAGTCACTGGTCAGCACTGTGGCCGAGGCCACGATAGTTGCGTTTCGCCACGATCTCCGGAATGGTCGAAGGGCAACCCCTGTGATCCCCTAGTAGAAAACCGGAGGCGCGCCGAAGCGAGGCGTGATTCAGTTGTGGCGATCGATATCGACAGCCAGCAAGTAAACCCTGACCACGCAAACGAGCATCCCGCGCTCGCGGCACCACCGCCACCAGGCAGTCGAAGTACCAACTCAGGCATCGACCGGATCGTGTTCGGTGTCACTGCGGTGATCGCTTTGGCCTTTGTGGTCTGGGGATTCGTCGGTGCCGCCAGTCTCGGTACGGCGTCCACTTCCGCGCTGACGTGGGTCGAGACGAACACGGGCTGGCTGTTTGTTCTGCTCGCCTCGGGATTCGTGGTCTACGTGATCTGGCTGGCCGCGGGGAAGTACGGGCGGATTCCGCTCGGGGCAGATGACGAGGAGCCGGAGTTCAAGACGGTCTCGTGGGTCGCGATGATGTTCAGCGCGGGCATGGGGATCGGGCTCATGTTCTACGGCGTGAGCGAGCCGTTGTCGCACTTCATGAAGCCGCCTCCGGGGACGGTCGAGGGCGGCACCGACGCGGCGCTGCAGACTGCGATGGCGACGACGCTGTTCCACTGGACGCTGCACCCGTGGGCGATCTACGCGGTCGTCGGCATAGCGATTGCCTACGGCACCTTTCGGCGCGGGCGTTCGCAGCTGATCAGCTCGGCCTTCGCGCCGCTGCTCGGCAAGCGGACCGAAGGACCGATCGGCAAGGTGATCGACAGCTTGGCGATCTTCGCGACATTGTTCGGTTCGGCGGCTTCGCTGGGGCTCGGTGCGCTGCAGATCGGCTCGGGCGTGCGGATCCTGGGGTGGCTCGACAAGACCGGAAACGCCGTACTGGTGGGAGTGATCGCCGTACTGACTGCGGCTTTTGTTGCCTCGGCCGTGTCCGGTGTTGCCAAGGGCATCCAATGGTTGTCGAACATCAACATGGTGCTGGCGGTTGTGCTCGCGGCGTTCGTGTTCGTGGTCGGGCCGACGGTGCTGATCCTCAACCTGGTGCCGACCGCGATCGGTGACTACCTGCGGGACATCGCCGACATGGCGGCGCGCACCGAGGCGAGTGGCGGCGACACGATGGCCACCTGGCTGTCCAGCTGGACGGTCTTCTACTGGGCTTGGTGGATCTCGTGGACGCCGTTCGTCGGCATGTTCATCGCGCGGATCAGCCGCGGGCGGACGATCCGGCAGTTCGTCACCGGCGTTCTGCTGGTGCCGTCGATGGTCAGCCTGGTTTGGTTCTGCATCTTCGGTGGTGCCGCGATCGACACCCAGCGCAGCGGCGTCGACATTGCCGGCCAGTCCACCAGCGAGGGCCAGCTCTTCGGCCTGCTCGACCATTACCCGCTGGCATCCGTCACCACGATTCTGGTCGTCGTACTGGTCGCGATCTTCTTCGTCTCCGGCGCCGACGCGGCCTCGATCGTGATGGGCACCTTGTCGCAGCGCGGTGCCATCGAGCCGCGCAAACCGGTCGTGATCTTCTGGGGTGTCCTCACCGGAGCAGTCGCCGCAGTCATGCTGCTGGTTGGCGGAGGCGGCGCAAAAGCCTTGCAGGGCTTGCAGAATCTGACCATCGTCGCCGCGCTCCCGTTCGCGCTCGTCATGGTCGGGCTAGCCGTCGCCCTGGCCAAGGACCTCCGCACCGATCCACTCGTGCTGCGTAAGACGATCGGCTCCGAAGCAATGGAAGCGGCCGTCATCGAGGGCGTCACCACCCACGGCGACGCCTTCTCCCTCGTCGTCACCGGCAACGGCGAAGATCCGCCGGTCAGGAAGGACTGACCGTCCGGGTCACGACCCAGCGGTGCGGGGAGATCGGCCGGGTGCGCTCGAACCCGTGGAGCTCGAAGGCCGCCATCGGGCCGGTATGCAGGAACGAGCCGGAGACTTTGCGGTCGTCGGTCTCCTCGGGATAGCCCTCGACCACGCCCCCGCCGTACTGAGCGATCTGGTCGAGAGCCCCGGCTAGAGCGGCGTTGGCGACACCGCGGCCACGGTGGCCTTTGCCGGTGAAGAAGCAGGTGATGCGCCAGTCCGGCAGGGTGGTCAGGCCCTTGTCGTACAGGCGTTTGCTCTTGATCTCGGGGAGCTCGTCGGGGGTGCCGAACTGGCACCAGCCGACGCATTCGTCGCCGTCGAAGACCAGGGCGTTGTGGGTCGTGCCGTCATGGGCGCGGCGCTCTTTCTCCGCGCGGTTCTCGGCGGCCGTGCGGCCTTTGAGTTTCAGGTGGAAGCCGACACACCAGCAGCCGCCCCACACTCCGTTGTTCGCCTCGACCAGCGCCGCGAACGCCGGCCAGGTTGCGGCATCCAGCGGCCGCACGCTGAGCTCGATCATTCAGTCAGTATGGCCGCACCAACCGACAAGTCTGAGCGTGTACGTCGCGTAAGTCGCCTTGAGATCCTCGATCGAGCGCTGCCGACCCATCCAGTTCTGGACCTCGGCGGCGAAACCGGCGGACGGGTCGTCGAGGCGGCCCTGTGGGCGATACCAGACCGCCAGGCGGATCCCGAAGCCGGCGATCGCCGCGATGGCCGTCCACGGATCGGGGCAGTCGAAGACGCCCCGGTCGTTGCCGCGGTCGATGACGGCCCGCATCAGGTCGATCGCCTCCTTGCGGCTGGCGGCGACGTGGTGCAGCGCGCTCTCCGTGAGCATGCCGAAGTCGTTGTGCGCGATCGTCGCGAACAGCGGGTAGGTCGTGTGGAACTCGACGTTCGCATGGGTGAGCGCGGCCAGCTGCGCGGCCGGATCCGGCCCAGCCTCGAGCAGACCGGCCCGCATCCGGTCCCGGATCTGCTCGTTGGCGAGGAACACCAACTCGCTGAACAGCTCCGCCTTCGAGGCGTACTTCGCATACAAGGAGCTCGGCTGCACCCCGAGATGCGCGGTCAGGTCGCGGACGGAGACGCCGTGATAGCCCCGGGCCGCGAACAGCTCGACCGCGGCCGCCAGCAGCCGCCCCTTCGCACCATCCGCCACGAGCTGCGGCGGGAGCAGTGAATCCATCTCACCTTCCTTAGAACGATCGATCCACAAGCTATCAGAATATGCGCTTGACACTGACGTGATAGACACGCAGAGTGATGTAACGCTCGTTCCAATGGAGGTCGGGATGCAGACGACGGCAGGGATCTGGTGGGAGAGCACTGGCGAGGGTGAGCCGGTGCTCCTGATCAACGGGTTGGGGTCGTGTTCGGCATCGTGGTTCCGGGTGCTGCCGGCGCTGCGCGACTACCGAGTCATCACGTTCGACAACCGCGGCGTCGGGCGAACCGGTCATCGCCCAGAGCCCTTCGATCTCGCGACGCTGGCTTCCGACGCGATCGCCGTACTGGATGCCGCTGGGGTCACGCGGGCCCACGTGCTCGGACTAAGCATGGGCGGGCTGATTGCGCAGGAGTTCGCCCTCAGCCACCCCGATCGGGTCAGTTCGCTCATGCTGGTCAGTACCCATGCCGGAATCCCACACCTGACCGTTGCAGCCTCGGCCGTCGCCACCATGGCCGCTCTACCGCCCGGCGAACGCAGCCGGGCCCTCGCTCCGCTTCTGTACGTCGATCAGACGCCAGCGGCCGAGATTGCGCGCGACGAGGAGGTGGCGAGCGCGATCCCGACCACGTCGGAAGGGCTTCGGAGCCAGTTGGTGGCCGCTGCGCCTTGGGACCGGTACGCCGATCTGCACCAACTCGCCGTACCGGTCCTGGTTCTGCATGGGCGCGAGGACCGCCTGGTCCCACTGTCAGCAGGCGAGAAATTGGCCGCCGCAATCCCGCACTCCGAACTGGTCGTCGTGGAAACCGCCGGGCACCGTCTCTTCACCGACCAGACCACCACCGCCATGGACGCCATCGCCGACTTCCTCGCCCGGGCCGCCTGACATGCCCGCCACCAAGCCACAGCGCACCGAAGCCATCGGCATCTGCGGCGCCTACCGAGTCCTCGGCGCCGCCCGCAACACCCCGCTCCCGCCCACCCGGCCAGCGCACGACAGCCACGCCTTGAGCACCGATCAGTCACCTGCCAACCGTCGAAACGACTGAGCCGTACTCAAGGCCGCACGCCTGATCCAGCCTTGAGCACCGATCAGTCGCTTTCCGGGCCGATCGGTGACTGAACCGTGCTCAAAGGTGTCTTAGTTCCGGAACCGGCGGGGGGATGTGCATGCGCATTCCGGCGCGTAGGGTCGGCGGCTAGTAAGCGCTTTCCGGGTTGGATGCTGGGAGGATTTGTGAGGCGAAGTCTTGGGGTGGCGGTTACGGTCGCGGCGTTGGGGGCCGGGCTGCTGACGGCTGGAGCGCCGGCGAACGCTGGGCGGCCGGAGCGGGGGGCGGTGGTCAGTGGGAGTTACTCGAGTGGGTCGGCTCAGACTTGGCAGCCGTTGCCGTCGGCTTATGTGGGCAACGATCGCGGTACGACGCCGGATGCGACTGTGGTCGTGGACCCGAGCACGTTGCGGCAGAAGTACAGCGGGGTCGGGTTCTCGCTGGACGAGACCAGCGTTTCGAATCTGTGGAAGCTGACGCCGGCCGAGCGGGATCGCGCGATCCGGCTGCTGGTCGATCCGAAGAACGGCGCGGGGCTGGATCGGTTCCGGCTGACGATCGGTAGCCCGGACCTGATCGAGCATCTGCCGTTCTGGTCGTACGACGAGCTTCCGGCCGGTGTCACCGAGGACTTCGGGCTCAAGTATTTCTCGATCAAGCGGGACATCGACACGCACATCGTGGACACGGTGAAGCTGATCCAGCGCTACAACCCGAAGGCGACCTTCTTCGCTTCGGCGTGGAGTGCGCCGGCATGGATGAAGACCAACAACCGGTTCACCGGTGAGGTCGCGCTCAAGCCAGGCAGCACGTCGTTCTACCAGGTGGGCAAGCTGCGCGACGACTGTATCGACGTCTTCGCGCGCTACTACGTGAAGTACATCCAGGCTTTCGCCAAGCAGGGCATCAAGGTCGACGCGCTGACGCTGCTCAACGAGCCGGGGATCGACGTCGTCTACCCGGCAATGGACATCAGCGTCGAGCAGCAGCAGAAGCTCGCCGTCGCGATCAAGCACGAGGTACGGCGCGCGGGTCTGTCGACGCAGCTCTACGTGCACGACTTCAACTTCTGGGACTGGCGCGATCCGAACAGCACCGCGACCAAGAACTACCACCGGATCTTCGACGACCCGGCCACGAAGAAGGCGAGTGACGCGATCGCGTTCCACCCGTACTGGGGCGACCCGACCGTCATGCGCGATGCCTATGAGCAGACCGGCAAGCCGGTGCACATGACCGAGACCAGCGACCTGAACCCGGCCACGATCCTGAACTACTTCCGGCTGGACGCATCGTCGTACGTGATGTGGGCGCAGACGACCGACCAGGACGGCGGCACGCTGCACTGGACGCCGTCGAGGGACAACAACGTCGACTGGGCCGAGGTCGGTCGCACGACGAAGTGGCCGAACCGCCTGGTCAAGGTCGACACCACGGCTCGCACCTTCACCGTGCGGGACGAGCTCTACGCGATGGGCCAGTTCGCCAAGTACCTGACCCCCGACCACACGCGCGTCGAATCCGGTACGACGGCCAACGGGATCAGCAACGTGGTCTTCAAGGACCGCGGGAACAACTTCGTGGCGATCGTCGGAAACTCCAACGCGACGTCGAGTCAGGTTCGCATCCAGCTGGCCGGAGAGTCGTTCACCGTCACGGTTCCGGCCAAGTCGTTCGCCACGTATCGCTGGCACGGCGATGTCCCGTCGCAGCACGGAAACCACGCGCCGGTGCTGAACGACGTACCGGATGTCACTGCCGACCAGTACGGCGCGACGCAGGTCCAGCTGACTGCGACCGATCGGGACCGGGACAAGCTCTCGTACTACGCGACTGACCTTCCTGCCGGTGTCAGCCTGGACGCACAGACCGGGCTGCTCACCTTGAAGCCGACGACCGCCGGCGCGCAGAACGTGAAGGTGCGAGTCACCGATGGCGCGGCCAAGGACGAGACGACGATCAAGATCACCGTTCGGCCGCACGGTACGCCGGTCGGTCAGAACATCGAGGCGGAGTCGTACGTCGCGCAGAGTGGCTGGACCGAGGGCGGCGCGAACTTCGTCGAGTCGAACCCGTCGGCCAGCGGTGGAAAGAACATCGGCTGGACCGATACCGGCAAGTGGCTGCAGTACCGGGTCGACCTGGCCAAGGCCGCCACCTACAACCTCGAGCTCCGCGTGGCCAACGGCACCGCGGCAACCGCTCCGGACGCAATCTCGATCCGGGACGCAGCAGGCGCCGTACTGGCGAAGGTCTCGGTGCCGGCGACCGGTGGATGGGCGACATACCAGTCGATCAGCACCCAGATCGCTTTGCCTGCAGGGGATCAGAACATCACGGTCTTCTGCGAGAGCGGTGGCTTCAACCTGGACTACTTGAAGCTCACCGAATGAGACGGAGGTGGGGAGGAGCCGGCGGGGCTCCTTCCCACCTCACCTCAGCTCAGCCGAAGGGGTTGAACGGGATCCCGCTCGGCTTGGACGCGTTCAGCAGGTTGCGGAAGCGGTCGTCCTTGTCGGTGATCTTGATGGTGGCCGAACCGAAGTTCGCGTTCATCAAGGTGTCGCGCAGGCCCGCGCTCGGGTAGCCGTCCCAGCCGACCAGCGGCGGGTAACGCCAGTTGTGGTAGTGATTCTCCGGCGGCTCGTCATTGTTGTTGGCGAGCCGGTAGAAGTGCGTGCTGGCACCGTCTTTGTGGTAAACGATCTTCGGGTGCGAACCGTCGAACCGCACCTGTGAGCGCGTGTAGGTGACCTGGCTCGAGTGCTGGGTCGTGGTCACGTACTCGACCTGGTTGGACGACTGGTTGATCCACGAGATGACGTGTTCCCAGTCGTGCCGGTGGCCGCCGAGGCCGCTGCCGGCCACGGCCTGATCCTTCTCGAAGTAGCCCGCGTAGACGACTGCACACCAGCCGTTGTTGCACTTCGAGCGTGCGTAGGTCTGGGAGTTGTCGAGGTCGGACTGATCGCGGCAACTGCCGTTGACCGCGCCGGTCGTGTTGAGGCCTGCATTCAAGGTGCCGTCGGCACCGATCGCCGGGACTTGGTAGCACCCGTCACCGTCGTAGTCGAAGGCCGGCGAGAAGGACTGCTCGTAACCGTTCGCGTTCTGCGGGAGGCTCGGCGGCGGCGCTGCATAGGCGGCGACCGTGGTGGCCACCAGCAGCGTCGCCGTACCGATCGCAACACCGACGAATCGTCGGCGAGCGCGGGAATGATCTGTCATCGTCACTCCTTCGGGGCGGAAGAACAACGTTCCTGACGATGACAGGTCATCCCCATGTGCGTACATACTTCATCAGCGAAAAAATGAGGGAACTTCAGGCATACGCGTCGAACGGGATGCCACTTGGTTTGGACACATTGAGCAGGTAACGGAACCGGTCGTCCTTGTCGGTGATCTTGATGGTTGCCGAGCCGAAGTCGGCGTTCATCAAGGTGTCCCGCAGACCGGTGCTCGGCCAGCCGTCCCAACCGACGATCGGCGGGTAGCGCCAGTTGTGGTAGTGATTCTCCGGCGGTTCGTCGTTCGCATTGGCGATCCGGAAGAAGTGCGTACCGGGTCCGTCCTTGTGGAACACGACCTTCGGGTGCGAGCCGTCGAAACGGACCTGCGACCGCGGGTAGGTCACCTGACTCGAGTGCTGCGTCGTGGTCACGTACTCAACCTGATTGCTGGCCTGGTTGACCCACGAGATCACGTGCTCGAAGTCGTGCCGGTGACCGCCGAGACCACTGCCGTCGACGGCTTGATCCTTCTCGAAGTAACTGGCGTAGATCACCGCACACCAGCCGTTGTTGCACTTCGTGCGCGCGTAGGTCTGGGAGTTGTCGAGATCGGACTGGTCGTGGCAGTTGCCGTTGACGGCACCGGTCGTGTTCAGGCCGGGATTGAGGGTCCCGGCCGGGCTGATCGCCGCGACCGGATAACAACCGTCACCGTCGTAGTCGTAGGCGGGCGAGAAGGACTGCTCGTAGCCGCCGGCGTTCTGCGGCAGGGTCGGAAGCTGGTCGGCGTACGCCGTGACCGCGGTGCTCACCAGAAGCATCGCGGTCGCGGCCAGTACGCCGACGGTGCGAGGGAGGGGAACTGTCATGGTCGCTCCTTCAGGCGGATGACAACGCCAGCGAACCGTGACAGATCCACCCCACTCTGGTAAATACTTCACTCAATAAAGTTTTTAGAAACCAGAGTTCCCCGCACCCCGGTTCAGCGTGAAGCCGAGGGTGTTGTTCAGGCCGCCCGACGAGGCTCCGCTCACCGTGACGTAGTTGAAGGTGCCGCTGCCGGCAACCTGTACGTCGATGCCGTACGTGCCGGTGTTCTGGACCTTGACGTGGTCGAAGGTGATGTTGCTGACCGTCTTCTGCCAGGTCATCAGGATCCCCTGATAGGTGCTGTCGATGATGTCCACGTCCTTGATCAGGATCGGGGCCGTGATCTCGCGCGCCTCGGCGTAGATCCACAGTCCGCCCTGGCTGCTGTTCCAGTCGGTGTTGAAGCCACCGGCCCGGGTGATCGTGTTGCGCTGTACGACGGTCGTTCCGCTGAAGGGCTGAGCGGAGTGCCAGGTGCTCAACGTGATCCCCGCGGCCGTGTACACCGTGTCGGACAACAGGTTGTCCTCGATCCGGTTGTTCGCGCCGCCGTAGATCGCGGCGGTGTTGGCCAGGGCCGGAAGCGTTGCTGTGTTGAAGGTGAAGGCACAGTCGGAGACCGCACTGTTGAAGGACCACATCGCCATCGCGTCATCACCGGTGTTCCGGAACACGCTCTGGTCGACCCGGGTGTTGCGGACCGGGCTGCCGTCACCGCTGAAGGTGTTCAGATTGAGGCCGTCGGCAAACATGTCGCGGACCCGGACGCCCACGATGTAGAGCCCGTTGGTGCCGCTGTTCGCCCAGATCCCGGTCTTCGAGTGTTCGATCCAGACGTTGTGGATCAACGAGCCGGTCCCGAAGTTGCCCTCGATCGCCGAGTCGGTGGTGACTGATCCATCGGGGTCGCGGTAGCGAACATCCGCGGCCAAGGTGAAGTCGGCCAGCTGCACGTTGTTGCCAGTGGCAAAAAACCCACCGCGTCCGGCATTACCGCGGACGCTCGAGTACCACATGCCCGCGCCGCGGATGGTGACGTTGTCGAGGTTTACCCGAGCGGTCAGATCGAACGTGCCAGCAGGGATCCAGAGCGTCTTACCGGCCGACTTCGCCGCCGCGATCGCCGAGTTGAAAGCGGCCGTGTCATCGCCACCACCAGACACTGCGCCGTACGACGTCAGGTCCACCGAGTTCGCGGGGATCGTGTACGCCGAGGCGGCAACCTCGGTGTCGATCAAGTCGATCGTGATCGGGGTCGACGTGTCGTTCTGCAGTCGCAGAACAGTCCCGGCAGCGTACGACGGGAGCGTCGTACGGGCTTCGTCGTAGAACCGGTGGCCGCCGCCGAGACCGGGGTCGTTCGGGAACGGGTAGTTGCCGTAGACCCAGCTGTACGCCGAAGTCAGCGACAGGTCCTTGACCTTCGAACCGCCGGTGTAGATGCCCAGTGGCGCCGTAATCCCAGTGCCTGCTGCGTTGTCGGGGATCGAGTAGCGAACGACGATCGAGTTGGTCGGCTTGGTCAGCGTGAAGTCGACGTACTTACCGGCGTTGTCGAGGCGCACGGCGCGACGGCCGGAGGACTCCGAAGCGACGGTTCGGTAGGTGCGGTCCGGACCGATCTGTACGCCGTTGGTCGCGGCGTTCTCTGCTTCGTACTCGGTGTACGAAACCGTGGCGCCGCGGGCGGCCAGGCTGGCCGATCCGGCGACTGCCAGGTCGTCGAGCTCGACGTTTCCGCTGTCGCCGCTGTCGTACTGGTAGCCGATCAGGTTAAGGCCGGCTCGCAGGGTGAGGGACTGCTGGACGGTCGCCCAGCCGCTGGTTGCGGGGAGCGAGATCTGACCGGCTTTGATGCCGTTCGCGTAGGTGCTGAGGGTCTTGGTGCTGCCGGATGAGTTGTTGTAGCGGAGGGTTGTGGTTGCCGCGCCGGCCGCGGTGACGTTGACGGTGCGGATCGCGCGGGCGCCGACTGTGGTGAAACCGGTGACGTAGCCGCTGCCGGCGTAGCCAGCGATTGAGGTGCCGGCTGTGGTGCCACCGGACAGGAAGGAGTTCTCGAGGGCGGGACCACCCGATGGCGGGGGCTCGGTGGCGTCGGACACGGTGAGGCTGTCCACGTTCACATTGCCGGAGTCGGTGGTGTCGAAGCGGTACGCGATGGTGTTGCTGCCGGCCACGAGAGCGACTGCTTCGGAGGCGGTTCCCCAGGTGTCCCAGTTCGCTGTCGCCGGGAGGGTGACCTGGCGCAAGCGAGTGCCCGCGACATACAGGGACAGCGTCATCGAGGTGCCGGTGCCGTTGGCGTAGCGCAGGGCCAGGCTCTTCGAGCCTGCGGTTGCCGTGACGGCATAGGTGATGGCGGCGTTGCCCTTGTTGGCGTCAGTGAGGCCGCCTACAAAACCGCTACCCGTGTAGCCGGGGTGATCCGATTGGGCGACCGCTCCACCAGAGAGGCTCGCCGATTCGGCTTCGTAGACACCGGTTGCGGGTGCGGGTGCGGAGTCGACGACTACGCGGTCCAGGTTGACGTTGCCGGAATCGGTGCTGTCGAACCGGTAAGAGATGCTGCCGGCAGCGAGAGTGACGGACTCGACTGTGGTGCCCCAGGTGTCCCAATTGGCGGTGGGCTGAGTCAGCCCTTGACGGCACCTTGAAGGGCACCTGTCTTGAGGAAGAAACGCTGGAACACTGCGAACAGCACCACCGGGATCACCGTGGAGATCGCCAGCGCGGCAAGGAAGACGTCGAGTTCGACGAACCGTTGCAGCGCGGGCAGCCGGACCGACAGCGGTTGCAGATCGGGATCCGGGAGGACGAGCATCGGCCAGAGGAAGTCCTTCCAGGCCGCGATGATCGCGAACACCGAGACCACCCCGAGGATCGGCCGGGACATCGGCAGCACCACCGACCAGAACAGCCGGAACGGGCCGGCGCCGTCGACCCGCGCGGCCTCGAACACCTCCCGGGGCAGGTTGTCGAAGAAGCGCTGCACCAGCAGGATGTTGAAGGCATTCGCCCCGGCCGGCAACCAGACCGCCCAGAACGAGTTGATCAGCGAGACCTTCAGCAACGGCGGGTCGACGATCGTGAGGTACAGCGGCACCAATAGCACCACGGAGGGGACGAACAGCGTCGCGAGGACGACGCCCGTGATCACCTTCCCGTAGCGCGGTCGCAGTACGGACAAGGCGAAGCCTGCTGTCGTTGCCACCAGCAACTGCACCAGCCAGGAGCCGGCCGCGAGAGCGACCGTGTTCAGGAAGTACTTGTCCACCTCGACGCGGGTCCAGGCGGTGGCCAGGTTGGCCCAGTCCATGCCGTGCGGCCACAGTGCCAGGGGTGACCGCAGCGTGTCCTGCGTCGGCGTGATGGCCGCCTTCGCCAGCCACAGCATCGGACCGAGCCCGATCACGAACAACAGCACCAGCAGTACGGCGTGCACCCCGCGGGTCGTCCGCCGGACGCCCGGGCGAAGCCATTCGCTCGGCGAGATGATGCCCCGGCTCATGACTTGCTCCAACCACGGGTGACCCGGAAGTAGATGGCAGACAGGACTCCCAGCACGACGGCCAGCATGATGCTCAGCGCAGTCGCCATCCCGTACTCCCCGCCCAGACTGTTCGCGAACGCGTAGTCGTAGATCAGCAGCAACAACGTCGTGGTCGAGTTCGCCGGGCCGCCGCCGGTGAAGAGGAACGGCTCCAGGAAGACCTGCGCCGTACCGACGATCTGCAGGATGAACGTGACCAGCAGGATGCCGCGCAACTGCGGCAACGTGATGTGCCAGACCTTCCGCCAGATCGACGCCCGGTCGATCTCGGCAGCCTCATACAGATCGGTCGACACCCCGGTGAGCGCAGCCAGGTAGATGATCACCGTGCCGCCTGCCGCCGCCCAGGTCGCTTCCAAAACGAGCGATGGCATCGCGATGGCCGAGTCCTGCAGCCAGGAGATCGGACCAATCCCCACCGCGCCGAGGATTGTGTTGAACACTCCGCTCGGGCTGGCGTCGTAGAAGAACTTCCACAGCAGTACGGCGACCACCGGCGGGATGACCACCGGCAGGTACGCGAGCGCGCTGTACAGCCCCTTGAACCGGCGGACCTCGCTCATCACAACCGCTGCCAGCAACGGCACCGGGTATCCGAAGAGCAGCGCGAGGAACGCGAAGTACAGGGTGTTCTTGATTGCCGTCCAGAGCAGCGGATCAGCCAGGACGTCCCGGAAGTTCTGCAGCCCGACGAAGGTGGACGGCGTGACCAGGTTCGTCTCCTGGAAACTCATCAGGACTGCCCGCCCGATCGGGATCCAGGAGAAGATCCCGAAGACGAGCAGCAGCGGCAGCAGGAACACCAGCGTGCTCAGTCCGCCACCACGGATGCGAGAGTTCATGGATCAGTTCCGGTCCAGCAGGGCCTGGGCCTCGGCATCGGCGTTCTTCAGCAGCTTGGCGATATCGGCGTCCTTGTTGGTCAGCACCGACTGCACCACCGGGTCGAGCAGTTTGTAGACCTCCTGCGTCGACCGCACCGGCTCGGTCACCAGCTGCTGGTCGAACATCTTGTCCGTGTACGGCTTGAACTGCTCCAGCGGCACGTTCACGTACGACTTCACCCAGCCGAGAGACTCGTCGTACGTCGCCCGGTCGAAGACCGGCAGTTGCGGAGCGCCGACCGGTTGCTTCGAGGCCGCCGTGGTCTTCGCGTCCAGCGCGGCGGCGTCCTTGTCGGTCAGCTTGTTCAGGTAGAAGAAGTCGATCCACTTCACTGCAGCGGCTTGAACTGCTGCGTTGGCCTTCGCGCTCACCGTGGCGAGCGTTCCGCCACCCAGTACGCCGGCCTCCGGCTTGCCCGCTAGCGGGAGAACGGTCACCCCGTAGTCAGCGGGCTTCAGCGCGTTCTGCGTGACCAGCGAGCCGTAGTTGCCGCCACCAGACACATACATGCCGACCTGGCCAGAGGCGAACGCCTGGTTGATGCCGCCCCAGTCGTAGAGGAAGTTCGAGCCCATGCTGTTGTCGCTCCAGCGCAGGTCCTTCAGCCACTGCAGCACCGAGGTGAGCTCCGGCGTGTCCAGCTCCGCAGTCGCCTTGTCAGCCTCGATCTTCTCGGTCCGACCACCGTACGCGTAGTCCAGCGTGGTCAGAATCCAGCCACCGGTGTTGTCCGTGGTCAGCTGCGCATAACCAGCCTTGCCGGTCTTCTCGGCGATCTGCTTGGCAGCGGCCCGTACGTCGTCCCACGTGGCCGGCGGCTTGTCCGGGTCGAGCCCGGCCTGCTTGAACAGCGCCCGGTTGTAGTGCAAAGCCTGCCCGTACGCCGCGATCGGGACGGCCCACATCTTGCCGTCCTCGGCCTGTCCGGCCTTGGCCACGTTCTCGTTGAACTTGGTTGCGTACGGCAACGCGGAGACCAGCCCGCTGATATCGGCGATCTGCTTGCGCTCGATCAGCCCGCGGCCGTCGGTGAACGGGACCGTGAACACATCCGGCAGCGTGCCACCAGCAAGCTGCGCGGTGAACGTGGTCGCCGTCCAGTTGTACTCCTGCGGAGCGATATCGATCCCCGGGTTCGCCTTCTCGAACTGGGCAACCCGCTCGTCGAACGCCGCGATCGCGCCCTTGTCGAGGCCGGGATCCCGGGCGACCTTGAGGGTCACCGGGCCGTCTGCCTTGGGCTCCTCAGTCGAACTGGAGCACGCGGTCAGTGCAGTGGCGAGCGCAATTGCCAACGCCAGTGGCTTGAGAGTCTTCATGATCATTCTCCTTGCAGCCGCAGCCACGCTGCGGTGTCGGTGGGCAGATCGCCCGTCAGGGGAGCGCTGGAGAGCAGCACGGTCGAGCCGGCCGGCAACGGCCGAGGGGCGCCGAAGTTCACCAGGCAGAGCACGTCGCCGCGCGTGAAGGCGAGCAAATCCTCGCTGTCCAACGGATGCCAGGCGAACACCTCACCCAGCTCCTTGCGCGCGGCAAGCATCGAGCGGTACAGCTTGAGCATCGAATCCGGGTCTCCGTCCTGGGCCTCAACCGACCGCGAGCCCCAGTCCGCCGGTTGTGGCAGCCACGGACCGAAGCCGTGCGAGTTGAACCCGAACGTCGAACCAATAGTTGTCCAGGGCAACGGGACTCGGCAACCGTCGCGTCCGGGGTCAGTCCCTTCGGAGCGGTAGAAGATCGGATCCTGCAGGGCGGCGGTCGGCAGATCTTCCACCTCGGGAAGACCGAGTTCGTCGCCTTGGTAGATGTAGAGCGAGCCAGGCAGCGCACCCGTGAGCAGCGCCGCGGCCCGCGCCCGGCGGTTGCCGAGTTCAAGATCGGTCGGTACGCCGAAACGCTTGTTGTCAAAGGCGAATGACGTATCCGAGCGGCCGTAGCGCGTGACCGGTCGGGTCACGTCGTGGTTCGACAGGACCCAGGTGGCCGGGGCATCGACCGGTGCGTGGGCTGCGAGCGTCGTACGGATGGAGTCCCGGAGTGCAGCGGACTCCCACGGCCGGCCCATCAGGTCGAAGTTGAACGCGGTGTGCAGCTCGTCGGGGCGCAGGTAGCGGGCGAACCGCTCCTGATCCGCGAGCCAGATCTCGCCGACGAGCATCCGCGGCGGATCGTAGGAGTCGGCGACCGTGCGCCAGCCGGCGTAGATCTCATGCAGGCCGTCGCGATCGACGAACGGATGCTCTTCCGTCGTCCCCAGGTCGGGGAACAAAGGGTCCTTGACCGGCATCGTCGCGCTGTCGATGCGAACCCCGGCCACCCCGCGGTCGAACCAGAACCGCAGCACCTCTTCGTGCTCCCGCCGTACGTCGGGATGGTTCCAGTTCAGGTCGGGTTGTTCGGGGGTGAACAGGTGCAGGTACCACTCCCCCGGCGTCCCGTCCGGGTTCTTCGTGCGGGTCCAGGTCTCGCCGGAGAAGCTGGAGATCCAGTTCGTCGGCAGCTCCTCGCCACCGCGGAACCAGAACCGCTCGCGCTCCGGTGAACCAGGCTCGGCGGCAAGAGCAGCCTTGAACCACTCGTGCTCACTGGAGACATGGTTCGGGACGATGTCGATGATCGTGCGGATACCCAGGGCGGTGGCGTCCGCGATCAGCCGCTCGGCCTCCTCGACGGTTCCGAAGGCCGGGTCGATCGTGCGGTAGTCCGCCACGTCGTACCCACCGTCGGCCAGCGGCGAGAGGTACCACGGGGTGAACCAGAGAGCGTCGACGCCAAGCTCTTGCAGGTATTTCAGGCGCGATCGCACCCCGGCCAGGTCGCCGGTGCCGTCTCCGTTCCCGTCCGCGAAACTGCGCGGATAGACCTGGTAAATCACCGCATCTCGCCACCACTGGTCCATCCGGATTCCCCTTTGTTCGTGCTAGGTTTAGCGCTCCACCTTCACCGGAAGGTAATCTCCGGGAAACGAAACTGTCAACAGTTCGAGGGAGGCCGCATGCGGGTCACGCTGAAGGACATCGCGGACGAAGCGGGCGTGAGCATCATGACGGTGTCGAACGTCGTGAACGGCAATCGCGCCCGGGTCTCCGCGGACACGATCGAGCGGATCCAGCGCATCGTCGCCGACCGCGGCTACGTGCCGAGCGCGTCGGCGCGCAGCCTGGCCGCGAAGTCGTCCCGGATGATCGGGCTGCTGGTCCCGGCCGCCGACGAGGACAGCCTGATGATCAGCCCGCACAACGTCGCGATCCTCGGCCAGATCGAGCGCCAGCTCCGAAAGAGCGGCTATCACCTGCTGCTGCGTGGGATCGCGCAGCCGAGTGAGGTCGGCGAGGCGCTGAAGTCCTGGAGTCTCGACGGCGCGGTGCTGCTCAACTTCTTCGACGAGGACATCGACCGGCTCACACCAGGTGCCGTAGGCAACGTTTCGCTACTCGCCGTCGACAGCTACTCGGACAATCCCCTGACCACTGGTGTCCGCTCCGACGACTACACCGGCGCTCTGCTCGCGGCGCGGCACCTGCTCGGCCTCGGTCATCGCGAGATCGTCTTCGCCAGTCCCGCGATCACCGGCGTCGGCGTTGTGCATCAGCGCTACAAGGGCTTCCGCGCCGCGTTCGCCGAGGCCGATCTCACCTGGACCGAGCGCCTGGTCACGATCGAGACCGCGACCCACACCACCGGCCGCGAGGTCGGCCGCCGCATCCCCACCGAGCACCCGGACGCCACCGCCGTCTTCGCCACGGCCGACATACTGGCCATCGGCATCATGGAGGGCTTGGCCGACAGCGGTCACGCCGTGCCCGATCAGCTCTCAGTCGTCGGCTTCGACAACCTGGACCTGAGCGAATACGTGACGCCCAAACTCACCACGGTCGCACAGGACATCCCTCAGAAGGCTGCCCTCGCGGTGGAACGCCTGCTGGCCAGCATCGAGAAGCAGGAACACCCTGACTCTCCCATCACCCTCGACGTACAGCTGATCGAGCGCAGTTCGACCGGACCCGTACGGCGCTGAGTCAGTGGATGACGCGGTCGACGCGGTCGACGCGCTGGCCGTGGCGGTCAAAGAGGTAGACCCGATCCAGGTCGACCGCGAAACTGACCTGGTCGCCCGCGACATGCGGCGTACTGGAGTGCAGCTCGACCACGAGGTCGGCGCGGCGGTGCGTCGGAGCCGAGGTCTCGGCCATCGCCATCTCGGCGAAGCTGCGGCGATTCCAGAAGCCGGACCGCTTGGTCGCCCGGCCGGCCCGGCGCCAGAACGACCGCCGGGAGTGACTATGGAGGCGTTCGGCCTTCTGGCGGCCGATCAGGTCAGGGTTGACCATCTCGATCCCCGCTTCGACGTACGCGATCCACTGGTGACCGTGGTATTCGAGCGTGCGCAGCTTGCCGGACAGGCGGTTCATCGATTCACCGTCGAGAGTGAGCGCGTCACTGCGGACGCCGATGATGATCTCCTCGCCACCGCGGCGGAGCAGGAGCGTCGTACGGCGGTCGTCCGGGTCGAGGTGGAGCGCCTGGCCGCCGCCCAGCACCAGGCTGACCTGGCCGTTGTCGGCCCGGACCGAGCTGGACAGCAGGTTGATCCGCGGGACGCCGAGGAACCCAGCGGTGAAGGCAGTGGCCGGATCGTCGAAGACCTCGGCCGGCGTCCCGACGTCCTCCAGCCGGCCGTCGCGCATGACCGCGATCCGGTCAGCCAGCGTCAGCGCCTCGACCTGGTCGTGCGTGACGTAGACGGTCGTGATGCCCAGGTCGCGGGTCATCGCGCCGATCTCCTGCCGGAGCTCGGTGCGCATCGCGGAGTCCAGGTTCGACAGCGGTTCGTCCATCAGGAACGCCGAGGGCTGGCGCACGATCGCGCGCCCGATCGCCACTCGCTGGCGCTGACCACCGGACAGCGTTTGCGGTAAGCGGTTCAGCGTCTGCTGGATGCCCAGGATGCCGGCCAGCTGGTGGGCCTTCTCGTTGGCTTCCTCGGGTTTCTCGCCGGCCATCTGCAGCGGGAAGGTGATGTTCCCGCGCACCGTCTTGTTCGGGTAGAGCGCGCCGTTCTGGAAGACCATCGCGACGCCGCGGTCCCCGGGCGCCATCCAGTTCGCGAGCTCGCCGGCGAAGTACAGCTCGCCGGCAGTGATCTCCTCCAGCCCGGCCATCATCCGCAGCACGGTCGACTTGCCGCACCCCGACGGACCGAGCAGGACCATGAACTCTCCGTCGGCCACCGTCAGCGACAACTTGCTGACGGCAAGGTGTTCCCCGTCGTACGACTTCGTGATCGAGTCGAGGCGGATCGAACTCATCGACGGGACTCCAGGGGGCGCTCAGAGGATTAAGTAGGGCGGCAACTTAACAAGGGCCTAACGTATAGCCGAGCCTCCACCCACTGTCCAGAGCAAAGCAAGCGATTCACCGCTAACACTCCGTTCTGGAACGGCGCCGAAACCCTCCGTATTCGAGCCGAGACGGTGCCGCAAAGCGCCAACAGTTCAACGAGAACTGCGCCGGAACAGGCGGAACGCGCTGCGGAACGAATCGAGCACGTAGGTCGGGAGCTGCAGGCCCTGTTTCTGCGCCCAGAGCAGCTCCATCTCGACCTGCCCGACCTGCTGCGCATATTTCTGGATGCCGATGTCACCGTCGGCGGTGATCCCGATGTCCTCCATGACACCGCCGAACTCTGCGCGCTGCCGCCGGTTGTAGGCACCGACGACCTCGAAGGACTGCTTGCGCAGCAGCCGGGTCAGCCACTTCTGCCACGGGGCCATGTCGTTCCACAGGCCGATCGCGGCGATCTTGTAGTACGCGAAGTGGCCGGGCTCCTGCCGGCGGATCGGCGCGATGATCGTCGAGGCGACGGCCTTCTCGCCGAGATCAAGCAGGCCCTTGTAGAGCAGGTTGTAGGCCAGGATCGCGGACTTCTCGGTCGCCACCCCGGTCAGGTAGTAGAGCATCCGGCTGATGTCCTGGATCGGGCTCAGATGCGCAAGGGCACCGAGGAGCTTCAGCTGGAAGTCGATCTTGTCGACGTTCGGCGCGGAGACCGGCAGCCCGGCCAGGGTCTGCATCCGGTCCAGCAGCAGGCCGTGATGGATCTCCTGCGGCCCCCACACGTCGTCGTAGAAGTACTTGTCGACCGGCGGCGGATCCGGGAGCAGCAGGTTCAGCTCCAGGACATTGCGCTCGACCTCGAGCTCGACCCGGGTCATATAAGCCAGCGTCGCACCGAACCTGCTGACCAACAGGTCTGGTCGTTTCATGGTGAAGTCCGCGCTGTCCAGCGGGATCGGCGGATGCTCCGCCCCCAGCCGATCGACATGCTCGCGCAGGCGTGCTTCGACCGACTGCGCCCGGCGCGGGCGGCTGAAGCGAACGCGCGCCGACTCGGCGGCCGTCATCGGGTGCCAACCTCTTGCCAGCCGCAACTCCCGTTGTCCCGGCACCTCACCACGACGGATCCCCACCCCTTCGGGCCACAGCTCTTGAACGGTCTAACGACTTGTCCCTCCAGGCTAACCGCGCCGGGCGCGGGAGCGGTTGCCCTTCCGGAGAAAGCTCGTGTGGCCTTGACCTCACGAAGCCGCGCCGGTGTCCGGACGAAACAACCACCTTCAGCGTACCGGCTTCCACCGACAGACTGCCGGGTTCGACGAGTCGCCCACCCTTTGGATCTCTGCACGCCTGGACTTCGGTGCCAGGCCCCATCCGGATGGGGCCTCGCCTCGACCGATCACCCAAGACGGGCGTCAAGGCCGGCCTGTCCGGGTCAGCAGGTTCCAGTCTGCGAACGTCATGTCCGTACACCTTGCGTTGCTCCGGTCTGAACCCGCATTCTGGCGGGGCTCACGGGGGCGTGGGGGAGTTACTGTGCGCTGGGGGATTTCATGCGTTTTTCCGCCCAAAGGGAAACGGTACAGTCGTTGCGGCGTGTGCTGGCAGTGATCTGTGTGTCACTGCTGGTGCCGTTGGTGGCGACAGGGTCCGCGCGTGCTGTTGCCGCGCCGAGTGGTTTCACCGAGCAGACCGTGTTCAGCGGCCTGAGCAACCCGACGAATGTCGCGTTCTCGCCGGACGGCCGGGTGTTCGTGGCCGAGAAGAGCGGGCTGGTCAAGGTCTTCGACTCGCTCGACGACCCGACGCCGAGCGTCTTCGCCGATCTGCGCACCGAGGTCTACAACTTCTGGGACCGCGGTCTGCTCGGGCTTGCGCTGCACCCGAACTTCCCGGCCGACCCGCGGGTCTATGTGCTCTACACGCACGATGCTTTGATCGGCGGCCAAGCACCCAAGTGGGGTACGGCGGATACCACCGACGACCCGTGTCCGTCCCCACCCGGCCCGACCAGCGATGGTTGCCAGGCCAGCGCGCGCCTCGCCGTACTGACGCAGACCGGTTCGACCGTCTCCGAGCAGGTGCTGATCGAGGACTGGTGTCAGGTCTTCCCCAGCCATTCGATCGGCACGATCGAGTTCGGCCCGGACGGCATGCTGTACGCCGGTGGCGGTGACGGCGCGAGCTTCACCTACGCCGACTACGGCCAGGACGGCTTCCCATCCTCGGATGCGACCCCCGACAACGCCTGTGGCGATGGGACCGCACCCGTCGGCGCCACCCTCACCTCGCCAACCGCCGAAGGTGGATCCTTGCGAGCGCAGGACCTGCGCACGTCCGGCGACCCGGTCACCCTGGACGGCTCGATCATCCGGGTCAACCCCGACACCGGCCAGGCCGCGCCCGGCAACCCGCTGGCGTCCAACGCCGACCTGAACGCGCGCCGGATCGTTGCCGATGGCCTGCGGAACCCGATGCGGTTCACCTTCCGGCCCGGCACCAACGAGCTCTGGGCAGGTGACGTCGGCTACGCCACCTGGGAAGAGATCAACCGGATCACGGTGCCAACCGCCGGTGTCACGAACCTCGGCTGGCCTTGCTACGAAGGCAACGCGCGATTGAAGGGCTTCGACAACGCGAACCTGAACCTGTGCGAGAACCTGTACAACGCCGGTCCGGCCGCGGTCACCGCGCCGTACTACGCCTACAACCACTCGGCCCATGTCACGCCCGACGAGACTTGTTCGGTCGGCAGCTCATCGCTGTCCGGGCTCACGTTCTATGCCGGCGGCAACTATCCGGCCGAGTACGACGGCGCGCTGTTCTTCGGCGACTACAGCCGCCGGTGTGTCTGGGCGATGCTCAAGGGCAGCAACGGCCTGCCGGATCCGGCGAACATCATCCAGTTCGCGTCCGGCTACGGATCGACGCGGCTGGTCACCGGCCCGGCCGGCGATCTGTTCGCGGTCGACTACGACAACGGCGCGATCAAGCGCTACGTCTACAGCGCGACGAACAACCCGCCGACCGCGGTGATCCAGACCGACCGGACCAGCGGGAACCCGCCGCTGCAGGTGAACTTCGACGGGACCGCCTCAAGCGACGCCGACAACGATCCGCTCACCTATGCCTGGGATCTCGACGGCGACGGCCAGTACGACGACTCCACGGCCGCGACTGTGCAGGCGTCGTACTCGACCGGGCCGGTGACTGTTCGGCTCAAGGTGAGTGACGGCAAGGGCGGTACGGCGACCACGTCGACGCAGATCAATGTCGGCAACACGGCACCGACCGCGTCGATCACTTCGCCCAGCCCCGCCATCACCTGGAAGGTCGGGGAGACGATCTCGTTCTCCGGATCGGCTTCGGATGCGGAGCAGGGCGCCCTACCTGGTTCGGCGTTGACCTGGTCGCTGCTCATGCATCACTGTCCGAGCGATTGTCACGTGCACCAGATCACCTCGATGACCGGATCGAGCGGTTCGTTCGCGGCACCGGATCACGAATATCCGTCGTACCTGGAGTTGAAGCTGACGGCGAAGGACGCCGGCGGGCTGACCGATGTGAAGAGCGTGCGGCTGGACCCGAAGACGACCAAGCTCAGCTTCGCTACTCAGCCCTCGGGCTTGCAGGTCACCTATCTGGACAAGTCACTGAAGGCGCCTGCGACGGCGACGACGATTACCGGGTCGAGTGGTTCGGTGTCGGCCGAGCCGGTGCAGCTGGTTGGGCCTGGGCTCTACAAGTTCGCTTCCTGGTCTGATGGCGGTGCGCGGAACCACAACTTCGTGGCGCCCGATGCGGCTGCGACGTACACGGCGACGTACGTGCCTAAGCGCAACCTCGCGCTGAACCGTCCGGTGACGACGTCGAGTGTCTACAGCAACCGGCCGGGATCGCTGGCTGTGGACGGCAACACGAGCACGTTCTGGTCGAGTGCGCGCAGCGATCCGCAGTGGCTGCGAGTCGACCTCGGCCGGGTGCAGGTCATCAACCGGGTGCACCTGAACTGGCTGTCGACGTCGTACGCGAAGGCGTATCAGATCAAGGTCCTGGAGAGCGGCCGGACGTGGAAGACGGTCTACTCGACCACCACCGGTGACGGCCTTATGGACAGCCTCGGCTTCACGTCGGTGAAGGCCCGGTTCGTGCAGATCGACATCACCGCGCGCGGCGTGGCCGGCAGCTACAACGGGCTGTGGGAGATGGGCGTCTACACCGACGAAGGAGACGTGACCGGGCTCGCCGGGAAGTGTGTCGACGTGGACAGTTCGCTGACCGCGGACGGCTCAGGCGTTCAGCTGTATCCGTGCAACGGGAGCACCGCTCAGCGCTGGCTGGTCGTCGACACCGGGCTGGTTCGCTCAGCACTCGGAAAGTGCCTCGATGCCCGCAGTACGGCGGCCAACAGTCCCGCTGTGCTGTGGACCTGCGACAACAGCGCCGGCCAGAAGTGGACTCCGCGAGCCGACGGCACGCTGCTGAATATCCGCTCGGGTCTGTGTCTGGAACCGAGCGCCGGGAGCAGCAACGACCGCACCAAGCTCGTGATCAACGCCTGCACAGCTGCTGCGGCACAGAAGTTCCTGATGCCTTAATTCAGTCGTCTGGCTGGTGGTCGCCGCCTAGGGTGACCACCATGGCTGGCGGTGGAGTTAACGAGGGGTACGGCGCGGTTGCGGATCGGTTTGCTGCGAACGCTGCTGAGTTCGCGGAGCTCGGGTCGGCGGTGACCGTGTTTGTCGGTGGGCAGAAGGTTGTCGAGTTGTGGAACGGCGTCGCCGACGACACGACCGGACGGGCTTGGGCGCAAGACACCGTCGTACCGGTGTTCTCGTGTGCCAAGGGACTGGTGATGCTGGGGATCCAGCTGCTGGTCCAGGAGGGGCGGCTGGATCTCGACGTACCGATCGGGACGTACTGGCCGGAGTTTGTTGCTGGCGGCAAGGACAAGATCACCACCCGGATGGTGTTGGGGCATCGGGCCGGGATTCCGGTGCTGGACAAGACGTTGTCGTTCGAGGAGATCGCGGCTTGGACGCCGGTGATTGCGGCGATCGAGGAGCAGGTGCCGCTCTGGGCGCCAGGATCGGCGTACGAGTATCACGGGCATGTGTTCGGATTCGTGGCCGGCGAGTTGATTCGGCGACTGACGGGATTGTTGCCGGGGGCGTATTTTCGGCAGACTGTCGGTGAGCGGCTGGGGCTGCGGGCCTGGCTTGGGTTGCCTGCTTCGGAGCTTGGCGCATTGGCGCGGCTGACCGAGGCGCCAGGGCGGCCGCCGATGCCGCCGCCGGAGCACCTGTTCACGCGGATCATCACGATGAACGGTGCGATCCATTTCCCTGGGTTGGACGAGCCGCGCGGGTGGAATGACCCGGCGGTGCTCGGTCTCGAGCTGCCTGGCGCAGGGGCTGTTGCCTCGGCGAGCGGGCTTGCGGGCCTGTACGCCGCGGCGGCGACCGGGATCGACGGTGGTGAGCGGCTGCTGACGACTGATCGCGTGACGGACCTCGTGCGCGAGGTGTCAGCAGGTCAAGGGTTCCTGGGGTTCGATGCCGGGGCACGCTGGGGAACCGGCGTACTGCTGGATTCTGGATTTCGGCCGATGCTCGGGACGCGGAGCTTCGGGAACGACGGGGCCGGTGGGCAGTTTGCGTTTGGTGACGATGAGTACGGGGTCGGGTTTGCTTTTGTGAGCAACAAGATGATCGGGCATGGCGATGCTCGGGCGAATCTGCTGGTGACTGCACTGAAGGAGTCCCTGGGCTGACGGATTTCGTCCAGGTTCACCACCCGGCCAACCGGTGTTCACCGGCTACGGCGAAGGTCTGGCTCATGGTGAGTCGGATCGCTTTGGTGGGGACGGCGGCGCTGACCGCTGCGGCGTTGGTAGCAAGCGGAGCACAGGCCCACGGCGGGCCACCCGCACAACCGAAGGTGATCGGGACGGCAACGCTGCCCGACATCAGCCTGGGGTCGTTCTCGCATGTGGCCAACGACCGGAAGATCGACCTGGGCGGGATCGGGAGCGACATCTTCCCGGCTGGACGGCCCGGCGAGTTCTGGACCGTCACCGACCGCGGCCCGAACGGCCAGATCAAGATCGACGGCGCGAACCGTCGCACGTTCCCGGTGCCCGGGTTCGACCCGGCGATCGTGAAAGTCAGGGTCGACGGCAGCAAGCTTCGGGTGCTGTCAGCGATCCCGATCACCACTCGCCACGGCGACCCGGTCACTGGGCTCTCCAACCAGGAGAGCCGCGACGAGCTTCCCTACACGTACGACGCCTCGACCCGCGTGGCTGTGAACCCGAACGGGCTCGACACCGAGGGGCTGGTCCGCGCGAACGACGGCACGTTCTGGCTGGTCGACGAGTACGGTCCGTCGCTGGTGCACGTGTCCGCACGCGGAAAGGTGCTCGCGCGGTACGTGCCGAAGGGCCTGAACCTGACCGGGACCGACTACCCGGTGATCGAGTCGCTGCCCGCGATTTTCCTGACCCGCAAGGTCAACCGCGGATTCGAGGGCCTGGCCCAGCTGCCCGGTGGCGACCTGATCCTGGCGCTGCAGAGCCCGCTACTGAACCCCAGCAAGAAGATCGGCGAGGCCTCGCGCACCACTCGCCTGGTCCGCTTCTCCCCGCGTCGCGGCAAGGTCACTGCGGAATACGTCTACCGCTTCGACCCGGTCGGCGTCGTCGACCCCGGTGAGACCGACACCTCGGCACTGAAGATCTCGTCGGTGATCGCAGTCGGCCGCGAGACGCTCCTCGTCCAAGAGCGCACCGACAACGCCGCCCGCCTGCACCGCGTCGTACTGCGTGATTGCGACAACATCCTCGGTACGGCGTGGGATGCCGCCGCGACCACGCCGTCGCTGGAAGCCCTCGCCGACCCCGCCGCTTCCGGCGTACCGGTTCTGTCGAAGCGGCTCTTCCTGGATCTGAACACGATCCCCGGCGTCCCGAAGAAGATCGAGGGTGTCGCCCTGACCTCCAAGCACACCCTGGTTGTCATCAACGACAACGACTTCGGCATGTCCGACGGCCCGGCCGCCTTCGATGCCAACGGCAACCTCGTGGACAGCAAGATCGAGACCAAGCTAGTGACGATCCGCCTGCCCTGACATTGGCGCTACTCCAGCCAGATGGTTTCGAAGGTGGAGTTGGCGTGGATGTGCAGGGCTTCGTAGCCGCCCGGGCCGGTGCGGAACTTGTGCGGGGTCTCCGCCGGTACGACGAGGATCTGACCGGCGTGGGCCTCGACCTGCTCGTCGGCGACGGTGAAGGTCGCGGAACCGCGGCGGATGATGAAAGTTTCGGCGTACGGGTGCAGATGCAGGCGGGGGCCGACACCCTCCTGCGTGGTGGACTCGAGGATAAGTGACACACCGGCACCGCCTGGCAGCTCGGTGTAGTTTTCTTCCCAGCCGTCACCATCGGCCCGCCCGTCGGGGCGATCGATGACGAAGGCCCTGGTACCTGCGCTCTCAGTCATCTCTGCACCGTAGTCCCGGCAGAGGTTCTTACCCGGCCCCTTTTTAACTAGAGGCCAGTGGGTACAGGAGTTTCGACGGGTTGAGCAGACAGCCCAAGGCGGGGGTCTCGGAGCGGGGCGTTGGCGCAACGCGCTCCGAGGCCCCCCGCCAGCAACTAGTCCACTTGTCTTACCGTCTCCGCGTGGCGACGCGCAAGGTCGTGGTACACGGCAGCGTTGTGGTCTACAAAGAGCTTGGCCACCCCTTCCAGCGGGATGATCTTCTTCGCCGGGCTCCCCATCGCGACCGACTCCGGCGGAATCACCACGCCGGGAGTGACCGTCGCACCAGCCGCGATCAGCGTGCGGGCGCCGATGACTGCGCCGTCCAGAACGATCGCGCCGTTCCCGATCAACGCCTGCTCACCGATCGTGCAGTCGTGCACCAGACACTGGTGGCCGACCGTCACATTCGGGCCGATCTCACAGCCGTTGTGGCCGACATGAATCACGCTGTTGTCCTGGATGTTCGCGCCGGCCCGAATGGTGATCGTGCCCAGGTCGGCGCGGATCACCACGCCGTACCAGATCGAGACGCCCGCCTCGATCACGACATCACCCACGAGTGTCGCCGTCGGCGCGATCCAGGCGTCCGGATGCACGGTCGGGCTCTTACCTTCGAACGAGAACATCGGCATAGGGCGACTCTAATGGCTGGAATAGATGACTAAACGTGTCACCTATTCCTGCTGACACTGAGTCCATGACAGCAATCGCAAGGGCCTGGCTGGGCGTCGTCTCCGCCGATCACACAGACCGCGCCGTCGCCGGCGGCTTCATCCAGCTCAACCACGGCAAGCGCCCCAACGTAGCCCGCCTCAACCCCGGCGACGGCTTCGTCATCTACTCCCCCACCCAGCAGTACGGCAGCAAGATCCCGCTCCGAGCCTTCACCGCCCTAGGTGTCGTAGCCGACGAACCGCCGTACCAGGCAGCCCCCATGTCCATGGGCGCCCACGGCACCGTAAGCCCCTGGCGCCGAACCATCACCTTCACCGAAGTAACCCCAGTCCCCCTCACCGACATCACCCC